>CAVXLF010000008.1:0-148476 GCA_963762585.1 uncultured Verrucomicrobiae bacterium
ATATTCCCGCTCGGGCACGGTGCGCTATGGCGGCAACACTTCCTGCGTGGAAGTGCGCCATGGCAACGACGTCATCATCCTCGACGCCGGCACCGGCCTGCGCGCGCTGGGCCGCGCGCTGCTGGCGGAATTCAAAAACCGGCCGCTTAACCTCACCCTGCTGGTGACCCACACGCATTGGACACATTCAGGGGCTGCCGTTTTTCGCGCCGATTTACAATCCGCGCTGCCGGCTGCGGGTTCTGGGAGCGCCCGGCGCGCGCGAAGGCCTGACCAGCGCGCTGACCGGCCAGATGGAAAGCACTTATTTCCCCGTGCCGTTCGCCAAGGTGCCCGGCAACATCGAAATCGAGGAGGTCGCGGACTTCAATTTCAACATCGGCCCGGTGCAGGTGCGCGCGCAACGCTCCAATCATCCCGGCCTGTGTTTCGGCTACCGGCTGTTCTCGCCCGACAGCCTGATTGTTTATTTTCCCGACTCCGAGCCGCGCGCCGGCGGCGAGGACACAAAAATGATTGAATTCATCCGCGACGCGGACGTGCTGATTCTCGACGCGCAATACGCCGCCGCAGAATACAAAACCCACACCGGCTGGGGCCACGGCTGTCTGGATGACTCGGTGGCGCTCGCGCTGAAAGCCGGCGTCCGGTACTCTGCCTGTTCCATCACGACCCGGACCACGACGACAAGACCATTGACGGCTTTGTGAAACGCGCGCGGCGGCTCGCGGCGAAACGAAAATCAAAATTGAAAGTGGACGCCGCGAGAGAGGGAATGACGATTGAACTGCCTGAAAAATTCGGGCGCTGACTTTGCCAGCCTTGCCGCCGCCGCGTATTCGGCGCGCGCCTTTGTTGCAGCCTTTGTTGAAAATAAATCGTCGGTCATCTGGGCCAGAAATATAAGCTGGACAGCGGGTTGCATCCAGTTTATACTTGTCTTCATGATACAGAATAGGCCACAAAAATTGGTGCCTAATAAATGTTAGGCCACTTCGCACGCTATGATAATTAACGCCATATTGATTCTGGTTGCGGTTGCGATCACTGCGTGGGTTGCCTTCATTGGATTTACGACCGGCTGGACGCTTAAGTGGGTTGGCTTGCTGATACTCGGACTGCTGACTATCGTTGCGCGATTAGACGCGCCGCGCCGATGGAAGCGGAAGAAGATTGCAGACAGTCATTCAGCAGATGATTCAAAACAGATATGATTGACCAGTGGCCTGAGCAAGAGGATAGGCTGCAAATTTCTTCGGTGAGTTTATTCACACCGCCCGCACCGCCGCAATAAACGCCCGGATTTTCGCGTGATCTTTTTTCCCGGCGAGCTTTCCACGCCGCTGGCAACGTCCACGCCAAACGGACGGACTTTGCGCACGGCGTCAGCGACATTTTCCGGCGTCAATCCGCCGGCGAGAAAAATTGGTTTGCCAAAATTTTGCGCTTCAACCGCCAGTTCCCAGTTGAATTTTTCGCCCGTGCCGCCGCGCGCTTCCGGCGAAAAGGCATCCAGCAAATACGCGTCGGTCTGGAACTTCGGCAGTTCCTTCAGCGATTCCGCGTCGCGGATGCGGAAAGCCTTCATGCTCATCAGCCCGAATTGCGCGCAGAATTCCGGCGTCTCGTCGCCGTGAAATTGCAGCAGGCTCAAGCCGCACTCGCCGATGGCGCGCGTGACGAGGTCCTCGTCCGCGTTCACAAACACGCCGGCGCGCATCACGAACGGCGGAAGTTGATTTGAAATTTCCGCCGCTGTTTTCATTGAAACATGGCGCGGGCTTTCTTCGTGAAAATTGAGTCCCAGCACGTCCGCGCCCGCCGCGACGGCGGCCTGCGCGTCGGCAAGGTTCGTGATGCCGCAAATTTTGACCCGGGTTTCCATTTATGATTTACGATTTATGATTGATAATTTCTTTCGCCCGCGAGCGGACGTCGGAAAAATCATAAATCATCAATCATAAATCGTAAATTCAATGCACGAGCCGGCTGACGATCTGGAAGACGATGAACGCGGCAACGTAGGCCAGGCCGGTCATGTAGCCGATCTGGAACAGCGGCCATTTCCAGCCGCCGGTTTCGCGGCGCATGACCGCCGTGGTGGAAAGGCATTGCGCCGCCAGAATGTAAAACACCAGCAGGCTGGCGCACGTCGCGGTGGTGAACATCGGCGTGCCGTCGGACCGCGTGGCCCGGCGCAGCGAATCGTAAAGCGACGAACTGTGATGCTCCGCGGCGTCCTGGCCGACTCCATAAACGATGGCCAGCGTGGAGACGATGACTTCCCGCGCGGCGAACGAGCTGACGATGCCGATACCGATCTGCCAGTCGTAGCCGAGCGGCTTGAGCGCCGGCTCCAGCACGCGGCCGATTTTGCCGGCGGCGGAATTTTGCAGGGAGGATTGCGCGGTCAGGTGGTCGGATTCCAGCCGCATTTCCGAGGCTTTCTGCGCATCGCCGGATTTGTCCAATTGTGCGGCCTGCGCCGTCAGCGCAACAGCGGCGGCGGGCGGCGCGCGATTTTGGGATAATTTGACAGCGCCCAGAAAACAAGGGAAACGATCAGGATGATGGTGCCGGCCTGTTTCACGAAAATTTTCGCGCGATCGAACGTGTGCAGCAGCGCCGTGCGCAGGCCGGGCAGACGATACGCCGGCAGTTCAATCATCAGCGGCTTGCTGCCGCCCGGCAAAATGGTGCGGTTGAAAACCAGCGCGCATGCCCAGCGCCGCCAGCGTGCCGGTGGCGTAGGCCGCCGTAAAGATCGAGCGCGGCCTTGAGCGGCGAATGCGGAAACAGCAGCGCCGTGACCATCGCATAAACGGGAATCTCGCCGAGCAGGTCAGCAGCGGCGTGATGAGAATCGTGACCAGCCGGTCGCGCGGATTTTCAATGACGCGCGCGGACATGATGGCGGGAATCGCGCAGGCGTGCGCGGAGAGCATGGGCACGAACGCCTTGCCCGGCAGGCCGAGCCGGCGCATGATTTTGTCCATCACAAACGCGGCGCGCGACAGGTAGCCGGTGTCTTCGAGCAGGGACAGCGCGAAAAACAAAATGCAGATTTGCGGCAGGAAAAACGAGCACGCCGCCGACGCCGCCAATGACGCCGTTGACCAGCAGGCTCTGCCAATCGCCCGCCGGCGCGTGGCCCCGATCCACGCGCCGACCGTCGCAAACAGCCCGCTGATCAGGTTCATCGGAATCTGCGCCACCCAGAAAATCAGCGCGAAAAGCGAAATCATGACGATTTGAAAAACGACGACCCCGGCGACCGGATGCGTGAAGATGGCGTCAATTTTTTCCGTCCGCGCCGACCGCCGCGCCGCCACCGCGTCCATGACCCGGGTGGAAATGTTTTCCGTCCATTCGTAACGCGCCTGATACGGGCAGCCGCTGCAACCGGCGCAGGCCGGTTTGGCTGTGCGTCGAACGGGCCTCCAGCCCGTTGACAGGCAGACCCGTGCCAGAGTTCGATTTCTTTTTGGAGTTCGCGGATTCCTTCGCCGGAGCGCGCGGTGATCGGAACCACAGGACAGCCGAGTTCGGTGCGGAGTTTTGTAACGTCAATGCGGATGCCGTCCCGTTTGGCCATATCCATCATGTTCAACGCCACGATGACGGGGCAGTCCAGCTCCAGAAGCTGGCTGGCGAGAAAAAGATTCCGTTCGAGATTCGTCGCGTCCACGACGACCAGCGCCGCGTTCGGGGTGGGATGCCCGGCGAGCCGTCCGCGCAGGGCGTCGCTGGCAAGTTTTTCCTCCGGCGAGGAGCTTTCCAGCCCGTAAAGCCCGGGCAAATCCACCAGACAACCTGCCGGCCGCCGATTTTGGTTCTGCCGACCCGGCGCTCGGTGGTGGTGCCGGGAAAGTTGGCGGTCTTGGCGCGCAAGCCGGTCAGCGCGTTGAACAGCGTGGTCTTGCCCGCGTTGGGATTGCCGACCAGCGCGAGCGTGAAGGCGTGATGCGGCAGGAGTTGCGGAGCTTTTCTTTCGCAACCGCAGGCTGGAGCTGACTGTAATTTTCCGGCGTCGCTCATGCGCAATTGTCTTCGCGCAGGGCGCAATGGCCGGGCTGGCAGACCTCGACGCGGACTCGGGCGGCGAGCGCTGCGGAAAGGCCGAGCTGCGAGCCGAACACGCGCAGGATGAGCGGATCGCCGCCCCGGACCAGTTCGACGCGGCGGCCCACGCACACGCCCAGCATTTTGAGGCGCTGCATTTCCTCGTCGTCGGTTTCGATGCTCCGCACGACGGCGCAAACGCGCGGCGGCAGCTTGTCCAGGCAGGTCAACGCCTTCGCGGCATGGTCTATTGTTGTCACAGCTTGAGCAAAATAAGCTTTCCCGCCGCCATGTCAAACCCTCCGCACAGGCTGGTTGACGCGATTTATCTCGTCGGCGGGAAGCGGCTGCTTAGAAATCGCATCGGTGCCACGGACAATTTACTTCGACTACAACGCCACGACTCCGCTCGATCCGGCGGTGCGCGGCGCGATGCTGCCGTTTCTCGGCGACGTTTGGGGCAATCCATCCAGCGTCCATCGCGTCGGAAGAAAGGCGCGGGCCGCGCTCGATGACGCCCGAGACCGCGCGGCAAAATTCTTGGGCGCGAAACCGGGTGAAATCATTTTCACCAGCGGCGGAACGGAGTCGAACAATCTTGCCGTCTTCGGCGTGGCGCGTTTGCTTAAGCCGAAAGGAAAGCATTTAATCACCTCGGCAATTGAGCATCACGCTGTCTTGCATTGCTTTGATTACCTTGAAAAATATGAGGGCTTTGAAGTCACGCGGCTGCCGGTGGATTCCGAAGGCCGGGTTTCGCCGGACGATTTGAGAATGGTGATTCGTTCGGACACGATTTTGGTTTCGGTGATGGCGGCGAACAATGAAATCGGCACGATTCAGCCGGTGGCGGAACTCGGCGCGATTTGCCGCGAGCGCGGCGTCATTTTTCACACCGATGCGGTTCAATGGTTTGGCAAGGAGCCGTTTGAAAACATCTGGCAGTTCAATGCGGATTTGGTTTCTGTCTGCGCGCATAAATTTCACGGACCCAAGGGCGCGGGGCTGCTTTTTGCGAAGTCGCCGCTGCGTCCCGATCCAATTCTGTTCGGCGGCGGCCATGAAAACGAACGGCGCGCCGGAACGGAAAACTTGCCGGGAATCATTGGTTTGGTTGAATCGCTGGAGCGATTTGTCAAGCCACCGGTTTTTGAAAAGGATAAAATGAGGGGATTCCGGGCTGAACTCATCGGCGGGATTGAAAAAATTGTCGGTTGCGAAATCGTCAGCCCCCTGGAAAATAGTCTGGTAAATACGATTTCTTTTGTCGTTCACGGCGCGGACAGCATCGCTCTGCTCGCAGGACTGGATGTTGAAGGCATCTGCGCTTCTTCCGGTTCAGCTTGTTCGGCGGGTTCGCTGGCGCCTTCTCACGTGGTGGCGGCAATTGGCCGGGCTGATTCCGCCAATTCCCTGGTTCGTTTTTCTCTTGGACGCCATTCCTCGGCGCAAGAAGTTGGTTTCGTCCGCGCGTTGCTTCCTGAAATAATCCGGCGCGCACAACTTGGAAAACAACCGTCTCTTTCCTTGTGAATGACTTGTGAATTTTGTTAAGAACTTTGACTTTTAAAATTTTCCGGTTTCTCTAACCTGATTTCCACGATGCTTTACGCCTCAAAAAATGTTGTGCCAACCTTGACACTTGGAGTTGTTTGCATTATTCACACCCCTTAATACGGTTAATTTCTTAACATAAAAAGAGTATTATTAAACGCGCATGAACCTGACCATCACCAAGGAGCAAATTCTCGCCGGCCTGCAGGCGGTTCAAAACGTCGTCAGCACGCGCACCACGCTGCCGATTCTGTCCAATGTGCTTTTACGCGCGGAAAAGGACCGCGTGGAATTCACAGCGACCGACCTGGACGTGACCGTCGCCTGTTCAGTGGAGGCCAAGGTGAAAAAAGCCGGGGCCACCACCGTGCCGGTGAAAAAACTGTTCGGCATAACCCGCGAATTGAACGGCAGCGAGATTGATCTGGAAGTGGATGAAAAAAACGTTTGCAGTCTGCGTTGCGGCTCGTCGTTCTATAAAATCCACGGGCTGGGAGCGGATGAATTTCCTCCACTGCCGAAGTTCAAGGATGACAAAAAAGTCATTCTTCCACAGGAAACCGTCAAGGCGATGATGCGCAAGACGGCATTTGCCGTGTCATCGGACGAATCCCGCTACGTGCTCAACGGCATTTTCATCAGCCTCAAGGATCACAAGATGACAATCGTTGCCACTGACGGACGCCGGCTTGCGCTCGTGGACGAGGAGGTTGACATTTCCGAGAAGAGCAGCGGAGAATTTATCGTGCCGGCCAAGGCGGTGGGCGAGCTGAACCGGCTGATGCAGGACAAGGGCGACGTGGAAATCAAATTTGGCGAGAACCAGGCCTCCTTCGCGCTCAAGGACGACAAAGGATTTTCCGTCCTGCTCATCACCAAGCTGATCGAAGGCAACTACCCGAATTACCGGCAGGTGATTCCATCCGAAACCAAGGAGCGCATTCCTCTCGTGCGCGAGGAATTCTTGCAGGCGCTCCGGCGGGCGGAAATCATGACCAGCGAGAAGGCCAACTCCGTCAAGCTCACCTTTGGCAAGAACACACTGGCCATCACGGCCAATTCACCGGAGGTGGGCGAGGCGCGCGAGAGCCTGGCGGTCAATTACAAGGGCAAGGAAATCGCCATAGCCTTCAACCCGCGCTACCTCATAGACCCGCTCGCCGCGCTGACCGAGGACGAGGTTTTCTTTGAGCTGATTGACGAATTGAGTCCCGGAGTCCTGAAGATCAACGGCCCGTTTCTCTACGTCGTCATGCCGATGCGGTTGAGTTGAGGATTTTTCAGACGGCGGAAGACGGAAAAATTCAAATGGTGCGCATAGCAGGACTTGAATATGCAAATAGGGTGTCGCCGTCGTTGCTCATAGTTGTATTTAGTTGAATCTACCTGCAAACAGTTATACGCGATTTACCTTGCAAATGCAAGCGTTTTTATTCAATTACGCACAACCACGCGCAAGAAATTGTTTTGCATTGTTCTGCACGCGAGACGAGTTTTGCAGATGTTTTGCACCGTGGAAAACGGCCAAAATGTTTTGCAAACCTTTTGCACATGGATGGCCTCAAAAAATCAAAGAAACCACCCTTTTGCTTTGTGCCTGATTGCACGTCATTGGACAGCGTTTCAACTTTGCCCTTGTCGGCCATTCCGTCTGTTCGTGACCGGCGGCAATTCGCAGCGGTATCCGCGCGCATTTGCGGCCTACAGCGCGTTTTGTTCACAAGTGCGGGAATGATGCGTTTGGGCGTCCCGGCGCGTTGCAGCAAGTTTTAATGAGGTTCGAGCGAGCCGCCGCGCTGACGGCGTAGGAGCGCGCCTTGCACGCTCACCCAGTCATACAGGCAACGTCTGCCAATCTTGATGAAGGGAATGAGTCCTTTGGCTTTCCAGTTGCTCAACGTGCCACGGCTCACTGGCAACCGTGCCAGCAGTTGTTTTTCGTCAAGGAAGCCTGCCTCGCCAGACGGTGTTTGATTTTGTTCGGCGCGAATGCCAGCGTCCAGCACGTCCGCGCTGGCAGGCGGCACGACGCTCAAAAAATCTTTCCGTTCACCATTCATACACCGGAGACTTTGTGCTAAACAGCGACGGGGCGGGCGTTCCAGACACACAGGATTTCAAGCGCGGGTGACTGCATTGCCGAAATGGAAATTGTCCTCTCAATCTGTCCAATCGCATCCGTGAAGCGGGCAAATCGGTTCTCACTTGATCCGCAGCGGAATGGCATTCGCACGGGTTCAACCTATCGGTTTTGGACGAGGCACGCGTTACCCCTTGCCGAAACAACGGGTTTTGTCCGCGAAATAGTCGTGGCGGATACGCGATGCAACATTGCCGTTCGCCGGAATTGTGGACATGGCCACAACCAATCCCAAAATGCAAATAGTCCGCACACTGGCCACTGCTACGATTCGTCCGCGTCCGTGTCCAGTCCGCAGCCAAAGCCACGGTCAATCCGCGACCGCAGCCATGTCCATAATCATTCCGCGTTCAATCCAAATCCTCGAACAGGCCGCAACCTTGTTCAGTCCGCGCAAATGGCCGTGAGCATGATCTGGCAACGGCAATGGACACAAACTGTCCGCAGACAATCCGCAATCACGCTGAAGCCGTGCGCGTGAATCAAAACCGATTATGTATGGCCGGTTGTCGCGTCACCTTGCCAGTTTTTGACAAGGCACGCCTTACTCCTGCCGGATGGCAGGCTTTCGAGTCCGCGAAACAGTCGCGCTGAAATCGCAATGTGACCGAGCAAATGGCCGCTCCCGTGTCCGCAGCCACGGTCAGGCCGTGACCAGTCCGCGACCGCAACCGTGTCCGCGCCGCGTCCAGTCCGTGACTTGACCAGTCCGAAGCCGTGACCGCTGCCGCGTCCGCAAATTGTCCATGTTCAATCCGCGCAAATGGCCGCGAACCATCCGCAGCCAGTCCGCAGTCGCGTGTGACCGTGCGCGTGAATCAGAGGCGTGATGGTATGTCGCCGGTCGCCGCGTCAATCTCTTGCTCGCCCCGTCACCCTTCTGCGCTCCAAATTGACTCGCCGCCCGGCTCCGGGGTTTTGCTTCTATGATTCCGCGCCCGGTGAATTGATTTTGCGAAGATGACGGCGACTTGCGCTTGGCGCGTCGCAAACTGAAATCCCGCCTCATACAAACGGATGCTTGACGTTCGGCAGGCCGTGAATAATCTAATCAATATGCCCATAGATAAACCCATTTTAGCGAAGTTGAACAAGTTTGCCGCTGCGTTCAAAGCTGCACGCGAACGCAATGAGAATGAATCCAACACAGTGCAGATTCTGATCAAGTTCTTTGAGGAAGTTCTCGGCTATGACCAGTTGGCTGGTGAAATCCCGATGGAACTTCCCGTCAAGGACCGCTTCTGCGATTTTGCCATCCAACTTGACGGTAAGACTGATGAGGGCCAGCCGAAGCCTGAATTTCTCGTTGAAGCCAAGGCCGCAGGCATCAAGAGTCTCATTGAGAAGCATATCGAACAGGCTTACAACTACGCTTCACGTGCCCCCGTCAACTGGGTGTTGCTGACTAATGGCGTCGAATGGCAACTATACCACCTGAGTTTCGGCGAGCGCATACAGCCCAACCTTGTGTTCAAGCTGGATTTTTTGGAAATGTTTGTAACAGACCCTGATTTGGTGTGGGACACGTTATCCATTTTGGCAAAGCGCAATGTGCAAGAGGACTCGCTAAAAATTTATTACGAGCAATCAAAATTGCTTAGCCCAAAAACCATTGTCACCACCTTGCTTGGCGAGGAGGTTTTGAGAAAGATTCGGCAGGAACTTGACCGCCAAGGCCGTGCAAGATTGGAACTCAAAGCAGTATTTCACGCCGTGGTGCAAGTCCTCAACACGGAAGCTGCTGTCGCTGCTGCGGATCTCCACCGCACCCGTGAGAAAGAAAAAACGTCGTCAGCATCCCAAGCCTTCCGAAAATGAACAGCCAGAAGCGGACGCCCCAGCAACAACGCCTAGCCAGGCACAACCCCAGCCCGCTGCCGAAGAGGAGACTCCAACCTAGCCACCCGCTGATTCAATCTTATCAGCCGTCTGTTTTCGTTGCTGGCGTGGCGTCTGATTCGGGGAGTTCAACCGAGCGCGGCGGCAATAAGGGTGGTCTGCGGCTAAAATTCAGCGCGTTTCACCAAACAGCCAAGCCGCAGAAACTTTCAAAGCGCGGGCGATGGCGGCGGCTTCATAATCCATGACGTAACGGGATTGATTTTCAATTCGTGAAATGGCCGTCCGATCCAAGAGGACGCCTTGACCGGCGAGCTTTCCCGCCAAATCGTCTTGGCTCACCGTGGGATCGCACTTCAAGCGGGCTTGCTTCACTCGACCGCCAATGATATTGCGTTGCGTCGCCTTGATTGTTTTTTTCATCGCGCGTGGAAATCCACACGCTTGACTTGTAACGGATTCAGGCGTCGAATGTGTGTGAAGTTCACACGCAACAACTGATTCTCAATATGAAAACAAAACGACTGTCGGCATCGGCAATCCTGTCTTGCATTTTGGCTTCCGCATCACTGGTTAGCGCACAGACATTGCAAACAATGGTTTCCTTTGTCGGCACCAATGGGGCATATCCGGTGGCCGGGCTGACGCTAGGGAGCGACGGGAATTTCTACAGCACTACTGGCGGTAGCTACGGCTATGGAACTGTGTTCAAGGTCACGACCAATGGCACGCTGACCACGTTGGCTTCGTTCAACGGCAGCAACGGACAGAATGCAGATGCCGCGCTGACACTGGGCAATGACGGCAATTTCTACGGCACGACTGAATACGGCGGCAGCAGCGATGAAGGGACGATTTTCAGAGTCACGACCAATGGCACGCTGACCACGTTGATTTCGTTTGCCAACACCAATGGGGCAAGTCCGCTGGCCGCGCTGACACTGGGCACTGACGGCAATTTCTACGGCACGACTCTTTATGGCGGCAGCAGCGGTGATGGAACGGTGTTCAAGGTGACGACCAACGGCACGTTGACCACGCTGTTTTCTTTCAACGGCGGCTCGGATGGCTGGAACCCGTCTGCCGCGCTGACCCTGGGCAATGACGGCAATTTTTACGGCACGACTGAAGCAGGTGGCAGCAGCATTGTTGGCGGGACAGTGTTCAAGGTCACGACCAACGGGACGTTGACCACGCTGGTTTCTTTTGCCATCACAAATGGAGAGACCCCGAATGCTGCGCTGACCCTGGGGCCTGACGGAAATTTCTACGGCACGACTGAAGCAGGTGGCAGCATATATGGTTATGGGACGGTTTTCAAAGTCACGACCAACGGCACGTTGACCACGTTAATTTTGTTTGCCAACACCAATGGGGCGAATCCGCGTGCCGCGCTGACGTTGGGCAATGACGGCAATTTTTACGGCACGACTGAAGAAGGCGGCAGCATATATGGTGAAGGGACGGTGTTCAAAGTGACGACCAACGGCACGTTGACCACGCTGGTGTCTTTCACCGGCGGCAATGGAATGTGGCCGTGGGCCGCGCTGACGCTGGGCACTGACGGCAATTTCTATGGCACGACTTATAAAGGCGGTAGCGGCGGCGGCAGTGGGACGGTGTTCCGTTTAACGCTTCCGCCGGTTGTCCCTCCGACGTTGGCACTTCAATTTGTGGCAGGCTGTCCGCAATTAAATCTGGCTGGCATGTTGAACAACAATTTCATGGTGCAATACAGCACCAATCTGGCAGGCACCAATTGGATGAATTTGCTTTGCGTCACCAATTTGTCGGCCAGCCCTTATCAGTTCCAAGACCCGGCTGGAGCCGGACAACCGGCGCGGTTTTATCGGGCGATTATGCAGTGACATTGGATCAACACCATGAAAAAGACAACCAAGCCAAAGCACACGCGCGAATCCAAAAGGGTTCTTAAAAAGCTAAAAAGGCTGATTCGTGAAACCTATGAACTCGAAGCACTTTACAAAAAGCTCCGCAGCTAAATCGCGCCGCTCATAACGGAATCGTCCTGCCACTTCATTGGGGCGTTGACAGTTGCAGACCAGCACTGCGGACATTTCCCCGGCCTCCTCGTCAATTTCTATAGTTAAGGGTTTTCACTCACATTGCCCAATTCGCTCGCTTTGACCACACGAACGCCGGTGAAACGTGAGCCAGTGAACTTTGTAATGATACGGTCATCACCATGGAGTTCACCGAGCGGGAATTCTCCTTCTGGAGCGATGAGCGTTGTTTTGTTACCAACACACACCCAGACAAATCCGTCGTGCTGTCTAGCTGCCAGCGCCCATTCTTGAATTTGGTGAAAATATGGTTCACTTTTCCATGCCAGTGGATAGCCTGCGTCGCATTCAATATCGAGTGAATTGTCACCGGGGCAGATGACCATTTTTGAACGGTTGGGCTTCCATTCGGCACCTAGCCGTGGGTCAACAAGCCACATACACATAAAGGCTCTGCATTCATCTGGCCGTTTGGAATATATCTTGCAACCTGCTCCAAGGTTGCAATGTTTGCACCATGTTCCCGGCGGCTTTTGAATTGCGGTGATGCCAAGGATTTTACAACAAAGGGTGCATGACCCACAGGTCTTTCCCGGTGCAGGCTCCAAAGTGTTGGGCTGTTGACTCATTATTCAACACAGTGAAAGCAGGTTCGCTACCACTTTCCAAGAATCTCTTTGTGAAGATAAGCGTCAAGCTGTCTGTTTCGTATGTCAATCTCCGGCTGGTTAAGTTGACTATCCATTGACGCGGCGTGATGAAATCCCTTTTGAAGTCTTCCGCAAACGTCATTCACGTCGGACATTCTGACAGTAGCCACCCAGTCAGTTGGCATATTCGGCGCACGAACCACGCTCAAACGTGGAACGAGGCACTTTATCAAATAATTCAGGAATCTGTCTTCCAAGTCGGCTGCGTAGAAGAAATATGGCCATTTATCAGTCAACTGGCTTAGGAAATTTCTTACCTCTGAAATCTCGAACAGTTCGCGTTCGTCATCATTATATCCATCAACCATAAATCTCACTTTGCCAAACATGTCGTGCAATCGGTTGGCTTTGGCGATACGTCCAATGTCCCAAAATTTTAGAAAGTAATGCGTGTCCTTGTTGAGGATGTCTGGATGCTCAATTACATAAGCAAAAAAAGGGACGCGAAAAGTCGAAGAATCCTCGAATCTGTTGCAGCCAGAGAACGTCATAGTGTCATTATTTTTCAGGTATCTTGGCGAAAAACGCGCCCGATGAACAGCGAGTAATTTGTATTCAATCCGGCCTTACCAAAAGTTTTCATTTCAAACCAGTATCCGTCCGCGATGCCCGAATGTGCGAAGCTCGAATGAGCGGTCAAGGAAAGTGTCGCGGTCAAATTCGACAACGTGCGCCATTGGGCCGCCGCCGCCGTCGGCAATCATTTGAAGTCCGGCGGCAAGGCCGTCCACCTGGTCGTCGTGCCGTGATTCAGGAAAGGCCGAAATCTCATCCAAGAATTCTTTGTTCCATCCGGCGCGCACAATGGCCAGCTTGCCCTGCTCGCATCGGGCAATCACCGGCAACGCGCGCGTCAGTTTGTCGGCGTGAACCTGTATCGGCTGGAATGTCAGACTCGCCAGCATCGGGTCGGCGAGCAAAGTTTGGAGCGCGCCAACTTGCGCGCCGACGACTTCGACGCCCTGCCGGACAGAATTGCCATCCGCCCTTGCGGTGGTCGCAACTGTTTTCACGGCTTGCGGCCATTCCCATTTTCCGCGCACAACATCCGCCACGACGATGCAGCCGTCGGCCATCATGCCGACGCGAACGCCCGCCGTGAAGTCACTGGTCGTCTTGGTTGTGAACGCCAAATCCCAAGCCCGGCACCAGCGGACACCAGCCGGTTCGGATTCGAGAATCCTCACGGCATCGCGCTTGAACATTGCCCCGGCCAGTTGCACAAATTCCGCGCCGATTTCCTGACGCCGCACAAGCGCGGGCATATCCCCGCCGATTTCGGCAAGCTCGGTTTCGTCAAGATACGGATTCGCCGTCGAGGGGAATTGAAACGACGCCCAGATTTTTCCGTCCATCTGCCCGCGCTTGAACAGGTCGTGGAAATAATTCATTCCCGCCGGCGTCGAGATGAACCACGCATGGCCTTTCCGGTCGAGCAGACATGGCCGCAGACAAAGTTCCCAAAGATTTTGAAGCTGCGAAATGTGCGCCGCCTCATCAATGACGCAAAAATCTATGGACTCGCCGCGCAGTGAATCAATTTCTTCCGCCGTCTTGAATTGCAGCCAGCCATTGCCCGGCAGCATGAGTGAACGCCGTTGCAGATGCAGCCGCGCGCCGGGAAGTTTGCTCGCATAGAATTCCAAGACTCGCCAGCCCGCTTGATACGCAGCCGATGCAAACGACGGCGCAATCCACCAAGTCTGCTGGCCAGCCGCCGCCCGGCGCACGGCTTCGCCAACGCCCAAGACACCTTTGCCCCAGCGCCGCCCGGCGCACACGACTTTGAAACGCGCCGGGTGAGATTGGACTTCAATCTGCGTCCGGTGCAGCGATGGCAGGACGATTTTTCTCTGCGTCGAGGATTTTTTCATTTTGATTTTGTTGGTGCGGCCAGACTAAAACGGCAATCTGCGCGCCTGCAAACAGGTCGCCGTCTCCGGTCAGTTCAACACGCCGCGATTCCGAGAAATGTTCCGCCGCGCCCGGCGCATGGGACAACCACCACGTCGCCGCGCGTAGGGCGATGCTGTCATCGGCGGATTCCATCGCGCGTTTGACGACGGCCAGCCGGGATTGAATCGCCGCGCTGGTTGCCTCTCGAATCTGCCGGTCAAATTCCGGGCTGCGTCTCCGGTGCTGGCAAACCCATTCAAAGCTAACGCCCGCGATAGTGGCCGCGTGCGTGATTGGAACGCCGTCTGAAATGGCGTCACAAATCGTCTTGACGACTTCGTGATTGAACTTCGATTTTCTCCCGGTTTTTTTGCTCATGGCTTCACCACTTGTCGGGCTGGCGGAAATGTCCGCATCGCCTCACGCCCCCTTTGAACTTCCGGTGTTTCGCCGCGCATGACTTTGCGCCCGCGATTTGCTTCGTCAGTCTCGCCGCGAATAATTGCGCGTCCCCGTGCTGTCATGTCGGCAAAGTCGGCGGCGGTCAATGAGCCGGTTTTCTTCCGCGCGTTCGCCGCTTTTTCTGGATGGTGCGCGTGCTGGTAAAGGACGGCCATCTCCGCGATGATGTTTTCTTGGTTCGCGTCTTTCATATCCTTGTCGTTTGTTGTGGTCATTCCTCGCCGCGCCAAAGCAGCCACGTCACGTCTCCATTGAGCGTTCGGTCAAGCCACTCTGAAACATCAGCGTCGTTGCTGGTGTCGAGGCGCAGAAGTGAAAGGCGGTTTGACATGGCGGCCACGGCGTCGGTGCTCAATGCAAGATGGCGGGCGCGCGCTTCGTTTTCACAATAAGGCAGCAGCAGCTCGATGATTTCGGCAACTTTAGCGTCACGAACCGGCATTATCGCGCCACGCAGTGCCACAGCCGCCCACCCCGCCGCTCGTTGAATTCGAGCCTCAAAATCAGCCAAGTTGAACGCAGCACGCGCTTTGGCAAGTTCGTTGTCCAGCAGGGTCAATTGTTGCTTCTTGGCGACGAATTTTGCGACAGCCGCATCGTCCAGCGGGTCTGGACGCCCGAACTCGATGGCGGCGGCAACGGAGTCGCGTTTGGCCTGGAGCGTGTCAAGCCGGCTGGTTGCCTCTGTGTGCGCGGCGAACACCTTTGAAGATCGGCTTGCGCCGCCAATAATTTCGTCCGCGCATCGGCGCTCAATTTAATTTCGTTTTTCATCTGCTGTTGTCCTTTCGTTGGTTCATTGTTTCAAGTGGAGAATGAGTGGAGATTTTACATTTCGCCGCTCGGCTTGTTCGCGGACTTCCGCGACGAAACCGCGCACGCGCGCCGGGTAGCAACGGAGCGGACAAGCCGCCCGGCCTGCCAGAATCATCGCCGCAACGCTCATTTCGTAAGCGGTCAGCCCGTGCCGCATGGCCAATGCGCTTTCAAAATTGTCGAGGGTGAAGGTCATGGCGTCGCCTCCGTCAGCAGTTTGGCCAGAGTCGCGGCGTCGAATTCACCGTAAAGAATCTGCTTGGCCAAGTGGCCGGCGCGGAGCCGTTCCCGAATCTCGTCACGGTGCTCGACAAGCAGCAGGAACAGTGACTCCGGGACGTAAGGCTCCCGGCGCACTTCATCCACCACCAGCAGCCGGTCGCCGAACGGCTCGATGCGCAAGCCGACATCGTGGCAGGTTTCAACGATTTGCTCGATGGTCAGATTCATTGGGATTCTTTTTGAGTTACGCGGGTTTGGGTTATCCGCAGCACACGCTTCCCTTTAGGGAGCGTGTGCGGATAACCGAAAACCTTTGCCGATAACCCTGCGGCTAACCTGCGGATAACCTCATGAACATTGGCGATTCTGTGATTTCCGCCATTTCGCGTCATTTCAAACGATGCCTGCGGATAACCGCCGATAACCGCATGGACGTTAGTTCCCGGCTGCTTGTAACCGAGTTGAGTGCAGGGTTGTGGGCAAGAGTTCACGACTTGCCTCCCGGTTGCGATTCGCGCGCCAGAGCTATTGCAGCCCGCGCGTTTGGACGTGGAATTTTCCAAACGAAAACCCGCTGCTCATCCTGCAATGTTTCCAGAATCCGCTCGGCTCGCCGTTCGCCGACGCCTTTGACTTTCACTTTTTCGAGCCAAGCCGATTTCAGGATTGAACCAGTGCGCGGAACCAGCGCCAGCAAGTCGCTGGCTGCGGAATCGTTCGGGGTTGCCTTGAACCGCTCGCCTTCGTCAACCTCGCGCCAATAAATCAGCCCGCCCTTGCCGTGCGCGATTGTCGCTTGAAAACGTGGCGTCATTCCATCGTCTTCAACCCAGCCCGCCCGCTGGCCGCGCTTCGCAAGTCGCAGTTCGTAAATGCCGTGGTGAGTTGTAGGCTTCAACACCATCACGCTGCGCGCCCAGTTCGCCAAGTCCGCGCTGCCAGCGCCGAAATAAGCGTCGTCACCGGCCTTGACTCCGCCCGTGTCGCGCCTCGGTTTCGGCGGATGATGCACCAGAACCAGTCCGCAATCCGCTTCCGCTATGGCCGGTTGCAACGCGGAGCGGACGAAAGACGAAACCACGTCCTGCCGTGTCACGTCACCGCCGAGATACGCCAGCAACGGGTCGAGAATCAGCAAATCAGGATTATGCGTGGACAAGAGCGGGCGCAGGACAGTGAGAACGAAATCCGTCCCGATAGAATCATTGACCGTGGCGATGCAGACATTTTCCCCGGCCAACTTCACCTGTTCCTTCATCAGTTGCAGCCCTTCAAAAATGCCTTGCCGGAATTCGTAGAGGTCGCCGAGGTAATTTTCTGATTGAACGTAGAGCACGCGGAACGGAGCGGAAGGTCGCAATCCAAAGCAGGGTTTCCCGATACTCCACAAGATGCCCGCCTGCATTGCGAATGAAGATTTGCCCGCACCGGTTGGCCCGACAAAAAGCAGCGAACCGCCGCGACAGAGAAAACGGTCTTGAATCAATTCGCGCCCGTCGTCGCGTGACGGAGCTTTCAAGTCGGCAAGCCGAACCGCTTCACGGATTCGAGGCGTGTCGGCGGGTTTCATTTCCGTGTCCGCGCTTGGCACGTCGCGGAGTTCGGGGTCGTCAAGCAAGATGCTCATCGGCTGCCCTCCAATGGCCGGAAGTTCAAAAAGAAAACAGTCTGCCGCCTGCCACCGTCGCGCCGTCCATCCGGCATCCGCACGAATTGAGAGCGCGTCCATGTTGCGCGGTCTGCGCCAAGCGAAACGGCGTAACGGAAAAACTTTTCAACTTTCACGTCAGGCTGGCCGTGAACATAAAACCAGCCATGCAACGATTTTCCGCCGGAATGAACCGTGCAAACCAGCGGCGCAAACGTGCCAAGATGCAAAAGCAAAGCCGCGTGTTCATCCGCGAATTTATCCGGCGTGCCGGTGTCAAATTCGCAGATCAGGAATCGGCGGTCGCCTGTATTGGCGAGCGCGTGCTTTGATTCCTTGCCGTCTTTCGTCTGGCCGGTGATTGCCGACATTGGCGACGGCACGATGAATTGCAGTTGCGACAATTGCCCGCGCCAGTCCGCGAGCGGCTTGGTGTCAAAATCTGATTGCGATTTGCCACAACACAGAAGCGGGTTGCCGGGGAATAGCCGGTCAATGATTTCCCCTGTGTGTTGCCGGTTATCCTCAATGCGCGGGCGTGACAGTTCCCACAAGTCCGCCAAGCCCCCATTGTCCCGGACAATCGCGGCACGCTGCTCCTGATTCACACACGGCCATTTCGCGGCGGATTGCACCGGCGCGGCTTTGCCCTTTGGTTGCCACGCGCACGGCAGTGAGTTTTGCACGGCGGAAATTATCTCGGCGCGGGGAACGTGCCGCCCGCAATTGGCGACACGGGTTTCGAGGACTGAAACAATTTCACCGGCTGGCAGATGGAAGTGGAGTTGACGAGAAACGCGAAACAGCCAATCGTGAACGCCTTCGCCGGCACGCGGCGGCGCGGCCAGCATCTCGCGCAAAAATTCTGGAAGCTCGCGAGTCATTGGACGCCTCCCCGTGCCTGCCGCAAAAGCTGTTGGCGCGTCGTCTCCCAATCGAATAGAACACGATGCCCCAATTTGATATAGGCCAGCCGCCCATTCTTGCAGTGGTTATGAATGGTGCCGATGCTAACTTTCAATCGGCGGGCAAGCTCTGCGCGGTCAATGAAGCCGTTGTCAACCGGCGGCTCGATTTGCTGTATTTGCTTTGGCATAACACGATGCGTTTTGTATCGTGTTAAATGTAATTCGCGTTACGCTTGCTTCAATGAAACAATACTTATCGAATCGCGATGCGATTCGCGCAGAACCATCAAGCTAGCGGCAAAGGAAAGTTCGCAATTGTTCTGCGGTAGCGCGTGAGCAATTGCGCCTCACTAGAATTTTTTGAAAAAGTCCCGTCGAGTTTTTTGCGCTCGAAACTGGCAATTATTTTAAGGCGCTGGCCGGTGCGGTCTTTTTCGCCAGCGGGCGGTTTTACTTCACCCCGCCAATCCGCAACGGCGGACTTCAACGATTTCTCAATGCGCCAATACTGCGCGCCGGGGTCAATCGCAACGATGATTTGCCCGCTGCGGTGAGCCAGCACAGTTTCGTCACACAAGCGGTGGCACAAGTGAGGCTCTTGCAATGCCATAAATTTCTTGCTGCTCCTTTTGGATTTCAAATGGCGCATGAGCGGGCGAAAGTCGTTTAACACCGTGACCGGCGGAACAACGTAGCCGTGTTGCGATGGCAGGTGTTCCCAGATTCGCTTTTTGAAATTGTTTCGCTCCGGCGCGGTCAATTTCGACCATGAAAAAAATCCACGGGGCGTGCGATGCCTCCAGTCCTTTACGGCTTTGAGAAAAATTCCCAAGCGGTTCAACCCGGTCAGGTTCCGCTTTTGGTAAACGCGCTCCGCGTTCGGGTGCCGCCGGATGATTTCCCAAACGGCGGCCTCAACTCGGACTCCCTCCTCTTTGCCGCTCCACCAATGCTCGTGGTCAAAACGCGCGTCTTGCAAGTGCCACAGGAAACGTGCGGCTTCGCGTCTGGCTCGTTTCTGTTTCATATCACGCGATCTTCGCGGGCAAGTTGGACGATGTTTTTCGCGGCCTTCGGTGGCAGGATGTTGAACCATTGTTCACCTTCGCGCTTTGTCGCAAGTCCCCTGTAATGAGCGAAAACCATTTGCGGCGAGTCGCCCATTTGCGCGGCAGTCGCGTTCTCGTTCTGGTGCAAGGCAAAGTAGTGAGTGGCGAAACCGTGGCGCAGGCCGTTCACCTTGCGAGTCACACCCGCTTGCTCGCACAGTTTCACGAAATGCTGCTGAAACGTGACTTCGTGGCCGCTCCACAGTTTGCCGCGTTCACGGACGCGATACGGTTCAAGCCACGCCTGCAAAGCCGGGCAGATTTCCACCAACCGGCGCGCCCGCGTCTTGGCCTTTTTCGCCGTGATTTCTATATGTCCCGGCACGCGCCACACGTCCGCCCAATCCAGTCGCAGCAATTCAGCCGTCCGCAGCCCGGCCAGCCCGCCCAAGCCAACGAGCGGGCGTAGGGTCTCATCGGCACTTTCCAGCAATGCGGCCAATTCGCGCGCCGAGTAGAAAATGACCTCACCGCCGTTTGTTTGCTCCGGGCGCATCGTATCCGCCTCGAACAGTCTGTGCGTTGCTGATAAGTAATCTTTGCGGACGCTCCATTGCAGGAATTGCCGGACAGCAGCGCGGTAGCCGTTGCGCGTTTTCGAGGAGCCGATGGCGCGGTGATTGCGCGACTTGGTTTGGATTTTGCCGAGCGAGCCGACGAACTTGTCGAGATGCGCTTTCGTCAAATCGCAAACCGCGTGACCGGGGAACGTGTCGGCGAACCGGCGAAGTTGGATCGCGCGGTTGTAGAAGTATGCGCTGGAAAGTTGCGCCCGCTGGCCATCGGGTGATTTCGTTTTCGGCTCCTCGGCGGCAATGAATTCCTCGACGGCTTCCTTGATGTCCTTCCGCTTCACGCTGGCCACGGTTTGCAAATAGCCGTCCACGGCGTCGTCCAGCGTTTTGCCGTGCAGCTTGGCAGAAGCCTCGGCAAACGCGCTGGCGGCTCCCAGCAGCGAGACCTTGCGCCCCGTCGCCGCGTAAAATTCGCGCAGCCGTTCGAGCGCGGCCAGCGCATCCGTGACCTGGCCCGGTGACAATGTTGCCGCCAGCGTGCCTTTGGCGAGGTCGGTAACGACTTTTTCGCCCGCGCGCCGGGCTTCGCTGTAGGTCGAGAATCTTTTGGACTGGCTGCGGGGCTTGCCGTCCACGCGAACCCGCCAGTAAAGCATGTAGGGCTGCGATGCGTGGTCGGTCTTGTAAATTCGCGCCAGCACCCGGCCTTTGCCCCGGTCCGGAGCTTTTTGGGAAACTTCACGTTGGCCTCATTCTGTTCGCCCAATCCGCTCGAAATGTTTTGCACTTCTTTTGCATGATTGGCCAATTCACCATTTTCCAAAGGAAAAGTGGTGCGCATAGCAGGACTTGAACCTGCACACCTTTCGGCACTACCACCTCAAAGTAGCGTGTCTGCCAATTCCACCATATGCGCAACGCCTCGAATATACGCCAAGACTTGAAAAGAGTGAAGCCCCAAAATGGGCTGCCCAACCACAAAGCCGCCCCCGCGAAACAAACTCAAAAAATGACGGAATAAGCGGGCTGGTCATAATTCAGCAAAGCGGCCCGATCCGTGCCTCTTCATTGCAACGAAACGAACTACGGCACCGCCCGCGCCGGCGACATGGTCTGCGGCATTTCCAGCGTCAGCCCGTCTTTGATCGCAACCGGTTTCGAGTCGAGCGTGATCGTCGCAGATTTTAGACCGTCGCGCCTGGCCGTCACCGTGATCGTTCCCGGCGTCAGGGTTGAGCGGATGGCCACGCGGTTGATGCCGCATTCGGTGTCGAGGAAGCGGTTGTTGGTCGTGTTCAGCTTGTCGCTGCAAAATCCGCCGCGCCAGATGACGGGGCCGGATGTGTCGAAATCCACGCGCGCCTCATCCGTCGGGCAGCGGCGGCCCTGCGCGTCCACAACCTCGAAGTCAATCAGCGCCACGTCGCTCCCGTCCGCCTGCAACCCTTTCGGCCCGGTGTGGAGCGTGAGTTTGATGGCCGCCGGTTCGCCTGACGTCTGGATTTCCTGTTGCGCGACGGCTTTCCCGTCCTTGGTGGCGACGGCCTTGATTGCGCCGGGTTCGAAGGCAACATTTTGGAAGGCATAAATGAAGCCGTTTTCCGGGGTTTTAGTGACGCCCAGCGACTTGCCGTTGACAAATAATTCGACGGAGTCGCAATGGCTGGCAATCACATAGACGGTTTTCACCGTGTTCGTCGGAGTCGTCGGATAATTCCAGTGGCCGATGATATGGAGGTCGGGCGTGGAGCTTTGCATCACGCGCGAGGCGTAAAAAATTTCCTTGGGCAGGCGCACGCCGTCCACCTTGCCGCTGACCCGCAAGACTTCACTGCTTTGCTGCCGGCCATCGGCGTCAGAGTCCGACCAATAAATCGAAGCGTAGGCGGAATACTCGGAACGCGCGGGATTGGGATTGTCAATCCGGCTGCTGACAAAATTGAAATAATTGCGGATGCCGGCAAGGGCGAAGGTCTCGGAATTCCAACCAAAACTATCCATGCGGCCTTTTTTGAAACCGAAATGCGGCGGGGAAAAGTCGTCCCAAATGCCGCGCGCGCCTTCGTCGCGGAAATCTTCCGTCTCGATCAAGGGGCCATGGTCGCGACCCTCGGTGGGCCGGCCGAGCATGGTGCCGACATACTCCGAAGCGGCGATGGCGTCCGGCCTGCTGAGCGAGCGGCAACCCACAGCCCGCCCGCCGTTGGGGTCCCATTGCTTCCGCAGGTCCACCATCGCCACCATCTGGGTTGCGACAACTGCGGAATTTCCCGCCTCCCAGAAAAGGACGCTGGGGTGGTTGCGGAAATAAATGATCGAGTCGCGCATGACCTCCATGCGCTGCGCCCACTGGCGGTCAAAGACATCGTGTTCGCCGTCGCCGGCGGGACAGACATTGGCAATGCCATATTTGTCGCATGAGGTGACATCCACGCGCTGCGGGGAAATGTGCATCCAGCGGACATAATTGCCATTGCTTTCGCGAAGCAGCGCGGCGTTGAAATCGTGCATCCAATCCGGATACGCCTGGCCCAGCCCCGGCCAATCGTTGACCGCGCGCTGCGAGTAGCCGGTGAGCCAGACGAATTTGTCGTTGAGAAAAACGCCGCCCGTGCCCGCGCCGCCCTTGTATTCGGCCTTGCGGAAACCGGTGTGAATCTTGCACACGTCGGCCACTTTGCCGTTCACCGAGAGGATGGAATAAACGTCGTAAAGGTAGGGATCGTTCACGTCCCAGAAATGCGCGCCGGCGAGCGGGCCGTTGGCCGTGAGCGTCGCGGTCTGTCCACTGGCAAGATTCTGCGCCGCGCCGGCGAACTGCGCGCGCACGACGCCGTCAGCGTCCACGACCGCCGCCGAGAGCGTGAGGGCCGCGGCATCGGCGGTCTCGTTGCGCACCTGCGACTCGACATTGACCTGGGCGGTTTTGCCGTTGATGTCGTAGTTTTTTCCGTAAATGTAGACGCCGGTCGTTTTCAGATTTTCGTAGAGCGGGAGCGTCTGATACACCTTGCCCATGACATGCAGCCAGACGTCGCGGTTCAGCCCGCCGAAACTCGGGTTGCTGTTGCTAAACTTCCATTCGAAAGGTGTGCCCGTCGCCTCCTCTTTGTATTCGATGGTGTTGTCCACTTTCACCGCCAGCACGTTGTCCTGCCCGCCAAATTTCACCAGCGGGGTGAGGTCCAGCCCGCACGCGGTGACGCCATTTTCGTAAAGGCCGACGGGCTGGCCGTTCAGATAAAAATGCGCCGCCTGTTTCAACCCCTCGAATTCGAGGAAAACCTTTTGGCCCTCGGTTCCCGCAGGCATTTTGAAATGCTTGCGATACCAGCCGATGCCCTCGTAAATGGTCTGGTCGCCCCCGCCGTGGCTGATGAGCGCGCGATACGAGTCGGCGTCGTTCCACGTGTGCGGCAGGCTGACGTTCGTCCAGGTGGAGTCGTCGAAAGCGGGGTTGTCCGCGCCGGGCACGTCCTGGCGGATATATTTCCAGCCCGGATTGAAATTGTATGTGACGCGCGGCGACGCGGGTGGAGAATAGGCATTTGCCTGCGCGCAGGCGGTTGCGGGGTGGAAATTGAGGATTGAGAACACCAGCAAGGCCAGTGTGAGGCATCGAATTTGAGCATGGGGATTCATAATGAAATGGGATTCAGCTTGGATTCATCAGGTTAATAAGCCGATTATTACGGCTTGGCCCAAGAAAAGGCAAATTAAAAGGAAATCAATTGCCCGACAGCCACTGCCAGCCGCGCCAGCGGTCGGGCTGGGGCGGATTGAATTTCTCACCGTGCGTTTTTTCCAAATCCCATTGCATGAGCAGGCCGATGCTTTCCGCGCCGCGCCCGCCGGAACGGATGGCGTCCACGCCGTAGCCGCACGTGAGCATGATTTTGAAACGGTCGGACGGCGCGCGATACAAAATGCCGCCGCCCACGCCATTGAGCCAGTTGCCGGGCTGCGCCTCGCCGGGCAGATAATCCACAAAGGCGCTGGACACATTTGCGTCCAGACTCCAGCGCTGGCTTTTGTCGAGCGGCACCAGGTAGTTCACGTTAAGCAGCACGAACTGGCGCGCGCTGATTTCCTGGTATAAATAGCCCGGCAGCGTCAGGGGAAATTCCGAAACGAGCGGCAGAAATCCGCCGAGCCGGTAGGCGCTGAAAAGGTCGGCGTTCACGCTGGAGCCGGCAGTCAGTCGGGCGGAAAAATTCTGCTGGCTCTCCGGCAGCGTGTAGGTCAATGCGGCCTCGGCCCAGAACAAATGCGAGCTGGGATTCAACTGCCGGTCGCCGCCAAAACCGTAGGCGCCCGAATCGGTGCGGAATTCGCCCTCATACCACACGGACAATTCCATCGCCAGCGCCGGGAAAAGCGTCGGCTCGATGCCGCCCCAGCGCAGGCCGGTGCGCACGCTGAAATCGCCGTGGTCGGACGGCAGTTGAAACACGGCGGCGGTGTTGTCGTTGCGGTCAAACATGGAATAATGCGCCGTGCCGCGCACGATTAAATTCAGCGGAATTTCGTCGGCGGGATTGAACAAATGATAAATGCTCGCCGAAATTTCCCCGCCGTGGCCCGCGAAGGATTCGGCTGAAATATATTTCCCGCCCCGGATTTCGTTGTAGCCGTCGGCAAATCCGCCGCCCGCCAGTCCGATGGCGAAATCCGTCTGCGGCCCGAGTCCGTTCACGAAGCCGAGTTCGGAATCCAGATACACCGGCGCGAGCGCCAGCCGCAGCGTCAGGTTCGTGCGCAGAAAATCCGGCTGGTTGTGATAATAAAAGGCATAGCCGGCAAACGGCGCGTGGCCTTCCATCGCCTGGTTGTAGCCGAGCTGGATGAGGTCGCGCTTGACGGGATCAATTTGGGCGGCGGCGAAAAACGGGGCGAACAGCGACAGCCAAAGCAGTGCGTGTCCGAATCGTTTCATCGGCCTGTTCGTAACCCAAAGCCGGGGAATCGGCAAGCGGATTTACTCCCGGCTGGACACGCGCCAGGTTTTCCGGCTTACTATTCCCGCCGATGCCGCCACTGAATTCCGAATTGTTAGCCAAAGCCAAAGGTCTGGGGTTTTCCGACCGGCAGATCGCCCATTTGACCGGCTCCACCGAGGACAAAATCCGCGCGCTGCGGAAGAAGCTCAATCTCGTGCCGAGCTACCGGCTGGTGGACACCTGCGCCGCCGAGTTCGAGGCTTACACGCCGTATTATTATTCCACCTACGACCGCGGCGACGACGAGGTGCAAGGGCAACACCGCCAAAAAAGTGATGATTCTCGGCGGCGGCCCGAACCGCATCGGCCAGGGAATTGAATTTGATTACTGCTGCGTCCACGCCGCGTTCGCGCTCAAGGAGGACGGATTTGAAACCATCATGGTGAATTCAAATCCCGAAACCGTCTCGACCGATTACGACACCAGCGACAAATTGTTTTTCGAGCCGCTCACGCTCGAGGACGTGCTGCACATTTACGAACGCGAGCAATGCTGGGGCGCGATTGCGCAATTCGGCGGCCAGACGCCGCTCAACCTCGCGCTCGGCCTCCAGAAAAACGGCGTCAACATCATCGGCACCTCGCCGCAAAGCATCGAGATCGCCGAGGACCGCAAGCTCTTCGCCGCGATGCTCGACAAGCTGAAAATTCCCCAGCCGCCCAACGGCCTCGCCACAAACGCCGAGGAGGCGCTCGAAGCGTCCAAGAAACTCGGCTATCCGGTGCTCGTCCGGCCCAGCTTCGTCCTCGGCGGACGCGCGATGCAGATTGTTTATTCCGACGCCGAGCTGACGCATTACATGAAATTCGCCGTCGAGGCCTCGCCCGAACGCCCGGTGCTCGTGGACAAATTCCTCGAAGACGCGACCGAGGTGGACGTGGATTGCATCGCCGATGTCGGCCAGTTCAAAAATCCGGACGAAGGCACGATTGTCATCGGCGGGATGCTGGAGCACATCGAATTCGCCGGCGTCCATTCCGGCGACGCCGCGATGGTGCTGCCGCCGCACACGCTTTCCAAAAAAGTCATGGATAAAATCCGCGATTACACGCACGCCATGGCGCGCGAGTTGCGGGTCAGCGGCCTGATGAACGTCCAATACGCCGTGAAGGACGGACAGGTTTTCGTGCTCGAAGTCAATCCGCGCGCGTCGCGCACCGTGCCGTTCGTGAGCAAGGCGATTGGTTTCCGCTGGCCAAGCTCGCCGCGAAAGTCATGGCCGGAAAATCCTTGAAGGAACTTGGCTTCACCAAGGAAATCCGCCCAAAGTATTGGACGGTGAAGGAATCCGTTTTTCCGTTCAACCGCTTTCACGGCCAGGACATTTTGCTTTCGCCGGAAATGCGCTCCACCGGCGAGGTCATGGGCCTGGACGCCGATCTGGGCATCGCCTACGCCAAATCGCAGATGGCGGCGAACTCGTCGCTGCCGCTCGGCGGAAAAGTGTTCATCAGCGTCAGCGACGCGCACAAAAAGCAGGTCGCGGCGGTGGCAAAACGATTTGCGGAATTGGGTTTTGAACTGACCGCCACCGGCGGCACGGCGGACGTTTTGGAAAAGGCCGGATTGAAGGTCCAGCGCATCATGAAGCTGCTCGAAGGCCGTCCCAACGTGATTGACCTGATGAAGAACAAGGAAATCCAGCTCGTCATCAACACGCCCAGCGGCGCCGTGCCGCGCGCCGACGAAATCAAAATCCGCACCACGGCCATTTACACCGGCACGCCCATCATGACGACGTTGAGCGGCGCCAAGGCCGCCGCGCTCGGCATCGCCGCGCTCAAAAAATCCGGCTACGGCGTCAAGACGTTGCAGGAATACCACTGATAGCGGAGCGCGGACGGCTCGTCCGCGTGTTCATGCATGACGGGAAACTCGCGGACGAACCGTCCGCGCTCCGCCCAAAAGACCGCTGGACTGACAAAGGCACAACCCCAACTCGACACCGTATTTTGTAACGGCGACAACGCGGATTTCGTCCAAAACCGTGATGAAACTTAAAGTCCTTGTTGTCGCTGCGGTTCTTTCCGCCGCTCAAATTGCTTCCGCGCAGACAAATCAAATTTTGGCCTTTCCCGGCGCGGAAGGCTTCGGCCAGTTTGCCAGCGGCGGGCGCGGCGGCGAAACGGTTCACGTCACCACGCTCGACGATGCCGGCCCCGGTTCGTTCCGCGATGCCGTCGGCAAACCCAACCGCACCGTCGTTTTCGATGTCGGCGGCGTCATCCGGTTGAAATCCAACATCGCCGTCGGCAGCAACATCACGCTCGATGGAACGGCCGCGCCCGGCGACGGCATCACGCTTTACGAACGCTCCGTTTTTTTCAGCGGACAAAACAACGTCATCGTCCGCTACTTGCGCTTCCGCGAAGGCATCGCCGGCGACAGGGGAAAATGTTCCGTTGATCTTTTCGGCGGCGGCGACATGATTTTTGACCATTGCAGCATCGAATGGGGCCGCTGGGATTGTCTCGGCGTCACGCAGGGCAGCCACGACATCACGTTTCAGAACTGCATCATCGGCGAGGGCGTGGACCCGCAAAGCTTCGGCTCGCTCTCCGACACCATCACCAACATCACCTATAGCCACAATCTTTGGATCAACAACCAGAGCCGCAACCCCAAGGCGAAGGGAACGATTCAATACATCAACAACGTCGTCTATAACTGGGGCGTCTGCGGCCTCGTCGGCGGACATTCCGAGGCCAACCATTCTCTCGACGCCATCGGAAATTATCTCATCGCCGGGCCGGATTCGAGCGGGCATTTCACCGGCGAATACAAACCCACAGACCACGTTTTTCAGCGGGATAATTTCGTGGACACCGAAAAAAACGGCAAATTGAATGGCCGCCCCGTGGTCGTCGCCGATTTCGGCAGCGGCGAAGAGGCGCCGACATTTGATGACCAATCTGACCGTCGGGCCGCTGACCAATGTGACGGTCGAATCCGCGCAGGCCGGGCTTTCAAACGTCCTTGCCCATGCCGGCTGCTCGCTGCACCGCGACGCCGTGGACGCGCGGCTGATTGACGCCGTCCAATCCTTCGGCACGCGCGGCAAAATCATCCACGACGAGGCCGAGGCCGGCGGCATCAGACGGAGAGCGGAGCAGTTCAGACTCCGCAAGTTCCAAGTGGAAAGTTTCAGAGCGGAGCAACGACTCCGCGCCCCAATTTTCTCGACACGCGACTTCCGTCCTATTTTTGAAACAGTGAAATCCGCTCGCCCAGAACTGCTCCCGCTGCTGAAGCAATACTTCGGCTTCACCTCGTTCCGCCCGTTGCAGGAGGAAATCATCCGCGATTCGCTGGCGGGCAAGGACGTCTTCGCGCTGCTGCCGACCGGCGGCGGCAAATCGCTTTGCTTCCAGCTTCCCGCGCTCACGCGCGACGGCCTCACCGTCGTCGTCTCGCCGCTCATCGCGCTGATGAAAGACCAGGTGGACGCGCTGCAAGCCGAGCGGCGTTCCCGCGACGTTCCTGAATTCCTCGCTCGCGGCGGGCGAATCGCGGCCAGCGGCTGCGCGGCCTGCACAACGGCGAATTCCGCCTGCTCTACGCCGCGCCGGAGCGGCTGATGCTGTCCGGCTTTCTCGAGGATTTGCAGCGCTGGAACGTGCGGCTCATCGCCATGGACGAGGCGCATTGCATCAGCGAATGGGGCCACGATTTCCGCCCCGAATACCGCCAGCTCGCGCAATTGCGCGAATTGTTTCCCACGGTCCCGTTCATGGCGCTCACCGCCACCGCCACGACGCGCGTGCGCGAGGACATCGTCACGCATCTGAAATTGCGCGAGCCGAAATGTTACGTCGCCAGCTTCAACCGCCCGAACCTGACCTACCGCGTCATTCCGAAAAACAAGCCCTACGACCAGTTGCTGGCTTTTCTCCGCGCGCGGCCCAAGGACGGCGGCATCGTCTATTGCCAGTCGCGCAAAACCACCGAGCGCGTGGCGGCGAATCTGACCGAGGACGGCGTGAAGGCGCGTCCGTATCACGCCGGGCTGACGCCGAAGGAGCGCACCGAGCATCAGGAACTTTTTCTGCGCGACGACGTGCGCGTGATTTGCGCGACCATCGCCTTCGGCATGGGCATCAACAAGCCGAACGTCCGCTTCGTCGTCCACTACGATCTGCCGAAAAACATCGAGGGCTATTACCAGGAAACCGGCCGCGCGGGCCGCGACGGTCTGCCGAGCGAATGCGTTTTGCTTTTCAGCGCCGGCGACGTGGTGAAACAGACGCGGTTCATTGACGAAAAGCCCGATCCGCAGGAGCAGCAAATCGCCCGCGCGCAATTGCAGCAGATGGTCCACTACGCCGAGTGCGCCGGCTGCCGGCGGAAGGAATTGCTCGCGTATTTTGGGGAAGATTGTGGCACGGCTCGGCCTGCGAGTTCACGGCGAAACTCGCAACACGCAGGCAGATGCCTGTGCGCTCCAAATTGCGGCGCGTGCGACAATTGCCTTTCGCCGCGCGCCACGTTTGACGGCACGCTCGCCGCGCAGAAATTTCTCTCGTGCGTCTATCGCATCCGCGAGAAACAGCGCTTCGGCGTCGGCTTGAACCATGTCGTCGAGGTCCTCACCGGCGCGGACACGGAGAAAATCCGCAAATGGGATCACGAGCAGCTTTCCACCTACGGCATCGGCAAGGAACACAGCCGGCCCGAATGGGCGGCGATTGGCCGCGAACTGGTCCGGCTCGGTTTTCTCCGGCAGACCGCGGAAAAATTCAGCGTGCTGGAACTGACGAACGACGGATTGGCGGCGCTCAAGCAGCGGAAGAAAATCACGCTCACCCAGCCCGCCGTCGCGCCGGAAACCAAAGTCCACCAGGTCGGCGAAATTTCCTGCGACGAGGTTTTGTTCGACCGACTGCGCGCAGCTCCGCAAAAAACTGGCCGACGAACGCGACGTGCCGGCCTACATCATTTTCTCCGACGTGTCGCTGCGGCAGATGGCGCGGAATTATCCCGCCAGCGAAGCGCGAGTTCGCCCGCATCAGCGGCGTCGGCGAGAAGAAGCTGCGCGAGTTCGGCGACATTTTCCTCGGCGAAATCGCCGCGCATTTGCAGACCAACGCCCGCCAGATTTTTGCCGACGATTCCTTCACCGCGCCCGCCGCGCCGCCGCCGCCGCGCGCAGCCTCGGCGATTCCGCGCGGGAGACGCTGCGCCGTTTCCGCTCCGGCCAGACCGTCGAGCAAATCGCCCGCGAACGCGGCGTGACCACCGGCACCATTCTCGGCCACATCGCCGAAGGCATCGAGCGCGGCGAGCCGGTGGATTTGCAGAAATTTTTCACCGTCGCGGAACTGGCGGAAGTCGCCTCCGCCTTCGGACGAAAGGGCTTTGGCAATATCGTCGGCGTGTTTGAATCGCTCGGCGGCAAAATTGATTATGGCCGGCTGCGGATTTTCCGCGCCGCGGCCAATGCCAGGAAGTAGGACAGGCGGCGCCTGTCCTACGCCGATTGTCGTTTCAACTCGCCGCCGGGACGGCAGCGCTCCCGGATTCCTTCGCGCGCAGCACGCGCCATTGGTGCGTCCACGGATCAATCCGGCACACGGTGCGATAATCGCAAAATTCGCACGGCGTTTCCGCGCCCTTGCGATACGGGTCCACTTTCGCCTCGCCGGAAAAAATGGCGCGGCCCATTTCCCGCAGCCGCGTCTTCGACACCATCGAGCAATTTTTCAAACTCGTCGCGCGGCAGCGCCTCGGTCGAACCTTTGCGGAGCGAGCCGTCCTGGTTCAGCCGGTAATTGAACTGGTCGGCGGCCCCGGCGCGGTCGAGTTGCGGCAGCGCGCCCGGCGTCAAACCGTCCGTGGTGGCGATACGCGAGTTTCCGCGCGTCGGCCGCGCCCAAAACCTCGTCGCGCGTTCTGCCGCCTTCAAACTGGCCGCGCAAATTGACAAAAAAAACTCCGGCGGGAACCAGCCTGTCCACGCCGAAAATTTCGCGCGGATTTTTCCAATGCCGCAGCGCGTTCAGATAGGCGGGCAGTTGCAATTGCACGCCGTGTTCCACCAGCAGCGCGTCCCATTTTTTGCCGCCGGATTTGTAATCCATCACCACCGCCAGCGCGCTTGTCGCGCCGTGCGCGGCGATCGCGCCACAAATCCACGCGGTCAATCCGGCCTTGCAGCGCGAGCTTGTGTCCGCCGTCCAAATCAATTTCCCAGCGGTTGCGCGGGAATCTTTGCCGCCAAAATCCAGTTCCGCCGCCGCCGGGTCAAATTCATATTGCCCGCGCATCCACGTCACGATGACGGCGATGAAATCCTGCAACGACTTCCGTCATCGCGCGCGCCTCGAACCGCGTCTGCGCCGTGTCGCGCATCAATCCCTCGCGGAAATTTTCCGTCGAGTTCGGCGGCGATGGCGCGAATCCGCTCGCGCGCCTCCGGCGGCGTGAGGTCGCGCCAGCGTTTGCCTTCGGCGGTCAGTTGCTCGTGAAAAACTTTCAGAACCTCGTGCTGGAAACTGCCGCGTTCGCGCGCGTCCAGCTCGAACAGTTTCCGCTCTCCGGCGCGCAAACCGGAGCGGACGAAAAACTTGAACGGACATTGGGCAAACTCCTCCAGCCGGCTCACGGAAGTTTGCAGCACCGGGCCGAAAAGTCGTTCCGCCAGCGCGGGTGAAAGAATTTCGTCCGCCGCCGGCTCGCGCAATTGGCGCAAGTGTTCCGCGAGCGATTTGAGCGCGGGAATTCGCACAATGTCGGCCATTCGCTGGGAGCGCTGGCGTCTCGCCGGCGAGTTTCGTTCGAGCCGGCGGGACGCCGGCGCTCCAGGCTCGCTGCGAAGACGTCATCAAAACCGGCGCGAGTTCAATGGCGTGTTCGGCGTCAGCCAGTTCGATTTCGTTTTGAAATTCTTCAACTTCCAATGTTGGAAACAGCCGCTGCAAATGCGCGACGAACGGCGACGGATTCAACGCCCGCCCGTCCGCGTCGTGGCGCGAAAAGGTCACGGCCAGCTTTTCACTGGCGCGGGTGCAGGCGATGTAGCCGAAGAAACGCTCGCGCGAAAGCCGGTCGCGCAAATCCGGGCCGAGCGCGACGGTCTGGCCCAATTCTTCGCGGTCGGCATCGGTCAAAATCGGCGGCGCGGCGGGCGCGGCGGGGAAAACGGATTCGTTGATGCCGAGCACCAGCGCGAGTTTCAAATCGGGATTGCGCGCGCGGTCAATCGCGCCGATGAGCACCTCGTCCAGCACGGGCGGAATGACGCCGACGGTCAGGCTGGCGAGGCCGGCCTCCAGGATTTGCAGCCAGTCGCGCAACGGCAGGGACTCGTTCGGAAATGCGAGCGCGAGATTTTCCAGCCACAAATTCATCTGCTCCAAGACCGTTGAGTGAATTGCCGATTGCCGATTGCCGATTGCCGATTTTTCTTCGTCGAGCGTCCAGCGTTCCAAAGTCCGCTCGACTTTCAAATCGCTCCAAAGTTCGCGCAGGGCGTCGGCCAGTTGCGCGCCGGTGGGCTGGTGTTGTGAAACGGGCGAGCTGCGCGGCGAAATTTGTCGAACGGCGGCAGGATTATCTGGCGGAGCACGCTCGAAATGTTCATCCGGCAGCGGTTCATGCCATTTTTTGCCGCGCCAGCCGAATTCCAGAGCCGCGTTTTCGAGCCGGTCAATGGCGGTTTCCTCAACGGGACAAAATCCGGCCTTGAGCGCGGCGAACCAGTCGTCGTGCCGCCAGTCGCCGGCGACGGTGCGCAGCGCGCTGCGGGTCAGCTCGGCCAGCGGGTGATGCGCGACGGATTCGCGGCGGTCGAGGAAGAACGGGATTTCGTAGCGGCGGAAAACCCGCGCGAGCGGTTTGTGATAATTTTCCAAACTGCGGACGAGGACGGCGCAATCGCGGAAACGGTTTCCGGCGCGGACAAATTTCAGGATTTCGCGCGCGGCGAAAACGGCCTCGGCTTCGGGATTGGCGCAGGCGGCGATGGAGATTTGAGATTTGAGATTTGAGATTTCAGATTGTGGCGCGGCGAGCGCCGGCTCCGGCCGGCGATTCCGGTTCGCGCCGTGCCGGAGGCCGGCGCTCCGATGTGTGAACTGGCAATGCCCAGCCCTTTTCGAGCGTGGCAAGCGCGGAATTCTCCGGGAAGCGGCTCCGTCCCGACTGGCGCGGAAGGATTTCAACTTCGATTTTGCAATCCGGCAGGTTTTCAAGTCGCTGGCGGCATCGTTGAAAAGTTTTGCCGACGGATGACCAGATCGAAAGCCAGGAGGTTTCGGCCGCCGGCTCGTTTTCGAGGCAGAACGCGAGCGTGGCATTTTCGCAAAATGGCAAAATGGCGGCGAGCAGATCCAGTTCCTGCGGCGTCATTTCGGCAAAGCCGTCAAGCCATAATTGTTGAATCGTAGCGGCGTGGCAGACTGCCGGATTTGTTCATAGAGATGGCGGCGCTCTGCGGAAGCCGCTAGTCGGTTTTCGGCGGCGCGAAATCGAGCAGATGGTTGGCGTCGTTCAATTCGTGTTCGGCAAGCCAGCTTGTGTAGGCTTCGTGCAGCAGGGCGAGGTCGTGGAGTTTGTCGCGGAATTCGCGGCGCAAGTTGCCCCTGGCGGCGAGTTCGCGCAGTCTGGCGGGCGTGAATTGATGCTGCTGAAGTTCGGCGAGCAGCGCGCCGAGTTCCTGGGCGAAACCGGCGAGGCGGGCGCTGCCGCGAAACAGCTTCAATTCATCCGCGTGCCGCAGCAGCAGGGCGCGCAGCACCATCACCCGGCCCTCGTCGGACAGCAGTTTCGGCGGCGCGCTGCCGGGTTTGTCCAAAATGAACCGCGCAAGCCGGTCGAAGGAAAAAATGTGCAGGCGCGTGAAGCCGGAAATCTGGTGGGGCGACTCGCCGGCGAGCAACTGCCGTTCGAGCTGGAAGGTGGCCTGTTTGGGCGCGAGCAGGGATCAGCGGCGTGGCCTGCTTGGCGCGGCAGGAGGTGCGCCTTCGGGATTGTCCCGCAACGCGGTGCGGATTTCCTGCAGACAGCGGAACGTCTTGCCGCTGCCGGCGGGGCCGAGGAGAAATCGCGCTTGCACACCGGATTTTTAACGCAAAGACGCGAAGAGGCAAAGGCGCAAAGGGATTTTGTTTTGGTGTTTGCCGGGAGGAAGACAGAATCCAAATACCATTCATGGTCGGCGTCTTTTGTTCCGTTCAACCGTGCTTTCGGCCAGGGCAGAAGGCAATTTATTCGCAGTTTATGGCAAAAGGCGGCTGGTGGCGGGTCGTGATTTTTGTGTATTTGATCCCGGCTTGACTTTGACGGGTTGCTTCGCTTAAATTGTCTTCATGCAAACAACATTTGTTGGACAGGTTCCGGGCGCCCGCGCTCCCCGGCCTCGTCGTTTGCATCAAAAAACCCCTGTCCGGCCGCGGTCCCGAATGCGCAACGGCGCCGGCGTCCCGGCGAACGGGTCCGCCACAGGGACAAATCCTCCCTTGCCACCCCGAATGAGCAGGCCAATGGCACCGGCAACCGCGCCCTGATCAGCGCGCTGGTCAATTCAAAAATCTTCCGGGAATACGAACAGGCGTTCACCGGTTTGACGGGACTGCCGGTGTCGTTGCAGCCGGTGGAAACCTGGCAGTTGCCGCACCACGGCAAGCGGAATGAAAATCCGTTTTGCGTGCTGGTGTCGGAAAAGAGCCGCGCGTGCGCCGCCTGCCTGCAGGTGCATGAACGGCTCTGCGAAAAGGCGACCCACGAGCCGCAGACCGTCACCTGCCCGTCGGGCTGTGCGACACCGCCGTGCCGGTGCGGTTGAGCGACAAATTGATCGGGTTTCTGCAGACCGGCCAGCTTTTCCGCAGGAAGCCGGACAGGGCCCAGTTTGACCGCGCGGCAAAACTGGTCGCGGAGTGGGGCATCAACGCGGATCGCGACGCCCTGCAAAAGGCTTATTATTCAGGCAGGGTCGTCACGCCGGCGCAGCACGAGGCGGCGGTCAGGCTGCTCGCTGTCTTCGCCCAGCATCTGGCCATCGTCAGCAACCAGGTGATCATCCAGCAGGAAAACTCCGAGGTGCCGGTCATCAAGAAGGCCAAGGAATACATGCGCGAGCACCAGGCCGAAAAAATTTCACTCGGCAACGTGGCCAAGGCCGTCAACATGAGCGCCTTTTACTTTTGCAAGATGTTCAAAAAAGTCGCCGGCATCAATTTCACCGATTACCTTTCGCGGGTGCGCATCGAGCGGGCGCAGAACCTTTTCCTCAATCCCAATTTGCGCGTCAGCGAAATCGCGTTCGAGGTCGGCTTCCAGTCGCTCACGCATTTCAACCGCGTGTTCAAGAAAATCACGGGCCAGTCCCCCACGGATTATCGCGGGCAATTGCTCGTGCCTTAAGCGGCGAGCCGGCGGCTCCCGCCAGGCGGTTTGCCGAACCTGCCTCCGTCAAGGCGGGCGACCTGTTCCACTGCTCCGCCCTCCGGAAGAAAACAGGACGCCAGCCGCCGGCGGATCCACCGATTCAAAGGCCGGAAAGTGTCACGCAAAAAAGGCGAAGCCTTTAACAACATTTGTGGAGCATTCCATTCGTGAATCTGGGATTTTCCGTTGAGCAAACAATTTTATGCTGGAAACGCTTTTATATCCGAAGTCGGTGGCGGTCATCGGCGCTTCGCGCAGTCCGGAAAAGGTCGGCTACGCGGTGCTGGCCAACCTGGTCAACGGCGGTTTCAAGGGCGCCGATTGTGCCGGTCAACCCCGGCGCCGCCGAAATCCTCGGCCTGAAATGCTACAAGTCGCTTGACGAATACAAGGACCAGGGACGAATTGAGTTGAGCGTCATCGTCGTGGCGGGAAAATATGTGAAGGACGCGCTGCGGCAATCCATTGACGCCGGCGCAAAATCGGTGATTGTCATCACCGCCGGGTTCAAGGAAGTCGGCGCGGCGGGCGCGGCGGCGGAAAAGGAGCTGGTTGAAATCTGCCGGGCCGCCGGCGTGCGGATGGTCGGGCCGAACTGCCTCGGCGTGCTCAACACCGACCATTCGATGAACGCGACGTTCGCGCCGTCGGTGCCACCGCCGGGAAAAATCTCCGTCATCTCCCAGTCCGGCGCGTTGTGCGTGGCCATTCTTGACTGGGCATCGGAACAGAAGCTCGGCCTCGGCAAGGTCATCAGCTTCGGCAACAAGGCCGACCTCAACGAGGTGGATTTCATCCAGACGCTCGCGGAAGACAAGGAAACCAAAGTCATTGCCGGTTATCTCGAAAGCATCAAGGAAGGCGACAAGTTTCTGCGCATCGCGGAGCAGGCGGCGTCCATCAAGCCGGTCGTGATTTTGAAAGTCGGCATCACGCAAGCCGGAGCCAAGGCCGCGTCGTCGCACACCGGCAGCCTGGCGGGCGCGGACATCGCCTATGGCGCGGCGTTCAAGCGCGCCGGCGTGATTCGCGCGGAGAATTTTGAGGCGTTGTTCGACTACGCGACGGCCTTTGCCATGCAGCCGCTGCCGGCCGGCGACCGCGTGGCCATCATCACCAACGCCGGCGGCCCCGGCATCATGGCGGCGGACGCGGCGGAAGGCCTGGGTCTGAAAATGGTTTCGCCCAGCCCGGCCAGCGTGGAAAAACTCAAAGCCTGCATGCCCGCCTCGGCGGCGTTCGGGAATCCAATTGACGTGATTGGCGACGCCGAGCCGGACCGCTACGTGAAGGCGTTTGAAATCATGCAGGACGACGAGAAGATTGACGGCATCATCGTCGTGGTCACGCCGCAAAATATGACGCGCCCGCTGGAGCTGGCGGAAAAGCTCGCCGCCGCGCACAAGGGCAAAAAGCCGGTGCTGGCGGCGTTCATGGGCGGAACCGAAGTGGCCGCCGGCAAGGAAAAATTGCAGGCCGTCGGCATTCCGAATTATCCGTCGCCGGACCGCGCCGTGACCGCGTTCCGGGCGATGTGCGATTACGCCGCGTGGCGCGGCCGTCCCGCCCGCATCGTCACGCGCTTTCCCGTCAACCGCCGCCGCGTGGACCGCATCATCAATTTGCAGACCCGCAGCGGCGCGCCGCAGATGGGCGAAGTCGAGGCGAAGGAAATTTTGCGCGCCTACGATTTCAACGTGCTGGCCGGCCAACTGGCCCGCACCAGCGACGAGGCGGTGGAAATCGCCGAGCGCATCGGCTATCCGGTCGTGCTGAAAATTTCCTCGCCGGACATCATCCACAAATCCGATTTCGGCGGCGTGCGCATCAACCTCGCCAACGCCGAGCAGGTGCGCGACGCGTTTGATTTGATGATGGTGCGCATCCAGCGCCGCGCGCCCAACGCGCATCTGCGCGGCGGGTTTGTCGAGAAAATGGGCCAGCGCGGACGCGAGGTGATTCTGGGCATGACGCGCGACCCGCAATTCGGCCCGATGCTGATGTTCGGCCTCGGCGGCATTTTCGTCGAGGTGATGAAGGACGTGACGTTCCATCTCGCGCCCATCACGGCGGAGGAGGCGATGCAGATGTTGAAGGGCACGCGCTCCTACGCCCTGCTCCAGGGCGCGCGCGGCCAGGCGCCGGTGGATTTGGACGCCATCGCCGGCGCGTTGCAGCGCATCAGCCAGCTCGCCACGGATTATCCGGAAATTCTGGAGCTGGACATCAACCCGTTCATCGTCGGGCCGGTCGGTGTGCAGGCCTACGTGGCCGACGCCCGCATGACACTTTCAATCCCGCAAAAATCCAACGCCAAAAATCATGAGTAAACCGATTTCTTACGACCCGAACTGGCAGAAGACCTACCAGTCGCAAATTCTTTCCGTGACGGACGCGGTTAAAAAAATCCGGCCCGGCCAGCGCGTGTTCATCGGCACCGGGACGGGCGAGCCGCTCGAACTGGTCAGCGCGTTGAGCAAACGCGCCTTCGAACTGCCGGACACGGAAATCGTCCACCTGCTCACGTTCGGCGACGCGCCCTACGCGCACCGCGAACTGGCGCAATACTTCCGCGTGAACAGCTTTTTCATCGCCGAAAACGTGCGCGACATCATCCAGGAAGGGCTGGGCGACTACACACCCATTCACCTGTCGGACATCCCGCGGCTGTTCGATTCCGGCCAGCTCCCGCTGGACGTGGCGCTCATTCATGTCACGCCGCCGGATCAATACGGCATGTGCAGCTTCGGCGTGTCGGTGGACATTGTGAAGAGCGCCACCGAAAACGCCTCGCTGGTCATCGCGCAGGTGAATCCGAAAATGCCGCGGACGCTGGGCGACTGCTTCATCCACGTCAACGACATTGACGTGCTGGTGCCGTTCGGACGCGCCGATTCTGGAAGTGCCGCGCGCCCGAAGTGACCGAGACGACCCGGCAGATTGCCGAATACATCGCGGCGCTCGTGGAGGACGGTTCGACCATTGAATTCGGCATCGGCCGCATCCCGCAGGCGATGTTCGGCTTTTTGAAGGGCAAAAAAGACCTCGGCGTCCACACCGAAATGGTCACCGACAACCTCATCGAGTTGATCGAGTGCGGCGCCATCACCGGCAACCGCAAGGCGATTGACCGCGGCAAAATCGTCACCAGCTTCTGCCTCGGCTCGAAGAAAATCTACGATTACGTGGACAACAATCCGCTGTTCGCGTTTCACCCGACCGAATACGTCAACGACCCTTCCATCATCCGCCAGCAGCACAAGATGGTGGCCGTCAACACCGCGCTGGAAATTGACCTGACCGGCCAGGTCTGCGCCGACTCCATCGGCCCGAAATTTTTCTCCGGCGTGGGCGGGCAGGTGGATTTCAACCGCGGCGCGGCCAAGTCGCGCGGCGGCAAGGCCATCATCGCCCTGCCTTCCACGGCCAAGGGCGGCACCATTTCGCGCATCATGACGCATTTAAGCCCCGGCGCCGGCGTCGTCACCACCCGCGCGGGCGTGCAATATGTCGTGACCGAATACGGCGCGGCCTACCTGCACGGCAAAAGCATCCAGGAACGCGCCCTGGCCCTCATCAGCATCGCGCATCCGAAATTCCGCGCCGACCTGCTCCGCGAGGCCATCGCCGCGAAATATCTTTCCGCCGAAATGGCGGACAAGGAGGGGAAAATCCTCGTCGGCCCGAAGGAACTCCGCACCACCTACCTGCTCAACGACGGCACGCAGATGAATTTCCGCGCGATCCATCCGACGGACGAGCCGCGCATGCGCGACCTGTTTTACAAATTGTCCGAGGCGACGATGTATTATCGTTTCATGAGCCATTCCCAGCGCGTCTCGCGGCACCAGATTCAGGACTTCGTCTATATTGATCACCGCAACGACGTGACAATCGTCGGCACATTGCCGTCGGCGGACGGCGAGGAAATCATTGCCGTCGGCAGCTATTATCTGGATCAGAAAACAAACCTGGCGGAAGTGGCGTTTGTGGTGGGCGACGACTGGCAGAACCACGGCATCGGCACCTTCCAGTTGAAGCACCTGATGCGCATCGCGCGCCGCAACGGCATCCGCGGCTTCACCGCCGAGGTGCTGACGGACAACAAGGCGATGCAGGCCGTCATCAACAAATCCAACTGCAAAATCCGCAGCAAGCTCGCCGGCAACGTCTATAGCTACGAGATGGATTTTGAATAAATGGGCGGAGGCATTTCGGCGGCGGGTTGAACGCCCGGCACGACGCCTGCCCGCGAAAAAAGAGGCCGGTTCAACCCGAAATCCGAAGTTGAACGTTCAGGAACCCTCCACTCGCGGGCAAGGTCAAGTTTGATGTTTGGCCGGATTTGTAATCCGCGAATTTCGCGAATTTTCACGAATCGAAAAACCCCCGGTTTCATTCGCGTTAATTCGCGCAATTGGCGGATAAATTCAGATTCCCAGATTCGACAGCGTGTTGCTGATGCGGTTGACAATTTCAACAAGGCGCGGGTGGGATTTTTCGAAGCCCTCGACGGACGACTGCAACCCGCGCACGGACAGTTCGCGCAACTGCGGATTCTGCTCCCCGCGCGTGGCTTCGTGCGCCGACAACTGCGCGAAGCCAGCGATGCTTTCCGCCTGCTCGCCGTGCGTTTTCTCCAGCGTCCCGACCTCGGTTTTCAGTCGGGCGAGCAACTGGATCAATTCGCGCTTGCGCTCCTCGCTCACGGCTTCCGCGCCGCGGATTTTCGCCTCAATTTCGCCAATTGTTTTCTCAATCATAAATCAAAGCATCCGCCGCTGCGAATCCGGCAAGCGCGTTCACCACCGTCCGATCTTCGGCAAAATTGGCCGGGCGATTTCCCAGATTTTTTCGCAGACGACTTCCACCTGCGCCGAACCGTCCACCACGCGCACCCGGTCCGGATGCGCGGCGGCGATGGCCTTGAATCCCTCCTCGACGCGCGCGAAAAATTCCCGGTCGCCTTCCTCCATCCGGTCGCGCATGAAGGGCAGCGTGGCCTGGCGCATGGCCCGGCGTAATTCGCTGATTTCGCGCGAAACCGTCAGCAGCAGCGTCAGGTTGGGACGCGTCCCGCCGACGGCGATGTCAATCACGGCCTGGACCATTTTCAAATCAAGCTGGCGGCCGTGGCCCTGGTAAGCCGTTGTCGAATCGTAAAAACGGTCGCACAGGACAATTTCCCCGTCATCGAGCGCGGGGCGGATGACTTCGCGGACGAGCTGCGCGCGACTGGCGTTCATCAGCAACAATTCCGCCTCGGCGGTCATGGCTTCATTGTTTTTGCTGTGCTTGAGCGTGGTGCGGATTTCCTCACCGATGGGCGTGCCGCCCGGCTCGCGCATCGTGCGGACGTGATGGCCGAGCGTGCTCAACCGCCGGGCCAGCAGCTCCACCTGCGTGGATTTGCCGCAGCCTTCCGTGCCCTCGAATGTGATAAAAAGACCTTTCATTGGGAAATTGGGAACATCCAGCACCGAACATCCAACATCCAACATCCAATGCGCGGGAAAATGGATGTTCGATGTTGGATGTTGGATGTTGGTTGTTTTTTCATTTGTTCAAATCTTCTTCAACTTCGGCCCTTTCGGCGTGTCTTCGATGACCCAGCCCTTCGTCTTCAATTCGCCACGGATCGCGTCGGCGCGTTTGAAATCCTTCGCCAGCTTCGCCGCCGTTCGCGCCTCGGCCAAAGCGAGAATTTCCGCCGGAACTTCCGGTCCTGATTTTGTGCCGATGCCGAGAACTGAATCAATTTTTTCCCAGCCGGTCAAGGCTGTTGCGGCGGCGTCGGCGGACAGGGAATTTTCCGCCAGCCGCCGATTCATGTCGCGAACCCAGTCGAACACGACGGCCCACGCGGCGGAAATGTTCAAGTCATCGTCCATCGCGGCGGTGAAATCCGCAATCAGGTTTGGAACGCCGGCCTCCGGCACGGCGGGTTGCAAATGGGTTCGAGCCGTGCCGGAGGCCGGCGATCCAATGATTTCACGCAACCTGCTCACACATTCGTCAATCCGCGCCAGCGCGGTTCGCGCGCCAGCCAAACCTTCGAGCGTAAAATTAAACGTCTCGCGGTAATGCGCCGTGAGCAGCAGATACCGGATCTCGCGCCCGGTGAAACCCTTCGACAGCAAATCGCGCAGCGTGAAAAAATTCCCCAGCGACTTGCTCATTTTTTTGCCCTCGACGAGCAAATGCGCTCCGTGCAGCCAGTGTTTCACAAAGGGTTTGCCGGTCGCGCCTTCGCTTTGGGCGATTTCGTCCTCGTGATGCGGAAAAATCAAATCCTCGCCGCCGAGGTGCAAATCGAAGCTCGCGCCGAGGATTTTCATGCTCATCGCCGAACATTCGATGTGCCAGCCGGGCCGGCCTTCGCCGAACGGACCCGGCCAGAAAATGTCGCCATCCTCCGGCGCGCGCGTCTTCCAGAGCGCGAAATCGGCCACGGATTCCTTCGCGTATTCGTCGCTCTTGACCCGCTCGCCGGCGCGCATTTCATCGAAATTCAATTTCAGCAACTGGCCGTAATTGCACCCGCAGCCGCGGTATTTTTCGATTGAGAAATAAACCGAGCCGTCGGCGGCCTGGTAGGCAACGCCGCGCTGGAGCAATTTTTCGATGAGCGAAATGATTTCGGGGATGTGTTCCGTGGCACGCGGGGTTTGATGCGGCCGGAGGCAGTTTAGTTTTTCCAAATCTTCAAAAAACGCCGCCTCAAATTTTCCGGTAAATTCGCGCAAAGGCGTTAAATCGTTGAATCGTTGAATCGTCGAAACGTCAGGCCTTGGACTTTGGACTTTGGACTTTGGACTGGTTTCGCGGACGCGCCGGATGATTTTGTCCTCCACGTCCGTGATGTTCATCACGTGCGTGACCTGGAAATTCTTGAATTCGAGGTAACGCCGGACGAGGTCTCCAAAGACGAACGTGCGCCAGTTGCCGATGTGCGCGAAGTCATAGACCGTCGGCCCGCAGCAATACATGCCGGCCTTTTTCCCGGCAGGGTCGAGCGGCGTAAATACCTGAACCGAGCGCGAGAGCGTGTTGAACAGTTTCAAACCCATGTGCGGCACGCAAGTTAAGCCGCGGCGCGGGAAATGAAAGTGAAAACATCGCGCCAAGGCGCCAAGCCTGCCTGCTCAAATCCGGCAACCGGCTCCATTTCCCCGGCGACTTGTCACCAGCCTGCAAGAACGAGGCTGTTCATGGAGCTGGCCGGAATTTCCAGCTTCGCGGCGGAGACGCCCGCTTGCAAGGTGACCGGCAGGATTTGATTGCCTGTGTTGGCCAACATCAGAATCAACTCTCCCGATGGATTTCGGAACGCGGCCATGTTCAAGTTTTTGAACGCCGGCTCGTTGCCGCCATTCCCGGCCCCGGCGGACAGGCCGATGCGGACGGCTCCGGGTTGCGCAAAATGTCCAAAATGTTTCATGGAATAGAATTCCGGGTTGTAAATGATTTGTTTCGTCTGGCTGTCAATCTTCAGCAGGCTGTTTTGTTTCCAGCCCCAGGAGCTTGTGGATTTTTCGCTCAAGATCATGTTCCAGAACATATAGCTGCCGGCAAAATGGTTCATGTCGTCAATCATTTTTCGGAACGTGGTCATGCCCTCGCGCCAGGAATCGGCGCCGTTGTTGCATTCAGTCTCGGTCTGCATCAGCTTTTTGCCGGGATACTTCTGGTGCGTGGCGAGCATGGCGTCCTGGCCGCCCCATTGATAACCGACGCCGGTGATTTGCGGACCGGTCGCGGCATCACCCAGCGCCGGGTCAACGTAGTCGGCCAGGTTCTCGTTGACGATGGTGCCCAGCCAGACTTCCACGTTCACGTTGTCCTGCTTGAGCCGGGGCAGGAGATAATCGCGCAGGAAGACATTGATTTCCTGTCCGTTCCACGCGCATTGCGGATAGACGTTGTTGTTATACTTCGGTTCGTTCTGCGGATGAACGGCGTAAAGATTTATCCCTTCCTGCCGATACGCCTGGACATATTTCGAGAAATAAAGCGCGTATGCCGCCAGCGTCTGCGGATCCTGCTTCATGTTGCCGCCCTTATACGCGCCGTTGGTTTTCATCCACGCGGGCGGACACCACGGCACGCCCCAGACCGCCAGCCGGGGTTGATACTGCATCGCCGCCTTGATGTAAGGGATGAGCACCGTGCGATCGCGGGCGATGCTGAAATTCGTCATGGCATAATCGCCCGGAGTTTCATCGAATGAATACCAGTCGCGCGCGAAATCATTGGCGCCCATCGGTGCGCGGCAGATGTTGAAATTGCAGCCGCTGGCATCGAACAACGCCCTCAACGCCGTTGCCTGTTGCCCGGCATCCAGCGCCTGCAAGGCGTCCCAGCCGAGTTCGTTGAAACAGCCGCCAAAGCCGTCAATCGTCTGATAGACCGTCGCCGGATCGAGCCGCACCGTGTTTGACACCGCGCCGGGCGGCTGAAGCAGGACGGTTGCGGGCAATTCCCGCCACGGCTCGGCTTGCGTGCTGCAAATCCACTGAATCGCCGGCGCAACCGCGGGCTGCGCTTGAGCACCCGCATTTTGCGCAAACCCGGACGCTGCGATGCCAGCCAAAAGGATGAGGATGCCCGGACGGGACGGATGATATGATGTTCATTTGTGAAATCATTGAGCAACGGTCGGGCTGCCGATGCAAGAACAATCCTGACAACTGATTTCAAACTCGGCCTGATGCGCGGGCAGGCAGCACAGTTTGATTCCACTTCGCCGTCAATCCTCATCCACGACCTCCAGGCGCAACCGGCCGCTGCCGCGTCCATCAGCGGATTTCCACGGCATTTGTCACGGGGTATTTGATTGTCGGGCCGTAATTTTTATTTCCTTCGTCCCCAATTGAGCTATCATTTCCGGCGTTTGGGAAATTGGAATTGTTTGGACAAACAACGAAAGAAAGAAAAATATGCCACTGACACACACGCGGGATTTGTTTGCGAAGGCGTTGAAAGGCAAATACGCGCTCGGCGCGTTCAACGTGAACAACATGGAGCTGATCCAGGCCATTGTCGAGGCGTGCGAGGAGGAAAAGGCGCCGTTGATGCTCCAGATTTCCAAGGGCGCGCGTCAGTATGCCAATCCGGTTTATCTCAAGAAACTCATCGAGGCGGCAGTCAGCCTGTCCAACATTCCCATCGCCGTCCACTTGGATCACGGCGACACCTTCGAGCTGTGCAAACAGTGCATTGATGAGGGTTTCACCAGCGTGATGATTGACGCCAGCCACGAGCCGTTCGAGAAAAACGCCGAGATCACCCGCAAGGTCGTGGAATATGCCCATAAGCATAATTGTTCAGTCGAATCCGAACTCGGCCATCTGGTCGGCGCGCAATTCGACGAGGGCGAGGAAGGCGGCGCGCATTCCACCAGCGGCCATTACACCAACCCGGAGGAAGCCGTCAAATTCGTGAAGGAAACCGGCTGCGATTCGCTCGCCGTCGCCATCGGCAACAGCCACGGCGCCTACAAATTCAAGGGCACACAGCACCTCGACCTCGAACGCCTCAAACTCATCAAGAAGGCGCTCATGGACGCCAACCTCGGCGATTATCCGCTGGTGCTGCACGGCGCTTCCAGCGTGCCAAAATATCTCGTGGACGAAATCAACAAATATGGCGGCAAGATGCCCGATGCCCAGGGCGTGCCGGAAGCCGACATCGAAATCGCGCGCCGCACGGGTTGCACGAAGGTCAACATTGACACCAACCTGCGTCTGGCCATGACCGCCGGCATCCGCAAGGTGCTCGCGGAAAAACCGGGCGAATTCGATCCGCGCAAATACCTCGGCCCCGCGCGGCAGAACGTCAAGGACCTCGTCCGCCACAAGGTGAAGGACGTCCTCTGCTGCGCCGGTCACGCATTCGACTAAACTGTTTTTTCCATCGCGCCCCAAGCCGGAAACGGCTTGGGGCTTTTCGTTTTGAGCGCGCATATTTGGCGCAGCAATTATGCCGCTGGCACAGCAACTGTGCCAAAAGTTTCCACCGGCCGATTTTCCATCAACAGAGTCGGCTTCAAAAGACCTTTATTTTCAATGGTTTTTCCGATTTGAATGGCTGGCACGGCTAAAGCTAGAAGTGAAGTGTGTTGTTGAAACAAAAACAATTAAACAAAAGGACTATTATGATGAAGCTGACAAAATACGAAAGACCCGGACTGGTTTGGCCGGGCTTGGGCCGGCTGGCCGGTTTGCAGGATGAACTGGACCGGTTGTTTGAATCGCCCTTGACCGGCTGGGCGCCCGCGCTCGACGTGCAGGAGGACAAGGACAAATTCACAATCCGCGTGGAATTGCCCGGCCTCAAGCGCGAGGACATCGAAGTGTCGCTGCAAGACGGCGCGCTCGTCGTTTCCGGCGAACGCCGGGCCGAGAAGATTGAGGAGGGCGTGGAAATTCACCGGCAGGAGCGGTTCTACGGGAAATTCCAGCGCGCGCTGACGCTGCCCGAACCGGTGGCCGCCGACAAGGTGAAGGCGGATTACCGGGATGGCGTGCTGACGGTGTTGCTGCCGAAAACCGAGGAGGCCAGGCCGAGAAAAATTGACGTGAGCGTCAACTGACTGAATTCGGAAAAAACAAAAACTCCCGCGATGGGAAAAGTCGCGGGAGTTTTCTGTTTCAGATCGTCAAACACAAATCGGAAAACCCGGTCCTGCCAGGGAACAAGCGCCGCCGCCGGTCTCCACCCGGACAATTATTGTTTCAACCGGAGCAGGTTAAGCGCCGTTGTCGCCGATGGCCTCGACCGGGCAGCCTTCCTTGGCTTCCTTGCAGCGCGTCTCTTCCTCCGGCGACGCCGGTTGTTTATAGACGACCGAGTAGCCGCCGTCGTCATTGCGCTTGAAGTTGTCCGGCGCGGTCTCGCGGCACAGGTCGCAATCAATGCACTGGTTGTCCACGTAGTATTTGCCCGCCACGTTTTCGGGATATTTGTTTGCAGCGTCTGCCATAAATTTTGTCCGCCCAGTATGGCCGCCGCCGCGTGGGATGACAAGCCTCATTTGTCGCGTCATTTGTCGCCGGGCGGCGCTCCGGCTCCACGAGCCGTCACTATTTCAAAACGATCACGGCCTCGTTGGCGAGATTCAAGACTGTGTTCGGGAACAAACCAATCCAGAACATGCCCGCGATGCAAACCCAGACGGTCAGTTTGGCTGGAGCTGAAAGTGGAATCGGCGACAAATCCGGCGTCTCCTTGCTCCAGTAAATCGCCCGGATGACGCCGAAATAGTAGTAGAGCGAAATCACCACGCCCGCCAGCGCCGTGAACACGAGGCAGTAATAGCCGTGGTTTCCGGTGGCTTGCGCCTGTGCAATCACGGATTTCAGCAGCAGAAATTTTCCAAAGAAACCGGCCAGCGGCGGAATGCCCGCAAGCGACGCCATTGCCAGCGTCATCGTCGTGGCCAGCAGCGGCGAGCGCTGGTTCAAACCGGCCAGTGCTGAAATATCTTCCGCATCCGCATGCCGCATCACGAGGCAGATCACCGTGAACGCCGCCAGCACGGTGAACAGATAGCCGGCCAGATAATACATCACCGCTGCCTGCCCGCTCGCGCTCAACGCCGCCACGCCGAGCAATAAATAACCGGCGTGCGCGATGCTGGAATAACCGAGCAGCCGCTTGATGTTGCGCTGCGGAATCGCACACAGATTTCCGTAAAGGATCGTGATGCCGGAAATGACGATCAAAAGATTGGCCCAAAGCGCCGTAACAGCCGGAACGGCGGTGAACAAAACGCGCAGCAGCAGGACAAATCCTGCAGCCTTGGAGCCGACCGCCAGAAACGCGGTCGTCGGCGTCGGCGCGCCTTGATAAACATCCGGCGCCCAGATTTGAAATGGAAACGCGGCGATTTTGAATCCAAGCCCAACCATCACGAACAACACGCCGAGGATAAAAAGTTTGTTGGTTTCAAACTGTGCCGCGACCGCCGCGAGATCGGTGAAGTTCAGTTTCCCGGTCGTTCCCCAAATCAGCGCGATACCGAACACGAGAAATGCCGACGACAGCGCGCCAAGGATGAGGTATTTCACGCCCGCTTCGAGCGATACCAGCCGGCTGCGCTGAAAACTGACGAGGACGTAAAACGTGATGGTGATGAGTTCAATGGAAACGAACAGCATCGCGAAGTCATTCGCCGACGCGGCGAACAGCATTCCCGCCAGCGCAAACACGATGAGCGAATAGTATTCGGAAATGCCGGCGGCGATGCGGTCGGAGAATTCCGCGGCCATGAACAGCACAAGCATGGCCGCGACGATGAAGAAACGTTTGAAAAACAGCGCAAGCCCATCCTCGACAAACGCGCCGTTGAACGCCGTGCCGAACACGCTGCAAACGCCATCGCCGCTCAAGCTGATGAGCAAAAGTCCGCCCAGCGCCACAATCGCCGCGTAAGCCGCAAACTTCTTGCGCTCGGCGGGCATCCAGAAATCCGCCAGCATCAGAATCGTGCCGAGGGCGATTACGCAGATTTCCAGCGTGATGGAGGAGGCGTTCATCAATTTGAAGTTAAAGTAGGGCGGGCGTCCCGCCTGCCCGCGTCGGCGAAGCCGACGGGAGTTTTGTCGTTTTGCTCGCGCTGAAGCGCTCGTTGGGCAGGCGGGACGCCAGCCCTACTTTCAGTCATCGCCACTATTTTTTGCGCGTCCGGCGTGATTTTTTCCGTGAGCAGACGCGGCCAGATGCCGAAGACGAACAGGCTCGCCAGCAGCAGCGCGTAAGGTAGCTTGCGCCAGACATTCGAGGCATCGGAAATGGAATTCCATTTTTCCGGCAACGGGCCGTGCAAAATGTTGCGCACGGCGCGCAGCATGTAGAGCGCGCCAATCAGCAGCGCGCCCCAAAGCGCGAGCCGGTCACCAGCCGGGAAAACTTTCCACGCGCCGAAGAACACGGTGACTTCGCCGACGAAATTTGCAAAGCCCGGCAGGCCGCAGCCGGCCATCGCCGCCATCAACAGCGCCGTGCCGATGAACGGCAATTGGCGGCAAAGCCCGCCCAGCTTGCTCATCTCCAGCGTGCCGGTCTTTTGGTAAATGTAGCCGCTCAACGCGAACGTCAGCGCCGCGAGGAAGCCGTGCGCAATCATGATGAGCACCGCGCCGGTCACGCCGATGAGGTTCAGACTCGCGATGCCGAGGAAAATGAAGCCCATGTGCGCCACGCTGGAATTGCCGATGAGCAGGTTCAAATCTTTCTGCCGCATCGCCACCCAGCCGACGTAAAGGATGTTGCCGAGGCAAAGCCACGCGAGGAAATTCATCCAGTGATGCGCGGCCTGCGGCATCAACGGCAGCGCGATGCGGATCAAACCGTAAAGGCCGAATTTTTTCAGCACGCCGGCGTGCAGCATGGCGGTCGGCGACGGCGCGGCGCCATAGCCCAGCGGCGCCCACGAATGGAACGGCCAGAGCGAAACCAGAATGCCGAACCCGAACAGCAGCAGCGGGAAGATGAAATTCTGCGCGCTCGCTGCAAGCGGATGATTCTCGTCGTGCTCGATCAGTTTCGGGATGTCGAACGTGTTCGCGCCGGATTGCAGGTAAAGCGCGATGAGACCGATGAGCGCGATAAGCGCGCCGATGCTCAAGTAGAGCGTGATCTGGAACGTCGCGTAGTTCTTCCGTTCGCCGCGGCCCCAGACGCCGATCATGATGAACGTCGGCACCAGCGCGAGTTCGTGCAGGAAATAAAAGAAAAACAGGTCGAGCGACGCAAACGCGCCGAGGATGCCGCCGCTCATCACCAGCAGCAGGATGTAAAACTCCTTCTCTCGCGTCTGGATTTCCCACGAGCAGAGCGTGGCGGCGAACGCGACAATCGCGCCCATCAAAATCAGGCCGACGTTCAGGCCGTCCACGCCGACGTGGTAGCTGATGCCGAGCGATTCGACCCATGGGATTTGCTGTTCAAACTGGTAGCCGTTCGCGCCGGGCACGAACTGGCAGAACATCTTCACCGCCAGCACCGCCGGGATGAGCGTGGCCAGCACCGCGACGGCGCGGATGATGACGCGGTAATTGCGCGGCACAAGCATCAGCGCCAGCGCCGCCAGCAGCGGCCAACCTGCGATGTAAGTCAGTATGGACATCGTTAAATTCTTTCAACCGGTGGAACAGGCGTCACGCCTGTTGTTTCGGCGTCGCGCCCGAAACCGACGTCGGGAACACGTCGCTATCATTCGTTTGGCCAAAAGCTGCCGGACGCGCGCCGCCGCAATTCGGCGTGACGCCGAATTGAACAGGCCGAAGGCCTGTTCCACCCAGAATTTTTGTTAATTGTATTTTCATTCTTCGCGTCTTTGCATCTCCGCGTCTCTGCGTTAATTCTTCATTTCAAAACGAAATAGAGCACCACCGCCACGCCGAGCACGAACAGGAAGGCGTAGGTCTGGAGGTTGCCGGTTTGCACGAGGCGCAGCGCGCGGCCGGTGAAATCCGTGCCGCCGCGCACCAGCCCGATGCAAAAGCCCTCCACAAACCAGCGGTCAATCACATCCATCACCGTGGCGATGAAATCATGCGAGCGGATGAAGGTGGCTTCGTAAAGTTCGTCGAAGTAAAACTTGTTTTTCATCGCCGTTGCCAGGCCGCCAAGTTTGGCGGGCAGCGGGTCCGAGACGACATTTTGGTAAAGCAAGAAGGCCAGGAAGATGCCGACAACTGCGGCCGCGAGGCCGCAAAGCATCGGGCCAGCTTTTTCCAGCGGCTCCAATACCTGCTGCGCGACGGATAGTGTTTTGTGTCCGTCAAAAAATTGCGAACCGTAATTGTTTGTGATGCCAATGAAACCGCCGATGGCCGCGAACAGCGCCAGCGCCAGCAACGGCAGCGTCATCACCAGCGGCGATTCGTGCGCGTGTGAAGCGGCTTTGGATTTCTCCCGGCCAAAGAAAACGACGAAGAACAACCGGAAGGTGTAAAACGCCGTCAGCGCGGCGACGAAAACGGCGACACCGAAAAGCAGGTAGTTTTTCTGTTCCAACGCTTGCGCAAGAATGGAATCCTTCGAATAGAAGCCGCTGAACGGCGGAATCCCGCTCAATGCCAGCGCGCCGACGAGGAACGTCCAGAACGTGATGGGCATTTTCTTTCGCAGGTTGCCCATCTGCCAGATGTCCTGCTCATGATGCATCCCGATGATGACCGAACCGGCGCTCAAGAACAGCAGCGCCTTGAAAAACGCGTGCGTGGTCAAATGGAACATCGCCGGCGTCGGGCCGTTCAAGCCGACGGCCATGACCATGTAGCCGAGTTGCGACAGTGTCGAGTAGGCGATAATGCGCTTGATGTCGTTTTGCTGGACGGCGATGAGCGCCGCGAGCAGTGCTGTGAATCCGCCGATATAGGCGATGACGTGCAGCGCGCCGGCATTGAACAAAAACAAGGTGCGGCAAAGCATGTAGACGCCGGCGGCCACCATTGTCGCGGCATGGATGAGCGCGCTGACCGGCGTCGGGCCTTCCATGGCGTCCGGCAGCCAGACGTGCAGCGGGAATTGCGCGGACTTGCCCATCGCGCCGCAGAAAACCAGCAGGCCGGCGACGGTGGCGATGGTTCCGAGCGCCATCGGATTGGCGACGAGTGTTGATTGAAGTTGCGTGAAATTCAGCGAGCCGAGCGCCGCCCACACCACCAAAATGCCGAGCAGGAAACCGAAGTCGCCGAGACGGTTGGTAAAAAATGCTTTTTTCGCCGCGTCGGCCGCGCTGGGTTTTTCAAACCAGAACCCGATGAGCAGGTAGCTGGACACGCCGACGAGTTCCCAGAAAATGAACATCTCGATGAAATTGTTCGCCAGCACGATGCCGAGCATCGAGAACGTGAACAGGCTCATGAATGCGAAGAAACGGGCCTTACTCCGGTCTTCGTCCATGTAGCCGTAGGAATAAATGTGGATCGCGCCGCCGACACCGGTGACGATGAGCATCATCATCAGGCTCAACGCATCGAGTTTGAGGCCGAAATCAATTTGCAAATTGCCGATGGCAAGCCAGTTGCCGGCGTGCCCAACACCAGGCGTCTCTGCGTTAATGTGAAAGCCATTGGCACCGATGAAAACCAAAGTCATCACGAAGCCGGCAACAATCGCACCGATGGACAGGAGCGCGCTCACATTGCGTTGCTTCAACGTGAACAGTGTGATGACCGCCGCTGAAAACAGCGGCAGGAACAAAATCAGCCACGGTAAAATTTCGTATTTCATCCGATCAAGAATCAGCAACGAAAAATCCGGGTGGAACAGGCGTCATTCGGGCGTCGCGCCCGAAACCGGATGGCGATGGACGCCCTTAATTATTTGGCGTCCAATTCCATGGACGCACGCCGCCACAATCCGGCGAGACGCCGAATTGAACAGGCCGGAGGCCTGTTCCACCTGCTGCGCTTGTATAATTCCCGTTCATTTTCAAAGTTTCATGCTCGTCAAATCCTCGACGTGCGCGGTCTGGCGTTTGCGGTAGAGCGCCACAATGAGCGCCAGGCCGACCGCCACTTCCGCCGCCGCGACGGTAATGATGAAGAACACCAGCACCTGGCCGTCGAGCTTGTCGTTGAACCGCGAGAACGCAACCAGCGCGAGGTTGGCCGCGTTGAGCATCAGCTCCAGCGACATGTAAATCACCAGCAAATTGCGCCGCATGATCACGCCGAGCAGCCCCAGCGCGAACAGCAGGAAGCTGACAGTCAAATAATGTTCGAGTCCGACGTTCATAAAATCGCAAATCGTTGAATCGTTGAATCGTTGAATCGGAATTGCATCGGCATTTGGTTGCCGATGGAACAATTCAGCGGTTTAACGATGCAACGCTGCTTTATTTCAAATCCTTTTTGCTCAACAAAATCACGCCGACCATCGCCACGAGGAGCAGCACCGAGACGACTTCAAACGGCAAAACGTATTGCGTGAACAGCAAATGGCCGAGCGCGGCGGTGTCGCCATCGTGCGTCAGTGATGTTGAAACAGGAAGTGGTGTTGCGTGGAGGCTTTTCAAAAAAATGGCGAGGATGGCGCCGACGGATACCAGCCCGCCGACGATGCCGAACAGTTTGATCTTCCGCCGCTGTTCCTCCTTCAAATCCAGCAGCATGATGACGAACAGGAACAGCACGATGACCGCGCCGGCATAGACGATGATCTGGACGGCGGCGAGAAAGAACGCATGCAGTAGCACGAACAGCCCAGCCATCGAAATGATGGTCAGCACCAGAAACATCGCGCTGGTGACCGGGCTGCGGCTGAACGGATTGGCAACGACGAGGACGGCGCACAGCAGCGTCAGCGCGGCGAAGACGTAAAACAAAACGTCCGGCACCGTCGTTCCGCTGAGCAAGTTGTTAAGTGCTTCCATTGCTGGTTACATTTTCACCGGGAAATTCTCCTGTGCCTTTGCCTCTTCCAGTTTGTGTTTCCACTTCTGGATGCCGGGGCTGACGCCGCCGAGCGAAAGGAGTTTTTCCTTGTTGTAAATCATTTCGGCCCGGTTGGTGCCGAGGTGCGACCAGTCTTTCTGGAGGAAAATCGCCTCCTCGGGGCAGACTTCCTGACACAGGCCGCAATAAATGCAGCGGAGCATGTTGATTTCAAATTCCGCCGGCATTTTCTCCGCGTTCGGGCGGTCGGCGATTTTTCCCGCCGGACCGGGCGGCGTGATGCGAATGGCCTTCGGCGGGCAGACAAATTCGCAAAGCTGGCAGGAGACGCACTTAGTGTTGCCATCTTGGTCCTTGACGAGATACGGCGCGCCGCGGTAATCCGCCGGCACGGTCCATTTCTGTTCGGGATATTCCATCGTCACGGCCTTGCCCTGAAACAGTGTGCGCCAGGCATGACGGAGCGTGACCTTTAATCCACCGGCAATTGCCGGCAGATAAAGCCGCTCCCAAAACGTTAACTGTTTACGATTAACAATCATTTAACTTTTCATCCACAAAATCACCGCTGTCACCAAAATGTTCACGAGCGCCAGCGGCAGGAACCGCCGCCAGCCCAAATCCATCAACTGGTCATACCGGAAACGCGGAAACATCCAGCGCACCCAGATGAACACCACCACGAACGCCAGCATCTTCGCGAGAAAAACAAAAATGTGCACGATGCCCATGCCCAGCGATTGCGCCGGCTGATCGAGTCCCCAGAACGGCAGCGTCCAGCCGCCGAAAAACAGCGTCACCATCATGCCGGCCGACGCAATCATGGCGGAATATTCGCCGAGCGGAAACAGCGCAAATTTCATGGAGCTGTATTCCACGTTGTAACCGCCAACCAATTCCTGCTCCGCCTCGGCGAAATCGAACGGCGTCCGGTTCGTTTCCGCAAACGCCGATACCAGGAAGATGACGAACGACACCGGCGCGTATAGAATCAGCCAGCCGTGCGTGGTCTGCCAGTTGATGATCTGGCCCAGATTCAGGTTGCCGGCGATCAGCAGCACCGGGATCACCGACATGCCCATCGAAATTTCATAAGAAATCATCTGCGCGCAGGAGCGGATGCCGCCGAGGAACGGATACTTGGAGTTCGCCGCGTAGCCGGCCAGCACGATGCCATAAACGCCGAGCGACACGATACCGAATGTAAAGAGGATGCCGACGTTCAGGTTCGCGATGACCATTTGCTGCTTGCCGATTTGCGAGCCGAATGGAATGACCGCCACGGTCAGGATCGCCGGAATCACCGCGATGGCCGGAGCGAGCCAGAAATAGATTTTTTTGACGCCCGCCGGGGTGAAGTCTTCCTTCAAAATGGATTTCACGCCGTCCGCCATCGGCTGGAAAAATCCAATCCGGGTCAGGAACGGGCCGAGGACCGGAATATATTTCACAAACGGCGGCGCGCAGCGGTTCGGGCCGGGCCGGTCTTGAATCCACGCGGCGATCTTACGCTCCGCCAACACGGAATACGCCACCAAGGTCAGGAGCGCGCCGATGACCACGGCAACCTTGACCACGCTGAAAATGATGAAATTCCAGTCCATTATTATTTGAGCAAGTGGGGTGGCACAGGCGTCTCGCCTGTTGTTTCGGGCGTCGCGCCCGAAACCGATGGCGGGCGGACATCCTCCGTCACTTGACGCCCAAAACCTGTCGGACGCTCCCCGCCGCAATTCGGCGTGACGCCGAATTGGACAGGCCGGAGGCCTGTTCCACCCGCAGTTTTTGTTGATTCCAATTTCATCACAGTTAAATCTTCACCGTCACTCCGGTGTCGCCGAGGCCGGCCCACGTCAAACCGTTGAACGCGGGCACGTCCTTCGCCATTTCGTTGAACAGACCCTCAATTGTCAGGAAACCGTCCTGGCCGGTGACGTTGCGAACGAGGTCATGCAAAAATTCCCATTCGGCGCGCGCGTCGCCGGGCGCCTCGACCGCCTTCATGAATTTCTGGACGCGGCCTTTCGTGTTCGTGAACGAGCCGCGTTTCTCGGTGTGAGCGCAGCCGGGCAAAAGGTAATGCGCCAGTTCCATCGTCGCGTTCGGCAAAATATCGCTGACGATGAGCGTCTCCAATTTGCCGAGCAAATCCGCGCTGATGCCGTGCTTCGTCACATCTTCGCCAAAAACAATCAGCGTCTTGATCTTGCCACTCGAAATTCCACTCGCGATTTGCGGAATATTCACGCCGATTTCGGAGTAGCAGATACCCGTGAGCCGCGCACCGTTTGTGTTCGGATTTTTGTCCGCGCTGACGAGCAGCTTGTCGGCTTCGCCAACCCGCGCGACGGAATCGCTGACCGCACCGAGCTTGGATTTCAGTTTTGAAATCAGCCAAAGTTCCTCGTTCGTCTGCCGCGCCGAAGCGATAATCGCAACTGAACCGGCGGGCACCTTTTTGAGTCTGTCGCCGATTTTATTGAGTGCCGCAGTCCATGTTGTTTTGGAGTGGGACAGGCATCTTGCCTGTCCAGTTCCCGCCGTTGACAGGCTAGAAGCCTGTCCCACTAGAACATCCTTCAGCCGGTCTGCGCGGCCAATCCATTTATAGTTCAACCGGCCGGCGTCGCACATCCACGGGCCGTTGACGGCGTCATTTTCACGCGGCGTGTAACGGTAAATCTTCTCCTCGCGCGAGCCGATGATGATGTTGCAGCCGGTGGCGCAGCTCGTGCAGAGGCTCTTGGTTTCCTTGAGGAACCAGACGCGCATCTTGAAACGGAAATCTTTCGACGTGAGCGCGCCGACCGGGCAGATGTCCACGGTGTTCAGCGTGTAATTGTTGTCGAACGGCGTTCCGGGGAAAGTCGCAATCGTGTTGTAGCTGCCGCGATTGATGATGCCCAGCGCGTCGTCGTGCGCAATATCGCGAGTGAAACGGATGCAGCGCGTGCAAAGGATGCAGCGCTCCGCGTCGAGCATGATGCGCGGGCCGAGGTCAACGGCCTTCGGCTTGTGAACCTTCGCCTCCACGAAGCGGCTCGCGCTCTGTCCGTAGTCAACGGAGTATTCCTGCAACTTGCATTCGCCGGCCTGGTCGCAGATCGGGCAGTCGAGCGGATGATTGATGAGCAGTGATTCCAAAACGCCTTCGCGCATCTGCTTCACGCCGGGTGTGTTCGTATAAATTTCCATTCCCGGCGAAATCGGAGTCGCGCAGGAAATGGCCGGGCGCGGCAGCTTGGCGATCTTCGGCGTGCCGTCGGGATTCAATACCGGTTTGCGGTCCGGGCCGAGCGCGGGCATGCCGTATTCCACAAGGCACATGCGGCAGTTGCCAGCGACGGGCAGTTGCGGATGCCAGCAATAATGCGGCACGTCGGTCTTGGCCAGCTCGCACGCCTGAATCATCGTGGTCGGAACCGGTTTGCCCAAAATCGGATCGGGCATTGTCTTCGGCACGTCGATTTCGCGGCCGTCCACCTTCACTTTGATCTTTTCGGCCGGCGGCGCGGACTTGGTTTCAGTTGTGACGGCAGTTGACATGGCAATCAATGATGCGCGGCGGCGAATTGTTTTTGTTCAGCCTGCGCGGCAACTTCCTTCGCGCGGCGAGCTTCATCGGCGGCGCCTTTGGCGACAAATTCGTCTTTGAACTTCGCGACAAAACTTTGCACCGGCCACGAGCAAGCTTCGCCAAACGCGCAAATCGTGCGGCCGCCGGGAATGTTGTCGGCAATCTTCACGAGATAATCCGCGTCGCCGGCGCGGCCTTCGCCGTGCGTGAGGCGGTGCAGGGTCTTGCTCATCCAGAGCGAACCTTCGCGGCAGGGCGTGCATTGACCGCAGCTTTCGTGCGCGTAAAACTCGGACAGGTTCGCCAGCGCCTCCACGATGTCGGTCGAATCATCCATCACGATGATGGCGCTCGAACCGCTCATCGAACCGGCGGCGGCGAGCGAATCGAAATCGTAAGGCAAATCCAGCATATCGGTCTCGACCAAAATTTCCCTGCCCTCGGCGTCCTTCTTCTTGAGCTTGAATTTTTCGCCGGCCTTGAAAACTTTCGCCGACGAACCGCCGGGAATGACGGCCTTCAATTTGCGCCCGTCGCGCAGGCCGCCGCCGAATTTCGGGTCGTTGATGAGTTCGCCGATGGTTGCCTTGCCGGTTTCGATTTCGTAGTAGCCGGGTTTCTTGACGTGGCCGCTCAAGCTGACGATGCGCGTGCCGGTGTTGTTCGGGGTGCCGAGCTTGGCGAATTCCGCGCCGCCCATCGCCACAATGTGCTTCACGTTGCAAAGCGTCTCGACGTTGTTGACGATCGTCGGGCACATCCACAGGCCAAGGATGGCCGGAAAATACGGCGGCTTGATGCGCGGATACGGACGCTTGCCTTCGAGCGATTCGATAAGGCCGGTTTCCTCGCCGCAAATGTAAGCGCCCGCGCCGCGATGGACGTGAATCTCCAAATCGTAGCCAGAACCAAGGATGTTTTTTCCGAGAAAGTTTTTTGCGCGGGCTTCCTTGAGCGCCTGATTCAAAATTTTCGCGCCATCCACCATTTCACCGCGGATGTAGATGTAGGCAAGATGCACGTCGTTGGCAAAGCACGAGATGACCATGCCCTCGATCAACTGGTGCGGGTCCTTATACATGATCTGCCGGTCCTTGAACGTGCCCGGCTCGGATTCGTCTGCGTTGCAAATCAGGTAAATCGGCTTGCCGCTCTTGCGGTCCACGAAGCTCCACTTCAGCCCGCAGGAAAACCCCGCGCCGCCGCGCCCGCGCAGGCCGGAAATTTTCACATCATCCCGGATTTGCTCCTGCGGCGATTTCTTTTTGCCATCCGGCAAATCCCTCGGCGGCATCGCGAGCGCCTTCTTCAAGACCTCGTAGCCGCCATGGCGCAAATAGCACTCGATGTCCCGCGAGTAACCGGGTTCATCGGCATGCTTCAAAATCAGTTTGTATTCCTGCGCCATATTCAGCGTTACAAGTGACGAGTGACGAGTGACAAGCCGCAAAATGCACGGCTTGACTGGCCGGCAAAAGCGTTTAGTCTGTCCAACGCTCCGGCTTGCCCGATGGTGTAACGGTAGCACAACAGACTCTGAATCTGTTTGTCATGGTTCAAATCCATGTCGGGCAGCCATTTTTCAAATGTAGAAGGCAGAATGAAGAATGCAGGATTAAAATTCATTTACATCCTCCGACAATTTCATCCGCCTTCGCGCGCGTAACACCCTCGTAAAATTTTTCGTTGCACCATCATCACCGGCGCCGTGCCGCAACTGGCGAGGCACTCGACGAATTCGACCGTGAACTTTCCGTCCTTCGTCGTCTGCGGGCCGTGCGCGTGCGCGTCCAGGCCCAGCTTGTCGCAAAAATGCTTGTGCAACTCATACCCGCCGCCCAGCGCGCAGCTCAACGTGCGGCAGACCTTGATCTGGTATTTGCCCTGCGGCTGCTGCCGGAGCATCGGGTAAAACGTCAGGATTTCAAAAACGTTGATCGGCTGGAGTTCCAGCTTCTTCGCCGTCCACTGAACCGCTTCCGACGAAATCCAGCCGAACTGCTCCTGGATGGCGTGCAGCACCATGAGTGATGCGGCGCGTTTGACCGGATAGTGCGAAATCAATTCGTTCACTTCCGCTTCGAGTTGGGGCGTGGCTTGAAAGCTCATCGGTCGCATTCCCCCATGACAAAGTCGAGCGAACCCAAAATCGCCACGGTGTCGCTGATGAGCGTGCCGACGAAAATTTTCGGAACGATGCTCAAGTTCACAAAGCTGGGCGAGCGGATTTTCATCCGGTAAGGCGTGCCGCCGCCGCTGGCTGTTGATGTAAAAGCCGAGTTCGCCTTTCGGATTTTCGTGGCCGAAATAAATTTCGCCGGGCGGACAGTTCACGCCTTCCGTGACGAGCATGAACTGATGAATCAACTCCTCCATGCTCGACATGACGTTCTGCTTCGGCGGCAGCGTGATTTTCCCGTCGGCGACGTTGACCGGTTCGTTGGTCTTGTTTTCCGCGCCGCCGGGGATTTTTTTGATGCACTGCTCCAGAATACGGACGCTCTGGCGCATCTCCTCCATGCGCACAAGGTAGCGGTCGTAGCAGTCGCCAACCGCGCCGGTCGGAATGTCGAAATCCAAATCCTTGTAGCAAAGATACGGCTGGTTCTTGCGCAAATCGTATTCGACGCCGCTGCCGCGCAGATTCGGGCCGCTCAAACCGTAGTCAATCGCGTCCTCCTTCGAAATCACCGCGAGGTCGCGCACGCGGTCCACCCAGATGCGATTGCGCGTAAGCAGCGTCTCAAATTCGTTGAGCGCAGGGATGAATTCGTCGCAGAATTTCTGGCATTGATCCAGCCAACCGGGTGGCAAATCGCGCATCACGCCGCCGATGCGGGTGTAGCTCGTCGTAAGCCGCGCGCCGCTGATGGCCTCCGCCAGATTGTAAATTTTTTCGCGCTCGGTGAAGCTCAACAGGAAGACCGTGACCGCACCCATGTCCATCGCGAACGCGCCGAGACCGAGCAAATGCGCGGAAATGCGGGCGAGTTCAGCGCACATCACGCGGATATATTGGCAGCGCGGCGGCAGCTTGTCGTGGATGCCAAGCAGTTTTTCCACGGCGAGCGCGTAGGCGACGTTGTTGGCCAGCGGTGCGAGATAATCCAGCCGATCCGTGTAAGGGATGAACTGGGTGTAGGTCATGTTCTCGGCGATTTTTTCGTCGCCGCGATGCAGATAACCGATGTCCGGGTCGGCCTTGGTGATGATTTCGCCGTCCAGCTCGAGCACGATGCGCAAGACACCGTGCGTGGCCGGATGCGACGGCCCCATGTTCAAGACCATTTTCTCGCCGTGCATATCCTGAAGCTCGTCCGCCGCCTGCGCTGACCGCGCGGCGGAATCGCGAACTTCAATGTCTTGAACGGTGGCCATGAAAATTATTCTTCCGGCGTCCTCACGCGCGGTTCGCGCGAGATGGAATCTTTGCCGCCAGCGACCGTCACGAACGGCCCGCCTTCGAGCGGAGCTGGTTTTGTGAAGGCAATGCCGGGCAAATCGCTCGGCTTGCCCGCCAGCGGAAAATCCTTCCGCAATGGAAAATAAGGGTAGCCTTCCCACATCAGGATGCGGCGCAAATCGGGATGGCCGCTGAAGCGGATGCCCATCATGTCGTAGATTTCGCGCTCATGCCAGTTGGCCGTGCGCCAGATGGGCAAAACGCTCGGCAGCTCGGATTTTTCCTCATTCACACAAGTTTCAATCCGAATTTCGGTTCCGTTAACGATAGCGCGCAGGTGATATACAACTGTCCAGCGCGGATCGTCGCCGTAATTATCGAGGCTGCTGATGTCCACGAGGTAATCGAAGCCAAGCTGCCCCTTCGCGAATTCACATACTGCGGTGATTTGTTCCGCGTCGGCGAGCTTTACCGTGATTTCGCCGCGAAATTCCGCCGGTTCGGAGATTAAATCGCCGAACTTGGCTTTGATTTTTTGGGCGGCTTCTAAAGATGTCATTTGAATCAGTCGCAAAAAGGCGCAAAAGGCGCAAAATCGAAATTATTTTTGTGCATTTTGTGCATTTTTGCGGCAATCAGGCGGCTTGGTGTTTGAGCGCTTTGACCGCCATGAGGTTCTCCAGCACCGGCTGCGTGCTGATTTTGGCCTGCAATTTCATCAACGCGTCGAGCACGGCTTCGGGCCGCGGCGGGCAGCCAGAAATGTAGATGTCCACCGGCACAATGTTGTCCACGCCCTGCAACACCGCGTAGCTGCGATACATGCCGCCGGTGGAAGCGCAAGCTCCCATCGCGATGCACCATCTCGGCTCCGGCATCTGGTCCCAGATGCGCTTCACCGCCCCGGCCATTTTGTAGGTGACGGTGCCGGCCACGATCATGCAGTCGGACTGGCGTGGGGAAAACCGCATGACCTCGGAGCCGAAGCGAGAGATGTCGAAACGGCTCGCGCCGGCGGCCATCAATTCAATGGCGCAGCACGCCAGGCCCATCGGCATCGGCCACACGGAATTTTTGCGAAACCAGTTCAGGGCGGCATCCACGCGGGTGACGATGACATCGCCCTCGATCTTCGAGTTGTAGCCGATTTCAGTTTGCGTTTGCATTGCTCCAGCCAGAAAAAAAGCCCCATTAAGCTAACTGGCGGTTAATTGGCGGGCAAGGAAAAATTGTGATTTTTTTCACAAGGAAAGTTAATGTCACATGAATTTAACAAGGAAAGTTGATTTCATCATGGTATATCAACTTGCGCTTGAAGCTGGCGGCGGCTGGTATAGAATAAAAAGACGCCGGTGGGGCGATTATGAAAACTTTTGCGGAACTCAATTTTCCGGGGCGGCTTATCGCCGTCGAGGGGCTGGACGGCTCCGGCAAGTCCACGCAGATTTATCTGCTGAAACGCTGGCTCGAGGCCGAGGGCATCAAGGTCTATTTCAGCAGTTGGAACTCGTCCGAGCTGGTGAAGTCCGCCACCAGCAAGGGCAAAAAGCGCGAGCTGCTCACGCCCACGACGTTTAGCCTGATTCACGCGACGGATTTCGCTGATCGCTACGAGCGCCACCTGCTGCCCCTGCTGCGCGCGGGCTACATCGTGCTGTGCGACCGGTATGTGTTCACCGCGTTCGCGCGCGACGTGACGCGGGGCTGCCCGCCGGACTGGGTGCGTGGCATTTACAATTTCGCCGCAAAGCCCGACCTCACCATGTTTTTCAAGACGGAACTGGAAGTCTCGCTGAACCGGATTCTCGAGGGCCGGCCCAAGCTGAAATTTTTCGAGGCGGGCATGGATTTGCGGCTGTCGAGCGACCCGTATGAAAGTTTCCGCATTTTTCAGGGCCGCATTCTGGAGCAATACATGGCGATGAGCGGCGAATTCAATTTCGTCGTCATTGACGCCAATCAGCCCGTGGAAAAACAGCAGACGCTCGTGCGCAGGCTCGTGGGCGAAAAGATTGACCTGTCAAAATTCAAACGCCGCAGCCCGCTGCCGTTGCCGCCGGCATTCCCGGCGGATCCGGCGAAAGAAGCCGAGGAGGACATGGCCGCATGAAAACCGATTCCGCCCCAATGAAAAAATCCCGCAAGTTTCTTGGTCATGGCATCCCGCACGTCAAAATTGACGACCTCGCGGGCAAACTGATCGTCGTGGAAGGCGCGGACGGTTCGGGCCGCTCCACGCAAATTGCGCGGCTGGTGGAATGGCTGGAAACCTGCGGCCACGCCACCGTGCCGGTGGGTTTGAAACGCTCGACGCTCGTCAGCTCCGAACTGGAAAAGGCGCAGCAGGGAAACATTTTGAGCCGGACGACGTTGAGTTTGTTTTACGCGACGGATTTCGCCGACCAGTTGGAAAACATCATTTTGCCGGCGCTCAAGGCGGGTTTCATCGTGCTGGCCGACCGCTACATTTACACGCTCATGGCGCGCGACTTGGTGCGCGGCATGGACGAGGCGTGGCTGAAAAATCTTTACGGCATCGCGCTGGAGCCGGACGCGGTGTTTTACCTCTCGCTGGAGCCGGAGGAACTGGTGCAGCGCAACCTTTCCAAAAGCGCGGCGCTCGACTACTGGGAAGCGGCATGGACCTCGGCCTGTCGCGCGACATGTTTGACAGCTTTGTGAAATATCAGGCCGCGATCCAGGCCGTGTTCCGGCGCCTGCAAAAGACCTACAACTTCACGATCGTGGACGCCAACCGGTTGGTGGATGCCGTCACCAAGAAACTGCGCAAGGAAATCCGCGCGCTGCTGGGCGGGAATAAAATCAAATGCCCGGAGCGTTCGTGGCGGCGGGGAGTCTTTGCCGGCGTCAAAGCCGGCGGCGCATTCGTGGAGCCGGGAGGGCGGCGCGGCGGAGCCGGCCTTGGGCGAAACTTGATTGGCTGTCGTTTCGTCTCCTGAAATCGGCGCGCTTTGAAAATTCTGCGGATAGGTGATACGATCATAGGTCACGCCGCCAATCAATTGCAGCGGTTCCAAAATCTGCCATTGATGATAGCCGTAAAAACTGAAGCGCTTGAATAGGGAAGTGAAGTCCTCTTGCGGTATCGGATCCATGAAATCACCGGCGACTGGTAGTGGAGTGTCTTGCAAAACGGTGGTATGAAATTGGCCATATTGGATGCGCGTGCCGAAAATGGTATTATGAGCAGGACCTTCCAAAATTTGTTGCAGTTCTCCCTGAATAAATATCCGCTTCCGATGATAATTCTCGTCCATCGTTATGTTCTGCGCCGAAACTGAACATGGGGGGAATGCCGGGAAAGTCTTGAAACAGTGCAGGCTGCGTAAAGTTGGTAAACGAGTAAGTGTCATCAAGCCGCGCTGCAAAAAACAAAGTATGTATTCCCGGACCCCATTCGTGGTGATAGCCAAGGCTCACAATCGGGTCCTGATGTTCGCTAAAGCGATAAGTCGGGCTGGCCTGGTTTTGATTGTAGTATTGGGACAAATCCCCGCCGTCCGCCTGGTACTGTTTGACCTGCAAATAAACGGTGTCCTGCGGCGTAATCTGATATTTAAGCGCCCCGGACAATTGCCGCTCTTCGATGTCATTGTTCAACCGCTGGCCGGGGTCGGTGCGGTAGAGTCCCTCGAAGTCATAGCCAAAATTGCCAAAAGTGCCGAACTGCGCGCCTGCCTGTGTCCAAGCCCCACGACTCAGATATTCCGTGCTCGAAACCACCCCGAACCGGTCGCGCTCGAAGAGCGGCGAGTATTCCTGCTGTGAAATCGTGGGCGACAGGGTGCCGGCGCTCACCGGGGACAGCAAGTTCGCCAGCAAATATTCACTCTCGGCGGGGGTTTCATAGCGGAGATTGATCTCGTTGGGATCGGTCAGCGTGTCGAAACTGTTGGCCAGAAACAGGTGGGCCGAGTAATTCGCGTAATCGTCATTCACCGCCCGTGAGGCTTCGTGCGCGGCCCAGTCATTCATGCCCGCGTCCTGGTACATGGCCGCCAGATTGGCGCTGCGCACCGCGCGATCCTGGTCCAGCAACAGTTGCGAACGATAAACACTCCGGTTGTCATTCAGCGCTTGTGACTTGTCCAGATCCCGAATCGCGTCATTGATCCGGTTGCCTTGCTGGTGAAGAGGGCGGAATAAAGCCACGCTGTCGGGTCGTTGGGATCCAGTTTTTCCGCCCGTTGCAGTTCCCGGGTGGCGCGCGAATAATTGCCCGCAGCCGCGTAAGCCTTGCCCAGATAACTTCGCAATTCAGCACGCTGGGGTTCGAGCGCCGCAGCCACCAGCAAATCCTCGCGTCCGCCCGCGACATCGCCCCGGCGGATGCGGCAAAGTCCGCGCCCCAGCCACGCGTTGCCGAGCGCGGAGTCCACGGCCAGCGCCTGGTTAAACCAGCCGATGGCCTCGCCGGTGCGATTTTGCGCCGCAAACAGAAATCCCTTCAACGCCAGCGCCTGGGCGTTGCGCGGCGCGAGCGTCAGGCTCTGGTCCAGCGCATCGAGCGCGCGGCGGGTGTGACCGAAACTGAATTCCAGTTCAGCCACCCGTTCCCAGCCAAAACCGAAGTCCGGCGAGTTGGCCACCGCCTGCCGGGCGGAAGCCAGCGCCGCTGACAATGAGTTTCCCGGCAGCGCGCGCGATTGTTCGCAGTAGGAATCCGCCAGGAATTCCGTGGCCAGTTGCGGGCGAACCGTCACCGCATATGGCTGTCGTTTCACGGCGGCAACGAGTTCGCGCAGGGCCAGGGCGATCCGTTGCAGGCGGTTGGAGCTGCCGGCGGTGGATAATGGAGCCAATGTCGCTTCGGCCTGATCCAGCTGTCCGACGCCCAACAGCAGGCCGGCATAATAAACCCGTTCGGCATCGGAGCCGGGTCGCCGCCCGGCCGGATAGCTGGCCAGCGCCGCCAGCAAATCGCCCGAGCGATATGCCCGGAGGGATTCGTCGAGGATTTTTTGTTCTTCCGGCGTGAACGGCAGGTCCGCCGGATCAATCACCGCCGGGTAATAAAAACACCATTGGAGAACGTTGTTGGCGATGAATCCTGCGGTACGAACCGGCGCCCTGCCCGGCTCGGCAACCGCCTGCTGGCCATTGGTCAGCTGGAGCGTGGCCTGGTCGTTGCCGAACCGGACCTTGCCGTCAATCACCGACAGGGTCGTGCGCTCCGAATCGTCCACCGCCATGACAAACTCCGTGCCCTCCACCCCGGCAATGGCGCCGCGGGTGATGACCCGGAGGCGACCCGGTTTGTCCCGATGGAAAAACGAAATGACACCCCGCAGCAAATGCAGTCCGCATTGCGCATCCGCCGAATCCGGCGGCAGCACTTCAATTTCCGTCAAGGCGCCAAACGACACGACGCTCCGGTCAGACCAAAGGAATGCGATCCGGCTGTTGGCACCGGTGCGCAACCGGTCGAAGGGATGCAGGATTTGGTTGGTTTGCACCGGAACCCAGGTGGCGACAGTGCCGGAAGCGACCTCGGCGGTGCCTTGCAGTTCCACGATCCGGATTTCGTTCGCGACCACGCCACCGGCTGTTGGCTGCGCGCCAGACTTTCCGACGCAAGCCAGGCAACCCAAAAAAATTGCGGCCACCAACGAACCCCGTCCGGCTTTAGGAGACAAGTTCAAGCGATTCAATCATTCAGACATCTGACTGATTAACAACCTTGAGAAAAGCATATAACACCCTTTTCTTCAACATTTTTCGGGATAATGGTGTATTTTATTGCCAACCGAAATTTAAGACCACATTACTAGCTGAATGGCAGTACCGAAGGATGAATTGATTCCGACGCGCGCAACTTTGATTCAACGCCTGAAAAACTGGCAGGATGAATCAAGTTGGCAGGATTTTTTTGACACGTACTGGAAACTCATCTACGGAACCGCCCTCAAGAGCGGCCTGACCGCGGCCGAGGCGCAGGATGTGGTGCAGGAGACCATGATCTCGGTCGCCAAACACATGCCCGCCTTCAAATATGACCCGGCGATCGGCTCGTTCAAAACCTGGCTCCTGAACATGACCCGCTGGCGCATCACCGACCAGCTCCGCAAGCGCGGGCCTTTCGTGGCCGGCCATTCCGCTTCCGACGACCCCGAGACCGGCACCCGCACGGTGGACAAGGTGATTGACCCAACGGGCCGGGATTTGGACGCGTTGTGGAACGCGGAATGGGAAAAGAACCTGCTGGAGGCGGCAATGGCCAAGGTCAAACGCCGGCTGGACCCGCAAAAATATCAAATCTTCGATCTGTACGTGAACAAGGAATGGCCGCCGGAAAGGGTGGCCGCCATGTTCGGCATTTCCGTGGATCAGGTTTATCTGGCCAAACATCGGACGATGGAATTGATCAAGGAAGAAGTCAAAAAACTGGAAGCGACCATGTAAGTTGACGAATTCCCGGTTGCGCGTTGAAGCGCCGCGGCCGGTTCAGCGAATTTCACCCGGAAAACCCCGCTGCCGCAACGCCTCAAACAATACCAGGGCCGCACAGTTCGACAGGTTCAATGAGCGCGATTGGTCGTTAAACATCGGAATCCGCAGCCAGCGTTCGCGATTTTGTTCCAGTAACGGCTTCGGCAAACCCGCCGTTTCGCGTCCGAAAATCAAATAATCGCCCGCCGTAAATTTCGCCTGGCTGTAACTGATCGGCCCGCCGGATTCGATGAACCAAAATCGGGCGGCGTCGGCGCGGTGAGCCAACTCGAACGCATTCCAATCCGGCCAGCGATGCCATTCGACGTGTTGCCAGTAATCCATGCCGGCGCGTTTGAGTTGCGCGTCATCGAGCTTGAAACCGAATGGTTCGATGAGATGCAGCGTCGTCTGCGTGGCCGCGCAAAGCCGCGCCACGTTGCCCGTGTTCGGCGGGATTTCCGGTTCAACCAAAACGATGTTCATGCCAAAAAGTTTTTGGGAATTCAGAAGCCAGCCTTCAGAAGAGGCAATACACCGAAATTCAGTCCGGGCCTGCTTCAGCTCCTGCCGGCTCGCGCCGCTTAAAGTGATCCCTCACGACCCGTCATTGGGAATCGGTGTCGGCGATGGGCACCGGGCCATTTTTCGTGGGAGTAACGGTGTTGATCCGGCCATTCGCGTCGAAGGTCAATTCATCAATGCAGACCGAGCGGCGGAAGGCGTTTCCGTTCGAGAGTTCGCTGGTGTGATAAAGGACATACCATTTGCCCTTGAACTGGACGACCGAGCCGTGTTGCGTGACGGAGGCGGCGTGTTCCATAACCTTTCCGGCATAGGTGAAGGGCCCCATCGGATGATCGCCGATGGCATAAACCTGCGTGGATGTCGGCGCCCAACCATTTGAATACACGAAGTAATATTTTCCAGCGCGTTTGAAAACGAATGGCGCTTCCCCATAGCCTTCGGGCAGGACGGGATTTTGGCCGGGCCCGGCCAGCGGAACCGGTTTACCTTGCGCATCGAGCAACGAAACGGTGTGGAGACTGCCGGCCAGTTCGATGAGGGAGGGACTGAGCTTTACGACCTCCGGCTTGCGGCAGCCGAAATACAGGTAGGTCTGGCCGTCGTCGTCCTGCAACACCGCCGGATCAATCGGCTCCGGGCCGGCATCCGGCAGCTTCGCGTTGTCAATCAGCGGCTTCCCGATGGCATCCTTGAACGGCCCTTCCGGGCTGTCGCCGACCGCAACCCCGATCTGGGTGCGATCCACCGGCAGGAAAAGGTAATATTTGCCGCCGGCCAGGACACAATCCGGCGCCCACGCCCAGTGGGTTGCCCAGGCAAAATCCTTCACGCGAAATATCGAACCATGATCTTTCCAGGTGGCCAGGTCGCTGGTCGAGAGCAAACGCCAATCCACCATGTCCCAGTACTTCGCATCCGGCAGATCATGTGAAGTGTAAACATACAGCCGCCCGTTAAAGACCCGGCCCGAGGGATCGGCGGTGAAAATGTTCGTGACCAGCGGATTCCCGGCCAGGGCGGCGGACGCGGCGAGTAAACTGACCAGCAGTGACCACAGAAAATATTTTGGCAGCTTCATAAAATCGGTGAATTGAGCGTAGCCAAGTGAAGGAAGTGAGGCAAGCAAAGCAAGCGGCTCATCTTCCGTAACCCGGTGAAATGAGGCTTATTCTCCGGCTTTGGCCAGAGGCTGCTTGCGTCGGCTCTGGCTGGATTTGGAATAAAACACCTTCCATAAGACCAATCCGTGGGCCGGCGCGGTCATGCCGGCCATCCGCCGGTCCTTCCGGGCAAGCATCCGCCTGATTTCGCCGGGCGGAAACTTGCCCAAACCGACCTGCACCAGCGTGCCGACAATGCCCCGGCACATTTTGTAAAGAAAACCGTCGCCCTCGATGATGAACGTCAGTTGCCGGCCGGATTTTTTGAAGTCGCACCGCGTGAGCCTCCGCACCGTGGATTCCATTTCGTAATTTCGATTGGCGGCGAACGATTTGAAATCATGCCGGCCGACAAACAACGGCGCGGCGGCGCGCATGGCCTTCAGATCGAGCGGGCGCGTGACGAGCCAGGCGCTCTGGCGAAGCAGCGGATTCATCGCCGTGTGGTTCCAGACGAAATAGCGATATTGCTTGCCGGCCGCGTCGAACCGGGCGTGAAATTTTTCCGTGGCGCGGGAGGCCGACAACACGCGCACGTCCTCCGGCAGCCAGGCATTGATGGCCAGCGCCAGTTTGCGGACCGGCATTTTGAATTCCGTGCCCGGCACTTCAAAATGCGCCAGCATGCCGAGCGCGTGAACGCCGGTATCCGTGCGGCTGGAACTGTGAACGGCCGGCCGGCTGGGAAACAACTTCGCCAGCGCCGCCTCGACCTTTTGCTGGACGCCGGTGCCCGTCTTTTGCGTCTGCCAGCCTGCGTAAGCCGTGCCGTCGTAGGCAATGACCAGTTTGAATTTCATGCCGTGATTCGTGAAACGTGAAACGTGAAGACCCTCACAGACACCTTCACGCATCACGTTTCACGGTTTCCCATCCAGATAACTTTGCAACAAAATTGCCGCCGCCATCTTGTCCACCTTCGCTTTGCGTTTCTCGCGCCGAACCCTGCCTTCAATCAGAATCCGGTTCGCCTGCGCCGAGGTCAGCCGTTCATCCCAGCTTTTGATCGGGACAGTGATGGCACTGCGCAATACCGCCACGAAGGCCTCCACTTTTTGCGCCGCCGGACCGTAACTGCCGTCCATGTTGCGTGGCAGACCAATGAGAATCAGGTCAACTTCCTTCTCCCGAATCAACTGCTTGAGCCGCTCGAGAAAATCCGCGAACGGCTCGGCCGGAATGAATTCCAGCGGCTGCGCGATGGTTTTGGTTTCATCGCTGACGGCGACGCCGATGCGTTTGGTTCCGTGGTCGAGGGCGAGGATGCGCATTGAGTCAATTGTCCTGCACATTACTTTTAGAAACGGATTTCGACAATCACCGATTAGCCCGCCGAAGCATCGGTGCCAGTCCTCAACCAGCTGGTATCGCCAATCAGGTCCGCCATCATGCCGGTCAAATCTCCTTTTGAAATCGGCAGATATTTGCCCGTGGCCTCGGCAAATGGCCGGCCAGCCGGGTCGGCCAGCACGCCTTTGGCCTCGAAAATCCGGTTTTTGCGATTCGTCAGCAACTCGCTGGTGGCGATGATTTCGTCGTCCGGCCGCACGGGATTCAGAAACCGGACGGTCAGCTCGGCGCAAAACGCAAACTGCCCGGTCGGCACCGCGCACGCCCAGACCATGATTTCGTCGAGCACCGTCGCCAAAATGCCGCCATGCACGACGCCGCGAAAACCAATGTGCTCTGCGCGCAGCCGGAAGCGCGTGTGCACAACCCGCCCGTCGGTTGTAAAACGCAGTTTAAGTCCGACGGCGTTGCTTTCACCGCAAACAAAGCACGCATGAGTGTGAGGCAATTCACGCATGTCAATAATTGGCGGGGCAATGGCGCTGCAGCGCAAGAAAATTTTCCACTGCGAAAGGAAGGGCGGCGAATGGTTCACCTTCTCCTGGGGGAGAAGGCCGGGTTGAGGGCGGATGTTCAACTAATTTTCCCCAATGCCGGTCTCGTGCAATCCGGCAACGCATGCGGTGCGCGCCGCTGCAATTCCTCAAAAATTGTGTCGCGGATGCTTTGGGTGTAGCGGCGCAAATGAGAATTCCAAAACCGTAAAACTTTGATTCCTTGTGTAGCCAGGTATTTCTCACGTTCGGTATCATGATCTTGCCGGTCGGGATGGCCGTGGCCCGAACCGTCGAGCTCGACGGCGGGGCTCGCTTCTTGGCAAAAGAAATCAAGAAAGTAGATTCCGTTCGGATGTTGGCGGCGGAATTTGTAGCCGCTGAAGCGCCGGTCACGCAGCCAGCGCCACATGAGCTTTTCCGCCCAAGTTTCTTTTTTGCGGAGCACACGGGCGCGTTCGACATTGGACATGATGAAAAGGTAAAAGATACGGCTCAAAAATGAAGTTGGTTTTTTACGACCACCCTCACCTGCTTCCTCTCCCCCGGGAGAGGACATGCGCTCGACCGTCACCTGGCAATCCGTGTCCGAAATTTCTTTTCGTGTATTTTGCGCATTCTGCGGTTAATTTTTTCCCGCGATGATTCAATACCTCGATTTGCTGCGGCAGGTCCTTGAACAGGGCAAATTCAAGGCCGACCGCACCGGCACCGGCACCTATTCCGTGTTTGGCGCGCAGGCGCGGTTTGATTTGCGCGAGGGTTTTCCCGTGCTCACCACCAAAAAACTGCACCTCAAATCCATCATTTACGAATTGCTCTGGTTCCTGCGCGGCGACACAAACGTCAAATATCTCCACGATCATGGCGTGACGATCTGGGACGAGTGGGCGGACCCGGACGGCAGTCTCGGCCGCATTTACGGCGCGCAATGGTGCGACTGGCGCACACCCGATGGCCGTTCCCTCAACCAGATTGACAGTGTCATCGGGCAGATCAAAACAAATCCCGACAGCCGGCGGCACATCGTCACCGCCTGGAACGCCGGCGAACTGGACCAGATGCGGCTGGCGCCCTGCCACGCGCTGTTTCAGTTTTATGTGCTCGACGGCGAGTTAAGCTGCCAGCTTTACCAGCGCAGCGCGGACCTGTTTCTCGGCGTGCCGTTCAACATCGCCAGCTATGCCCTGCTCACCTTGATGGTGGCACAGGTCTGCGGATTGAAACCCGGCGACTTCGTCCACACGTTCGGCGATTTGCACCTGTACGCAAACCATCTCGAACAGGCGAGGCTGCAACTCACACGCGCGCCGCGTCCGCGACCACAGATGAAATTGAATCCGGCGGTGAAAAACATCCACGACTTCAAGTTCGAGGATTTTGAACTGGCCGGCTACGACCCGCACCCGGCCATCAAAGCGCCGATTGCGGTTTGAGTTTTGACAGAATTTACAGAATCAAAGCAATGCAACCCGGCAAACCCGATTCCGACAAGCTGATCCACCCCGCCGGGAAGCGATTCAACCTTTTCAAAAAAGCCCGCGTGTTGCCGAGCCCCGTATTGCTGGGCGGGCTGCTGATTGTCCTGGCGACACTGGCGGCGTATTGGCCGGTTTTTTCAGCCGGATTCATCTGGGACGACGACGTCTATGTGACCCAAAATGCATTGCTGACCGCCCCCGACGGCTTGAACCGCATCTGGTTCTCCGCGCACCATCAGTCGCAATATTTTCCACTGGTCTTCACCACCCTGCGGTTTGAGCATGCGTTATGGGGCTTGAATCCGCTGGGTTACCACGTCGTGAATGTCGCGCTGCACAGCCTCAACGCGCTGCTGGTGTGGGCAATGTTAAGGCGGCTGGCCCTGCCGGGAGCGTGGCTGGCGGCGGCCATCTTTGCCCTGCACCCGGTGCAGGTGGAAACGGTGGCGTGGATTTCCGAACTGAAAAACACGGAATCCACATTTTTCTATCTGCTGGCCATGCTGGCGTGGCTGGCATTTATCGAAAAAAGTTCGTCGCGACTTTACGCGCTGGCATTCCTTTTATACCTGCTGGCGTTGTTTGCCAAAACCACCGCCTGCACGATGCCGGCAGTCATGCTGCTGACGTTGTGGTTGCAAAAGCAGCCAATCCATCGGCAACGGATGATTCAGATCGCCCCGTTCCTGATCACGGGCGTCGCCATGGGACTGTTCTCCATCTGGTGGGAGAAACATCTGGGAAACTATCAGCCAAGGTACGGCCTCAGTTTCAACTGGCTGGAACGTCTGCTGATTGCCACCCGGGCCGTGTGGTTTTATGCCGGAAAATTGATCTGTCCCGTTAATCTTACCTTCAGCTATCCCCGGTGGGACCTCAACTGCAGCAATCCCTGGCAATACCTCGGAATGATGGGTTGCGCGGGGGTGGCCGCGCTGCTCTGGCGTTGGCGCCGCACCTGGGGGCGCGGCCCGGCGGTCGCCGCGCTTTTCTTTGTGGCCGTATTGGCACCCATGCTGGGGTTCATTCCGTTGTTCACGTTTTACTACACCTTCGTGGCCGATCATTATCAATACCTGGCCTGTGTCGGGCCCATCGCGCTGGTCGCGGGCGTGGCGACGCATTTTTCGGAAAAGTGGCGGATCAATCCCTTCGCCCGATCGGCCCCGGCATTTGTTATTCTGCTCGCGCTGGCCACACTCACGTGGCGGCACGCCGGCGCCTATCAGAATCTCGAAACGTTGTGGCGCGACACCCTGGCCAAAAATCCAGCCTCCTGGATGGCGCATACCAATCTGGGCCGCCTGCTGACGGCCCGGGACAGCCTGACGGAAGCGGAAACGCACTATCAGGCAGCGCTCCGGTTGAAATCCGACAATGAAGACGTTCGTTACAATTATGGGAACATGCTGGTAAAGGCCGGACGCCTCGATGAGGCCATCACACAATATCGCCAGGCATTACCGTTGAATCCCACGGACCCGGAACTGTACAATAATCTGGGGGTGGTGTTGTATCAGGAACACCGGTTGGACGAGGCGGTTGCCTGCTATCAGGCCGCACTCCATTACCAGCCGGATTATTCCGAAGCGCATTTCAATCTGGGCAACGCTCTGTTTGTGGAGCATAAATTTGATGAGGCGGTCGGAGAATATCGGGAAGCCCTGCGGCTCGAACCGGATTCCGTCGCCATCCAGAACCGGTTGCGCGCCCTGGGCGTGCCCACGGACCCATGAAATACTTCAAAGCCATTGCCGCCATGTCGCAGAACCGCGTGATTGGCGCGGACGGCAAAATCCCGTGGCATCTGCCGGAGGATTTCAAATGGTTCAAAAAAATGACGACGGGCAACATCGTCGTGATGGGACGAAAAACATTTGAGAGCCTGGGAAAGCCGCTCGCCAACCGGAAAAATCTGATTCTCACCCGGCATCCGCGGCGATTAATTCAAAGGCATCCCGAAGTCTTCGGCCAATATCGGGAATGGCGCGGCGGGAGCCAGCTCAAACGCGCCAGGTATCAATTGCGCTTTATCCGACTGGACGGAAACCAAAACCAGGACATTAGAATTTTCAAGTCGCTGGAAATGTTGGACCCGGAGGAGTTTCAAGACGAGATCTTCATCTGCGGCGGCGCACAAATCTACGACCAGGCCCTGTCGCGCTGTTCCGACCTTTACCTGACCCTCGTAAAACGCGAGATGGAAGGCGACGCGCTTTTCCCTCCGTTTGAAGACAAGTTCGTCCTGTTCGACGAGATTCGCGACACGCCGGAGTTCAAGATTTTACATTACCGGCACAAGTCGCTGACGTAATAATTGGTAGGGACGGCGTGCCGCCGTCCCATTATTCAGCATTCGACCTCTCATCCCAACAAGCCATGCCCGCGAAATTTTAAGGACGCCGACCCGGCGTCCCTCCCCAATCAAAAAACAGGCGGACCGTTGCCGGCCCGCCTGTCTCGTTGAATTGTCCGTGCCGATTTATTCCTTCGAATCCTGTTTGGCCTCGTCGGCGGCATCGAAGGCGTGTTGCAACGCCACGAGATCTTCGCCGGGCTTGAGCGAGTCGAGCATTTTCTGTTCTTCCTTGAGTTGCTCGTCGGAATAGCTGGCGGCCTTGATGGACAGGCCGATGCGGCGCTCGCCCTTGTCAATCTTGATGACCCGGGCGGTGACGTCCTGCCCGACCTTGAGCACGTTTTTGATCTTGTCCACATGTTCCTCGCTGACCTGCGAGATATGCACCAGCCCGTCAATCTCATGCTGCAGGCCGATGAACGCGCCGAAGCTGGCCAGTTTGGTGACCTTGCCGGCCACCACGTCGCCGACCTTGTAGAGCTTGTCAATGTTCGCCCACGGATCCTCGCCCAGCTGCTTCATGCCGAGCGCAATGCGCTGGTTGGGGCGGTCCACTTCGAGCACAATGGCTTCAAGCTCGTCGCCCTTCTTGAGAATTTCGGACGGATGATTGATTTTGCGCGTCCAGGAGATGTCGGACACGTGAATCATGCCGTCAATGCCCTCCTCCAATTCCACAAACGCGCCATAGCTGGTCAGGTTGCGCACCTTGCCTTTGACGCGGGCGCCGACGGCATATTTTTGTTCGGCCGCATCCCACGGATTGCTTTCCAACTGGCGGATGCCGAGGGAGATTTTCTGCTCCTCGCGGTTGATGCCGAGGACAATCGCTTCGATTTCCTGATCCGGCTTGAGCACGTCGCTGGGTTTGGCCACGCGTTTCGTCCAGGAAAGCTCGGTGATGTGCACGAGACCTTCCACCCCCGGCTCGAGCTGCACGAACGCGCCGTAGGGCACGAGGTTGACCACCTTGCCCTTGACGCGGGCGCCGACGGGGAACTTCGATTCGATGCTGTCCCAGGGATTGGCCATCTTTTGCTTGAGACCGAGGCTGACGCGTTCCTTTTCCTTGTTCACGTCGAGCACCACCACGTCGATTTCCTGGCCGACCCGCAAAACTTCCGAGGGATGCGCGATGCGTCCCCAGCTCATGTCGGTGATGTGCAACAGACCGTCAATGCCGTTGAGATCAATGAACGCGCCGAAATCGGTGATGTTCTTGACCGTGCCCTTGCGGATGTCGCCGGGCACCATTTCGGCCAGCAGTTTGGAGCGTTTCTCGGAACGTTCCTGCTCGATGAGTTCGCGGCGCGACAGCACGATGTTCTGCCGGTCCTGATTGATTTTGACGACCTTGAATTCGTAGGTGTTGTTGACAAATTGCGCGAGATTCTTTGGCGTGATGATGTCAATCTGTGACGCGGGCAAAAATGCCTCGACGCCGATGTTGACCACCAGACCGCCCTTGACGACGGATTTGACCTTGCCCTGGATCGTGCCGCCTTCGTTGCAAATCGTGAGAATGCGCTCCCAATTGCGCTTGAACTCCGCCTTCTCGTGCGAGAGGACGACCGTGCCTTCCTTGTTTTCAAGCTTCTCGATGAGGACATCAATTTCGTCGCCGACCTTGATGGTCTTGATATCTTGAAATTCCGAGCCGGGGATGACGCCCTCGCTCTTGTAACCGATGTCCACCAGGACTTCCTTGGGCCGGACTTCGATGATTTTGCCTTTGACGATATTGCCTGCGGCAAACGGCAGCGAGCCGGTTTGCTTCATGGCTTCTTCCATTGTGAGCATAACTGTATTGGAACTGCGGGAACTTGGGGACCCGGACGGCGGGAACCGAAGCTCCATTGCCTAACTACCGACGCTGCAAACGGCAACGGAGGTTAAAGGTTAGGTTGTTGGTTGACTGCTTTTTCTCAGCCTCAATGAACGTCCGCACACGCGGCGTTCAGGCAAGCTGAAAGATAAGGAAAATATAGAGAATGGCAAGGGGAATAAACAATCACGGTCCATATGTTTTGAAATAAGCGGCTTCGAATGTAATCTTCGGCTTCGGGCGAGATTAAAAATGGTGCTGGCCTAGGCATTGATATGTAATTCGTTTCCGCGTGCTTTCCCTTAAATAGACGCTATTTCGGGTAAGCCTTGTAGAACGCAGTTTCTATTCCGCTTCGCGACTTGGCGTCTTGGCGTTAAATTCCGCGAAGAAAGTTCTGAATTTCGTCGTGGCTGCCGGCTGTCAGAAACAAAAGCGACCCGGTGCGGTTTTGAAAAATCAGCCGGAGGTCCAGGCTGACGCGAATTTCAAAAAAGTTTCCCGTCAACCGGCGAATGCCCAATCCCCGATGAGCGTGCGGATGTCCGAAATCCCGTTCCACCTGCTGCAGTGCCGTTCCGATTTTACGGCGTGTCGCTTTCGGATAGATTCGGACACGGTTGCGGAAAGACTCGCTCAATTCCAGCGGTTTCAATCGGCCAAATCCTTTTCCAGGTTGCCGGAAAAACGTTTGATTTTTCCACTTTTCCGCTCTCCGGAGATTTTGCGCTCCATCCGCTTCTCAAATCGCCCCAATTCCGCCGGCGTCACGCCGTATTCCCGCCATGCGTAATCGTCCGATGAAACGGTCACGGGCCGCAGCGCCACAATCTGATCACCGGACACAATGCCGATGTCCTCGCCTCGTTTAGCCTTCTCCAGCAGGTTGGAAAGATTCGCCGGGCTTTGGTGATGGTTAAAGTCGTCATATAGTCTTTATAGAGTCCTAATTGCGCTTTGTCAAGCGGTGTTTTCCCGCGAGCCGGGCGCCGTTTTGCACCAGTCATTTTTGTCGAAATTAATTCTTTCATCGTAGCGGCGGTCGGCAGGACCGCCGCATCTTCCAGAGGGTCGAATGCTGCTGCTCCTTTCAGGAGCCGCTACGCCGGTCAATTGATTTGCCGTCCCATTGGCCAATCAACCGTTGCCGCTCTACTTTCGTCGGCATGTTCGAACTCGTCGCGCCCTTCAAACCCGCCGGGGACCAGCCGCAGGCCATTGCGAAGCTGACCGACGGCGTTTTGTCCGGCGCGAAACACCAGACGCTCCTCGGCGTCACCGGTTCCGGCAAGACCTTCACCATCGCCAACGTCATCAAGAACGTGGACAAGCCCACGCTCGTCATTTCCCATAACAAGACGCTGGCCGCGCAGCTTTATGCCGAGTTTAAAAGTTTTTTTCCCAACAACGCCGTCGAATACTTCGTCAGCTACTTCGATTATTACCAGCCGGAAGCGTACATCCCGCGCACCGACACGTTCATCGAAAAGGATTCCAGCCGGAACGAGGAGATCGAACGGCTGCGGCTTTCAACCATGAGTTCGCTGTTTTCGCGGCGCGACGTCATCGTGGTGGCGAGCGTGTCGTGCATTTACGGCATCGGCAGCAAGGAGGATTACGAGGCCATGATCATCCCCATCCGCGTCGGGCAGGACATGTCGCGCGAACAATTCCTCACGCGCCTCGTGGATTTGCAATATGACCGGAACGACATCGCGTTTGAACGCGGCGATTTTCGCGTGCGCGGGGACACGGTGGAGGTGTTTCCCGCCGGACGGGAAGACGCGCTGCGGATTGAATTTTTCGGCGAACAAATCGAGCGCCTCACGCGTTTTGAGCCGTTGACGGGAAACAAGCTTGAATCGCTCGACGCCGTCACGATTTTTCCGGGAAAACAGTTCGTCACCACCAGTGACAAAATGAAGCGCGCCAGCCTCAGCATCCGCGAGGAATTGCTTGAGCGCATCGTGCATTTTGAGAAACACGGCAAGCTGCTCGAGGCCCAGCGCATCAAGCAGCGGACGGAATACGACCTCGAAATGATGGAGGAAATGGGCGTTTGTTCCGGCATCGAAAATTATTCGCGCCACATCGCCGGGCGTCCGCCCGGCTCGCGTCCGGCAACCGTCATAGATTTTTTCCCCGACGATTACCTGCTGGTGATTGACGAATCGCACGCCACCGTGCCGCAAATCGGCGGGATGTTTGAAGGCGACCGCTCGCGCAAAACCGTTCTGGTCGAGCACGGTTTTCGCCTGCCCAGCGCGCTGGACAACCGGCCCCTGAATTTTTTGGAATTCCAGTCGATGCAGGGCCAGACGATTTACGCCAGCGCCACCCCGGCGGCGCGTGAACTGGAGTGGTCGCGACAAAGCGCTGGAGCGCCGAGCACCGCCTCGGCGTCGGCTGCCAATTTGCCCAATCAAGCCGAGACGGTGCTCGGCGCTCCGCCAGCGCGACCCGGCGTTGTGGAGCTCGTTGTGCGCCCGACGGGACTGATTGACCCGAAGGTCACGCTCAAGCCGCTCAAAGGACAGATTGACGATCTGATCGAGGAATGCCGTAAACGCGCTGACGCGAAGGAGCGCACCCTCGTCACCACGCTCACCAAACGCACCGCCGAGGAATTGACGGATTATCTGCGCGGCATCGGCGTCCACGTCCAGTATCTGCACAGCGAGATTGACGCCATTGAACGCGTTGAGATTTTGCGCTCGCTGCGGAAGGGTGAATTCGACGTGCTGGTGGGAATCAATTTGCTCCGCGAGGGCCTGGATTTGCCGGAAGTGTCGCTGGTGGCGATTCTGGATGCGGACAAGGAGGGATTTTTGCGGAGCGAAACGAGTTTGATTCAGACGTCCGGCCGCGCCGCGCGCCATCTTCACGGCGAGGTAATTCTGTACGCCGACGTGATGACCAACAGCATCAAACGATTTCTGGCGGTCACCGAATATCGCCGCCAAAGACAAATCGCCTACAACACGGAGCACCACATCACGCCGCGCAGCGTCAGCCGGGCGGTGGAAGAAAGCCTGGCCACTTATGAATCAAAACGGGAAGCCGGCGCCGCGGTCCTCCAGGACGCCGCCCTGGACGTGGACCTGACCGAAACCATCAGCGAACTGGAGACGGAAATGCTCAAAGCCGCCGAGGAACTGCAATTTGAAAAAGCCGCCCTGCTCCGCGATCAAATCAAGGAACTCAAACGCATGATGGATGGAACAGAACCGGAAAAAACGCCGAAGCCGGTCAGTTACAAAAAATTGAAACGAACACGAAACCAAGGGTGAGTTTCATTTCACGCCGTTGACCGGCGGCTGGACTTTCTGGAAATGGCATGGGAAGTTGCTGCAGCGATTATGATTGCCACCAGCGATCCCAATCTGATGGTCGGCGGCTTCGGCCTCGGGCTGCTGGCGCTGGCCGCGTTATGGCGGCTGATCGTCTGGGTCCGTGACGCGCCGCAAACGCCTGATCCATGGGACGCGGAGGTCGAACAAAAACTGCAGGAACCGGAAACCCGGGAAATTTGCCACCGTTGCCTGACCCCACAGGAACCAAACGGGTGGTTTTGCAAACGTTGTGGCAGTGCCGTCGGTCCTTACAACAACCTGATGCCGTTTCTGAATGTATTTTCCGAAGGCGAAGTTTTGAGGAACGGCATCAGCGGCCGGTTTCGCAACCGGCCGCTGATTGTGATCGGATACATCCTGATCACTTTGAGATTCTTTTTTTATTTTGCGAGTGATTACTCGCTTACCGTCCTGGGAATTTTTGTGTTCTTTACCCTGATTTACTGGTTCTCGTTTTTACTGAATCTGAAACGCCCGGATCGACGGCCGGGATCCCCCGATCGTCACGATTCACAATCAACTTGACGGTTACAGCCTGACGCCGGTTGATTTCGTCTTGAATCACAACTCATCCCCAGCCGTGAACCCGCCTGGACCGTTTCATGCCACAGCAGGATGAGTTCGGTCAGATGTTGCAGCCACGGCAGCACGCGATTCTCCAAGGCATCGGAAAGCGGGATGGTGTCCGCCGCATGGCAGACCGTGTCCACGTCCTTGATGATGGCGGCAATCTGCTCGAGCTGCCACTTGCGAAGCTGGGTGAGGGTCGCCCGGCCGTTGGCCGGGCCACAGGCGCTGTCCGGCAACAAACTCAATGTGAGCACCGGCTCCTTCAATTGCTTGGCCAGGTTCCACCAAAGCTCGCGCGCCACCCGGGCGTCGTTGATGAGCACGAGCGTGATGGCCGTCTCGACGCCTTCCCGCGCCAGATCAGCTTGTTGCAGCGCCGTCTTGAGCAGGAGAAGGGACTTTTCCTCCAACGGTATGGTCCCGGCTTCAACCCGGCGAAATCCGTTCCCCCTGACCAGGGGCAGGGCAAGGTTGACCGGCTCATCGTCAACGTTCAAAGAACACAAAATACGCTGTTTTTCCAAGGCGAGCATTTCTAAATAACAACGAATGGCCGGGAGGGAATGATATTCCAATGGTGGCAAAACGGGCAGGCCATCCAACGTTATCTGAATTGTTTCACGCGCTTCCGATGCATCAAACGACTGGTTACGCATACCCCTTGAATCCGCAATTGGCATGCCTAAAATCAGCACCGCCTAAAAAGTTATTCACATTTTATTCACCAAAAGTCCCGGGCATGTTGCAAGGCAGGCCAGCTCACACATTTTGAATCGCCACTAATTCAACCTCCTGTGCAATAGTGAGTTTTAACAATTCACGCGCCCAAGTCTTGGCAAGACGACGGCTATTTGGACGGGTTCGCCCCTTTGACCCGCAACTGAAGTGAATAGAGCGACGTGCTCGCAGTAATGAACAGTGTCCGATGTTCCTTGCCCCCAAAACTGACGTTGGCCGTCCACGGTTCCGGTACATCAATATGCCCGATCTTCTTACCGGCTTTATCAAATACCGTCACGCCATGACCGCAAATATAAATGTCACCGTCCTCGTCAATCGTCATCCCGTCCGAACCCATTTTGCAAAACAACGTCTTGTTCGCGAGCGAGCCGTCGGATTGGATGTCGTAGCGCCAGGTTTGTCCCGCGCCGATGTCGGCGACGAATAGCGTTTTGCCATCGGGCGTGCCGGTAACGCCATTCGGCTTTTTCAAGTCGTCCGTGACGCGCGTCAGAGTTTTACGGTCGGGCGAAAGGTAAAAAACCTCCTCGTTGGTGAGCGCCATCGTGTCGTGATCCCACCATTTGCGCAGATAAAACGGATCGGTGATGAACATGCCGCCGTTGGGCGCCACCCACACGTCATTGGGCCCGTTGAGATATTTGCCCTGGTAATCTTTGACCAGGACCGTAACTTTTTTATCCGGCGCAATGGACCAGAGCGCATTATGCTCGTCGGCGCAGGCAATCAAGTTGCCCTTCGCGTCAAAGCACATGCCGTTGGCGTAACCGGACGGCTGCATGAAGGTGGACAGCTTTCCCTCCACGCTCCACTCCATGATACGATCGTTCGGCTGGTCCACGAAAAACACATTGCCCGCCTGGTCGCAGGTCGGGCCTTCGGTGAAGGCAAAACCGCCGGCCAGCTTCTGAAGTTTGGCGCCGGGCGCAATGACATCACCGGCGCGTAACGAGGTCGTGCTCATATAACCGATTAAAATGACAGGCCAAAGCAATTGGGCTTTCATCGTCAGCAGATAAACTGGAATGTTTGCCGGGAAGAATCCATCAAAAAAACGCTCCTTGTTTTTCCAGGCAATGTGACGCATTTTCAAAGACGCTGATTTTTTCAGCGCGTGAGCACATGCAACCGGGAACCAGAAAATTTCTGCGCTTTCTGCAAAGCTGGGTTATCAACACGTTCGCGGTGTTGATCGCCGCCATCATTCTGCGCGGCCACATCCGGTATGGAGATCCAACCGATCTGTTCATCGCCGCCCTGTTATTGGGCATTCTCAACGCATTCGTCCGGCCGATTTTGATGCTCCTCGCCTTGCCGCTGCTGATTTTCACGCTCGGCCTGTTCACGTTCGTCATCAATGCCCTGCTCCTTTATTTCGTCGGCGTGCTGATGGGGCCCTACTTTCAAGTGGACAGTTTTGGCTTCGCCTTTCTTGGCGCGCTCATCATCAGCATCGTGTCCGTCGCCCTGAACGTTTTGACCGGCGGCGCACGCGTCACCGTGCAGCGCCGGTCGCCGCCCAAAAACCCCCGTGACGGTGGCGATGGCCCGGTGATTGATGTGTGATGGATTGACGATTTACGATTTACGAGCCGGCCAACCACGCGCCTGTCCCGCGTAAATCGCATATCGTCAATCGAAAATAATCAGCCCTTTTACATCGGTTGTTGTGATTTTAATTGATAGGCCGCGCGCAAGGTCTGGATTCCCTGTTCACGAAATTCCCGCTCGAAATCCGTCAGCCCTTCCGCCAGTTCAGGCGGTGTTTCGATCGGCTGAAATTCCCGGCTTGCCCCAAACACCCCGGTCATTTGCTTAAAGTAATCCTCGTCGTCCGTGCGCAGATAAACCGTGCCTCCCGGCGCGAGCGCGATGCGGGCGATTTCAGGGAAATGTTCATTGATCAGCCGGTATTTACGGTGCTTTTTCTTCGGCCAGGGATCGGGAAAATAAATATGCAGGACCGACGCGGAATGCGGTGGCAGCAGGTACTCCAAAAAATACGATGATTCGATGCGCACGCCGCGCAAATTCATCAACCCGTCGCGGCGCCCCTTGCGATCAAGCTTGCGCAGGCGGCCGAGCAGCCGTTCGACGCCAATGTAAATTCCGGTCCGGATGCCGCCCGGCGTATTTGACCAAAAACGAGGCATCGCCGCAGCCCAGTTCCACCTCCAGCAACTGCGGTCCGGGAAAAAGCTGCGCGAGGTTCAGCCGGGCGATGACGGAGGGCAGTTCATAAATCAGACTGGCGGAAACTTCAAAAGCGGTTGCCATTTCATGAAATTTCATTGAGCGGCCCACAACCCGCAATGGAAAATTGAAGGACAGCCGGGGTTTGTTTCCCACCACGTTGCCGGCAGCCAGTTCAAATCCCGGACGTCTCCAAAAGAAAACCGGCAGGAATCAGTAATTGTGGCCCTCTCCGTGGTCACCCCCATGATCGTGGCCATCACCGTGGTAATGATCATGGCCGTCATCATGGTCATGATCGTGGTGGCCCTTGACCGGCGAAACTTCACACTCGGGTTCTCCGCCATGATTATCCCGGTCGAATCCAAGTTTATCCGCATCGTCACGCACGGCCTGGACGTCCCGGCCAAAGCTGGTGAATTTATCCGAGGCGGTCGCCGCCACCTGACAAGTGCCCGGATTAAAAGTAAACCCGGCGGGAACTTTGGCGCTTACCGGACTGCCCTGACGCGAGGCATTGACGGCTACTTCGCCTCTAAAACAGGAAACGTTGCCACCCGCCGTAACCAGGTATTCCGTCCCCCGAATGGTCGCCGAACCGTTTGGCGTCACAATGGTGAAGGTGGACGGTTTGGACAACTTGCGCTGCGAACCGATGAGGCTGCCGGATTTCAGATTCAAACTCGTCTCGGTAATGACATTTGCTTCAACCACCTCTTCATCCAGCCGGGTCAGTTCCAGCGATGAATCCGGCCTCAACCGAAGCACCGTCCCGCTGTATTCAAATTCCAGATCGGCGGTGGAACCCGGCCCGGTCTTCAGTTCGGCGCCCGGTCCCAAATCCATGCCCGGCTTCAACTCGGCCCAAGCCGAATGATCCATGGAATAGCTCACCGCCCCTTGAACCGATTTGATGTGAAGCTCTCCGGATAGAACATCGGAGGAAAACGCGGGCACACCGCCCGCCAGAACCATTCCCATGCCCAAAACCATCGCCCGCCCCGGCCCGATCAATAATTTTTTCATGATATTCCTGATAAAAATCCCCCACCGAAACGTACGATTATGTTTATCATTCACCAAATTAATCAAGGAAAATTGCAAAAAAGTTGTTCACAACAGGGCGGTTGGCGTGGCCGACCCGGAGGCTGCAACGATGGCCGCCTCTCCGGTTGGCAGCCAGAGTGGAAATTGGAAAATGGTCGGGGCGGTGAGATTCGAACTCACGACCTCTTGTACCCGAAACAAGCGCGCTAGCCAGGCTACGCTACGCCCCGACACCGGACAGACAAGACTGCCAGCCCCGGCCAAAAAAGCAACGCGTAATTTTCGAACCCAACAACCACGAACGCGCTCCAAACCCGGCAAAGAAGTTGCTCCCCCAGTTTTACTGGGGCAAGCTTTGGCGGACATGGCCGGCACCGGCACACCATTTGATTCATTGCGGTTCAGCGGTCTCGAATCCAGACGGCTGGCGTGGCTGCTTGCCTTGTCGCTGCTGGCGCACCTGCTGGCGTGGGGCGGTTATGAACTCGGGAAGGAATTCAACCTGTGGCAAAAACTCCATCTGCCGCCGTTGCTGCTCTTCACAAAAATGAAGCCGACGCCGACCGAGGTGCAACCGACCGAACTGACGTTTGTGGATGTGAATCCACAGGTGACGCCGACTTCAGCGCCCAAAAATACGAGGTATTTTGGCCCTCATAATTCACACGCGGCCAACCCGGAGGCGAATCGTGACACGAAAGTTCCGCAATTGAACGGCAGCCAAATCGAGATGGTGAAAACCGAAGACACCCCGCGCCCGGATCTTGCCAAACCGCAGCCCGCTCTGCAGCCTTCGCCGGAGCCATTGGAAAAAGCGCAGCCGCAACTGACGATGAACGCGGGCGACCTGACGCTCGGTAAAACACCGGACGCACAAACCGGGGAACAGCCGCGGCCGCGCACGCTCCAGGAGGCGCTTGCCCGGCAAAACCAGTTGCCCGGCCAGCAGATGAAACAGGACGGCGGCGTGCGCCAGCGCGCCATTGCGCCATCGCTGGACGTCAAAGTGACGGGCTTCAGCGATTATGACCGCCGTTTCATCTCCGCCGTGTCGCAGCGCTGGTTCAATTTGCTCGAAAGTCAGAAATTCACACTGGATCGCACGGGAAAAGTAGTGTTGCAATTTCGCTTGAATTGCGATGGTAGTATCTCCGATATGAGGTTCGCAGAAAACAACGTGGGCGATTTGCTGGGATATGTCTGTCAAAAGGCCGTGCTCGATAATGCTCCCTTCGAACACTGGCCCAGTAACATGCGGCTGGAGCTGGGCGATTACTGCGATGTTCAGTTTACTTTTCATTACAACACGTACTGAGTACAAATCTGGCCGATGATTAAATTTTATGGGTGACATCATTTATATTTTGTTGGGCGCAACCTCGGTCGTCGGACTGACGTTTATCATCGAGCGCGCGCTGGCGTTGCGTTGGAACAAGGTCGTGCCGCCGGAAATCACCGGGGCGCTCGCGTCCTGCAGAACCCGCGAGGACGCCAGGGCGCTCTGCCAGGTCTGCCACCGGAATCCATCGCCACTTGGACGCCTGCTGCTGCTCGCAGCAGATCATCTGGACTGGCCCAAAGTGGACAACGTGGAAGCGCTGCAAACCGCCGCGCGCCATGAAATCATCCGGCTCGAACGGGGCCTGGTGGTTCTCGAAATCATCGTGGGCATCGCGCCGCTGCTCGGATTGGTCGGCACCATTGCCGGCATGATGACCTTGTTCAGTGACATCGGCGTTGCCGGCTTGAACGACGCCGCCCGGCTGGCCAAGGGCATCGCGTTGATTTTGAACGCGACGTTGATGGGCCTGCTCATCGCCATTCCTTCACTGATTTTCTGGAGTTATTTCAGCAAAAAAGTCGAGGTGTTCGCCGTCGAGATGGAAGCCCTCTGCGATGATTTCATCCGGCGGCAGTATTCGGATGCGGCAAACGTACTGCCTTCCGAACTCCGGATACCGGAAGCCGAACACCGGAAGCCGGACGCCCGACGCCCTGCGCCGGAAGCCAAACCTCAGCCGACCGACCCGATTGAGATGCGCTTTTACGTTCGCAAACGCCGCACCACGCCCGCCGTCATCATCGTCGCGTTGATTGACGTGCTCATCGTGCTGCTGATTTTCCTGCTGGTGACAACCACGTTCCGGCAGCAGGCGGCGTTGAAGCTCGCGTTGCCCGAATCTTCCCAGGCCAAAAAGGCCGGCGCGAACGAAAATCCGCCGTTTGTCGTGAGCATTGATGCCAATGGAATTTTCTACGTGGAAAAACTGCCCGTGACCTTCGAGCAATTGCAGAATGAATTGATTTCCCGTTCGGCCAAAAACCCGCAACTCATCCTCGCCATCAACGCCGACGAAAAGGCGCCGTGGGGAAAAATCGTAAAGGTGCGCGACGCCGCCGCCCAGGCGAAAATCAAATCCCTGGTCGCCTACACCAAGGAAACGGGCAAGCCGTGAAATAAAAATTGGGAGGGAAGGCGTGCCGCCGTCCCGAACTTTCCAAACCCAGATTCAGGGACGCCACACGGCGTCCCTCCCAAAATCACTTGAGCAGCTCTTCCGCGATCTGCACCGCGTTGAGGGCCGCGCCCTTGAGCAGTTGATCGCCGCTGACCCAGAAGCACAACCCGTTGTCGAGCGCGCAATCCTTGCGGATGCGGCCGACTTCGCAGTTGTATTTCTCCGAGGTGAACAACGGCATCGGATATTTATTTTTCTCCGGCTCATCCACCAGATCAAGACCGGGCGCCTTCTTCAGCACGGCACGCGCGGCGTCCGCGGTCACCGGTTTTTCGAACTCGGCGCTCACCGCGATGGAATGCGACCGATAAACCGGCACGCGCACGCATGTCACGCTCGCCCGAAAAGCCGGGTGATGCATGATTTTGCGGCCTTCGTTTTCCATCTTCATTTCCTCCCGGGTATAGCCGGTCGCCAAAAAGGAATCCACCTGCGGCAGCACGTTGAAGGCGATTTGATGCGGATATACCTCCTTCGTCACCGGATTGCCGGCGACGATTTCATTCACCTGCCGTTTTAATTCTTCAATGGCCCTGGCGCCCGTGCCGGAGACGGCCTGGTAGCTGGACGCAAAAATGCGTTTCACCGTGAACGCCTTGTGCAACGGATACAACGCCATCAGCGTAATCGCGGTGGTGCAATTCGGGTTGGCGATGATGCCCTGGTGCGATTTCACGTCGGAGGCGTTGATTTCGGGAACGACCAGGGGCACGGCGTCATCCATGCGAAACGCGCTGGAATTGTCCACCACCACACAGCCGGCTTTGGCCGCCAAGGGCGCGAATTCCTTCGAAATACCGCCGCCCGCGCTGAACAACGCGATGTCAACGCCGGCAAAGGAATCCTTGGTCAGTTCCTTGACGGTGACGTCCTGGCCGCGAAATTTGAGCTTTTTGCCGGCCGAACGCGCCGACGCGAGCAACGTCAGTTTGCCCACCGGAAAATTCCTCTTTTCCAGGGTCTTGATCATTTCGATGCCGACGGCGCCGGTCGCACCCACCACGGCGACATGTGGATTTCGGTTCATAAAAGGCCCAGAATTATAGCCGAAAGGAAAGGCATGTCAACGCGTGCAGGAACGTGGTAATGGTATGGTTTAAATGGAGCGCGGAAGCATTGCTCCGCGCTCCAAATCTGCAAATTATACCATAACCAGAAGTCCAGGCGGCCCGCCCGCGCGTTTCAAATCATGGCGGCGGCCCGGCGGACAGGCTGTCCGCGCTCCCATTTGTGCATAACTATGCACAAATTTCTTCGCTTTCTGATTGACCAAGGCTGCCGCTTATGACGAAATGATAGCCTAGTATTTTCAAATGCCGAAAGTCTCAGTCAGAAATGGAAACGGCTCGCGGGCGGCGGGCACGACAAAATACGACGCGCATCATAAGGTGTTGTCGCAAACCTACGGCGCGTTCGCCGATTTGCGCCGGGAACTTTCTGATTCGAAAGCGACCGTCAACGAGCGTGAGGACATCCTTCGCAGCTTCGCGGCCTGCCCGGATTCGCAGCGCTCGTGGCTGCTGCTCGAGGATTACTTTGAAAAACTTTCGCTTTCACGCCGCGATTTCCCCGACACGAGCTGGTGGCCGCGGCTGTTGAATGCCCAGGGCAAGACGCGCCTGGAAGAACTCGCCTTTCTGTTTCTGCGCGCCAAACGTTCCGTGCCGCCCGAACTGCAGCCGCACGCCAGCCTTGACCGCTTTGCCCAAGCCGAGGAAACCGAGCAGGAACAAAAGCTCGTGCACGAACTCGAAAACTGGCTGTCACCGCCCACCCTGCCGCTGCTGGACACGCCGCGCGCCGTCCTGCGCGTGGTCTGCCGTGCGCAACCGGACGAGGGGGAACCGTCACGCCACCGATTGGTCGTGCAGTTTCTATTGTCGCGGCCGCGCACCGGCGAAAAGGCGCGCACGCTCCGCGAAATGATTGACCTCGTCGTCCGGGCCACCCACGAGCAGGAGCTCTTTCCGCCGGCGGACTGGGAATTCATCCAGTGGATTGCCGACACGCATCGCAATCCGGCGTTGCGGGACGCGGACACATTGATTTTGTCCGACGCCGAACTGCTTCAATGGCTCGCGCGCTGGGGCCATGCGATGCGCCTTGAATACGACGGCAAACCATTGGAATTCCACGGGCAGGTCGCCCTGCTCTCGCCCCACCTCGAAAATGGCGACAAGGAGCTTTCGTTCACGCATTATGTGGTTTTGCCCGACGGCAAAAGCCATTCCATGGCCGGCGTGAAATTTTTCAACCGCCAGCCGCCGCTCGCGCTGGTCAACGGCACCTTTTATCTGCTGCGCAATGCCCCGCCGCCGGCGGTGTTGAAATATCTGACGCACAAACCGTCCGTGCCCGTGCGCAAACTCAGCCATCGTCTGCTGCTGCACCTGCGCAAGACCCAGTCGAATCACGGCGTGAACTGGGAGCAGCTCTGCGTCACGCACAAGGCCACGCCGCAGTTTGTTTTTGAATTGCTCGACGACACCGTGCGCCTGCGGTTGCTCGCCCGCAGCCAGCGCGACCAGAGCGTCTGGTTCTGGAACGGCCGCGAATGGGTCGCGAACGAATCCGCCAAACGCCCGGCCGACAAACCGGAAATCCTCGACGATCCGCGCCTGGAACCGGCGACGCAATGGCTTCGCCGGCTTGACTGGTTCACCTCCGAACCGGGTTTGTGGATCGGGGATGCCAATGAAAATTTTCTCGGTTCCCTGGCCGGCGCATGGGCGGACCGCCCGAAGGAAGCCGATTTTCTCGGCAACCCGGCGTTTCACCGCCTGTTTCTGCAACCGCGCCAGCTCAAACCGCGGCTCGTCGTCAAGGGGAGCGGCATTGACTGGCTGGCCGTCTCCGCCGAGTGGGAAGCGGAAGGCCTCAAGCTCAGCAAGGCGGACCTCGAACGCCTCGCCAGCGCCACCGGCCGGTTTGTCAAACTGCCCAACTCCGGCTGGGTGGAACTCGACACCACCGCCGTGCAGGGCGCGCACGAAGCCATGGCCGACATGGGCGTGGACGGCCTCATTGCCGTGCCGCAAAAAGTCGGCCTGGAACACGTCGCGCACCTGGACGAGGACGGGTTCGCGCGGTTCATGGATTCGCCGGAAGCCAAGGCCTTGCGCGGGCACATCCGCGACTTCAAAGGCGTGCCCGCCATCGATTTGCCCAAAGGCCTGAAGGCGGAGATGCGTCCGTACCAAAAGGACGGTTTCGATTTCCTCGCGCACCTCACGAAGGTCAGACTCGGCGGGATTCTGGCCGACGACATGGGCCTGGGCAAAACGCTCCAAACGCTCACCTGGCTGGCCTGGCTCAAGGAGCGCAACACAAAAAATCCCAAACCGTCGCTGGTCATCTGTCCCGCGTCCGTGCTGCACAACTGGCGGCGGGAAGCGAACCGTTTCACGCCCAACCTCAAGGTCCTCGTGCTCGAAAGCGGCGCGGCCCGCCACAACCTGCGCAAGCAAATCCCCCAGCATGATGTGATTGTGACCAATTACGCGCTGCTCCGGCGGGATTTGGAGGAGCTGCAAAAATTTGCGTTCCGCGCGGCGATCCTGGACGAGGCGCAGTTCATCAAAAATCCCGGCGCGCAGGTCACCCAATCGGTCAAGCAGCTCAAATCCGAACATCGCCTCGCGCTCACGGGCACACCGCTGGAAAACCGGCTGCTCGATTTGTGGAGCATCGTGGATTTCATCCAGCCCGGTTATCTCGGCAACCAGGAACAATTTATCGAGGTCTATGAGCCGCGCCAGCGCGCCGGCGAGGAAGCCGCTCCCACCGTGGAGGCGCGCGGGGAGAAAACCGAATCCGCCCAGCGCATTGCGCGCCGTCGGCTTTCGGCGAAATTGCGGCCGTTGCTGCTGCGCCGCTTGAAAAAGCACGTCGCCAAGGACCTGCCCGACCGCATCGAGGAACGGCGCGATTGTCCGCTCGGCGACGAGCAGCGGAAACTTTATCTCGCCGAATTGCGCCGCAGCCGCGACCAAATCACGCAGGCCGTCGCCGAACAGGGCCTCAACAAGAGCAAAATGCACGTGCTGGCCGCGCTCACCCGGTTGCGCCAGATTTGCTGTCACCCGCAACTGGTCGGCAGCGACACCGCGTCCGGCAAGACCGAGACGCTGTTTGAATTGCTGGACCCGCTGGTTTCGGAAGGCCAGAAGGTCTTGGTGTTCAGCCAGTTTGTGCAGATGCTGCACCTGCTGGAAAAGGAATGTCAGACGCGGCAGATCAAAACCCACATTCTCACCGGCCAGACCAAGGACCGGCAACAGGTCGTCAGCGCCTTCCAGGGCGACACCGGCCCCGGCGTATTTTTACTGAGTTTGCGCGCGGCGGGAACCGGCTTGAATCTGACCAATGCCAGCTACGTGGTGCTTTACGATCCTTGGTGGAATCCCGCCGTGGAAGCGCAGGCCATTGACCGCTCGCATCGCATTGGCCAGACGCAGACCGTGAATGCCTACCGGCTGATTGCGCCCGGCACGGTCGAGGAAAAAATCTGGGAATTGCAACAGAACAAGGCCCAAACCATCGCCGACGTTCTCGGCGAGGAAGGTTTCGCCCGCAGCCTCACGGCGACGGATTTGGAATATCTGTTCGCGGAGGATTGAAGCCGGACACGCTCGCCAAGTTTACACATACTACTTCGCTTTTTCCACCACGAGCATTTCGACGGGCTCATGAGCAGGGACCAGTTCGAGGCCGAGTTGATCCAACAGAGCCTGTTTCAGCCCGTCAACGTTGCGGTTCGCCTTGTCGGTGTCATCCCATTTTACATCCATGTCGAATCCCCCCGCCAAACCGGTCCGGTCAACCACCGGTGTTCCCAGATACAATTCCAAAAAATAAGTCAGGGCTGAGATGGGCTGGTTGACACAAGAATATTCGCCGAATTGCGGGTTGTTATTATGGCCGCCGGTCCGGTTTGATTTCAAACCCGGGGCGTTTGAATGTTTCACGGTGAGAACCAAAACATTGGTTTCGATCGTCTCAAGCCTGCCGACCAGACCAAATCTTCTTTTTATTTCCGCTTGCAAGGCGGGCGCCGTCCCGTTCGGCAGATTGGCGATGAAGTCATATCTTTCTTGCGGCAGTTCCGTGGCAATAACCATCCGAGCCTGAGTGGCATAGGCTGCTTCCAGCATATCAATGATCCTGGCGCTTATTCCTAAAACCCTGCCGTTGTTAGCTGCCCATCCACCTCCGCCGGATTTAAGAAATTTGGCGGGCAAAATAGTGATTTGAGGGGAAGCGTGTTCCAGCACCTTGACGTCCGGGTGTGGAACCTCCCAGGAATATTTCCAGTGATCGTGAATTTCTTTGACGGTGACGATGGTGGTTCCAGCGGCGAGCAGGACGCTGACGCCGATGACGATTGCCGTTTTTGCTTTGGTCCAGGCCATAATTTTCAATGCTCCTTTGATGAGGGTTAAGGTTGAAGTCGAAGCCGCCGCGCCTTTGGCCAGCGCCACGGCGGTCACGGATTTGGCCAGCGTCGCGGGCACCGCCTGGACGGAATTTGCGGAAATCGCCCCGGCCAGGATGGCCGTGGTCGAACTCACGCCGCGTTTCGCGAAAAAATTCCGCAATTTTTCCAAGGCCCGGCTGACGCGCTTTTGCGCCGAGTTTTCCGCCAGCCCCAGGAACTTCCCCACTTCGGCCATGCTTTTGTTTTGAAAATACCGCAACACCAGCGCGTCACGCTCGCTCGTGCCCAGACCGGCCATCGCCTCATCCAGTTGCGGTGATAATTCACGCCAGAGGGCGTCGTTGACGGATTCTTCGAGCTGGGATTGCATGAACGCCTCCTGTTCGCGACGGATGCGGCGCGTTTCCGCCCGTTGCAGATTGGCCGCTGTCAGCCGCGCCGTGTGGTAAAGCCAGCCGGGCAAAACGGTCTTGCGCCCGAGCGTCCCGGCCTTGCGCGCCAAAATGACAAACACGGCCTGCGTGATGTCCTGCGCGTGCTGCGCATTGGCCGTGTGCCGCAGCGCCACGGAGTGGACGAGGGCAATGTGCCGCTGCACCAGCGCGGCGAAGGCTTCCTCGGAACCGTTCCGGGCGAATTGTTCCAGCAACCGGGCATCAGGCACATCGGTCATTCAACAATTATATGTGCGTCGGCAGCGGAATCTGACAAGGAATTTTCAATTTGGGGCGCGTTCGACCACAATCATTTCAATCGGTGTACAAAAAGTGGCGGCTGTCATCTGGCCACGACAACCCCTGCTGTGGCGCGTTGCAAGGCGTTTGGAGGCAGCACTTGGAGCGTTTCATCCACACGCCAGTTTGCAGGGTCAGACTTGTCGAAGCTGCCCATCAGCAGGAATTGATCGGCAATATTCACACCCCGGAACTGCCGGGTCTTGTTGTTGAAGACAATATAGTCCGTCGGACCGTGGAAGATGCCGTTCATGTTGTTTAGGGCATCCGGCGAGACGGTTCCGTAAATGACGAGACTATTCTTGGGGTTAAGCGGGTTGGGACAGACAAAGATGGCTCCCACGTCGCGCCCTTTGCATTTCTTGTTTCCCACCACGATGCCGTCGTCTTCAAAGAGAATCGGCAACTGGTCGCGCACCCGCCGGAAGAGGCTATGATTTTCCGGCGAGCCGTAGATGTAAATCGTCCGCGTCTGGATGTCCTGTTCGGTCAACTCACGGTCGCTTTTTATGGTGCGGCCAGGTCCGGTATTCTTGGCGAACATTTTCATAATGCTCTCCAAATAACGATGGGTTGTCTCATCCCCGTCCGGGTAAGTGTAGATGGCATTGGGAATTTCATGGGCCTTGTTGATTCCATCAGTCAAGATCTGCCGGTTGAATTTCGCCCAGGTTGCCGGAGGCAGATGCGCATTGGAGCGCGCGGTGTGGGATTTGATGACGATGGTGGTTGTGCCGGCTGCCAGAATGACGGCGGCGACGGCAACCACCGCCGTTTTTGCTTTGGTCCATGCCATAATTTTCAATGCTCCTTTGATGAGGGTTAAGGTTGAAGTCGAAGCCGTCACGCCTTTGGCAACCGCCACGGCGGTCACGGATTTTGCCAGCGCCAGCGGCGCAGCTTGAACGGAGTGGGCGGAAATCGCCCCGGCGATGATGGCCGTGGTCGAACTCACGCCGCGCCGGGAAAAATAACGGTGCAGCTTCTCCAGCGCGCGATGCACCCGGCTTTGGGCCGCCGCTTCCGTGACCTGTAATGCCGCTGCAACTTCGCGCAGGCTTTTGTCCTTGAAAAATCGCAGCACCACGGCCTCGCGGTCCTTGTTCCCAAGCCGCGCCATCGCCTCGTCCAGCAGCGGTGAGAGTTGATGCCAGACTGAATCGCCGGTGGATTCCTGGAATGTGGATTGCATATAAGCCTCCTGTTCGCGCCATTGCCGCCGCCGTTCCCCGCGGAGAAAACTCAAGGCCGTCAACCGCGTTGTTTCATAGAGCCAGGCATCGAGGATGGTGTCCGGGCGCAAGCCGGCGGCTTTGCGCGCGAGGATGACAAAGACCGCCTGCGTGATTTCCTCGGCGTGGGCGGCAATCCCGGCATGGCGGAGCGCCGCCGAATAAACCAAGTTGACATGGCGCCGGACCAATTCGGCAAAGGCTTCCTCCGAGCCTTGCCGCTGGTAATCCCGCAACAGGTCCATGTCGCGCACATCGGGCATCTGACTATTTATTGCCGATGGGACCGGAAATCAGGCACTTAATTTTTTTATTTTTTTACCGCCGCGCCGGGAAACCGGAAACAAAACATTTTACTTCGCCTTTTCGACCACCAACATTTCGATGGGTTCGCGGCTGGGAACAAGCTCAAGGCCGAGCTGGTCGAGGACTACCTGCCTCAAACCGTCAGGATTGGTGAAATAGTAATGTCCGGTGACATCCCATTTCATTTCGTCATCCCATGTGAGATCAACGTCGAAACGACCGGCAAGCCCGGTTCGGTTGACGACTGGAACCTGTAAATAATATTGAAGATCGTAGATCAGGTAATCAATGAGACCATCGGTGCGGCTCAAATGGCCAATGCCTTCACTGGACGTGGAGCTTCCGGCTTTAGAGGACGTTGGTTTCAAGCCGGGCGCATTGTGCCGCTTCACCGTCAGCAGCAAAACATCGGTTTCCCGCATCTCGCGCCGGCACGTGATTCCGAACTTTTGTTTTATCATTTTCTGCAAGGCCTCTCTTGGACGCTGGGGAACACTGGTGATAAAATCAAAATCGCCCTGCGGCAGTGGCGTCAAAGCAAGAACGCGACATGGGCTGACGTTATAAGCTTTGGCCAAAAGCGATTCAAACGGCTGATAAACCCCAATGCTTTTCCCCTGCATCTCGTCAAAATCCGCCGCTTCGCGGGTGAATCTGGTTGGGCGTATGGAAACTGCCGGTTGCGCACTTATCAGTTCCGCATAAAAGTCAGTTCCGGTGATGTTTTTCCAGATGGATTCCTCGCGATAATGTGAAACCACCTTGACGGTCAGGGTAGTCGTTCCGGCTCCTGCAAGAGCCACGGCGGCGATCACAATTGCAGATTTCATTTTTGTCCATGCCATAATTTTCAGCACTCCTTTCGCTAGTGTCAGGGTTGAGGTGGTTCCGACGGTTCCCTTGGCAACGGCCACGGAAGCCACGGAAGCCGTCAGGCCCGCAGGCGCCGCCTGGGCGCCATGGGCCGAAATCGTTGCGAGCAGGACCGCCGACGGCACGGCGAATCCCTGGCGAGCGAAGATCAGCCGCAGCTTTTCCAACGCGCGCGAGACGCGCACCTTGGCGGCGTCCTCGCTCACGCCCAACGTCGCCGCCACTTCCCGGTGGCTTTTGTCCTGGAAAAAGCGGACCAGAACAGCCTCGCGGTCCTTCCGGGGAAGTTTGTCGAGCGCGTCATTGAGATGCGGCACGATTTGTTCCCAAACCGATGCCGTGTCGTCCGGTCGAAGAATGTTTTCCATCATGACTGCCTCCTGTTCGCGGCGCTGGTGGCGGATTTGTTCGCGCGCCACATTGCTGAAGGCAAATCGCGTGGCCCGGAAAAGCCAGCCGGAGAGGACGGCGCCGCGCGGGATGCGGTCCGCCTTTTGCGCCAGCGCGATGAACACCGCCTGGGTCACCTCCTCCGCCGTGTGTGGATTGCCGGCCTGCCGCAGGGCCGCGTGATAGACCAGCCCGGCGTAACGGTCCACGAGCGCGCGAAACGCCTCCTCGGAGTTTCGGGTCGCGTATTCGCGGAGCAATTGCCAGTCGTCCATCGTGTTCATCCGTTCTGCTTATAAACAGCCGCCGGATGAAAAAGGTAACAAGAAATTGTGCGGATGGAAATTCGCGACCAATGCAAAACGTGATAATGTCACGCCTCACGTTTCACGATCTCAACAGGTTCAAGCGGCTTGTTCCAAAACGTGAATCTCGAACACGCAACGTTTGCCATCGCGCAGGACGGATTCCTTAAGTTCCACCTTGACCTTCTTTTGCAGCAGCGTTTCCCAAGTGTGCTTTTGCCAGCCCAGGGAGCAATTGCAGACGACTTGCGGGGTGTGATGTTCACGGCTGTTCAGCGGGCAGAAGCAGTCGGTCCGTTCATCGGACGCCATCGTGATGAGGCCCTTGTCCCAATCGTAGGTGATGTTGTCGCCGGACACGCCTTTTTTGACGGCTTGACGGAACCCTTCGAGGTCGCTGCGGGATTTCTTAAGCCATTCATCGCCCAGGCCTGAACAATAAGCACCCAATTCAAACAAGGTTTCGTTCAATGTCTTTTCGTCCATCCGGCGGGAAAGAATTCCCAACAGTTTGGCGTAGCGTTGTTTGACGAACCGGAGGCGCCAGTCGTCGGGCGCCTTGGTCTCGGCGCCGGGAGCAGCATCGGGAACAATCGTACCGACAGCCGCGCAGGCACAGACGGCGCAGGCGCAATTTTTAAGAAATTCTTTTCGGTTCATAACAGGTTGGGGCTGGTTAATTCGCCAGCTTGATCGCGGCGAGCTTCTTGACCACTGCCAGATCTTTCGATGCTTTCACTTCGAGGCGGACACCGGTTCCTTCGGCATACCGTTTGGCTTCGTTGATGATCTTGAGGACGCGTGGCGGAAGTTTGCTTTGCCGCGCAGCCTGCACCGCCTTGTCACCGAGAGCGAACGACACCCGGAAGCAACCCGGACACGGAGAAAGATAAATGATGTTCCGCTGCTCGCGCTTCAGGCGCAGCGACCAGCCCGCCTTGGGCGAGTAAGAATTCCATTCCTGGCCGGCGACACCGCACTCATCCGCCAGATCAGCTATCAGTTGATTCCAGAGAACCTTGGCCGGACCAAGCGCAGCGGTCAGTTCGCCATCGGTTGGTTGCTTTGCGTGGCCGATAAATGCGTTCGGAGACATGGAATCCAGGCTATTGCTTGAGATGATTGGTTTTCGTTTCCATTTATGGCACCGCCGCAACCTGCTGCTGCGACTGGTAAAGCAATGCGACTTCATTGCTGGAAAGCGCGCGGTTCCACATCATGGGCTCGTCAATCAGGCCGCGAAAGGATGAACCCAGGTCATCCTCCGTCAAATTGGAACGGTTGCAACCAATCACCAGGTTGAAATTGTTGGCTCCCACCCGCCCCGGCTGTTCCCAACGCATGCTGGCTTGAGGCTGGCCATCGACGTAGAGCCATTCCTCGTTCCCATCACAGGTGGTGACAATCTGATGCCATTGCCCGTCGGCCACCTTGGTCTTCGACAAAATGAAGTGTGTTCCCGGCCCGATCTCGATGCTCGCCAGGCCGCGCCAATTGTTTTTCTGATAATCGCCCGCAACACTGAGGGCGAAGCCCAGGGTGTAGGATTTGTCGAAAATGCGCCGCCACTTGGCATCCGTGTAGGCGGTCTTGATCCAGGCTGCCAGGGTCAGTTGTTTGGGATTCAGCGACTTGTTGTTCGCGATCACAATCTCGTCGCCGTCGGAGGTGAATTCATACGCCCCGCCCCGCCGGCCATCGGCCGTCCAGCGTACCCCGGCGGCCACGCCATGGTTTTCCTGGCCGCTGCCGTCGGTGATTTGGCCACCCTTGATTTTGCCGCTGCTGTCCGAAATCACGCCGTGGATCGCCTCGTCCTGGTCGAAGGTCATGTCCAGCACCAGCCCCTCGCGCAGGCTTTGCGCCGTGACGGGCGCATGGGCCCGGGCATGTTTGATTTTTGCCGTGGAAACGGAGACGACAACAATGGCGAGAATGACCGCCGCGATGATGATGGTGGTTTTTTTCATAAGCATGGTTTTGATCAGGGTGGATGCGAGGCTGAAAGCGCTCGAACCCGCCGCCCCGGCGAGCGCCGCCGTGCTCACGGTCGCCGCCAGGCCCGCCGGCGCCGCCTGGACGGCATTGGCGGCAATCATCGAAACCATCGCGGTGGAGGAAGCAACCATGCCCCGGCGGACAAAATGGGATCGAAGCTTTTCCACCGCCCGGCTGACGCGTTTTTGGGCCGCATCCTCATTGCTGCCCAACGCCTCACCAATGGCGCGGAGGTCGCGATGTTCGAAAAAGCGCAGGACAATCGCCGCGCGATCGCGGGCGTCCAGCTGGTTGATGGCGTCGTCCAAAATGGGAGCAATCTGCTCAAAGCTGGTCTCGGCACAGTCCGATAGTGTGTTCATTTCAGCGGCCTCTCTTTCACGGTGTTGCCGGCGGCGCTCGTTTCGCATGAGCGTGGTGGCCACATGCCACGTGCGCCGGTGCAGCCAGCCGCCGAGCATGACATCCTGGGAAAGCGTCCCTGCCAGCCGCGCCAGATCCGCGAACACCGTCTGCGCCACATCTTCGGCCCGGTGCGTGTCCCCATTGACCAGCCGAACGGCTGTCGAATAGACCAGATTGATGTAGCTCGCGACCAGTTCGCGAAACGCCTGTTCCGAACCGTTGGCGACATAGTCTGCAAGCAATGTCCGAGGTTCCGTCATTGATCATCAGTAAAGCGCCGCCGGCCGGCAAATCCGACAAAAATAACCGGCGGATATTTCCCGAGTTATAAGGCGCCCGGAAGACCAAATGCAGCGGGCTAATCACGGCGCAGGCAGTTCGGCGGCGGCTTCGTTTCCTTTTTGCAAAAATCCGCCGATATCAACCCTGGCCGGGCGCAAACTATTCGTATCTGAGCGACTCAATCGGGTCCAGGTTCGCCGCCTTGTAGGCCGGGTAGGTTCCAAAAACAATTCCGACCACCGAGCAAATCAACAGCCCCAGCACAATCCAGTCAAACGGGATGGTGGGTGGCACTTTCATGTACCAGGCCAGGAGGTTGCCGCCCAGGATGCCCAGCACGACGCCGATGACGCCGCCGACTTCGCAGAGCACCACGGCTTCCATGATGAACTGGCCCATGATATTCCGGCGCTTGGCGCCGACGGCGCGGCGTACGCCGATTTCGCGCGTCCGTTCCGTGACCGAGACCAGCATGATGTTCATGATGCCGATGCCCGCCGCAATGAGCGCGATGGAACTGACAATCGCCACGCCCACCCGGACGGCGCGGGTGAACGTTTTAAATTGTTCGATGAGCGAATTGTTGGAAAACAGTTCGAAGTCATCCGGCGCGCCCGGCGGGACCTTGCGCACCGCCCGCAGGATGCCGCGCACCTGTTCAATGCAATCGTCATAGGTGGCGCCATCGCGCGCCTGCACCAGGATTGTCATATCGTCCCACCAGCGGCCGTAGCGGTTGAGCGCGGTGGTGATGGGGATGATGGCAAAATCGTCCTGCTGCCCGCCCAACGACGCCCCCTTGGTGGCGAGCACGCCGACGACCTGGTATTTGTAGCCGTTGATTTTAATCGGTTCGCCCACGGCTGCGCCAAAGGGGAAAACCGTTTTGGCCAGCGCGCTGCCCAGCACACAAACATCGCGGGCGTTGTCCACGTCGTCGGCTGTAAGGACGCGACCGTCGTCGATGTCCCAGTTGCGCGCGGCGAAACTGCCCGGGGTTTCACCATACAGGCGGGTGCTGGGCGCCGTCTGGGCGTAACGGGTCTGGACCTGTCCGCGCCAGAAATCGCCCTCGATGCCCACGTTGGCGGCCAGCGTGGCCTTCTCCTCCACCTGCCGGCTTTCTTCGAGGGTGATGTATTTGCGCCGCCAGTATTTTTGCCAGTCCGCGTTGTTGCCGAACTGGACTTCCGGCCAGCGCTGAATGGCAAAGGTCTGGCTGCCCAACCGGCTCATCCAGTTTTCAGTGTTCCGTTCCAGCACCCGCATCGCCGTCATCACGACGATGATGGAAAACACGCCAATCAGCACGCCGAGCAGGGTGAGCGCCGAACGCAGCTTGTGCGCCGCCAGCGCATTCATCGCCATGGAGAAGCTTTCGTGGACCTCGGCGAGGATTAACGTGGCTGCCGGTTTTGTTCTCATTGACCTGGGCTAATTGATCCGTGATGCGTAAAACGTGAAACGTGATCCGTAATGTGTGACGTGTAAATGCATGGCTAAACCAGAGGAATGTTTTGGAGCGATTGCGCCAGTGCATCGGGATCGAAAGGTGAATCTGTGTCTGGTGGAGTCACAGGAATTCGGTAGGGTAGGCTGTCTTCGCGGAGGAGGGAGCCGCGCTGATCTGGTACCATCGTGAGCAACAGGCGGATGATTTGGCTCACAAGTCGAATCCTATGTTCGGCGACCTTTATGCCGAGCACATGCCGGCCTTTGTAAAACCAGTCACGGCTTTCGCGCGCGGAGCCAAGGCCATATTCATAAAACCGGGCGCGATCTTTGCCAGTACCCCGTGAATAGCCCTCGGCCACGTTTGCTCCGATGGACCCAATAGCCCGGTAAAGCTGGTCGGAAAGTCCGAGCGTGCGCTTGTCTTTCATCAATTTGCTCACGTCATGCCAGCCCAGTTCCGTTGCGAACAGTGCCAGGCGATAGGCCTCAACTTTCCAAAGTGAATCATCTGTTATCTCCACGGGCACCGACTTTAACCATTCATCATAATTCATAACCAACCCCATTCTCACGTTTCACGCATCACGTTTCACGCCTCATTCACTCCTCAACGCCTCCACCGGGTCCATCCGCGCCGCGCGCCAGGCCGGCAGGAAACCGGAAATCACCCCGGTCAGCAACGACACCAGCAGGGACAGGGCGACAATGATCCCGGACAAGGATGCCGGAAACAGCCAGGCCGAAACCGCGAGCGTGACCAGCCAGGCGATGCCCAGACCGATCAACCCGCCCAACAGGCAGATGCAGGCGGCCTCGACCAGAAAATGCAGCAGGATGTTGCGGCGTTTGGCCCCAATGGCCTTGCGCACGCCGATCTCGCGTGTCCGCTCGACCACCGAGACGAACATGATGTTCATGATGCCGATGCCGCCAACGAACAGCGCCAGGCTGGTGACGCACATACCGATGATGGCAATGGTGCGGGTTTCGCGGTGGAACATGTCCACGAACTGGTCCTGCTGGTTGATGGCAAAGTTGTCCAGTTCATCGGGCTTCAGGTGGCGGACGTGGCGCATGGCCTGGCGCAATTCCTCCCGGGCCTCGTCCAGTTGCGCCAGCCCGCCGGCCTTGATGTTGATCTGGTCAATGCTGGGTGCGTTCCAGATGTCCGCCAAAAATTCCCGGATGGGAATAATCACCCGGTTGTCCAGGCTCCAACCGAGGATGGACCCCTGTTTATCGAGCACGCCAATGACCTCAAAGGACTGGTCACTGACCTTGATCCGCGCCCCGATGGGCGGTTCTCCGCGAAAAAGGTTGGTGGCGACATCGCTGCCGATGACGCAGACCGGCTGTCCGCCCTCGGCATCCGCGGCGGTCAAAAACCGTCCCCGGGCCACGGTCACACCGCTGGTTTCCAGATAAGCCTCGGTGGTGCCGATGATTTGAACGAGGTTGGCGCTGCGCGTCCGGTATTTCACCGCTTCAAAGTCGTCGACCTCGGGCGCCACGGCGGCGGCCAGGGCCAGTTGCCGGGACAACGCCTCGGCCTCCGGGAGCCGGATGGGCGGGCGCCGCCGCTGGAGTTTAATCCAGTTGTCGTAGGAATCGTTGCTCCACCAGGAACTGCGCGAAACATAAAACACATCCGCGCCCAGTGCCGAGATGCTTTTCATGAACGCCTGGTCCAATCCATGAATGGTCGCGCCCATGAGGGTGACGGTGAGGATGCCGATGACGATGCCGAGGGTGGCGAGCATCGAGCGCATTTTATTCGCGCGGATGGCATCCCACGAAATGCCCAGGCCCTCGTGAATTTCGCTGAGAAATTTCATCCGAGGAAAACATCGAACATCCAACATCCAACATCCAATGCCCAATGCGTGGTGGTTGGGCCTGAGTTCGTTGGATGTTCGGCGTTCGATGTTGGTTGTTGGATGTTCATTTCACCGGTTTCTCGTCGCTGGCGATCAGGCCGTCGCGGATGCGGAGGATGCGGCGCGCCTGCCGGGCAATGTCCTCCTCGTGCGTGACGATGATGATGGTGTTGCCTTTGCGTGAAAGATCATCGAACAAGGCCATGATTTCCGCGCCGGTCTTGGAGTCGAGGTTGCCGGTCGGTTCGTCAGCCAGCAGGATGGAAGGTTTGTTGACAAGCGCGCGGGCGACGGCGACGCGCTGGCGCTGGCCGCCGGAAAGTTCGTTGGGTTTGTGATGAATGCGATCGGACAGGCCAACCTGGGCGAGCGCATCGAGCGCGATCTGACGGCGCTCCGCCGCCGGGACGCCGGCGTAAATGAGGGGCAGCTCGACGTTGTGCAGCGCGTTCGAGCGCGCCAGCAGATTGAAGGTCTGGAACACAAAACCGATCTCGCGGTTGCGGATTTCCGCCAGCTGGTTGTCGTCCATCTCGCTGACCTGGGCGCCGTTGAGTTCGTAACCGCCGGAGGTCGGGGTATCGAGACAGCCGATGAGATTCATCAAGGTGGATTTGCCCGAACCGGACGGACCCATGATGGCGACGTATTCGCCGCGCTGGATTTCGAGCGACACGTCGCGCAGCGCGTGGACGGTTTCCGCGCTCATCTGGTAGCGCCGCGAAATGTTCTGGAACCGGATGAGTGCCACGGTTAGTTTCCCGACACCTCGGCCGCCGGAGCGCCCTTGTGAATCTTCGAGCCATCCTGGAGATCGCGGCTGATGGCGCGGTACCCGCCGGAGATGACTTCCTCGCCGTTGGTGAGGCCGTCGGTGATTTCCCAGTAATTGTCGTCGCAGATGCCGATTTTCACCGGCACGACTTCCACGTGGTCACCCTTCACCACAAACACCACGTCCATCGGCTTGGCCGATTCCTTGTCTTTCGAGACCGACGCAACAACGTTCGTACCCGCCGCGCCATTGGTGCCCGCTGCGGCGGTGACATTCGTGGAAGCGGTGGAATTGGTTCCGCCGGTTTTGGGTGGATCCATTTTCTTTGGCGTAACCGGGCGGGTGGTGACGCTGGCGAGCGGGACGGTGAGCACATTGGTGCGATAACTGGTTTCAATGTCGGCGCTGACGGACATGCCGGGCCGGAAGTCTTCCTTGTCACTTAACCGGATGCGCACTTGAAACTTGGTTGCCTCCTGCGACTGGCCGTTGCCGCCGGAATTGCCGGCCGGCAGGTTGCTGTCCTTCGAGGAACTGGCGACATCTGTCACCACGCCGTTGAATTTGCGATCCTTGAAGGCGTCCACCTCCAGGCGTGCCTTCTGGCCGGGAGTAATACCCACCACATCCATTTCGCCCACGTCCACCTGCGCCTCCATCTGGTTCAAATCCGAGATGACCAGGATTTCAGTCCCGGCAAATTGCGCGGTGCCCAGAACCCGCTCGCCGAGCTGCGAGTTCAATTTGCTGATGGTGCCGTTGAGCGGCGAAATAATCGTCGTTTTGTTCAGCGAATCCTCGGCACTATCCTCGAGCGCCTTGGCGACGTTCACTTGGTCATCGGCACTGTCGAGTTGTGCCTTGGCCACATTCCGGGCGGATTTGAAACCGATGAAATCCGATGCGGAAAGCAGCTTGCGGTTGAACAACTCCAGGTTGCGGTCATAGTCCGCCTCGGCTTTTTCCAGGTTTGCCGTGGCCGAATCCCTGGCGGCAAGCGAGGATTCGTAACCCGCCTTCGCCTGGTTGAGCGCGGCCGTGTAAATGTCCGGGTTGATCTTCACCAGCAAATCACCTTTTTTGACCTGCTGCCCTTCCTTGACCGGCAAATCGATGATTTCGCCGCTGACCTCGGGGCTGATGGTGACCTGGATGACGGGCTGAATCTTGCCATTGGCAATGACGATGTTGGTAAGGCTGTGGAGCGAGACCTTTTCCGTCTGGACGGTAATGGCCGGTTGGCGTTTTTTGAAGACGGCCAGCAGCACCAACGCGACCAGCACCAGCCCGATGACCGCGAAAATGATGAGCTTCCGGCGTTTTTTGGATTTGGCCATGATATTTGTCATTAAAAAGACACTGGCGACGTGAATTCGTTCCGTAAAATCAAAATTGTCGGGTGAGTTTCATAAGGCCCACTGTCCCAGCCCGATGGCAATAAGCAACGATTCCATCAACACCCAAAAACCTCCCGGCCAGCGACATCGTGGGTGCCGGCGGTTCGATGGACGGCGCTTCAACGGTGGGTGGAATGGGTTCCATATGGTCAACAGGACTTATCCGTTACTTAGGCAAAAAACAGCCAAAGTTACAAGCAAAGTCGGCAATTGTTTGCGGGTTGAAATTGGCCGGCTGACCGTAAACGCCTGCCAATGATGCTGGGAATACATGAAATCAGAAGAACGAGTTCCTGCGTTCTCGCCTTCCTTATTCAATACACCAACACCCGCACCACCATTCTTGTAGGAGTCGAGGTTACGAGACTCGTTTGATCATAGACTTCTCACGTCGTCTCCTGCTCAATAAACAAGGACGGGCAATTTGCAGATGAAACACGCGGACGAGCCGCCCGCGTTCCTTAAATCCAGACACAGCCAGACAATTGGTTTCTACAAGAAATCATGCAACGGTCGCCGACCGCCGTTACATGCCTGAGTCCAGCCGTTTGTCCGGCACCAGATAATTGCGGACGTAATCGCCCACGGCATCTTCAAGCGGGGTCACGGGCGCAGTGTAGCCGGCGGCGCGCAACCGCGCCAGGTTCGCCTCCGTGAAATACTGGTATTTATCACGAATGTTCCCGTGCATCTCGATGAATTCGATTTTCGGTTCGCGCTTCAAGGCGGTAAAAACCGCCCGCGCCAGATCCAGCCACGTCCGCGCCGCACCGCTGCCGATGTTAAACAGGCCGTTCGCCTTTTCGCTGGCGGCCAGGTGCAGCGTCATGGCGACGGCGTCTTTCACATAAAGAAAATCGCGCTTCTGCTCGCCATCGCGGTAATCCGGGCGATAGCTTTTGAACAGCCGGATGACCCCTTCCGTTTGCACCTGCGCAAAACTTTTATGGACGACCGAGCGCATGTCGCCCTTGTGATCCTCGTTCGGGCCAAAAACATTGAAATACTTCAGCCCGACGATGCGGTTTAAGAATCCGGCGCGCCGGGCGTGCAAATCGAACAGGTGCTTCGAGTAGCCGTACATGTTCAGCGGGCGCAGGGCGTTGAGTTTGGAATCATCGTCTTCCATGCCCGCCGCACCGTCACCGTAGGTCGCGGCGGAAGAGGCATAGACAAAACGTGTCTTCTGGCCGAGCGCCCACGCCGCCAGATCCTTGGTGAATTCGTAATTATTGCGGACCAGATAACCCGCGTCGCGCTCGGTGGTGGCTGAGCAGGCGCCCAGATGCAGCACGAAATCAAATTTTCCCAGGCCGCCGTTTTGCAGTCGGGGGAGCAATTCGTCGGCCTCGACATAATTGGCGAAGCGCAACGGCGTGAGATTGCGCCATTTTTCGTCCTGGCCAAGGCGGTCGCAAACCACGATGTGTTCGCAGCCGCGGCGGTTCAGCGCCCAGACCAGCGCGCTGCCAATGAAGCCCGCGCCGCCGGTGACCAGCACCCGCGCGTCGGAGAAATCATTTGGTTTCATATTTTACTGCCGGCCCATCGAGCATGGTATGAATCCGTTGGGAATTCAAGCGCAACGGGTCATTCATTGATGTGGATGACTTTCGCGGGCAAAAAGCCGTTGAATTGGGTCGCCGAAGCATTGCTGTAGGCGCCGATGTTTTCCGCGTAAACCAGGTCCTCGATTTCCAGGTCCGGCAACTGCTCGGATTGGGAGATGACATCCAGCCCGTCGCAGGTCTGGCCGAACACGGCACAAATTTCCGTTTTCCCCTTCCGGAACGCCTTCAGGTGATACTGGCAATGATCGAAAATGATGCCGCTGAACGTGTGATAGACGCTGTCATCGATGTAATAGCACCGTTTTCCATCGCGCACGGCCTTGCCGATGATGCGCGCCACGGAGGTCGCCGCCGTCGCCACCAGAAACCGTCCCGGCTCGGCCAGAATCTGGATGTCGGGAGCGAACAACCGGTCAATCTCGGCGTTGATGACACGCGTCAGTTCGCGGAACGGCCGGACGTGCCGGTTATAGGGCGCGGGAAAGCCGCCGCCGATGTCGAGGATCTTGATTTCATGGCCGCGGGATTTGGATTCCCGCATCACCGCGGCGGCGGTGTTGAGCGCCTGCACAAAATTTTGAAAATTCGTGCACTGGCTGCCGACATGGAAGCTCAAGCCCTCGACGACCAGCCCCAGTTTGAAGGCGGCCCGGATCAGGTCCACCGCTTCACCGGGCGCGCAACCGAATTTGGACGACAGCTCGCACTGCGAGCCGGTGTTGTCCACCCGCAATCGCAGCACCACGCCGGCGTGCGGAGCGTACTGCCGGATTTTTTTCAGTTCGTTCAGGTTGTCGTAGGTCACGAGCGGCTTGTACCGGTCGAGCGCCAGCAACGTTTCCTTCGGTTTGGTCGGATTGGCGTAGATGATTTTGTCCCAGATGAAATCCTGCTGCCGTTTTGCCGGCAGATGCTTGACGTTGTCATAAACCAGCATGAACTCCGGCAGCGACGCGACGTCGAAGCTGGCCCCCACCTTGTAGAAGGTGCGGATGATGGCCGGCTCGGCGTTGGCCTTGACGGCGAAATAGCATTGCACCTTGGGCAGGTGCCGGCGGAATTCGGCGTAATTTTTGCGGAGGATGTCGTGGTCAATGATGACCAGCGGCGTTCCGTGCTGCTTCGCAAGCGACTGGAGCTGTTTCTTGGTCATAAACGTAATCGGCAGACGCGGCTTTAATGGGTTTGCTTCAGCGAGACAAGAAAAAACGGGCCGGGATCATCCCGGCCATCCAGCAGAGAGACAGCTGAATCCGTTTTAGTCCAGCACCGGCTGGCTGCCGTCAATCATCTTTACCTTGTTGTGCAGGAAATATTCCTTCGTCAGGGCCTTCATGATTTTTGGGAGCTGATCGTAAAGACGTTTCAGCTTGCGCGGCTTGTGCTTCGCCAGCGCGTAATGCGTCAACAGCGGCATCGCAATGGTGGTGTCCGTGTAACAGACCACAGCGTCGGGCAGCTTGGTCGGGTCCACCTTGCCCCAGCTCACGGCCTCGCTCGGCGTGGCGCCGGAAAGACCGCCGGTGTCGGGCCGCGCGTCGGTGACCTGGATGAAAAAGTCCTGGCCGAATTCCTTGATGCGGAGCACCTCCTGGATTTGCGGCTCGGTCTGGAGCGTGAAATTTTTCGGACTGCCACCGCCCCAGAGGACCACGCCGCTGCGTCCGCCCGCACGTTTGGCGGCGAGGACAATGCCCGTGGTCTCATTCACGTCGATGGACGGGTTCATGCGAAGTTTGCTGCCGCGCAGTTCGACCCCCGCGACGTTCATGCCGATGGTTGAATCGCCGGGCGAGCTGGTGTAGCACGGCACGCCGGCGCGATAGGCGGCGGCCATGACGGAAACGTCCTTCAGGCCGTTCTTGCGCTCCCACTCGGCGGCGTATTTGCCGATGAGATGGTGCAGTTCCGCAGTGCCCATTTCCTTTTGAAATTCCGGCTGGCAGAACATTTCTCGCAGCAAATCGTCCGTGGCCATCAGGCCGTCGGAATAAGGAATGACGACGTCATAGATCCGGACGAGGTCGTTGTCGCGCAGGTCGGTGTCGTCGAATTTGAAGCTGCCGCTGTGCACCGGATAATTCAGCGCGAAGTGGAGATCGTGATACAGGTTGGCGCCGGTGGAGACGATCCAATCCACGAAGCCCGCCTTGATGAGGGGAATGATGCTGGAACAGCCGAGGCCGGCGGGGGTGAGCGCGCCGGAAATGCTCATGCCGATGGTCACATCGGGCGCGAGCATGCGGTCGGCGAAAAGCTGGCAGGCTTCCTTGAGCCGGGCGGAATTATAGGCGAGGAACACCTCGTCAATGATGTAGGTGAGTTTTTCGCGGCCGTTCAGGTTCTTGGGGTGGATGCGTTTGCCCGCCATGTATTTCTTTTTGTGCGGGCATTCCTTTTCCTTCAGCCATTCCGGCATTTCGGAGATGTCTTCCCGGGAGCGGACGTGGGCGCGTTCAGTTCTTGCCATAATTCAGATAAATTTTGTGCCGCTTACGATACAAACCCTGGCGCCGATGACAAACTTTAATTGCGTCCAACTCCGGCACACCGCGGGAAGAGCGGAAGCCGGAAGGGGTTGGAATGGCTGGAAGCAGCCAGCTATTGCACGGTCACGAGATCCGGCCGGGCCAGTGAAAGTCCGCCGTGGAGGTCATCATGGAATTGGGCGCCGATGATGACATTATTGGTGCAGGTGGTGTTGTTGACCCGGAAGGCGGCGCTGCCGCAATTGCTGGCAATCAGGTTGGTGAAGGCGTTGTGCACGCATTCGGTCCGGGGGGTCGGCTGCCAGCCCCGCAAGGTTTGCCGTTCGGTATGCGCCATGAAAACTCCGTAGTGGCGGCTGTTGTGGATGGAAATGTTGGAAAAATGATCGTTGCAACTGGCCCGCATGAAGATGCCGAGGTCGTTGGCCACCAGCACTGCGTTGCTGACGACATTGTGGTTGAAAGCCAGGTCAAGTGATATGCCGGCCCCGGGATTGTCATGGAGATAAAGTTCGGTGAACAGGCAGTCCTCCGTACGATAGCAGGCGAGGCCGTCGAACTCATTGTCGAACGCGGTCAAATCCCGCACCGTCAACCGCCGCACCCCCAGCGTGGTTACCAGGCCCCCCGAACGGCAACGCGCACAGGTCACCTCTTCCACCGTTGAATCGCTCACACCCTGCACCGTGATTCCGTTATTGTGGATCTCCGAGCCTTCTCCGTTCAACCGCCAGAGTTCACGATCCTGGTGAGCGCGATTTCCATCGATGGAAAGACCGCTGACGCGCAGGTAACGGACGGTTTGTCCGGGACTATTGACCGGCTCCCCCATGATGATGACCGGGCAATCGGCCCCATCCGCCAACCGGAGAACCGTTGTCCTCCCGGAGCCACGCAACACTTGATGGTCACGCTGCAACACAATCGGCTGACGAATCTCAAAAGCCCCGGGTGCCAACACCACTTCGCCGCCACGCTCCGGCAGGGCGTCCAAGGCCCGTTGGATCACGGCGCCCGTCACGCCGGCCGGCAGCCGGATGACCACCAGCTCGGAAGCCTGGACCGGGGTTTGAAAAATGACAGGATACGCAAACGGAAACACCAACAACCCCACGAAAATCGTGCGGGCCACAGCCGTCCAACTTTTGGTTCGATTTAGTCTCATCTTCATAAGCGTGAGAACGTTGTTAGCAATCGCTGTTCCTAGTTCAGCTTCGTCCATTTCGCGGGATTTTTCATCAAACCACCTTCACTTTTTTAAACATTTTTTATTTGAACTAATCCAAAACGTGGCCGATAGTAATGGTTGAAGAGTTGAGTAATTCCAGACTGGACGTTATTTCCCCGGTAAATGGGCTTCGTTTCGAGATTTCCCCGGCACAACGGAACGGTTATGCTCTGTGCGCTATTATGGCGAACCCGCAATCTGCGAACTCATCAGCCGCTGCCGGAATCGGATATGCGATGCCGGCGGAATGGGAAAGGCATGAAGCCACCTGGCTCGGCTGGCCGCACAATGAAACCGATTGGCCGAACAAACTCGACACCATCCGCTGGGTTTATGGCGAGATGGTGCGAAAAATTTCACCGGGCGAAATCGTGCGGCTGCTGGTCCGGAACCCCGCCGAACAAAAACTGGCCGCCAGCTATTTGAAACGCGCCGGCTGCGATCTGAACCAGGTCGAATTTATCGTGCACCCGACCAATCGCGGCTGGACCCGCGACAGCGGACCGATCTTCGTGAAGCGGAGGTCAAAGTCCAAAGGCCAAAGTCCAAAATCAGAAACCGCGATCGTGCATTTCCACTTCAACGCCTGGGCGAAATATGATGACTGGAAAAAGGACACCCGTGTCCCGGAGACAGCCGCCCGGCGGTTGAAGCAACCGCTGTTCAACGCGCAGTTCAACGGAAGAAATTTTGTCATCGAAGGCGGCGGCATCGAAGTCAACGGTCGCGGCACATTGCTCACCACCGAGGAATGCTATCTGCACCCGAAAATCCAGGTGCGGAATCCCGGCCTGACCAAGGCGCAATACGACGAGACGTTCAGAAACCATCTCGGCGTCAAAAACATCCTCTGGCTGCTCAACGGACCGGTCGGTGACGACACGCACGGGCACATTGACGACATCTGCCGCTTCGTAAATTCCAAAACGCTCGTGCTCATCCGGGAAACCAACCGGCGCGACATCAATTACCGGCCGCTTGCCGAAAACTGGGAACGTGTGCGGGAATTCCGGCTCGAAGACGGCTCAAAACCCGAAGTGGTGCCGCTGCCCATGCCCGCGCCAATTTTTTATGACGGCTATCGCCTGCCCGCGAGCTACGCAAATTTTTATATTTGCAACGCCGGCGTCATCGTCCCCACGTTCAACGATCCGAACGACCGGGTGGCGCTCGGCACGCTGGGCGAGTTGTTCAAGGACCGTCCGGTGGTGGGTATTCATGCCGTTGACCTCGTGCTCGGTTTCGGCTCGCTGCACTGCCTGACGCAGCAACAACCGGCGTAAAATTCCACCCGGCATCACCATGAATCCGCCCCAGGTCAGCCCCGTGTTGGATTGGTTGCTGCGGAAGCATCCCCAGACGCCGAAGACCCGCGCCAAACAATGGATATTGGCGGGACGGGTCAGCGTCAACGGCGTCATCATCCGCAAACCTCATCAGGCCATCCCGGACCCGGGCGATGACCTGGAACTGCGCGATCGTCAGACCACCACCCTGGCGTGCGGTTCCGGCTGGCAGATTCATCCGCGCGTTTCCTTGCTTTACCTGGATTCCGCCCTGGCCATTGTCAACAAGGGGCCCGGCCTCATCTCCGTGCCGGCGGCGAATTGCGATCTTTCCGCGCTCAGCATCCTCGCCGATTTCCTGGCCGGAAAACTGAAGGCCCGGGACCGCGGCGTCGCCGGCAAGTCATTGCCCGCCGTCTATCGCCGGCTGCAACCTTTGCCGGTTCATCGCCTTGACCAATACACCAGCGGCGTTTTTTGCCTGGCCACCAACCCCGCCGCACGGCATCACTTGATCGAGCAATTAAAGACGCACTCCATGAAGCGGGAATATGTGGCCTACGTGGAAGGGCGTCCGCACCCGCCCGCCGGCACCTGGCGGCAACGGCTGCAATTGAGCCGGGACGAACTGCGCCAGCATGTGCTTTCGGAAACGCAACGCCCGGATCCGGGCGCCGAAGTCCGCGAGGCCATCACCCATTACGAAGTCATCACGGAGTATCCGCTCGCCGGCGGCAAAGGGTTCGTCAGCAAACTGCGGCTCCGGCTGGAGACCGGCCGAAAACACCAGATCCGCGCCCAGGCCGCCCATGCCGGACATCCTTTGATTGGTGACCGCACCTATAACCCGGCCTGTCGCGGACCCGACCCCGGCGACGCGACCATCGATTTCCCGCGTCAAGCGTTACATGCCGAAGTCCTCAGCCTCGAACACCCGGAACAGCCGGGGCGGCGCATGACCTGGACGGCCGAATTGCCCAAAGACCTTCGCCAGCTTGAGGCCACCCTGCGTTCTTCCCGATTCCAATCCAGCCAGCCTGGCCGCCGGAGGGATGGGAATCCTGACAAACGCTGAAGGCGGAAAACAACCTTCGCACCGGGTGCACCGCCTTTAACTTTTGTTGTTTGGGTTCGTAACCTTTGGCATCCTGCCTGGCAAGATGCCCTTCAGCGTGACCCAGCAACTGGGAAAGCCCCCAACCTTTCCCGAACTTCAAGCGTTGGCCAGACAGCATGACGTCCAGATCAACGGCGACGAACTGGCCGGCAACTTCTGCCATCCCAATCCGGAGCAGCCCAAGGTAACCGGCCATTATGCCTTTAAACCGAATGGTGACCTCCGTGGCAATTTTACCGGTAATTTCATGGGGAAACTGGCCGGGAGCTTCGTGTTGACGACGGGAAACGCCGAAATCACCATCACCGAAAAGCCATTTCTGCTGCCGGAGTCGGTTTTGAAATCAACACTGTCGGTGGCGCTGAAAGATTTTTGCGCCAGATTTTCACCGGACGCAATTACCTGACCAGAGCGAGCATTCGGGAAGGTGATGTTTTTTGTCTGGTTTCAGCGCCTTTTCCGAGGCATCGTTTGCGCTCATTTCTGACTTTGGCAAAAACTACTATGAAGAACATTTGTTGCCTGTTGCTCGCCGGAATGCTGGTTTCCGGTTGTCGCACGCCGCTGGACCCGGCCAATTCCCATTCCAATCTCCGGACCAGGACGGTTCTCAAGTACATCCAAAGCCTCGAAACAAAACCGGATAAACGTCTGTTGTCCGGCCAGTTTTCCAATTTTGGAGACACGGCGAATCTGAACCTGCTGGCCAATGTTCACTACCAGACCGGGCATTGGCCGGCCATTCTGGGCGTGGACTACGCCGGTGGCGGGGGCATCAACACGGAAACGCCGAACCGGGCGGCCATCGAGTATTGGAAGGCCGGCGGATTGGTGACCATCAGTACGCATCTTTACAACCCCGCCCGGGCAACCAACGACGCGTTTAGCGGGTTGCGTGACCGGGACGTTGACCTCAACACCCTGCTGGCACCCGGCACGGAAGCGCACGCCCGCTGGATGCAGGAACTCGACCAGGTGGCGGCAGGCCTGCAGGAACTCCAAAACCGCGGCGTGGTGGTTTTGTGGCGGCCGTTCCATGAAATGAACGGAAACTGGTTCTGGTGGGACGGCAAGGACCCGGAGACGTTCAAAAAACTCTGGCGCCAGATGTTTGTTCTATTTCACCAGGACCAAACACCTGAACAATCTGCTGTGGGTCTATGCCCCGAATTACGGGACCAACACGGTGGTATATTATCCCGGCGACCGTTATGTGGATCTGGCCGGTCTCGACGCCTACACCGATTTGGTGGACACCAACCACATTCTGGGATACGCCGAGGTCGCCCAGCTGCCCAAACCGTTTGGTTTTACGGAATACGGACCGCAGGGGCCGGAAAATCCGCCGGGCGATTATGATTACCTCCGGTTCCTTCATGGGGTGCAGACCAATTTCCCGCAAACCGTGTTCTTCATGAGCTGGAACGCAAAATGGAGCCTGGCCCGAAACACGAACGTCACCGAAATGCTGAACGATCCCTGGATCGTCAATCGCAATGATCTCCCAAAGGGACTTGCGGGTGACCCCAAACTCAGCCAATAAATCCGGCAGCATGGCGTTTAAAAATTTCCCCAGGCAAACGCAGGGCGTGCAATTGCTTCAACGCTCGCTCGCCCGCGGACGGCTCGGCCATGCCTACCTCTTCACCGGTCACCAACTGGAGGAACTCGAAACGCTCGCCCGCACCCTGGCCAAGACGTTGAATTGCCTGCAGCCGGTCAAAACCGGCGGCGTCACGACCGATTGTTGCGACGAATGTTTGAGCTGCCGGAAAATTGACAATGAATCGTATCCGGACGTGCATTGGGCCCGGCCGGAATCCAGGTCGCGGGTCGTTACCGTGGAGCAAATGCGCGAGTTGATGCGCGAAATTCAACTCAAACCGACCGAGGCCGGATACAAGGTCGCCATCATCGCCGCCGCGGACCGCTTAAACACGCAGGCAGCGAACGCCTTTCTGAAAACGCTCGAAGAGCCGCCCGCCAGAACCGTGTTGATTCTGCTCTCCACCGAACCGCAGCGGATTTTGGAGACGATTTTGTCGCGCTGCCTGCGCCTCAATTTCTCCGCCGAAGGAGCCCGGATGCTCGATGACGCGCAGGCGGAATGGCTGGCCCGGTTCGGCGCCCTGGCGGCGGCCGAACAAAAGAGCCTGATGGGCCGCTACCGTCTGCTCGACGTCCTGCTCCAAAAACTTGGCGAAATCCGCGCGCAGGTGGACGAAGCGCTCACGGCGCGTTCGCCGCTGCAGCGCCATGACGACGTGGAAAAGGATTTGCGCGAACGATGGGAGGACGAACTGGCGGCGGCCATCGAGGCGGAATACCGCCGGCAACGCGCGGACCTGCTTTTGCTCGTGCAATGGTGGCTCCGGGATGTCTGGCTGCACACCCTGGCCGTCGGCGGTGAACTGCTGAATTTCCCGCAACTGGCCGGCGCGGAATCCGTCGCCAAAAAAATCACACCGCGCCAGGCGTTGGACAATTTGCAAACCCTGGAACAGACGCAACGCCTGCTGCATACGAATGTGCAGGAAGCGCTGGCGCTGGAAGTGGGCCTGTTAAAACTCCATCTGGGTGGCCTCCGAATCTGACGGAGCGCGGGTCATGCAAACGGCTTCAGCCCGGCCCGGATTCCGTCCCCACCCTCGGATTTCCCATCCTAACCGAAGATTTTTTGATTTATTGTCGGATTTGCCGGCGGGCGGCGCTTTACAGTTAACCATGAGAAATCATCAAGCCATCGTCCATCTGAACGGCTTTCAACCGCGCAGTCTGTTGCCATCCCAGTCAAAACCAGCTAATCTACGCCCAATGAAAACCACATCCGCCCGCTTTCTGCTCGTAATCCCCTTTCTGCTCGCCACCGCGGGTCTGAATTTGTCCGCCGCCGACAGCCAGTCGCCCCGCGAACGGTTGTTGATGGATTCCGGCTGGAAATTTCATCTGGGCAACGAATGGGGCATCGGCCAAAACCTGTCCAAGGCCGCCAACGGCAACGGCCCCGCCAGTTCCGCCTTCAGTGATGCAAGCTGGCGCACGGTCAATCTGCCCCATGATTGGGCCATTGAACTGCCGTTTGCCCAGAACGCCGATGGCTCGCACGGCTACAAAGCCCTGGGCTCTGGTTTTCCCGCCAACAGCGTCGCGTGGTACCGGCGCACGTTTGAATTGCCGAAAGCCGATGCCGGCAAACGATTGTCGCTGGAGTTCGACGGCGTGTATCGCAATTGCGACGTCTTTGTGAACGGCTGGTTCATCGGCCATCATGACAGCGGCTACAGCCGGTTCCGCGATGACATCACCGATGTGGCCAATTATGGCGGCACCAATGTCGTCGCCGTGAAAGTGGACGCTTCGGATTTCGAGGGCTGGTTTTACGAAGGGGCCGGCATTTACCGGCATGTATGGCTGGTGAAAGCCAGCCCGGTGGCCATTGCGCCTGATGGCATTTTTGTTTTCAGCCGGTTCAAAAACAACGTGCCGGAAGGGCCGGCGGAAATTCACATTCAAACCCGGCTCGCCAACGCCCAGGCCACGCCGGCCCAGGTCGAAGTGAAATACAGCATCATTGATCCCCACGGCGACATCGTCGCCACGCTGCGCCAGGCCGGGCAAATCGAGGCGACAGCCAGGCTCGACCTCGAACAAACCAGGCCGATCAGCACGCCCATCCTGTGGTCGCCGGAATCCCCCCAACTCTACAAGCTGGTCACCACCGTTGAAAGCAGCGGGCAGGTGGTGGACCGGCAGGAAACCGAATTTGGCATCCGCACCGTCGCTTTTGATCCGCAAAAAGGATTTTTACTGAACGGACAGCCCTACCAGATCAAGGGCACCTGCAATCACCAGGACATGGCGGGCGTCGGGGTGGCAGTGCCGGACGCGTTGCAATATTTTCGCGTGAAGAAATTGAAGGAGATGGGCTGCAACGCGGATCGCACCTCGCACAATGCGCCCACGCCGGAATTGCTCGACGCCTGCGACCGGCTCGGCCTGCTGGTCTTGGACGAAAATCGCCTGGTCGGCAGCGACCCGGCCAATCTGGCGCGCCTGCAGGACCAAATCCAGCGGGACCGGAATCACCCGAGCGTTTTTGCCTGGTCGCTGGGAAATGAAGAATGGAACGCCCAGGGGACGGCGCAGGGGGCGGCGGTCATTCAAACCATGCAGAACCTCGCGCACGATCTGGACCCCACCCGCGAATGCACCGCGGCCATCAACAGCTCGTACGGCGACTCGGGCTTCATCACCGTCCTCGACGTCAAAGGCTTCAATTACAACCTGGGCAGCATGGACGATTATCACGCCAAACATCTGGACTCGAAATATCTGGGAACCGAAACCGCCAGCACGGTGTCGACCCGCGGCATCTACACCAATGACACCGCCAAAGGTTACGTAAGCGCCTACGACCTTGTCCCGCTCACCGGTGTGCCCACTCCCCCTACCTGGACTTCGACCGCGGAAGAATGGTGGTCCTTTTATGACGCCCGGCCCTGGTCGTCCGGCGGTTTTGCCTGGACGGGATTTGATTATCGCGGGGAACCGACGCCCTATTGGTGGCCCTGCATCAATTCGCACTTCGGCATCATGGACATGTGCGGGTTTCCCAAGGACAACTATTATTATTATCAGGCCTGGTGGACGGACAAACCGGTGCTGCATCTGCTGCCGCACTGGAACTGGCCCGGCCGGGAAGGCAGGAACATTGACGTGTGGTGCTACAGCAATTGCAAGGAAGTGGAATTGTTTTTGAACGGCCAAAGTCTCGGCCGGAAAACGGTGAAAAAAGATTCACACCTGGAATGGCAGGTCCCCTACGCGCCCGGCACGCTCTCAGCCAAAGGTTACACGGACGGCAAAGTGATTGCGGAAACGAAGGTGGAAACCACCGGCGCACCCGCCGCCGTTCAATTGACGCCCGATCGCTCAAACCTCAGCGCCGATGGCGAGGACGTCAGCGCCGTCACCGTCTCCGTGACCGACTCCGAAGGGCGCGTCGTGCCGGTCGCCTCAAATCTGATTCATTTTGCCGTGGACGGCCCGGGCCGGATTCTGGGCGTGGGCAACGGCGACCCCAGCTGCCACGAGCCGGACGTGTATCTCACGCGGCCGCCCGTTCACGCCACCGGCTTGAACGATGGCTGGCACTGGAAATTGTTGCCGGACGTGCGCAACGAAAATTTGCCGGAATTGAAACCGGACTTTGACGATTCAAGCTGGGCTTCCGCCAATCCCCAATCCGAGAGCGGCCCGTTGAAGGAGAACGAACAGGCCGTGTTCCGCGCGAAAATCACCGTGACCCAGGAGGAACTGGCCGCGCCGGCGGTTCAATTGCATTTCGGCCGGATTGATGACGACGGCTGGATTTATGTGAACGGCCAGAAAGTGGGCGAGTCGCATGACTGGCAGGCTACGCCCACATTTGACGTGAAACCGGTTTTGCATCCGGGCGAGAATACCATCGTCGTGGCGGTGGTGAACCGTTACGGCGGCGGCGGCATCAATCTGGGAGTCGAACTGGATACTCCTTCAACCCCGGAACCCGCCGATTGGCAGCGCAGTGCCTTTAACGGCCTGGCACAGGTTTTGGTGCAATCCACCAAAGCATCGGGTGAAATCAAATTGACCGCCCAAGCGGAAGGATTGTCGCCGGCAACGGCGGTGATTCAGTCCCTGCCCGGCACCCTGCGCCCCAGCGTGCCGTGACGGAAATTTAGTCGAGGTCCAGATCCTCGATTTCCAAAAATCCGTGCAACTGGCGGATGCGGGTGGGATGGCGCATTTTGCGAAGCGCCTTGGCCTCGATTTGCCGGATGCGTTCGCGCGTGACCCGGAATTGCTGGCCAACCTCCTCCAGCGTGCGCGCGCAGCCGTCGCCGATGCCAAAGCGCAATTCCAGCACCTTCCGCTCACGCTCGGTCAGGCTGCACAGCACGTCGCCCAGCCGGTCCTTCAGCAAACTGAAGCTGGTCATGTCGAGGGGATTGTCGGCGCCCTTGTCCTCGATGAAATCGCCGAAATTGGCATCGTCGGTGTCACCGACCGGTGATTGGAGGGAAATGGGCTGCTGGGACATTTTCAACACCGCGCGGATGCGTTCCACGGGGATTTGCATGTCTTCGGCAATTTCCTCCGGCGTCGGCTCGCGGCCAAGATCCTGCAGCAAACGTTTCTGCGAGCGCATCAGCTTGTTGATGATTTCGATCATGTGCACCGGAATGCGGATGGTGCGCGCCTGATCGGCGATGCTGCGCGTGATGGCCTGGCGGATCCACCAGGTCGCGTAGGTGGAAAATTTGTAGCCGCGACGGTACTCGAATTTTTCGACGGCCTTCATCAGACCCATGTTGCCCTCCTGGATCAAATCCAGGAACGACAGCCCGCGGTTGGTGTATTTTTTGGCGATGGAGATGACCAGACGCAGGTTGGCCTCCACCATCTCGGTTTTGGCCTGCAACGCCTGGTCGGAAAAGGCGCGCAGCCGGTCGAAGGTTTTGAGATAATCCGCACACGGCATCCGGACAAACTCCTCCAGCGCCTTGATTTTCTGCCGTTCCGCCTCCACGAGATGCTGTTGCGCGATGGATTCACGCTGCGCCTCGGTTTCCGCCAGGGCGTGCAGGCTGTATTGCAGTTTGTCGTGAATGTTCTCAGCCACCAGCGCCATCTCCTCAATGACCTTGTGTTTGTAATAGAATTTGGGAAATGCCAGCCGCAATTTTTGATCGAGCCGTTTGAACACCGTCTGGGCGCGACGGCGCAGAACCCCGGCATGGGCGTTCCGCCAGGCGGCATATTTATGATCCACCTCCAGATCGGCTTCGTGAACGCGCGCGGTGAGCTTGCGCAGCCCCTGCAGGTGCGCGTTGCGGTTGTCCACCTTTTTGTCAAGAATGACCCGGTCGAAACGTTCGCGCGGCGGTTCGGCCAGAAGTTTTTCCGCCAAGGCAATGTGTTCCTTGCCGGCAAAACCGAGACAGTAAATGATCTTGCGGACCTCGTTTTCCGCCGCCTCGATGCGCTTGGAGATTTCGACCTCCTGGGCACGCGTCAGCAGCGCCACCTGCCCCATTTGCTTCAGATACATGCGCACCGGATCATCGAGCGCATCCAGCCGGCTGGTGTCGTCCTCCTCGGACTCGGCGGTTTTGACCCGATCCACCTCCGCCTGGTCCACAATGTCAATCTCCAGGCTGCGCAGCTTGCCGAAAATCTCATCCAACTCCGGTTCCGTGACGTTGTCCGGCAACGCATCGCTGATGTCGTTGTAGGTCAAATGCCCCTGCTCCTGCGACAGCCGGACCAGTTCCTTGATTATTTCCGGAAGATTGGCGCCGCCCGGCAAATTGGGCGAAGTGCCGTTGGATGATCCGTCGGGGACCGGCCCCGACCGGGGTTGCCGGGGCGTGGTGGTGCTGCGCGCCACCCTTCCCGGGGTGGAATCCGCCCCGGTTTTACAAACCTTCAATTTCGACATACGCACTCAACACTCCCAATTCATTGACCAAGGCGGACGTAAACAGGGAAACACCCGTTCCGTTTCGTCAAGCGGGGAAACGTCATGCTAAAATCATTTTTCCGGCACAATGTAAATCCCACGGCCCTCCAGATTTTTTAAAATCATATCCACCGTCCGGCCCACCGCTCCCAGATTTTCCCGGACCACCCGGATCGCATTGCGCCGCAATTCCTCGCGCCGGTTTTCATCCGCAAGCAATTCCGCAATCGTGGTTTCCAAGGCGGTCACGCTGTCCACCTGGACGGCCGCGTTCTGGGCGACGAAATTCCGCGCAATGTCTGTGAAATTTTGCATGTTCGGCCCGAATACCATGGCCTTGCCCGCCGCCCCCGGCTCAATTGGGTTCTGCCCGCCAACCGCCGTGAGACTCTTGCCAACGAATACTAGTGTCGCATGTTCATAGAAGAAACGCAACTCGCCGGTCGTGTTGACGAGCAGACATTCGACCTGCCCCTCGTGAAATCGAGAACTGGCGCGGATTTCATTGCGATAAGCAAATTTAATTCCCCGCTCTTGCAACTGCCGTCCCACCTCACGGCACCGCTCAAAATGCCGGGGCACCAGCACGAGAAACAGCTTGGGAAACAGCCCGCGCAGCCGCCGCGCGATGTCCGCCAGGGCCAGTTCCTCGCCCGCGTGGGTGCTGCCGCCCACCAGGATCGGCGCGTCGGGCGCCACACCGATCTGCCGCAACAACGACGGCACGTCGAGCCGGCGATGGCCGTCAATTTTGGCCGCGTCAAATTTCAAATTGCCCACGACCCGGATGGCCTCAGGCCGGCACCCGATTTTTCGCAACCGTTCGGCGTCGGCATCATTTTGCGCGCTGACGCCCATAAACAAGGCGAAGAGCGGGCGAAATATTGACTCGAACCGCTGGTAACCGCGATAGGAGCGGTCGGACAACCGGGCATTGGCCAAAAACAAGGGAATGCGCAGATCACTCGCACGCCACAGAAAGTTCGGCCAGATTTCCGCCTCAAACAGCACTATGGCCACGGGGTGCATGGTGCTAAACGCGCGGATGACGGATCGCCGCCCGTCAATCGGATAGTAAATTTTGCTGATGTGCTCAGGCAAATGCCGGCGCAATTCGGCCATGCCGGTCGTGGTCGTGGTCGACACCACAATTTTCATGTTGGGCACGCGCGGCTGAAGGGCACGGATGAGCTGCGTGCAAAGATTGACCTCGCCGACACTGACGGCATGGAGCCAGAGCACCTGCCGGTTGGTCAGCGCCTGTTTGAGGTTCCGGTTGTAATAGCCGAAGCGTTCCAGAAAGCCGGGCTGCCAGTCGCCCCGACGCCACATCCGCAGGAAATAATACGGCGTGGTCAGCACGAAAAATATCGTGAACAGAATGTTGTAAAGTGTGCGCACTCCGATATTAAATGGAACAGTCCTATTTTCCCGCAAACCGGCGCGGCGCGCAAAGAAAATGTTTCAAATCAATCGCGAAAGAAAATCACCCACACCGCCAACAGCATCGGCAACAGGAACGGCAGGGTGAATTTTCCAATAAATCCCGGAAACGTCGGCGTGCGGACTTTTTCATGGTCGGCAATGGTCTTGACCATGAAATTAGGCCCGTTGCCGATGTAGGTGGCCGCGCCAAAAAAAACCGCCCCGACACTGATGGCCACCAGATTCAAGGCATTCCCGCCCAATAATTCCCCCATTCCCTTCGCGCCACTCGTGCCAAAGAGCGCGCTCAAAAAACTGAGATACGTCGGCGCGTTGTCGAGCATGCCGGACAACAGGCCCGTGCCAAAATAAAAAACTCCCGGCGCCGGGTGCGCCCCCAGCAACGTCCGCGCGTTCAAATCCAGCCAGTCGAGCGCGGGAATCATCGTGGCAAAAATGCCGAGGAATAAAACCGCCACCTCCTGAATCGGATGGAAATGAAACCGGTTGGCCTCGTGCACCGATCGGGCGGTTGTGAAATAGGAGCCCAGCGCGGCGGCCAGCAGGATTCCTTCGCGCAGATAAACCGGCTGGTGGATGAACACCGCGCCCAGAATGACGGCCAGAAAAAATAAATTGGCCAGCCCATCGAATTTCCAGGTTTCCGGCGCCGTTTCGATTTGACGAATTTCCCGCGGTGCCCGGCTGTAGTTGAGCCGGTCCACGACATAAAATATCGCCAGCAGGATTCCGACGCCCGTCATCCACATCGGCCAGCAATGTTCCGCCACCCACCAAAATGGAACCCCCTGCAAATAACCCAAAAACAACGGCGGATCGCCGATGGGCGTCAGGCAGCCGCCCACGTTCGCCACGATGAAAATGAAAAAAACGATGTGGTGCGCCGTGACGCGGTATCGGTTCATCCGGATCCACGGACGGATCAGGAGCATGGCCGCGCCGGTGGTGCCCAGAAAGTTTGCCAGGACGGCACCCACGAGCAAAAACACCACATTGGTCAGCGGCGTCGCCTCGCCTTTCACGTTGATGTGAATGCCGCCGGAAACCACAAACAAGGAGCCGACCAGCATGATGAAACAGATATAATCATGCGCCACATGCAGCACCCGGTCCGGCGCCCCCAAAACCAAAAGATAATAGCCCAACGTAATGCCGCCAAGGCCCAGCGCGACCTTGGGATAATGCCGCGACCACCAATCCGGGACAAACAACGGCGCCAGCGCGATGGTGCCGAGCAACAACCCAAACGGCAGCAGCATCCAGGGATTGGGCGCAATGATGTTTCCGCTCATGCGCCGGAAGCTTGTGCGGTGGAAGGAAACCAGGTCAAACAGAAACGTCCACCGCTTGACGGCTGGCCCGGCCGCTGCGACCTTCCTCCAGCTTGGCGCAAAACGCGACAGCGTCGGCGGCAGGCCATTTGTTCGCTGATATCGCACACTCTCCCGCTGTGCAGTCCCTGGCGCAGCGATTGGAGCATGGCGGAGCGCTGCCCGTTGAACGGCGTTTGCCGGGCGGCACAACCTTTCCTTGCGGTTCTGCTGCAAGCCATTTTCCCCCGTCGGCCACTGGTCATCGTCGCCGCCGGATTTGAAAACGCAGGAAAGTTTTCAACAGGATATTGAAACCTGGCTGCAAATTCGAGTCCCCCGCCGAAACCCCAAAGCCCAAGGCTGGCAATCCACAACCGCCCGCTCCCGGCTCCCGGCTGCTGTTTTACCCCGCCTGGGAATTTTTTCCCCACGAAGGCAAGCTCCCGCATGCCGATACCATCAGTGACCGCCTTCAAACGCTGGTTGCCCTGTCCACCCAATCCGCCCAATCCGCCCTCCGCCCTCCGCTCTCCGCCCTGGTCGTCACCAGCGTCACCGCCCTGCTCCAGAAGACCTTTCCGCCCGGCGAAATCCAAAAGCGCACGCGCCAATGTCAACGCGGGGACCAAATCAATCCCCTGGATCTGATCGAATGGCTCGAAGAACAGGGCTATGAGCCGGAAGCCCAGGTCACCCAGAAAGGTGAAATCGCCCTGCGCGGCGGCATCCTCGATGTCTGGCCGCTGACCAGCCCGTGGCCCGCCCGGCTGGAATTCTTTGGCGACGAACTTGAATCGCTCCGCCACTTTGATCCGCTCACACAGATTTCGCGCCAGGAGGTTTCGGGCATCACCATCCCGCCCGGCGGCGAACTGGGAATTTTAAAGGCCGAAGTTCAAAGTCCGGAGCACAAAAATCCCAGGTTGGCAACGCTGCTCGACCATCTGCCGCGCGAAACCATTTTTCTCCTGTGCGAGCCGGAACAACTGGCAGCGCGGGCCGGTGATTACCAGTCGCAAATTCCCGACGGCGACCGGTTCCTGATTCCGTGGGAAAAATTCCTCGCCGACCTCGACCAACGCGGCATGACGCGACTGGATCTAAGCGAAGAAGATGTTCAACCCACCATCGCCGCACCCGGCCAGCCGGCCACCCTTTCTCCGCTGCGCGGGGAGAAGGACGGGGCGAGGGGCACGACATTATTTTCCTCACTCGATGCCTACCGTCCGCTGGCCGAACGCGCACCCGAACTGCCAATTGCCGAGGCGCAGCGCCGCGAATTTTTCCATCAGCTTCACCGCTGGCTGCGGCAGGACTATGCCGTCCACGTCTTTTGCAACAACGACGGTGAAAGGCAGCGATTCAACGAAATTTGGGCGGAATGGGGCGTCGGCTCCGGCGTCCCGGGTCCGGAAAAGGATGCCCTCACGGTAAATCCCCAGACGCCGGACGCCGGACCCCGGACGCGAATTGGTTCGCTTGCCCGCGGTTTCATTTGCGAGGATGCCAAACTTGTCGTCGTCACCGACGCGGAGATTTTTGGCCGCTATAAAATCCAGCGCCCGCGCCGGCTGAAATCGCCGCAGGCGCTCGCCATCCGCTCCGCCCTCGACATTGATTTCACCGAACTGGAGGAAGGTGACCTCGTCGTCCACCTCCAGTACGGCATCGGCCGTTTTCTCGGCCTGAAAACCCTGCCGGCTTCCAGCCGTTCCCACGGCTCCCCGCTTCCGGCGCCGGACTCCGAAACCGAATGTCTGGTGATTGAGTATGCGCCGGCCAATCCCGGTGACGAACCGCCGAAACTCTACGTGCCGGTGACCGAAGCGCATCTGGTCGGCAAATACGTCGGCGCCGGCAAGGCGCATCCGCCTTTGAACACCCTTGGCGGCACCCGCTGGCGCAAGGCCAGGGAACAGGCCGAACGCGCCGTGCGCGATGTTGCCGCTGAATTACTGCAAATCCAGGCCGTGCGCGAATCCCAGCCCGGCCACGCCTTCAAACCGGATGCGCCCTGGCAGCGCGAGTTTGAAAGCGCCTTCATTTTCGAGGAAACCCCCGATCAATGGCGCGCCATTCAGGAAACCAAATCCGACATGGAAAAACCCAAGCCGATGGACCGCCTGATTTGCGGCGACGTCGGCTTTGGCAAAACCGAGGTCGCCATCCGCGCCGCGTTCAAGGCTGTGATGGACGGAAAGCAGGTCGCCGTACTGGTGCCCACAACCGTGCTGGCGCAGCAACATTTCAACACGTTCCGCGAGCGCCTGGCTGATTATCCCATTCGCATCGAATTGCTTTCGCGCTTTCGCACCCGGCGCCAGCAACAACGCGTCGTCAAAGATCTGGCCCACGGCGCCGTGGACATGGTCATCGGCACGCACCGGCTGATTCAGAACGACATCCTTTTCAAGGACCTCGGCCTCGTGGTGATTGATGAGGAGCAGCGGTTCGGCGTGTTGCACAAGGAAAAGTTCAAACGGCTGCGCACACAGGTGGACGTGCTCACGCTCAGCGCCACGCCCATTCCCCGCACGCTTTACCTCGCGCTCACCGGTGCGCGCGACATGAGCACCATCCAGACCCCGCCGCATGACCGGCTGCCGGTCGAGACCATTGTTACCCAGTTCGACGAGCGCGTCATCCGCGATGCCATCCAGCGCGAGTTGAATCGCGGCGGGCAGGTTTTTTTCCTGCACAATCGCGTAATGACGATTCAAGCCATGGCCGACCGCCTGAAACGGCTTCTGCCCCACGCGCGCCTGGTCATTGGTCACGGCCAGATGGATGCGGACGAACTGGAAGCGGTCATGACCCAATTCGTCAATGGCAAGGCGGATGTCCTGCTGTCCACCACCATCATCGAGAGCGGCCTGGATATTCCAAACGCGAACACCATCATCATCGACCGCGCCGACCGGTTTGGCCTGAGCGACCTTTACCAGTTGCGCGGGCGGGTCGGGCGTTACAAGCACCAGGCCTATGCCTATTTGCTGTTGCCGCGCCACGTAAGCCTGCTCACCGATGTGCGCAAACGCATCAGCGCCATCCGGCAATATTCCACGCTGGGCAGCGGGTTTAAAATTGCCATGCGCGACCTTGAGATCCGCGGCGCCGGCAATCTGCTCGGCTCGGAACAAAGCGGCCACATCACCGCCATCGGTTTCGAGCTTTACTGCCAGTTGCTCAAGCAAAGTGTTTCATCGCTCAAGGGTGAAAAAATAAAACCGAGGGTGGAAGTGAGCGTGAAATTGGAGTTCTTGGACCAGTCAGCAGTCAGTGGTCAACCGTCAGTCGCTACTGACTACAAACCACCGACTACCGACAAATCTGCCTCCCTGCCCCACACCTATGTCACCGAACCGCAGCACCGCATCGAAATCTACCGCAAACTCGCTCAGGCTGCGGATAAATCGGCGCTGGAAAGTTTGCAAACGGAAATGCGCGACCGCTTTGGCCCGTTGCCGCCGCCGGCGGAATTGCTGCTGCTGGTGGCCGAATTGAAAATTCTCGCCAGCGAAAAATCTGTGACTGTAATCGAGGTCAAGGAAGACAAGTTGATGCTCACGCGCCATGGCGATTTCATCACGCTGGGCGGCAAATTTCCCAGGCTCACCAAAAAAGAGGCCAAAGCGAGACTAAAAGAAATCAAACGGCTGCTGCTGGCGATTTAGAATTTCAGAAATATTCCCTTCAGATAGTCCGCTTCCTTGAAGGTGACCGGATGGTCTGGCGCATGGCGGGTGGTTTTCAGTTCAACAAAGCGCCGCCCGGAATTCGCAGCCGCCTGCCGCACGGCGCCAAAAAACTCCTCCGCGCTCACGTGCGCGGAACAGGAACAGGCCAACAGCAATCCGTCATGCGCGAGCCGCCGGATGCCGCTGGCGGCCAGCTGGCCATAAGCGCGGATTGCCCCGGCGCGCTCGGCCTCGCGTTTGGCGAGCGATGGTGGATCAAGGATGATCAACCCAAACCTGCGCGCGTCACCGCCCGCAAGCCACTCAAAGACATCCGTTTGCACACATTCATGGCGGCAGCCAACCACGGCGGGATCGGCGGCATTCAATTGGAAATTGCGTTGCGCCGACGCCAGCGCGTGGGGGCTGAGGTCGAGATCGGTCACGGACTTCGCACCGCCACGGGCTGCATAAAGCGAAAAGCCGCCTGAAAAACTGAACGCATTCAAGACCTCGCGTCCGCGGGCTAGTTTGCCGACTTCACAACGGTTTTCACGTTGGTCGAGAAAAAATCCCGTCTTTTGACCGCGCACCACGTCAGCCTCGAAGCAAATTCCGTTTTCTGAAAATACAACCGGCGCGGCCACTGCCGGCCCACACAGAATATCCCCATCACGGCGACCTCTGCCGAAATGTTCCGCTGGGTTCTGAATGTTCCGGCTCAAGCGCAGGACCATTCGATCCGGCCGCAACCGTTCGCGGATGAGCGCGACAATGTCATCGAGTCGCGGCAGCCATGCTGCGGTGTAAAGTTTGAGAACCAGGGTTGCGTCATAACGATCGAGCACCAGGCCGGGCCAGCCGTCGCTCTCGCCGTTGACAAGCCGATAACCGGTGGTGCGTGCGTCAAATAGTCCGTCGCGGCGGCGCACGGCGGCATCGAGCTGCGTCGTCCACCAGGCAGCGTCAAGTGTCTGCGGTTTGCCGGCATGCAGCACACGCACCCGGATGGGTGAATCGGGATCAAACAGGCCGGCGGCAAGAAATTTGTCCTTGCGGTCATAGATGACGGCGAGTTCACCGGATGCGCCGTCGCGATTTTGTTCGCGCACACTGTCGGCAAAAACCCATGGATGACCGTAACGGACGCAATTTTCCGCCGCCGCCGTGATGCGAAGCCGCAGGCGTGGAAGCTTTTCGACAACGGATGGATGGGCGAGCGGTTTCACATTTTTAACTGATTCGCAGCCACACCGTTTTCAAGTACGCCGGTTCACCACGGCTGACGGGGAAATCCGGCGGTTGCGGGAAATAATGCAACTGCAAAATCTTGCGTCGTGATTGATGGACGGCGGTTTCGATGTCGGCCAGAAAATCTTCCGGCGGCCAGTCCGCGGCATTGGTTGAGGCGAACAGAATTCCGTCCGGCTTCAGAACCGGCAGCGCGGCGGCGATGAGTTTTCCATAATCCTTCTCCGCGCGGAACACACCGCTTTCCTTCGATTGCGAAAATGTCGGCGGATCCAGCGCCACCACTTCAAAAGCACGGCCTTTTTTCGCCAGCCGCCGCAACCAGTCGAAGGTGTCGCCATAAATGAAATCGTGCGCCGCCGGGTCAAGCGCGTTCAACGCAAAGTTCCGCCGGCCCCATTCGAGGTATTTCTTCGAGAGGTCGAGACTCGTCGTCCGGGCGCCCGCCCGCGCCGCGCAGACGGAAAAGCCGCAGGTATAGGCGAAACAATTCAGGAGATGGAAGTTGGGAGATGGAAGTTGGGGCAGGAAGAAATCCGCCGCGATGTGGCCGGTCAAAAAGCGGCGGCGGTTGTCGCGCTGGTCCAGAAACAAACCGACGGAATAACCTTCGTGGAAACTCATCTCGAAGCGGATGCCGTTTTCCAAAATCTCGAACCGTTCCGGCGCTGCTTCGCCCAGAACCCGTTGTGGCGACGCGTCCGCCACGGTGGCACGCCGAACCTGGCGCGACAGGATTTTGTGATACGCGCCGCGCACCGAAAGCATTTCCATCCGTCGCGCCAGTTCTTCGCGCTGGTCCGCGCGCAGCGGCTGTTCGGATTGCGACAGCAGAAAATCACCCAACCGTTCAACGTACCACCCCGGCCAACCGTCGCTCGCACCATGAATCATACGGAAGGCGTTCGTCGCTTCCGTCTCAATCAACGCGGCCCGCAGCGCGAGGGATGTGTGGGCGTCAAAGCCGGCCGGCGCGCAGAACGTCACCGGCCTGCCGGTGGCTGGATGGGTGAAGGATATTTCTGCCGCGTGCAGATAAACCCGTGCGGCCGGCGTGCCACCGTAAAGCGTGTCGCCAAGAATCGGAAATCCACTTTCCGCCGCGTGAACGCGAATCTGGTGGGTCTTTCCCGTGAGTGGCTCCGCTTCCAGCATTTGAAATTCTGGGTTCTGGGTTCTGGATTCTGACTTTGGCGCCAGCCGGAATTTCGTTTCCGCGATTTCCGCGCCCGCATGCGGCGGCCGGCTTACATATTTTTCACCAACCCGGACGAGCGCGGCTTTAACGGTGAACCCGGGATCCGGCCCGGGCCGGTCGGTCAGCAGCAGGTATTTTTTACGGACGCGGCGTTGCGCGAATTGTTCCGTGAGCGAATGGTTGGCGGCGGGGGTTTTGCCAAAGACGAGCACGCCGCTGGTTTCCTTGTCCAAGCGATGCAAAATGGCCAGGGCCGCCCAGCGCGGTTCGCGGTGGCGCAGCCAGTCGTAGAGGCCCTCACCGGCGTATGGGGCGGGTGTGTGCGTGTTCCAGCCGGCGGGCTTGCGGACCACCAGCAGATGTTCATCCTCAAAAATGACGCACGGCGCCATGTGCGAATGAAAACATTTTTGCCGGACAAATCAAAGTTCGCAGTCCGGGTATGTTGAAAACCTGCGAACCGACTGCCGGATTCTTATTTTCCCGTCGTGCCTCCGGCTGATTTGTGACTTTGCAGCTGCCGGGCCGGGCCACCGACGACATGCGCCTGGTAGAGATAAAGCTGGCAGTCCTCGAACTGTGGCATTTCATCCGTGTCCAGGGCCGGATCAAACCGGACATCCAATCCGTAATGCTCGCGATAAAATATCTTGAGCGGCTCGAGCCATTTCCATCTCATTTTTACCAGGAAAAAGATGTCTGGCCGGTCCACCAGCGAAAGGGAATATGGGTGGAGATGACATCGTTCCAGGATTTGGTTGTAAATGGGCGAGCCGGTGATCCAGCCGTAGGGCACCAGATAAAAGGGAACCCGTTCCGTTGCAGGATAAAAGAAGATGCATTGTTCCAACACCGAATCATTAGGCATTGCAATCAGGACGGGTTTTTCCTGGGCTGGCGAGAGCGTGCGAAGCGGACCGAGGATTTGGCGGCTGACCCGTTTCAGGTTTTGATTGTATGCGTTTGCAACCCACAGATTCTGGGCCAATTGGGACAGGTTGAACAGGTATAGCGCGCCCCAAACCGTCACAAGGGCAAGAGCTGACCCGCGCAACATTTTGGCCCGCCAAAGTGGCCCAAGTGAAACCTCAGGCCGGGCGGGCTGGTTGGCCGCAACCGGCCGTTTCTGGAAGCTGCCTGCCCAATAAAGACAGATGGCGTTGACAAACAGCGGGAGGTTGTAAGAGACGCGTTCAGGCAGACGCGCCGTCTTAAACAGATAAACACCAATCACCAAAAAAAGGCCGTAATAAACCAGCAACGTGACCAGGCAACGATGACGAAAAGCCCCTGCGACAAAGAGACACCCTATCGCATTCAGAATGGCCAGCTTCATCAGAATGCCCGCGTCGTGGCCAAACATCCTGGGTAAGAACAGTAAACTGGCTGGAAATCCCCACACCGACGCCGGCTGGTCCCGCGCCAACGCCTTCAACCTGGCCAGAAAGAGGCGCAGCTTGGGCACCCCGGCATGCACATCGGGGTCGGAAAAATATTGCCGGGAAAACATCCAGCCATCGTTTTGGCTCCAGCCGACTGCGGGCGCCGCCTGCGGAATGAAGTTTTCCAACGGTGTATCATGAATTTCACCGCGCATGTGGTTGTACTCCGCGTATTCGGCCCACGCCGGGTCACGCTGGTAAGCCCAGTGATTGATTCCGTGCAGCACCACGAGGATTCCCCCGCAGGCCAAAACCGCTCCCAACAGCCGGCGCCACGCAGCCAGGCCAAAGCGTTCCAATAGAAAAGGAGCGGCGACCACCGCCAACAGCAGCGCGACGGGCTCCCGAACCAGGCCCGTAAGGCCCACCAAGGCGACTCCGGCAAGCACTCTGGGCCAATGCGCCGGTGACCCCGGCGGAAGTCCGTCCACCAACAACAGCAGGCCTGCGGTTCCAGCCAGAAAAGCGGTGGTGGTGAATTGGAGGTGCAACAGGATGTGCGTTTCAGCAACAAGGAAAAATCCCACATAGAGCAATCCGGACAGCCAGCCAAACCGGCGAGCCATCACCAGGAAGGCAATGGCGGTAAGCGCCGCGAAATGCACCACCAAGATGTAGATAAGATACCAGTTGCACCCGGCCCAAGTTTGATAAAGAAATTGCAACACCCAACCAATCAGAATATTGGTGAAAACCAGGTGCGCATCAGGATGACCGGTGTAGAAGCCCGAGGCAATCAACTGCATCATCAAGTCGTCATTGGTTTCATAAGCCGGCGTGGCGCAGGTCAGAAAAAGAGCGAATAAAATGAGGTTGACCACGGCGGCCAAAACGAGCGCCTGAAGGCCGCCATGCCTGCCCGTCAGCGACCGTGAATACTGGGAAAACCAAGCCCCGCTTAAAATCGTCCGAGACAGGCTTCGACGCGCCGCGCCGGTGTTCGGATCAGACATAGAATTCCCGGATGGCCTGAATGACTTTGCCCTGATCTTCCTCGCTCAGACGGTTGAAAAAGGGCAGCCGGACCAGTCGTTCGCTCTTTTCCTCGCTCACCGGACAGGCCCCTTTCCGTCCCCCCATGCGCCGGCCCATGGGGGAAAGGTGGAGCGGCACATAATGAAACACGCTGAGGATGCCGCGCGATTTCAGAAACGAAATAAGTGCCTGGCGTTTTTCCAAAGACGGCATGATCAGGTAATACATGTGGTAGGATTGCTCACAGTACGCCGGCACCATCGGACAGCCAATCCCGCGTTCCTGCGCCCATTCGCGCAAGTGCCGGTCGTAATACCGCCATACCCGCTGCCGTTGCGCCTGGATGGTTTGCCAGGTTTCCAACTGGGCGTACAGAAAGGCCGCCAGAACGTCACTCATCACATAACTCGAGCCAATGTCCACCCACGAATATTTGTCCACCTGTCCCCGGAAAAACCGGCTGCGATTTGTTCCCTTTTCGCGGATGATTTCGGCCCGTTCAATCAGGCGCGCGTCGTTGATCAGCAGCGCGCCGCCCTCGCCGCACGTGATATTCTTGGTTTCATGGAAACTCTGGGTGGCCAGGCAACCGAAGGTGCCCAGCCAGCGGCCCCGGTACTTGCCGAACAATCCGTGCGCATTGTCTTCCACGACGGCCAAGCCGTGGCCGGCGGCAACTTTGTTGATCACATCCATCTCGCAACCCACACCGGCGTAATGAACCGGGACCACCGCCTTCGTCCGGGAAGAAATGAGGCCTTCCAGTTTCGTTTCATCCAGATTCAGCGTGTCGGGCCGGATGTCGGCAAAAACAATCCGGGCTCCCCGCAACGCGAAGGCATTCGCCGTGGACACGAACGTAAAAGAAGGGACAATCACTTCGTCGCCGGCCTGGATATCGAGCAGCAGGGCGCTCATCTCGAGCGCGTGGGTACACGAGGTGGTGACCATCACCTTGGGCACGCCCAGGATCTGCTCCAAAAAGGCATGACACCGTTTTGAGTAAGTCTGGTCTCCGGCAATCTGGCCGATGGTCATGGTCCGGGAAATGTGCTCCAGCTCGCGGCCCTGAAGCGAGGAGCGGTTGAATGGGATTGGAAAATTTGGTTCCATTGGATCGGAATTATCGTCCGGGCATGATTACTAATCCAAAGACGGGTACCATTTATGATACCAGAGCTGCAACTCCCGGCTCAAAAAACCGCACTGCTGGTAAAGGCGCTGGGCTGCCTGATTATTTCCCTGGGTAACGACCGTCACCTTGTGCGCGCCCTGGGACCGGTACCAGCCCAACGCGGCCAGAACCAGGCTCCGGCCAACGCCCCGGCCGCGAGCCTCCGGACTGACGCCCACCAACCCGATTTGCCCCTCCTGGCGGACCGCATCCAGGTGGCAGGAGACATAACCCAACGGCTGATTGGCCGCCGAGGCGGCAACCCATACGGTTTGGGCACGCCCCTGGGACTCCAGGGTGATCCAGGTTGAATAGAGGTCTTCCGCGCGCTGGCGCGGGAAATGCGAATCACTAAAAAAACGCGTGTCCTTGTGTCCCGTCCGGGCCATGGCTTGCAATCCGGGCAGATCATCGGATTGAACCGGACGGAGGCTGACACCAGCCGGTGGACCGGAATGCGCCGGCTCCGGCAAATTCGTCATCAGGCATTCGAGAGTGACGCGAATATCGACCAGCCCAAAGCCATGCTGCTCGGCAGTCTGGACGGTCGCCGGATCATCCGCCCGCGCCAGAAAATACAGGCCCCGAACACGGTGACTGCGGCTCCAATCATCGATTTGCACCGCCTGTTCCTGCGTCAGCGAATCACCGCAGACGCGGGCGATGCGACAACGGAAAAACTCGGTGTCCCATGGCAGCAGCTCGCAAGGAGCAGGGTCAGGCCCGCTCATGCCGTCACCTCGTCACGAGGGGCAATTTCCTCACGGACGGTGTATGTGGGGCGTTCCATCATGCGAAAGTGCATTCGTGCCAGATACTCTCCAATGATACCCAGAGCCAGGAGTTGTGCTCCGGAAAAAATGGCGATGATTGACGCCAGAAAGGTAAATCCCTGCACGGTGGTGCCATGGAGCAGGTATCGCCCAATGACGAACACCAGGATGACACCACCAAAGGCGGTGCATAAAAGTCCCATGAGGTTGGCCAGCTGCAGGGGCAAGGTTGAAAAACCGGTCATCATGTTCATTGCGTGCCGGAACAGCATGCCAAAGGTATAGTTCGAAATGCCGGTCTGACGGAGGTCGTGCCGGACGTGAATGGCCACGAACCGGGCGGTGGCCCAGGTCAGTACGACGTCGATGGAAACGAACGGGCTGTGATAATCGGCAAAGGCATCGCGGGCTTGCGTTCGAAACGCGCGAAAGGCCGACACATGGCGGGCCGTTTTGGCCCCCATGGATCGCTGAAGGGCCAGCTTGGTCAATCCCGAAGCGATATTCCTCAACCAACCATGCTGCTCGTGTTCGGGAAAACCATAAACCACCTCGAAACCCTCGTCGAGTTTGGCCAGCAACTTGTGGATTTCCTCCGGTGGATGTTGCAGGTCATCGTCCATCGTCACCAGGATATCGAACCGGGCCGCCCGAATGCCGCAGAGAAGCGCATTGTGCTGCCCGTAATTTCGCATCAGGTTGATTCCCCGAATCCAGGGAAAGGAGCGCGACAATTCCTGGATGACCTTCCAGCTTTGATCGCGGCTGCCATCGTTGACGAGCACAACTTCATATTTGCCGGCCAAGGAAGCCAGCGCCGGCGCCAATCGCTGAATCAACGCCGGCAGCAGTGATTCGCTGTTGTAAACCGGCACCACCACCGAGATGAAACGGCCCCTTCCCAGTCCAGTATCCATTGAGTTGTCAATGCCCAAGACCGGATGCTTTGTCACGTCAAAAATCAGACCGAAACCCCCTGTTAAAGAACCAAGTCAGCCCTTTTTGGCACTGCGCCGGCATCGCCGGCGCCGGCGGAGAATCGATTGGCGACCGGCTGCTAGGGTGCAGTTTGCATCACACGGTAGAAGCACTGCGAATTGGTACCTACAGCGTTTGAGGTTGTTGTCACAGCACTGTTGGCGAGGATCGGGCTGCCCAGGTTGACCCAGTTTGTGGAAGCCAAATTGGTCACGGATTGCAGTTGATAAGTCTGCCCACCAACCGTGTTCCAACTGAGGGTGACCGTGCCATTGGCCAGCCGGACCGGGGTTCGAAAAGCCAGTGTCGGCATGAGCGAAGGCACGGTGAGCCGGAAAATGACGCCGTTGTTCATCGGGCCGCCATTTTGCGTGGTGCCGTACAAATTATCGTCCGTGCCTTCCACCAATACCGCCTCGGGATTTGCGCCATTGGTTCCGTTAAATGAAATCAAGATCGTCAGCGCACCGTTGGTGGTGATTTGGAACACCGTGCCGTCATCATAGGTACCACCATACGCCGTCGTGCCATACAAATTGCCGTCGCCGCCCTGGATCAACCCGGCAGAGGGAAAGCTTCCATCGCTGCCGCCGGCGAATGAGTGAAGGGTGGCGAGAATACCATTGGTGGTGATTTTGAAGACCGTGCCGTCACTGAACTGGCCGGCGCCGGTGGTGGTGCCATACAAATTGCCGTCGCCAGCCTGGATCACTCCCGCATAAGGGAATCCCCCGTCAGAGCCGCCAGAGAACGAATAAAGGGTGGCAAGGGTGCCATTGGTGCTCATTTTAAACACAGTTCCGCTGCTGCTGGCGCCGCCCTCCGAGGTGGTGCCGTAGAGACTGCCGTCAACGCCCTGCACCAGCCGGGCTTCGGGAGAACCGCCATCCGCACCGCCGGTAAATGAGTACAGGTTGCTTACGGAGCCGTCGGGGGTGATTCTAAAGACCGTGCCCCAGCCGTTTGAGACGCCACCCTCAAGGGTGGTGCCGTATAAATTGCCATCAACGCCTTGCATCAGCTCCGCATAGGGAAAACTGCCATCCGCCACCCCCGTGAACGAATGAAGAGCGCCAAATGTGCCGCCGGAAGTGATGCTGAAAATGGTTCCCCAGCCGCTGTTACCCCCCACCGAGGCCGTGCCGTACAAATTACCATCCGCTCCCAGCGCCAGCCCGGCCAACGGATAGCCGCCGTCGCCATCGCCGGTAAAGGCGTAAAGCGTGGCGGGCGTGCCGTTGGTGGTCAACTGGAAGATGGTGCCATAACCGTTGGAACCACCATTTTGGGTTGTGCCGTAAAGAGTGCCGTTGGTATCCAGCATCAGCGCGTTGGGGCCGGCGCCGTCAGAGCCACCAGTGAATGAGTACAGGTTGGTCAGGGTGATTTTTAGCAGCGTCAGAACCGCACCCGCGCTCGACGCATGTCCGAGGGCATTGCTGACAATGATAGCATACGTTCCCGCATTGACGGAAGAGGCATTGACAATGGTCAGGAGGGTGGTGGCGGTGCCGATGATATTGGTGGTGTCCGTAAGATTGGTTCCGTTAAGCTGCCACTGATAGAACAGCGGAAAGTTTCCAACCGCCCCCGCCCGAAACGTCGCAGTTGCGCCGGACAGGACGGTGAGGTTCGTGGGCTGGACCGTGATGATGGGCGGGGAAGAAGTCACGGTCAGGAACGCGGGCGCGCTGGTGACCGCTCCCATGCTGTTGCTCACGATCACGGAGTAAAGCCCGGCATTGTCGGCGGTGACATTGGTGAAGGTCAACACCCGGGTGCTGCTCCCGAACAGATTGCCGGCGTCGGTCAGGTTGGTGCCGGATTCCTGCCACTGATAAGTCAGAGGAAAACTGCCAAACGTGGCAACACTGAAATTCACCGTCTGGCCGAGGAACGCCGTCTGGGGCCTGGGCTGGCGGGTGATTTGCAGCGTTTGATTGGTAATGGTCAGCACATAGGTCTCACCATAAGTACTGGCGCCACCAAACGCCGTCGTGCCGTACAAATTGCCATTCGTGCCTTGTACGGGCGCAGCCAGAGGATAGCCCGTGACACCGGCAAACGTACCCAGCGTGGTGAACGTGCCATCGGACGTGATGGAGAATACCGTGCCACTCCCGCTCGCACCGCCCTGCTCGGTTGTCCCATAAAGATTGCCGTCCAAACCCAGTGTCAGTCCACCGTAAGGATTGGCCCCGTTCGAATTGTTGAACGAAAGCAGGTTCGTGAGCACGCCGTCCGGGGTCATTTTGAAAACACTACCATTCCCATAAGTTCCACCAGCGGTCGTAGTGCCGTAAAAATTCCCGTCCACGTCCTGGACCAGGCCGCCCAGTTGAAACCCACCAGAAGACGGAAGCGAAACCAGTGTCACCAGGCTGCCATTGGGAGTCATCCGAAAAATCGTGCCTTGGCTGTAGGCACCCCCTGCGGAACTGATGCCGTAGAAGTTGCCATCGATACCCTGGACCAAACCGGCATACGGGTTGGCGCCATTCACCTGATTGAACGATGCCAGGCTGGTCAGCGCTCCGGCCGGAGTCATTCTGAAAATGGTGCCGGCTCCAGAAGCCCCCCCGAGAGCGGTGGTGCCGTAAAAGTTGCCGTCCTGGCCCTGGACCAGCGCGCCCGTCGGCTCGCTGCCGCCGATGCCACTGACGGAGGCAAGCGTTGACAGCGCGCCGCCGGTTGTCATCCGGAACACCGTGCCCGCGGCGGTGGTGCCGTACAAGTTACCATCGCCACCCAATGTCAAACCGGAGATGGGATTGCCGCCATTGCCGCCGTTGAAGGAAACCAAAAAGGTCACCGTCCCGCCCGGGGTCATGCGGAAGACCGTGCCATAGTAAGTATACGCACCGCCTTGTTCCGTGGTCCCGTAGAAGTTGCCATCTCCAGCCGGCACGAGCGGCCCATACGGATATTCGCCCGAGGTGGTGGCACTGGTAAACGAATAGAGCGGAGACAAGGTGAACGTCGCGTGCGCGGACAACAACGCAAGCGAACAAATCGCAACCGTCAAGGGGAGGAATCGAATCGGTTTCATGGTTTCCTTTTTGGCTTCACTTTGCAGGTGTCCGGTTGAGGTTACGGCAGCGGCGGGCCGACCTTGAGGCGATAGAATTGCGCCCGGGCCATTGGTGCATTCGTGTCCGTCCATTGGAAGGACATCGGTGGTGAATTGGTGATGAACAAGGTGCTCCAGTCCACCAGGTTCGAGGACGCCTGCACCGCGTAATCCGGTCCCACCATGCTGTTCGTCACTCGCAGATTGAATTGGCCGTTGCTCCAGCCGGCCGGCTGCACGGTCGGCAACACCAGGGGATTGACCGTGATCGTAAAACTTCGCGTCGCGCTTAAACTGGGGCTGCCGTTGTCCGTTACTTTCAAAGTGACCGGATTGACGCTGTTTGCGTTTGTCACTCCCGGACGCCAGTTGAAGTTGGCATTGGTATTGTTGATTTGGGCCAGCGCGGCATTGGTCGGGCCGCTCAACAGACTGAAGGTCAGTGTTTGGGGTGGCGAATCGGTATCGGTCGCGGTGGCGGTGAGAGCCACCGTCTGACCCACATTGACCGTCTGGTTGGCAATCGGCGCCAGCACCGGCGCGGTGTTGTTGATGATGGACGAGATATACACGTTGTCGAACATCGTGGTGCACAGCACTCCGGCGCTATGTGCACACACGACCAGGCCCACATAAACGGTGGGAGCCATGGGAATGGTCATCGGGTTGTCTACCTCGGTCCAGGTGATGCCATCGGGCGACTGATAGGCCCGGAAAACGTTGTTCGTGCGTGTCAATCGCACCCAATAGGGCGCGGTGTAGGGCTCGGTGATCCCATCGGTATAGGAACTGGAGCCAGTATAGCCTCCGGTGGTGGTCCGCCAGATGAATTCGATTCCCTTTCCACTCGATGCCTCAACGTCCATGAGCGCAAGTTTGGATGTGGCACCGAGGGTTTCCCGGATCATCACGCCGCCCTTGGCGTTGGCGGACGTGTTTTGCACGCTGAGGACGCGGGCGCGGATTTCGCCGTCGCCGTTCATCGGAACATAAACGAACTGGAAGGCATCGGCTTGGTACCAGATGTCGGCGCCGGAACCCATGACGGTAAACGGCCCGCCGCAGGACGAGGCACTGCCCGCCGCACCCACGGAGCCAATGTCCCTGCTCGTGAAAGGAGTCGCCAGGTACGGCACCGTGGCGCCAACTTGCGGGGACGGCACGCTTTCCACACCCCCAACCGTCATCGTGACGACATAATAATAAGTCTGACAGGTGCCGACGTTGGTGTCGGTATAAGCGGTGGCAACCAGATTGCTGGCGATGGTGGCATAAGGGCCACCGCTGACGAGCGCGCGTTTGACGTTGTAACCGGCCACTCCGGCGTGCGCGTTCCATTGCAACTGAACTTGAGAATTGACCACGGTGGCGGTCAAACCTGAGACGAACGCCGTTGGCGTTACGCTGGTCTGGCTGGAATTGGCGCTTTCACCAGTGATATTCACAGCTGACACCACAAAGTAATAAGGCGTGCCATTGGTCAGACCGGTGACAACGAAGTTGGGGGCGGTCACGTTCGCCACGTTCGTATAAGACCCGCCGCTGATGGTTGAGACTTTGACGTTGTAACTGACTGCGCCCGGCACAGCCGCCCAACTCAACGATACCTGCGTATCGCCCCCTATGGCCGTAAGGCCCGTTGGCGCAGCCGGCACGGGCGGAAAATGGGTCGTCGCGCTGACCTCGAGGGAATTCAAACTCTCTCCATACGCGTTCACAGCGGTCACCACGTAGTAATAGGTGACCAGATTGCTGACGGCAGCATCATTGAAACCGTTGCCACCGGCATTCGCGGCAATCACCGCATACGGCCCGCCACTGGTGGTTGCCCGCTTCACGTTGTATGTGAACGCGCCGGGGACCATGTCCCAACTGACCATCACCGGCCCATTGGTGCCGCCCACGGCGGCCACTCCCGTGGGAGCAGCCGGGGCCGGCAGGGTGGCGGCTTCGGTAATGGTGATGTTGGTCGAAGTCAAACCCGAGGAAGTCGCCGTGAGCACAATGGAGCCGGGCTGGTTGGTGGATTGGACAATGACCTCGGCCAGTCCGTTAAACACCATGCGCTGGCTCGCCTTGTCCGCTTCGTGCGAACTGGGATTGCCATTGCCCACGCCGATGATCGCGCCGCCGCTGATGGAAAAATTGATGTTATTGGCTGCCGTCGGCACCACGTTGCCCTGCGCGTCCAGCACTTCCACCGCCACCACCGATACATCCCGGCCATCCGCCAGAATCGTGCTCCGGTCCGGCACCAGCGCAATGGCGGCAGGCGTTCCGGTGGTCACCACGTTGTTGGTGATGACCGGCAAATTATTGTTATAGCCAACAGCCTGAAGCGTCCCTGCCGCGTAGGACACATTATCCCATTCGACATGACCCTGCGTGTTGAGCGTTTGCTTTCCCTGGCTGACGCCATTGACGAATAATTCCACCGCCTGGCAATTGCCATAGGCCCAGACAATGACGGTCCCACCCGGCGTGGTCCAATTCCAGTGCGGAAACACATGCAACACCGGCTTGAGCGTCCAGTTGGCTTGATAATAGTAGAACAAATCCTTCGGGAAACCGCACGTGTCCATGGCGCCGAAATGCGAGCTGATGCAAGGCCAGTTGTACGGCGTCGGTTCGCCCCGATAATCAAATCCCGTCCAATCGAACCCGCCGGAAGCCCACGGACGGGAGTAAAAAATCGGCCACCAGGTTTCAGCCGACGCACCCCAACCCACCCCGCTGTTCTGGATGTCATAGGAGGCCACGTAACCGTTGACCGTGTCATTCGTATAGATGCCGCGCGTGGTCACCGTGGAACCTTGTTCCGTGCCAATGATGGGCGCGGTCGGGTTGCCCGGATGATAAGAGTCAAGATTGCCCGGAATGTTGTAGTTAAGACCTTGGACGTCCAGCACGGCCGTAAAGCCAACTCCACCCAACGAGCCATTGATGGCGGCAGTGCACAACCGCGTGGTGTCCAATGAATGCACCAGGTTCTGCATCGCCTGCATGACGGTCTGTCCCGTCGAGGTGCTTTGGACCGTCCATTCCTCATTTGCCAGTGACCAGCAAAACACACTCGGATGATTCCGGTCGCGCAGCACCATGCGCTGGAGCTGGCCCAATGATTCCGGGTCATCACCACACCGCCGGGTTTCATCCAACACCAGCATGCCCAGCCGGTCGCAGGCGTCCAGCAGCTCCGCCGTCGGCGCGTTATGCGAGGTGCGAATGGCGTTGCACCCCATCTCCTTCAGTTTCTCAATCCGAAAATATTGCAGCCGGTCCGGCAGCGCCGAACCCACCCCCGCCATGTCCTGATGGTTGCATGTGCCCTGAATCTCCACGTGCTGCCCGTTGATGAACACTCCGTTGGTCGAATCAAATCGCACCGTCCGGATCCCAAACGGCGTCGTGTAAACATCCGCCGCAGCACTTTGGTTGGTCACGGTGGAAACCAGATTGTAAAGATACGGCGTGGCGGGTGACCACAGATTAGCCGCCACGGTCACGGTCTGCGTCACCACCAGGTCCTGGCCCGCCGGCACGCTGATGGCTGAGGTGAGGTTCGTAACCGGGTTGTTGCTGGCGTCAAGAATTGTTGACGTCAAACTGCCGGTCGCGATCGAACCGCTTTGATTGGTGACATCGGTCTGAACTGTAATGGTGGCATTGGAATCGGCCAGCGACGTGGTCGCCACGTACGTTCCCCAGTGCGCCACGTGCACCGGATCGGTCTGCTCCAGCCACACGTGACGATAAATGCCCGCCCCTTCGTAAAACCATCCTTCCGACCGGCTCGCATCCACCCGCACCACCAGCACGTTGGTTCCCCCTGCAATCACGTTGCCCGTCACGTCAAACGATATCGGCGCATACCCGCTGACGTCCCGCCCAATGCAACGCCCGTTCAGCCAGATCAATGCGTTCCGATAGACCCCGTCAAATTCCAGCCACATCGTCTTGCCCGCATTCCCCGCCGGCACCGTGAACGTGTGCCGATACCACGCAATCGAGTTCGTGCTGGTCCCGCCGTTGACCCCCGCCTTGTAGCCGTGGTTCTGAGCCATGTTTTGATCGAATGGCTGTTCCACCACCCAATCATGCGGCAGATTGAGCTGCCGCCAGGCGCTGTCGTTGTAATTGGTCTGCACATACGACACATTCTCCCCCGCGTGCGTCGCCACCGGATCCGGCCGGGATGCCTCCAGCGTCACTTCGGCGGTGGCGTCCTGCAGCTTCGTCAGGTCCCCAATCTCGTTAAAGACCGTCACATTCGTCGTCACATCCACCGGATCTCCAATCGAAAATGTCCAACCCGCGTCCAGCAGGTCCCGCTCACGCGCGCCCGCACTGGTCAGGCTGGCACCAGCCAAAAAACAAAAAAGGCTCAATTTCCCGAGCCATTTGATTGATTTGCCCATCAGCCAGGTTACCGGGTGTTTTTCTTGCATAGAATTTGCCTTTCGAGGATAAAATTAGCTGCCGGGCATAGGAGGTTTTACAGAACAACGCAATATCTTAAGTGTTTCTTATCTCCAATCGCATTAAAAAAGTCAAGATGGATTTTCAGCATATGCTGGTTCAAACGGACAAAACAATACGTTTGCCGAAGTGTATTGGGCTTCAGTTGACGTTGTCTCACATTCATAAACCGTCTTTGCTTCACCCCTTACTTAGGAAATATCCGCCCAAGGTTGCAAGAAAAGTAAAATAACCGTTAAATTCAATCCGGAGGGCCGCCAGTCTGGATTTCCTGACAGCGGGTCAGCAATCACCGCCGCTCTTCAAAAGTTCGGCGTCGGTTTCACACGTTACCGGTGGACTGCGATGGAACAGCCTCGGTTAAAAAATGATAAAACCATGACTGGAGACAACGTGTCATTGAGATGAGGGCGGGTTCAAAAACACTGCAGCCGGCAAGCTGATTTGGGTTAAGCGGATGGCGCGGCAGCATCCTGGACTGCGGCAGCCCACTGCCGCTATTTCTCCCGCAAGGCCGGCGACGCAAAGCGGCAGAGGGCTGCCGCAGTCCAAAACCTCGCGGAATTTTGTGATCGGGCTTCCGCGTCAGGCGACAGCATTTATTTAAAATGCTCTTGAACTCGTGAAAGGAGCAAATCCGACTTGATTCAGCTTCCACCGTACGGACAAGACATTTTTCGAGCACCTTATCCGAAGGAAAAAAGGCAGCCATTACGCGCCAATTGCGCTGTAAATGGCTGCCGTTTGCAAAAACGAACCCTATTGCCGCGGCGTTGGCACGGAATTCTTATTCCAATAGAAAGACCAGAGATTATCCAGTCTGGTATATGCAGTATGACCATCTGCAAAGCCGACATTTATCCCTTCGGGCATCGGCCTTACCGAGTGGATCACAGCTGTGTGGCTGGACAAAGGAGGTCTATCGCCATGACGCATCATAAAGCACCGCCCCATACCATTGTAAGTAGGCGAATTATTCCCCGCCTGATTAGCCTCATCGTATGGAAACCACTGACCTTGATAATCCGGAACGCCGCCTTGAAATGGCCAAAGATCGGGCCAATAGGCATCCATAAATACCGGTGTTTTCGAAGGGTGAGGCACTGCGACCGTTGAGCCAAAGAAATTCGTTCCTGAGCCAGGTTGCAGCCAACTACCTGAGTTCGCGGCATTTTGCAAGGCACCGTTCCATTGGTAAAGCCATCCGTTCAAGCCGTAACTGCCATTGGTAATGACTGGTGTGCTGGTCGTATCATTCGGGTTTGAGTAAACAGTCCAAGCCCAGGATGTATCTGCCTTGCCTTGGACGTTGTTGGGGGGAGTCGTATTCGGCGTTTTCAAGGCCACCGGGCACAAGCGAATGGCCGCATTATTTTGGTAGTGCAAAAGCGTGGTCAACCACAATTGGGCGGCACTCGTCCAAGCCATCTGGCCCTTGTTGTCATCTTGATACATGGTTGCCGCCACCGTCAGTTGTCTTTCATTACTGAGGCAGCGGGCACCCAAGGCCTTCAATCTCGCCTTGGACAAGGCCGGCAACAACATGGCCGCCAGAATGGCGATGATGGCAATCACCACCAGCAATTCTATGAGCGTGAAGCCGAAGCGCGTCCTGATCGGCCGGGGTTTGAATCGGGCTGTATGAGCAAGGATTTTATTTGTCGTCATAATGTTAACCAAACTAACGGGAGTTGCGTTTGCATTCAACAAAAAAATAAAACAGGGTGGCGAGAACCGCCACCCTGTTGTGAATTAACTTTGATCTATTTTAACATGAGCTTCCGTTGCCGCACCCTTTACTGGGCGGCGCGATAGAACATTTTCGTTCCATTGGTAGCCGGGTTGAACGTATACGGCGAAGCGCTTACGTTCGTCGTCCACGGACCAGTCAGGTTGGTGGTTTGCTCAAGCACGCCATTGGTATAGGTCAATTGCAGGTTGGAACCCACCTTGACGATATTCAATCCCGGAGGCGGCAGCACGTTGCGAACAATCGCGCAGCACATGAAAGTGGAACCGCCCGTTAGATTGATTTCTTGAGTCGTGTTGGTGGCCGTAAAGTTCCCCACCACATAAACATTGTCACCCATGGCAAACGATTGGGAAACGTCCGCAGTGTCATTTGTGTTGTTAAAGTTACCTTGACGGGCCGGCGCATCGTTATCATCAAAGGCGAATAACTGCACGGAGTATTGTTGCCCACAGTCAGGTTGTTCACATTCATGCTTGCGCAACCTTCCGAATCAGAACCGAAAACGGTGTCGAGGTTGGTGTCACCCGTGGTCCCGTTGAACTGTCCGGTCCAGGTCGTATAGCCGGAACCGGCGATTGAGGCGCCAGTGTCGTCAAATGTGAACAAATTGGTGCCGTTTGTCACCGTCACGCTAACTCCGGCAAATGATTCACACTCAAGCACCGTGCCGGGCGTACCACCCAGGATTTGAGCTGCCGTCAAACCAGTGAAGGGCACCTTGGCCGACCACTGGATTTGGGCGGTGGATGCCGGTAACACCGTCAACAAGGCCCAATCGCTGTTGCTGGGCCCGCCTTGACTGTTGGAGGCAGCCAACCGGTAATAACCATTGGCGTTTGTCCCCGGCCCTACATTGGACAGTGTGTAGCTCGTGTTGGTCGCATTCAAAATGCTGGTCACACCACTACCATCATTGGTGTTGCTGTACTGCCACTGATAGGAGATGGGCTGGTCACCGGTAAATGACGCAGTGAAATGCATGACGTTGTTGTTGCCAGCATGAATGCTCCAAGCGCCTCCACCAAGACCCGGGCAGTTGTCCGGATAGATGATGGTATCGTTCTGAAGGATTGGCGCTGAATGACTAATCCACAAAGTTGCCGGCGGAGTGCTGGTGACCGAACCGGCCGCATCCGAGACAATCACTTCGTAATCCAGATGATTGTTGGGGTTCACCACGTTGGAAATTACCAAGGAGGGCGTCGTCACCCCTGATATCTGGCTGTTATTTGCCAATGGCGTAAAAGTCCCTACGCCCACCGGGCTGGAGAGCCATTGGTAGGTCAGACCGGAAGTTACGCCGTTGGTGGTAGCCGACACGGCAAACGTGGCAACGCTTCCAGTGACATTGGTCTGGGTAACCGGCGGCGAATTAATGGACGGTAGAACCGACGGCGGAGTCGCGCCGAGAACTTTATAGTTGTTGAACTGAATGTTGCCTCCAGACGCACTCCATTCAAATACAAAACCGGCGCCCGTAATGTAGCCGCTCAAATTAGCGCCGGCAATTGGACCAACCACAACATTGGTGGCATTTGCAACAACATCATGACCACTGACGGTCAATTGATTCCATGCGCTGGCCAAGTTGGTGAAGACAAACGTAAAATTCTGGAAGGTCGAGCCGCTTTCTATAAAATAGTTCGTTGAAACATACCACTGGCTGTTATTCAACTGCACGGCCCAATGCGCTTGTTCGGCGGCTCCCGGACCATTATTGCAGGCGACTGAAAAGGACAGGTTTGCCACAGTCGCCAGGTTGATCCCGGGGAAAGCCATTCTATTGGTGACCGGCCCGGCGGTATCTCCGTTACCGACATCATATGGCCCGCCGTTCGCGGTAGCAGTGGTAAAGTAAAAGGCCCCGGTGCAAGCGGGTGAGTTATTGTTGTAAGTATAAACGGCCATCACAGGGTAAGTTACGCCAGCGGAGGGTTTTGAGAAAATACGCGTATCATTTCCGAAGCCACCGACGAGTTCATTTATCCAGCCTACATTGGTTACTGACTGGTTGACATTCTTTAGAGTTTGTAAGGCATTACTGCTGAAGTCTTCCTGATAAATGATGGTTGCCACCGTCAAATTGGCCGGCGGTGTGCTGGTCACCGAGCCGCTGCCATTGGAGACCACCACAATATAATCGCCGCTGTTGGTTGGCGCGGCATTGCTGAGCGTCAAGACAGGCGTATTAGCCCCGGACCATTGTCCGGAATTCAACAGATTGGTATAAGGTCCCGAGCCCGATGATGGACCCGCCAACCATTGGTATCCCGTTGCTCCCACTGCCGAAACGGAAAACGTTACAGCGGCGCCCGTAAAGGCTGTCTGGCTGGCTGGCTCTGTGTTGATGCTCGGCTTGCTGCCCGCCGGAAGCGCCGCCAGGTAAAAGTCGTCATAGGCCGCGAAACTGTTTGTCACAAATCCGAAGGCGTTGGTCGTGTTGAAGTACAAGCCAATGATTTTCCCAGCGTCTCCAGCGTTGGCGGTATAATTAAGGGTGTACTGTGTCCAAGCTCCGGAAACACCACTTTTGTAAGGTGTCCCAAGAGGTGACGTGATATTGAACGCATCCAACGAAGTGGCGGCAGTGATAAGCCCAACCACTTGTTCTGGAGGATTGGTCCCGTTGGAGGGGTCGTTCGAAGCCAGCGCCCACCAAGTCAGGGTAATCTGATCGCCATTCGTAATGGTATATTCTGTCAGGTAGTAGGCTCCATCATCGCCCGACATTTCATACGCCCGCGACGAGCCGCTATGCGCGCCGGTTTGTTCAACACCGCTGTTGGTATAATTTACCCCGTCATTCGCCCATTCAAGGTCGGGGCCGCCGTAGGCGAAGTTGGTCAGTTTCCCAAGGGGAGTCTCTTGTTCAAAGCCAGGATCACCCGCGGCGCCAACCACCATCAGGTTGTTTTGCGCAATCGCAAAGCCGGTCGTGACCGCGAAGGCCAGTAGAGCCATTGAGAACTTGTTAAGGATTTTTTTCATAAGATTGTTATTGGGGGTTGCTTGGAACTCGAACGGGCACCGAACTTTTGAGCGTTTTGTCATACATCAATCAACCAAGAGGGAAATTCTCCCCCTACAGCCGATACTTCTGGCACATTTTGTTTGGGTTTTGGACTAGGTTGCCTTAAAACTATCGAAATCCGCCGGCATTGTCCAGCCTGACAAATGTCAGGCTTGGAGATGCTGGATTATATACTTTCACAACCCATTTGGTTTTGTAACCAAAGTATACCACGGGTTGACCCAAACAACCAGCTTTATAGTTTACAGCCCTTTTCCCATGCGCCCAGAGCCGGTCAGCGTTTTCAGAAATGCCTGCTAAAAATCAACAGTCACATTTAGTTTGGTCAGGCTTATCCTCAAGAATCTTAAACTTATTGCGACTCTTGACATTGTCTCAGATGCTGGAAGGAGTATTATGTTTTCGGTTCTCGCCGTGCGCCACGGGTTGGCGCAAAAGGTTGAATTGCACGAATTGATTTTTAGGGGCGGGACAAAATGGATAGCCGCTGCTCGACGCGCCTGACAATCGTTGCTTTAATACTAAACATGAAAATTACAGCCAAAGAATTGATTCGTGAGCTGCAAAAATTTCACCCGGATACGGAGATTGATTTTTCGCCACTCAATTTCTCCCGCATAAGAACCAAGGGGGACCTTTTCGCCCGGGTTGAGTTTGAAGAAGTCTGGGAATCCGAGGATGACACGCGCATCGTGTTGGCAAAGCCTCCCGGATAATCATTTGCCTTTTGAATCGATGGGAAAATGCGCTCCAAGACTACAGTTAAATCAAGCATCAGGGTCGGTGGGGGGTGACCGAGGCACTCCCGTGATTGTCCGGAAGTGAAAACTGGCATTGGGGAAAACTTGCCCATTCTCGGGCCGACAGGCAATGTTAGTTCCCAGTTCGATTCCATGCCAAACTGACGTTTGTGATTCGCGTTGCCATTGTTGAAAACGAAAAGGCTGCCAGAGAAAGCCTGGCCCGCCTCGTTGAAAGCACACCGGATTTCCAGTGCGCGGGCATTTACACCAACGCTGAGGAAACATTCCAGGCACTGCCCGGACAACCGCCCGAAGTGGTGCTGATGAACGGCGAGTTGCCAAAAATCTCCGGCAGCGAATGCGCCGACCGGTTGAAACAGCTGCTGCCTTCAGTTCAAATCGTCATGGTCAGCGAGTGTGAGGACACGGAACACATTTTGGCGGCACTGCGAGCCGGCGCCTGCGGCTACCTGCCCAAACGCTGCACACCCGAGGATCTGGTTGCCGCCATCCGCGAAGCGCACCTGGGCGGCGTCCCCATGCCACGCGAAATCGCGCGCAAAGTCATTGACGCCCTCCGGAGACCGATGGCCACAACGACGGAAGTGGAGGACCTCAGGCCGAGTGAAAAGAAAATACTCGAATTGCTCTCGTTGGGGCTGGCCAACAAGGAAATTGCCGTCCGGCTGGGTTTGGCCGCCGGCACCGTGCGCTGGCATCTCGAAAATATTTATCGCAAACTCCACATCAACTCCCGCACCGAGGCCATCTTGAAATTCCGTGCGACGAAGCACACCCCATAGAAAAAACGGGCCGTGACCTGATTATTTCCGGTGAGGTGATGATGAAAGCCTGACGTCAAACCACGCCGTCGTCCTTTGGTTTTTCCACCAAGGACGCGAGCTTTTTATCAGCGGCATCCCAGCCGGCCGTTCCCGGGGACGGAGCGGGCCTGGTCGCTGGCGCTGTCCCAGCTCCTGGCGCAGGTGAATGATGAAACATTCCCGACCCCTCCGGGTAAGCCCGGCGTATCAGCAGTCCACCACCGAGCAGCCACCAGGCCACGACCAGGTTGAATAAAATGGGTAGAATCGCAGTGAGGATGTCGCTTTTGTCAGCCGTCTCGACGGCTCCCAGATCCAGCAACGCTGGGACGGCACTCAAACCGAAATAAAGAAAAAGCAGTCCCAGGAGCCGGACCGCCAGAGCAAAGATGTCCCGGAATATATCTCCTGGTTTCATGCGGCGTTGAATCTGTGCGTGAGCAGATTGGGTGTATTCACGGTCGGCATTGAGTCTAAAAGGGGCCCTTGACCGGTACAAGCACCATCGCTTTGTAAACCGGCGGCTTAAATCGCGTCATGGATGGTTCACCTCCAATATTTATCATTTCCGCTTAGACACATCCGACCGGATCAGCTAAATTCCGGCCCCATGTTTTTTGGCCCGGCCTTTAGAGGCTCAGTTCATCCAAAAGGAAAGGCGCGCCGGATTGTTTCCCGGTTTTTTGCGGTTTTACTGGCTCTCCAAATCTTGCCCGTGACGGGTTTCGCGCTCCCCGACCGATTGGTCCTGGGCCTGGATGGAGTTGCCTACCGCGACATGAAAGCCCTGCAGGCAGGGGTCCTGTACACCAACATTTGGGGGACACGGGTGCCGCTTCAAGCGTTCAGTCCCGGCGAGGGATACTTTCCGGTCGGCCGGCTGGTTTCGACGTTTCCGTCCACGAGCGACGTCGCGTGGACCGACATTTTCGGCGACCGTCCCCTGCCCGGTTATCAACGCACGTATTTCAGCACGGCCGCGAATTCACAGATCGTCATCAACGGCATCTTCACCACCATGGAGCACGAAAGCCAGATGAACTGGCAGTTGGAAAACAACCTGATGCGAACCATGGGTTACGTGTATCCGGTTCACACGTATGACCACGAGATACGCGAAATGATCAGAGACTTTTGGAACGCCACGGACAACGAAGGCAGTTATTACGTCTATATTCGCGCCACGGACGATGCCCAGCACCTGGACCGCAACATCGTTGACATGCTCTGCACGCTGGATGACCAGCTTCAGGCCATGCGCACCCGCTACCGGGCACAGACGGGACGTGATTTGCAAATCCTGATTCTTTCGGATCACGGACACAATCACGCCGCCGCCTTCAAGCGCGTTGAGGTCCGGTCCTTTCTGGAAAAGGCCGGTTATCAAATCACCGAATCCATTCAAAATCCCAAGGACGTGGTGCTGCCCACGACCGGCATCGAAGACTGGGTGGAAATCCATAACGCGCCCGCCGCCACCGAAATGCTCGTGCCGCTCCTCACCCACCTGGAAGGCGCGGACCTCGTGACGGGCCGGGACCCGGATGCGCCCAATCGTTTCCTCGTCATGAATTCCCGGGGTGAACGGGCCGACATTGACTGGAACCCGACCAATAACACCTATCGTTATGCAACCGAAACCGGTGACCCGCTGGATTATCGTCCGGTGGTCGAGGCGCTCACTGAACGCAAACTGCTGGACGCCGCTGGTTTTGCCCCCGCCAATGCCTGGATGGCGGCGACCATGACCAATCATTATCCGCTGGCGCTGGAACGGATTGTGCGCGGCCTCACCCGGGTCACGCTCAATCCCGCGACCATTATCATCAGCCTGGACAATAATTATGTTCATTGCGAATGGCTGATCCAAAAGGGCGCCGATCTGTCGAGCTTCAGCAGCACCCATGGCGCGCTGGACGACATCAATTCGGACGG
>CAVXLF010000009.1:0-150558 GCA_963762585.1 uncultured Verrucomicrobiae bacterium
CGCCGTCGAAGCGAATATGAATATTTTTCACCCTGCCTTCGCATGATCACCTTTCTCCACGGCAAACTGGTTGAGGCGCTGCCCACGCAGGTGATCATTGACGTCAACGGCGTTGGTTACGAGGCGCTTATTCCCTTGTCGTCGTTCGATAAGCTGCCGCCCCCCGGTGGGGACGTGAAGCTGCTCACGCAACTGGTCATCCGCGAGGACGCCCACACGCTGTATGGATTCATGACCGTGGCGGAACGGGACCTGTTCCGGCTGCTGGTCAATTCCGTCTCCGGCATCGGACCGAAAACCGCGCTGAATATCCTGAGCGGCATGAACCCGGTCGCCTTTCGCGGCGCGGTGGCCAACAGCGATGTGAAATCGCTTTCGCAGATCTCCGGCGTCGGCAGGAAAACCGCCGAACGCATCGTCGTCGAATTGCGCGACAAAATCGGCGCCGCCGGTGCATGGGAGGCGGCCAGCGCCCGACACGTACTTTCGCCGGATGACCAAAAAATCAACGACGCCGCGCTGGCGCTCATGGCGCTCGGGTTCAAGCAGGTAGAGGCGCACGACGCCGTCCGCGCCGCTCAAACGATGCTGGGCGCCAAGGCCACCGTGGAAGAACTGGTCCGGGCTTGTTTGAAAAAAGGAGCGTGATGGTCACCGGAAATCCTCAATCACCAGTGCCGGCCGCCCGTCGCGAGCCCCGAAAATCCGGTGTGGTTGTGCCGAATCTGCCGAAATGGTACCAACGGCTCGGCGCCTGGGTGGTTTGGGCGGCCCTGCGCCTGGTGGCGGCGACGCTGCGTTACCGGATCCATGATCCGAACGGATTCATGGGCCAAAAGGATTTCGGACCCGCGATTTACTGTGTCTGGCACAACCGTCTCGCGCTCTGCCTGAAAGTATACTTTACCTTCGGCCGCCGTCGCCATCGGGCCGCCGGGCTGGCCGGAATGGTCAGCGCCAGCAAGGACGGGGCGTTTCTCGCGGCGATTCTGGAACGTTTCGGCGTGCAACCCGTGCGCGGTTCATCGAGCCGGCGCGGACCGCAGGCGTTGCTGGAACTGACCACCTGGGCCGAGCGCGGCTACGACCTGGCCATCACGCCCGATGGACCGCGCGGACCGCGTTACGTGGTGCAGGAAGGCGCCATGGCACTCGCCCAAATCACCGGACTGCCCCTGGTTCCCGCGTCGTATCATCTGCACTGGAAAATCCAGTTGAAAAGCTGGGACCGCTTTCAAATTCCGCTGCCGTTTTCACGTTGCGATGTCTTCGCCGGCCGGATCATATCGGTGCCACGCAAAACCACGGACGCCGAACGCGAGGAATTGCGCAAGCAGTTCGAGGCCGAATTGCGTGCCCTGACGCGCGATTGACGAGCCATGATTGCCCGGGTCAGCCTTGAAATCGCGCTCCGCAAGGAGTTCGATTATTCCATTCCACCGGGGTTGATCGGACAGGTCGAGGTCGGCAGCCGGGTGCAGGTGCCGTTCGGCCCGCGGAAAATTTACGGCTGCGTCACCGCCCTCGCCGGGGAATCGGCCCGCGCGAATCTCAAACCCATTCTGAAGGTCATCGGCGCGCAGACCATGGTTACGCCGAAGGTGTTGCAACTGGCACGTTGGATTGCCGAGTATTACTGCTGCGCACCCGAAACCGCTTTGAAGTCGGTTCTGCCCGAGGCGGTCCGCAAGAAAAGGGAAACCGACGATGGTTGGAAAAGGCAATTGTTCGCCCGGGCGCTGCCACCCACCGGTGAATTTCCCAGGCTGCCGAAACGCCAGCAGGAAGTCTGGAACCTCATTGAGGAGCGCCGGGAAATCTTGCTGACGGAGTTGCTCGAACTCGCCGAAACCACGGCGGCGACCGTTCGTAAACTCGAAGACCGGGGATTGGTGGAAATCAGTTCCGAGATTTCCGAGCGCGATCCCTATGCGCGCGAACATATCCTGCCCTCCCGACCGCTGCTCCTCAATCCGGCGCAAGTAACTGCGCTGCAAAGAGTAAAAACAGCGATGGACAAATCACCCTCAACCCTCAACCCTCAACCCTCAACGTTTCTCCTGCACGGAGTGACCGGCTCGGGCAAGACAGAAATCTATCTTCAGGCCCTGGCCCACGCGCTCGAACAAGGCAAGGGCGCAATTGTGCTCGTGCTGGAAATTTCGCTCACGCCGCAGACCGTCGAGCGGTTCAAGGCGCGCTTCAGTTCCGGCAAACTCCAGACGCTCGTCGCGGTTTTGCAAGCAGCCATTTGTCCGCCGGCGAACGTCACGATGAATGGCACAAAATCCGGCAGAGCCGCGCCCGCATTGTCATCGGCGCGGGTCGGCGATTTTTGCGCCGGTCGAACCGCTCGGCCTCATCATCGTGGACGAGGAACACGAACACACCTACAAACAGGAGGAGGCCCCGCGCTACCATGCGCGGGACGTCGCCATCATGCGCGGCCAGATGGAAAATGCCGTGGTCGTGCTCGGCTCGGCCACGCCGTCGCTCGAAAGTTATTACAACTGTAAAAAGGGCAAATACACGCTGCTCGAACTGCTGGAACGCGTGGACAACCAAAATGCCGCGCGTGCGTGTCGTGGACATGCGCCAGGCCGCGTACAAGGAAAAAGGGCCGCCCATTTTTTCACCGCAACTGAAGGAGGCGATTACCCAGCGGCTCGAACGCGGGGAGCAGACGATTTTGTTTCTGAACCGGCGCGGCTATTCCTCGGCGCTGCAATGTCCGAAATGCGGTTACGTGGCGCAGTGCCCGAATTGCAGTCTCGCACTCACCTATCATCGCATCGAAAAAAGCTTTCCTGCCAATTTGCGGTCATAACGAGAAAGTTCCGTCGGTTTGCCCGAATCCGAAGTGCAAAAACCCGGCCATCCGCTATGCCGGCACCGGCACGCAAAAAGTCGAGGAGATGCTGGGCAAACTTTTCCCGGGCGCACGCGTCCGGCGCATGGATGCCGACACGATGAAACGCAAGGAGGATTACCGGAAAACGCTCGGTGATTTTCGCATCGGCAAGACCGACATCCTCGTGGGCACCCAGATGATTGCGAAGGGGTTGCATTTTCCGAACGTGACGCTGGTGGGCATCATTTACGCCGACCTCGCGCTGCATCAGCCGGATTTCGAGCCGGGGAGCGCACCTTCCAGTTGCTTACCCAGGTGGCTGGGCGCGCCGGGCGCGGCGACGTGGAGGGCGAGGTGTTTGTGCAGGCGTTCGCGCCGTTTCATCCGGCCATCCAATACGCGCGCCGTCACGATTTCACCGGCTTTTACGACCAGGAAATCGAGTTCCGCAAACAGTTGAAATATCCGCCCCTCAGCCGCGTCGCGCTTGCTCACACTCAAGGGCCGTAACGAGGACAAGGTGAAATTCTCCGCGGAACATTTCGCGAAAGGTTCTCGGGTCCGCAGTCCACATTCCACGGTCCACAGCGGGTACGGCCAATGCAAGACCCGCGCGCACCCCGAACCGAAATAGCGGACTTCCCCGACCTGGTCATTGCCGGTCCGGCGCCGGCGCCCTTGCTGCGCGCGGAACAATTTTACCGCTACCAAATCATGCTGCGGACGCGCGCCATGAGCAAACTGAGCCAGGCCCTGGCAAAAATCATCGAGACGCTCGCCTTGCCGGATGACGTGACGCTGGCCGTGGATATCGACCCGGTGAATCTGGGTAAGGCCAGAGGCACGAAGGGTCGTTGCCTCCGGCGTGAAACTATTGGTCGAGACCGGCCAGCAGCGTTTCCAGTTCCTGGCGGCGCGGTTCCAGACTTTTCCGCACCGCGTACTGGTTCAACCGGTAAATCCCCCAGTAAACCAGGGCGACAAACAGGGCGGAAATCACTCCGACCATCATCGCCGGAAAACCCGGGTTTTACGTGCGCCAGACCGAATGGCCGATGGAAATCCCCAAAGCCACAGTCAGCGGCATCAAATACCACCAAAGGACGTTCTTCAGGAGCCAAATCTGGTGGTTGACCTGAAGCAATGAACCTTCAATGCAAGTTTTGAGGGAATCACTTGAGGCGGGTTGTTTTCTGCGCTGAAGCAGGCGATCCACCACCATAAAGGTGCCGATGCCGAAGCACGCCAGTGCCAGCACAGAATCGGTCCAATCGTGATGCCGGATGCCCAGATGCAGGAATACCACCGTCAGCAAAATAGCCACACCGACTTCCCGCACATCGCGCCAGAATATGGTCATTCGGAATTGCTGTTGGTTGCGCCGGACCTCTTTCAACAACCCATCGGCGTTGATCAACACCTTCGCGCCCGGGCCCTGGGATTGCCAGGCTTTTTGCAGTTCTTCAAAGTTCATCGTTTGCTCCTTTCAGTTGGTCCGCCAGTTGTTTGCGGATGCGGTTCAGTTTTACGCCAATATAGTTTTCCGAAATGCCCAGCACCTCGGCCATTTCCTGGTAACTGAGGCCGTCGAGGTGCATCAGCGCCAGCGAAGCGTCCACCTTGGGCAGCTGGCGGATGGCCGCGTAAAGCCGTTCCACCATCTCCCGTTCCGGCAACGAATCCAGATGACTCGGTTGTGACTGGGGTGACACGTCAAACTTCAAAAATCTCTCATGCCCCCTTCGCCGCCGCCACTCCCCGCGCCGCCACGCCATCGTCGTGTTGAAAGCCACGCGATAAATCCAGGTCGTCTCCCTGGCCTCGCCACGAAACGCCGGATGGAGGACCAGACGTTCACGAGCACTTCCTGGAACAGATCGTCCTGGTCCTCCGGGGTGGCCGCGCCGGCACGCACCAGTTTTAACATCAAACCGAGATGGTCGTTTAACCATCGGCGAAAGATCGTTTCCTGTTCTTCAGCGTTCATCGAATGTATCCGTATTCAGTTAAAATAGTGACCGCCGGCCTCCTTTTCTTACAGAAAAATTCAACTTTCCAGCGGTCGGCGGGCATTCACCCGGTGAATTTGAAGTGAACACACACGCGTCAGCCTGGACTTCCAGCTTGGCATCAAGTTATGCGGCTTATATGCGACCGAAATACGAGCCGAATGCGAAGCAAAAGCGGACCTGAAAATATTTTAGCGTGCAAAGGCGCAGCTTCCAGCTGCACTTCTTTTTATCTCTTTATCCCCCGTTGCCACAAATCGAAGTGATACAGCGCGACGACGACGAGGGAATGGCCATTTTTTCGTCGGCACCAGCTTTGGAATTTCCGCCACCGGCACCAGCCGTGTCACCAGGTCCTCGCCGTGGTCCCAATCCACCTCATGCTGCAACCGGCAGTTTTCAATCAGCACTGTGAAGGTCCGGTTGCTCAGGATGGCCGGGTTTGACCAGATTTGCCGAGCAGCCGCGCGTTTTCGCCGGCGTAGCCGGTTTCCTCGCGGAGTTCACGCACGGCGCTCGCCACCGGGTCGGTCTCGCCCGCGTCCATCATGCCGCCGGGGATTTCCAATTCCACCGTGCCCGAGCCGTGGCGGAATTGCTCCACCATCACGAGCTTTTGGTCGGGCGTGACGGCGATGACATTGACCCAGTTGACGCTGTCGAGAACGTAGAAATCGTGTTCCTTGCCGGTGCGCGGCGAAAGGCTCACGTCCGAGCGCAGTTTGAAGATGCGAAAATCGCCGACGGGCGTTGAGCGGATTTTTTCCAAGGCTCTGGCATTTTTGATTTACGATATACGATTTACGATCGGCACAACCAATCGCCGCGATTTCGTAAATCTTAAATCGCAACTCGTGGATTCAAAGCCCTTTTTCCTGCGCCGCCCACCCCTGACGCATCAGGTTCAGCAAATGCTGCAAGGCTTCCTCGTAACTGCGGCCCTTCTGGGCGGCCAGCTGGCGGGCGCGTTTGTCCAGTTGCGCGGCCATCCCGGCGGATTTTTCAGCGGGACAGCCAAGCGCGGTGAGGACCTGGGCGAGTTCGGAAATTTCCACGGCGGAGATTTGAGACAGAATTGACAGAATTTGCAGAACTAAATCAGGCATTTCGTTCATTCTGTAAATTCTGTCCAAAATCTTTTCAGGCGCCAGCCGGGACGATTTTGACACTGACGACGCCGACGCGTTTCTGCGGTTTGCTCTGCTCGCCGGAACCGCTCCCGCCAACCGGCGTGCCGGCGATTTTTGACAGCACGTCATCCCCTTTGACCAACTTGCCGAACGCGGTGTATTGGCGGTCGAGAAACGAGGCGTCGCCGTCGCAGATGAAAAACTGGCTGCCGGCGGAATCGGGGTTCGCGCTGCGTGCCATGGAGATGACGCCGCGCTGGTGCGAGCGGTCGTTGAACTCGGCCTTGATCTGATAGCCGGGTCCGCCGGTGCCCCAGTGAGGTTCCTTGGCGGCGTCCTTGGTGAGCGGGTCGCCACCCTGAATCATGAAACCCTTGATGATGCGGTGAAAGCAGGTGCCGTCGTAAAAGCCCTTTTGGGCGAGGGTCTTGAAGTTCTCGACCGTCTTGGGCGCAACGTCGGACCAGAATTCAATGACCAGTTCGCCTTCGGTGGTGGTGATGTGGGCCAGTTCGTTCATAAGTTTCCAGGAATTTATTTATTTCAAGGCGTCCGCCGGGACAATTTTGATGCTGAGGAGGCCGACGCGCTTGAGCGGCTTGCTGGGTTCGCCGAACGCGTTCGGGCCGACCGGCGTGGCGGCGATTTTTTCGAGCACGTCCCCGCCTTTGATCAATTTGCCGAAGGCGGTGTATTTGCCATCAAGATATTGCATGTTGGGATTGTCGGCCGGGGCGTCGCAGATGAAAAACTGGCTGCCGGCGGAATCGGGATCCTGGCCGCGCGCCATGGAAATAACCCCGACTTCATGGGCACGGCTGTTGAACTCGGCCTTGATGGTGTACCCGGGGCCGCCCGTGCCCCACCGGTCTTCGGCCGATGGATCCTTGGTCAGCGGGTCGCCGCCTTGAATCATGAATCCCTTCATGATGCGATGGAAACAGGTGCCATCGTAAAAGCCCTGGGTGGCGAGTTTCTGGAAATTCGCAACCGTGCCGGGAGCCACGTCGGGCCAGAAGGCGACGACCATTTCACCCTCGGTCGTGTTGATAATGGCGACCTCGTTGGTCACCGGCGATTTGGCCGCTGCCGGCTTGACCGGGGCGTTGGTCTGGGTGTCGCCGGCCCAGGCTGTGGTCATTCCGACGGCAAGACTGACGGCGCAAAATATATTCCATGTTTTCATCGCCGGTGAATTTTCCATGCGCCCGATAAAAAGTCACGCACGGAATTCACTTCTTCCTCATGGAACGCGTAATGAGACTGCCCCGATCGGTTTTGCGCGTCCGGAACAGCGCGAAAAGGATTACCACCACGGCAGCAACCAGAAGCGCCGCGCCAATGGCCAGGGCGCCTTTGCGGCTCAGGCCAGTGTGGTTTTCCGGCGGCGCCGGGGTGTTCGTGTGTGTGCCCGCAATTTTGGGCGGGGCGGCGTTTGTCGGAAGGACCATTGATTTGACGGCTGGGGGCGGGTTTGATTCCACCTTGGTTGGCGGTGGATTGGTCAGCACCACTTTGGGCGGGGCCAGCGGAATCAGGTTGGTGCTGACGTTTGTGCCAATAATCACCAGCGGCGCAATTTTAATGGCTGGAGCTGGCGGCGGGGAAGGCGGTGGATTGGGTTTGACGGGAGTGAGCGGCTGCGGCGGCACGGGCAGGGGTGGAAACCCGGGGAAATTGACCCCCACGGCCGAGGAATTGATCGTGAAGCCGATGAATTGGCCAAGCTGTGATCGCAGAACCACGATGAACGTCTGGCCAGCCTTTCCCAATTCGGACTGGTGTTGTTTGAAAGTGGCGTTGATGGCGTCATCGTACGGCGTCCCTTCGATTTGTCCCCCGCCATCACAGAAAAGCAGCACCGTCAGCCGCTCGGAATTTCGGACCAGGCCAGTACCTCGGGCACGACCACATCAAAGTGTGTGCTTCTGGCATAGCTCTGGCGTTCTACAAAATTGGTGACATCCGATGCAATCCTCGCCGCATTTTGTGGCATCCAGTGTTGCAACGGAAAGTCGCCGGCGCGCAATTTGCGGTCAAATGCCCATACGCCGATGCTGTCACCTGGCTCCAATTGCCCGTTCATCATGGAAAGGAACAGCCGTTCCACGGCGTATTGCGTCGCCGGCAGGCGCTTTTTCATCGCTGACGACGTGTCGAAAATAAGCAGATAACGGCTGTCGACCCTGCCCGCCGCCGGTTGCGCCGGCCCGGCGGAAATCAGAACCAATCCGGCGGACAGCGCGGCGATGAGCCGCCCGCACCGGACCAAGCGATTTAAAGGTGTCTGGCTGTTCATGGGTTTTGTTTTTTCGGTGGACGGTTGAACCGGTTTCGCTCCGCCCGATTATGGCTTCGCAATTCGTCCCGCAACTCCATCAAGGCGTTTTCAATCGTGCGAATAAAATTCACGCAACTCACCGTCATGCCGCCCAGGCCCGTGACCGTGTCGCGTTCGGCATGATCATCGGTTACCACCAGCACCTCGCCATAGGGCTGAAACCGGTGCGCCGCGCGCTCAATCATTTCATCCGCGGTCTGGCCGGCCCGCGAAAATAACACTTCCACCGCCGCGCTGGATTCGCGCGCCGGCACATGGGGGGGCGCGCCCGCTCCGTCAAAAAATACCGTAATCGGCTCGCCCGTCGCGTCGTGATAGCGCGTCAAAATGTGGACCAGCTCCTCGCGCGCGCGGGCCGAATGCCGCGGCCGGCCCGGAGCGAGTTCCGGCCAGTTGTGCAACAGGCTGTAGCCGTCTACCAGGATGCGCGCCAACGCCATGGGGCGAGGGTAGTTGAAAAAGCCCAAAGCCCAAAGCCCAAAGTCGCGGTTGGGCAGTGTCCTAATTTGCCAATTTTCGGAGCGCGGATTGTCCTCAATCCGCAGCGCGCGGACCGCCATCAGCGCGTCTCCATCAAGCCCATCGCGTCCGGTCTGACGCCGCCACTGCGAGTTGGGACAACTCGCGCTCCGGTCAAATCAGGACACTGCCCGCGGTTGGCTTGACTTTGGGCCTGGGACTTTGGACTTTAGACTCGAATGCCTGCCGCCAAATCCATATTTCAGGTCGCAAACCGCCGCATCGCTGTCATCGCCCTGGTGGTTTTCGGCCTCGACCAATTCACCAAATGGCTGGTGTTGCGGATGCTCCCGCCCTACCACGAAAATATCATCATTGATGGCTTCTTTAAATTCGTTCATTGGGGCAACACCGGCGCGGCCTGGAGCCTGTTTCGCGGCAACAACAACGCACTCGCGCTGGTCGCGTTGCTCGCGCTGGTCGCGCTCTTTCTCACGCGGCATCATTTCAGCTCGAACACGCTGCCCGGCCAGATCGCGTTCGGGCTGATTTTTGGCGGCATTGCCGGAAACCTCACCGACCGGCTCCTGCCCGGGCGCCACGAGGTCATTGATTTCATCTATTTTTACCTGCAACAACGCGGCGGCGGTGAAATCGGGTTTCCGGCCTTTAACGTCGCTGACTCCGCGATTTGCACCGGGGTGGGGTTGATCTTTCTCATCACCTGGAAAAACGAACATGCGCCGAAGAAAGCCGCGGAAACGTCGTCGTGATCAGCCGGACGGAAAATTTCATCGTTGAAAAATCGCTCCCCGCCGAGCGGCTGGACACGTTTCTCCGCCGGAAATTTCCCGCCGCTTCGCGGGTCGCGCTCAAGCGGTTGATCGAACAAGGCTTCGTACGCGTCAACGACCAGCCAGCCAAACCCACGCACGCGCCGCGCGCCGGTGAACAAATTGAAATTCACTGGCCGGAACCCCGGCCGGCCGTCGCGCAGCCGGAAAAAATCCCGCTCGACATCTTGTTCGAGGACAAGTCGCTGCTGGTGTTGAACAAACCCGCCGGGCTGGTGGTGCATCCCGCCGCCGGGCACGAGGAACACACGCTCGTCAACGCGCTGCTGCATCATTGTGGCGGCGGGCTCAGCGGCATTGGCGGGGTTGCGCGCCCGGGCATCGTCCACCGGCTCGACAAGGAAACCAGCGGCTGCCTGGTCGTCGCCAAAAACGATGAAACGCACATCGCGCTTTCCGCGCAGTTCGCCGGACGGAAGGTTAAAAAGATTTACCAGGCCATTGTCTGCGGCGAACTGGCGCGCGATGCGGGAGAGATCCGCGCGGCCATCGCGCGGCATCCGTCACATCGCAAACGCATGGCGGTGCGCGACGACCATTCCGGTCGCGCGGCGCACACGAGCTGGCGCGTGCGCGAACGGCTGAATTCCGCCACGTTGGTGGAGGCGCAATTGCACACCGGCCGCACGCACCAGATCCGCGTGCATTTCCAGTTCCTCGGCCACCCGCTCGTCGGTGACGAAACCTACGGCGCGGCGCAAAACAAGCGGCTGACGGAACTGACCGGCTACGCAGCGCCGCGGGTGATGCTGCACGCGCACGAGCTTGCCTTTGTTCATCCGCGCACAAAGAAGGAAGTCGGTTTTGAAGCGCCGTTGCCGGGGGATTTTCGGGCGGCGTTGAAGTCACTGCGCGCTTGAAGCCTGCCGCCATTCCATTTCCAAACCCTGTCGCTGTATCCATTCATTCAAGGTTGGACGATCCAATTGTTCGCCTGACACGGCGAGCATGGCGCGGATGTCGCGCAGGTGTTTTTCCGCATGGCCTTCGCGATAGTATTCCAATTTCCGCACGATCACATATTCCGGCGGCGCGAGCATGACCGTTTCAGCCTCAAATTCGACCGCGCGTTTGCCGCGAAATGCCCAGGCGTTCAATTCATCGCGTCCGGTTGGATACATATCGGCTTTGAAACCGGTGTCGCGGTGGATGAGGTTGAAGTGGCCGTGATGTTCCCGGGCCGTTTCCGCCTGAATGGTCTCCAGCGGCGGCAGATAAAATTCCTTTGGCGGGAAAATTTTGAACAGTTTTTGAATGTCGTCGGCGTTGAGAAACACGACAAAATCCACGTCATGGGTCAGGCGCGGTTCACCGTAGAAAATGGCGGCCACGCTGCCGCTGACCACGTAACGGATGCCCGCGCGATTCAGCGGACGCACGAAGAGCAGGAACAGTTCAGGTTCGGGCATGGCTGAAAATCCGGCGCACTTCGCCGGCGACGCGCTGTTCCGGCCAGTCGGGATGCTGGCTGCGCAAGCCCGCCGCCTTCATTTCGCGCGCCGACCAGTAGAGCCGCTCGGCCAGCCGCAACCGCCGCGCGCCGGTCATCGCGCGCAACGCGGCGAACTGTTCGGGGCTCGTCTGTTCATCTGCCAGCATGAAATAATCATGCGCCAAGATAAGGGTTCGTGCAAGTGCCGGGCACTCCTTTGCCCGTCCGCGTCCGGAAGAGGAAATGAGCTTGGAAGCGCCCCTGCCGGAGGATTTCCGGGAGGCGTCGAAATGTCTGCGGGTAAAAGCCTGAGACGCAACCGCGAAATACGCCAAATACACGAACAAGAATTTTTGCTTGGTTTGTGTATTTGGTGATTATTTTGTGGTGAAAGTTTAAGTCAAAGCTAATGAACATGAACGGTTGATGAGTTCTAGCCGCCGGAAGTATCAGTCACCGCCGGCAATGTTATCGGCCAATTTCACAAGCCCGATCCATCCACTGCCATTGAATTTTCCCTGTTCGACTATACGGCCTTCGGCATCTATCGTGAACATGCCGGAAAAATGTGAGCCATCCAATCCCACTACAATTTCCAGTGCGCTAACTTCTCCGCCAACTGTCGTTACAGTCCTGGGTGCCTTGAAGGAAACCAGCAGATACTTTCCAGAAATTGTCAGCCGGTAATCCTTTTGAACTTCGGAAATAGGCCAACGGTTTGCGCGAGAATTAAACTGTGACGTTTTCAACAAACTTAAACTTGTTGCATACAGCTCTTGAACCGCCTCCCGATTCAACACGACTTGCTTGGGACAGAACAACTCCACTGCGCAATTGGAATTCACCGCAACAAGCTGGTCCGTTTGCGCAAAACTCGTCACCACTGTTGGAATCAGCAGGGCAATAATAAAACTGACCAGTACTAGCTTCCGCAGGTTCATTTTTTTATTAGATATGATTTCTTATATTATGTTCAAATGACGATGACAACGCATTCAAAATTCATTCGCCTGGGGCTCGAAATTTTCGCATGATGGCGGCGATGAAATCCATGACGGGCTACGGTCGCGGCGGATGCGCCCAGGACGGCTTCAAAATCACCGTTGAGTTGAGCGCGGTGAACCGCCGGCAATCCGAAATTTCCCTGAACCTGCCGCGGGAACTGGAATTGCTTGAAGCGCCCATCCGCGACGCCATCAACGGCAAAATCGCGCGCGGCCGGGTAATGGCGCGGGTGTCGGTTCACGCCGGCGCAGGCAAGGTGTCCGCGCGCATGCATATCAATCTGCCGCTCGCCCGGGCCTATGCGGCGGAACTGAACCGCCTTGCCAAACAACTCAAGCTCGCGGGCGAAGTGACCCTGGACCAGTTGATTCGCGCGCCGGGCGTGCTGCAGACGGATGAGGAACTGGTGGAAGCCGAAAAAATCTGGCCCATCGTTGAGAAGGCTTTGAAAGCGGCGCTGGCCGCACTGGTCAAGATGCGCGAACGCGAAGGCGCGCACCTCGCGCAGGATCTGGCCGCGCGCATCGCGCTCATGCACAAGGCCGTTGGCAAGATTCAGAAACAGGCGCCGTTGACGGCGGAGAACTACCGTCAGCAACTGATCGACCGGATCCGGGGCGCCGGGCTGGAATCGTTGGCGCCGGATGACGAACGGCTGGTGAAGGAAATTGTCCTGTTCGCCGACCGGTCGGACGTTTCGGAGGAACTGACCCGGCTGCAAAGTCATTTCCAACAGTTCGAAGATTGCCAAAAATCGAAGGAGCCGGTCGGGCGCACGCTGGACTTTCTGGCGCAGGAGATGAACCGCGAGGTCAATACCATCGGTTCGAAAGCTAACGACGCGGTCATCTCGCGCGAGGTGGTCACGCTGAAGGCGGAGCTGGAAAAATTCCGTGAGCAGGCACAGAACGTCGAGTGAAGAGTCCAAAGTCCAAAGTCCAAAGTCCAGGGCCAGCCGCGGGGAAAAAATCCGCGCCGCTGCTGATTCTCATCTCTGCGCCCTCGGGCGGCGGCAAGACGACGTTGTGCCACCAACTGCTCGCGGCGCGGCCGGACATGACCCGCGCGATCACCTGCACCACCCGTGCGCCGCGGGCGGGGGAAACGAACGGCGTGGATTATCATTTTTTGGACGCGGCAGAATTTGCGCGGCGCGTTCAGGCGGGGGATTTCATCGAGCAGGCCACGGTGTTTGGCCGGAGCTACGGCACGTTGCGTTCCGAGTTGCTGGACAAATTGCGGGCGGGCCGGGACGTTTTGCTCAACGTGGACGTGCAGGGGGCGGCGACCCTTCGCGAACGCGCGCAGGCCGAGCCGGAATTGAAACGCGCGCTGGTGACGGTGTTTCTGACGCCGCCGTCGGTCGCCGTGCTGGCGGAACGCCTGAACCAACGCCGGACCGACGCCCCGGAAGAAATTCAAAAACGGCTGGGCCTCGCGCGGCAGGAAATCGCGCAGTGGACGAATTTCGATTATCTTTTGATCAGCACGACCATCCCGGAGGATCTCCGGCGCATGCTGGCGATTGTCGAGGCGGAGAAATTGCGCGCGGCGCGGGCCGCGGCGCCGGAGTTTTAAGATTTGCGGTTGCGGATTGCGGATTTGCAGTCAGATTCATGACATGAGCGTTTCACGAAACATTGTTCTGGGCGTGACGGGTTCGATAGCCGCGCACAAGGCGGTGGACCTGGCCAGCCTGTTGACCAAGCAAAAATGCCGCGTGCGCGTGGTGATGACGGCCGACGCGCAACGCTTCATCACCCCGTTGCCGTTCAAGGTGCTCACCCGCCAGCCGGTCGTGACCGATCTGTACGACGAGGAGGAAGGCTGGCAACCCACGCACATCCGGCTCGCGGATGAGGCGGATCTGTTGTTGATTGCGCCGGCGACGGCGAACGTTATGGCGAAGCTGGCGCACGGCATCGCGGACGACGCATTGACCTGTGTCGCGCTGGCCTTGAATCCGAAGGCAAAAATTTTAATCGCCCCGGCGATGAACGGAAAAATGTGGCTGCACCCGGCCACGCAGGAAAACGTGGCCGTATTGAAGTCGCGCGGCGCGGAATTCATCGGACCGGACGAAGGGATGCTTTCCTGCGGTTACGAAGGGGTTGGCCGGTTGTGGCCGGTGGAAGCCATAGCCGGGCGCGCCTTGAAGCTGGCGCGCTGAGGTTTTTCGTTCCCGACAATTTTATGAAACCGAGCCATGGGCAATGGCTGAGGCGGGTGCTGGCGGCAATGGAAATACCCGCCCCGGACCCGCCCCGTTTGCTTCGCCGCATCGAGATCATGGAGCGGGACATCATGCTGCCGCTCAAGGCGTTTGCCATCGGGATGATCCTTTACTCCTTTGTTTCCACGCCTTGGTTCGGGCTGGTGTCGAGCATGTTGGACATCGCCATCGAGACGGTTCAATACCTTTTCTGGTTTTACGTGCTGGCCTGCGTGGCCTTTGCCTTGTTGATGATGAATCCCGCGCGATTGCCCCTGGCGATTGTGCAATGGACGGTGGTCACCAGCAGCCTGGTGGACGGGCTTTTCATTGCGGGCATGGCGCTGTTGACCGGCGGCCTCGACAGCATTCTATTCTGGTTGTTTGTGGGGCTGATCATTCGGAATGCCGTGAGTGTGCCGCCAGGGGTTTCCCAGCTCATTTTGAATTTTGCCATCAGCCTCTGCTACATCCTGGTGGGGGTGCTGGATGTTTCGGTTTTGAGCAATCTTGATGCAGACACGTTGCGCACCCTGCATTTGATGCCGCACGAAGATTTGGGACAACCGTTTTTGCTGCGGCTGACGGTCTTGTGGCTGACGGCGATTTCCTGTTATGGCGCGCAGGTACTGCTCGAACGGCAGCGGCTCGCCACCGAGGAAGCCGGGGAATTTGCCGCACGCGAAGGCCAGTTGCATTCCGCCGGACGGCTCGCTGCTGAATTTGCCCATCAGATCAAGAATCCCCTCGCCATCATCAACAATGCCGCCTTCTCGCTCCAGCGCGCCTTGCGGGATGGCCGGACCGGGGCCGCGCAACAGATCGAAATCATTCAGGAGGAAGTTTCGCGCGCCGACCGCATCGTCACCCAAATCATGGGATACGCGCAATTGACCGAGGGCCGCGTGGAGAAATTGAACGTCGTCGAGGAACTCGACCGCGCCATCGCGCAGGTTTTTCCTCCCGCCATGCCGACGGACATCCGCGTACATCGTGAATTTGGCCGGACGTTTCCCCCGTTGTTGATGCAGCGCCATCATTTGTCCGAAGTTTTTGTGAACCTGCTGAAAAACGCGCGCGAAGCAGTCGGTGAAAGGGGAAATGTTCACATCACCGCCGACAGTCGCCGCGATCATTCGGTGGAGATTATCGTGCGCGACGATGGTCCGGGCATTCCGCCGGATAAAGTTGAGTGTATTTTTGAAGCATACTACACCACCAAGGAACACGGCACCGGCCTCGGTCTGGCGATCGTCAAACATAACGTTGAGCTTTATGGCGGCACCGTGCGCGTGGAATCCGGGCTTGGAAAAGGGGCGGCCTTCACTTTAGTCTTTCCGGCAAAGACGCTGATGAAACTCAAGCCATGAGCACTCCCCTGCCACCGGTTCTCGTCGTGGACGACGAAAAGAACATGCGCCGGTCGCTGCAGACGGTGCTGGCGGACGAGGGCTATGCCGCCCGCGCCGTCGAATCCGCCGAGGAAGGCCTGGAGTTGCTGGGGAGCGGGGAATTTCTCATGGTCATCACCGACGCCCGCCTGGGGGGGATGAGCGGCTATGATTTTCTGGCCAAAATCCGGCGGCAATGGCCCGATCTGCCGGTGATCATGCTCACGGCATACGCGACGCCCAAGCTCGCCGTCGAAGCCATCAAGGCCGGTGCGATTGATTATCTCGCCAAACCGTTCGCGCCCGAAGAATTGCTCCACGCGGTTTCGCGCTGTGCCGAGCGCCACCAGCTCCTGCGGGAAAACGCCGCGCTGCGTTTGCGGACCGGCGAAACGTTCAGTCTCGACCAGATCATCGGGGCATCGCCCCGGATGGGTGATTTGAAGAAATTGATTCAAACCGTTGCGCCCACCAACACGCGGGTGCTCATTTTGGGCGAAAGCGGCACGGGCAAGGAACTGGTGGCGGGTGCGTTGCATGGTCTCAGCCTGCGGCGCGCGGCCCATTATATTCGCATCAATTGCGCGGCCATTCCGGAAACGCTGCTCGAAAGCGAATTGTTTGGCCACGAAAAGGGCGCGTTTACCGGCGCGTTAAGGCAAAAACCCGGCCGCGTGGAGGAAGCCGACGGCGGCACGATTTTTCTCGATGAAATCGCGGACATGAGCAAATCCCTTCAGGCCAAGCTGCTGCGTTTTCTGGAGGACGGCACCTTTGTGCGCGTCGGCGGCACGCAGGAGCTGCGCGTCAACGTGCGTTTGCTGGCCGCGACCAACCGGGACATTGCCCAGGCCATCGCCGCGGAACAATTCCGGGAAGACCTGTTTCACCGGCTGAATGTCGTGCAGTTGCGCCTGCCGCCGCTGCGGGAACGGGGCGAAGACATTTTGCTGCTGGCGGGCCATTTTTTGAAAATGTTCCGGCTGGCGATGAACAAAAACGTTCAAGGCATCACCGCCCCGGCGCGGCAAAAATTGCTGGCGCACGCCTGGCCCGGGAACGTGCGCGAATTGCGCAACGTGATTGAGCGGGCGCTGATTTTGGAGGCGACCAACGAAATTCAACCGTCCAGCCTGCCGGATTTTCAGGTCGAGGCGCGCTTGCAGAAGGCCCCGGCGATTCACCCGGCGCCCGGCGAGTCGCTCGATGACGCATTGATGCGGTTGGAACGCGAATTAATAACCCAGGCGCTGGAACAACACGATTTTAATCTGACGCGGGCCGCGGAATGTCTTAACCTGACACGCCATTCGCTCCGTTACCGGATGCAACGGCTGAACATGAACGCGGGTGACGGCGCCCCGGGTGACACCCCGTGACCACCCGCCGGCAAATTTCCGGGAATTGATTTTACTCGATATTATGGATGACTCGCTGCCAGCCGTCGGGCCGTTGACCCCCGTCTGGGTGGATTATTTCATCATGCTCGGAGTGTTCGCGCTGATTGCCATCGGTGCGCTGGTTTGGGCCTACTTCCTTCGCAAGCCGGGACGGCGGCAAAAACGGCGCCGGCAACATGATGACCGCCACCGGCTTAATCCCACGCTCGCGGAAATCGGCGGACTGCCGCCGGCGCGACCGGACCAGGAAGCTTCCGGACCGCAACCGCCAACGCCAACTTCTCCCCCGTGATGCACAGCCGCGTGATCACCCGCAAAAGCGCCTCCAATCTCGCGCTGGCTTTCCTGCTGCTGCCGCGGGCCAAACGCGATGCCATGTCCGCCCTGTACGCCTTCTGCCGCGAGGTGGACGATGTCACCGACCAGGAATCTGCGCCCGTTGAAAAGCGCCGGGAACAGCTGGCCGCCTGGCGTGCCGACGTCCGCCGCGCCTGTGCCGGGGAAACCCCGCAATTCATCGTGAATCGGGAACTTCAGCCGGTCATCCGTGAATACCGCCTCCCGTTCCCGCTGTTCGACGAATTGCTCAAGGGGTGCGAGATGGATTTTGACATCAAACGGTACGAGAACTTCGAGCAGCTTGAACTTTACTGCTATCGCGTCGCCTCGGTGGTCGGCCTCCTGAGCATCGAAATTTTCGGCTACCAAAATCCCGCGTGCCGCGATTACGCCGTCTATCTGGGCAAGGCGCTCCAGTTGACCAACATTTTGCGGGACGTGCGCACCGACGCGGAGCGGGGGAGGATTTACCTGCCACTGAACGAGCTGAAAAAATCCGGCGTTTCGCCCGATGAAATCTTGCGGCACGAATATTCCGAGCGATTTTCCCAACTGGCCGCCGGCGTGGCTGGCCGCGCCAGACTGTTTTACCGGCGGGCGCGTCAAACCCTGCCCGCCGAAGATCGCCACGCGATGGTCGCCGGTGAATTGATGGGCTCGGTTTACTGGCAATTGCTGCAAAAACTCGAGCGGCAACAATTCAATGTTTTTGGCCCCAAGCCCACCCGCCTGAACAAGGTTCAGAAATCCTTGCTCGTGGTTCAGGCCTGGCTCCGTCTTGTCTCCGGCGGCACGACACCAAACTACGGCATGCCGTAGGGAATTTTGCCCCCAACTTCAGCCATGCCGCCGGTTGCTTTAACTCCGAACTCCGAACTCCGAACTCCGAACTCCGGATGCCGACTCATCGTCAATGCGGATGATTTTGGCCGTTCGCACTCCATCAATAAAGCCGTTGTCCGTGCCCATCGTGAAGGCATCCTGACCACCGCCAGTTTGATGGTGAACGAGCCGGGCTTCGATGAAGCGGTTGCGCTCGCGCATGAAAATCCCGGGCTCGGGGTGGGTCTGCATTTGTCGCTGGTGTGCGGACGCTCCGCCCTGCCACCGGAACAAATCCCCGGGCTGGTCAATGGACGAGGTGAGTTCAGCCAAAAACCCGTGGCGACCGGTTTCCGCTATTTTTTCCAAAGCCGCCTGCGTGAACCATTGCGGGCGGAGATCCATGCGCAGTTTGCAAAATTCCGCGCGACCGGCCTGCCGCTGGACCATGTCAATGGCCACCTGCATCTGCATCTGCATCCGGCTGTTTTTCGCATTTTGATGGAAGATGCCGCGTCGCTCGGCATCCAGCGCCTGCGGCTTACGCGCGATTGCCTTTCCCGCAGCCGCCGGATGACCCATGGCCACTGGTTTTATCGTATTTCCCACGCGGCGATTTACGAATGGCTTTCCCGCCGGGCACGCCGACCGCTGCAGCAACGCGGCATCCGCCATGCGCAAATCACCTTCGGCTTGTTGCAAAATGCGCGTGTGGACGAGGAGTACATTTTGAAATTGCTGCCGGAATTGCCGCCGGGCGATTCGGAGCTTTACTCGCATCCATCGCTGGACGGGTTTAAACCCGAATTGGACGCCCTCGTCAGTCCGCGCGTGAAGGAACTGGTCGGGAAACTCGGCATCGAGCTGATTCGTTACCAGGATTTGGCCGCAGATGTTCACAGCTGAATCACAGATAATTGTTTCTTTGAATCGGTGTTCAATCTGTGTTCATCTGTGGCTCAAAAATATGGTAAAATTACTTTTGATTTTGCTGGTCGCCCTTGCGTTTGAAGCCGCCGGGGTCGTGCTGTTGAAGAAGGGCATTACGCACATCGGCGACCTGAACGGCATCACCGCCGGCGAAATCTTCCGGGTTTGCAAGGCCGGCGCCACCAATCCGCAAATCCTGCTCGGCATGTTTTTTGAAGCACTGTTTTTCGGCTGCCTGCTTTTTTTGCTGGCCAAAAGCGACATCAGTTTCCTCTGGCCGATGACGGGATTGAGCTTTGTGTTTTCCACCTTTGCCGCCATCTGGTTTCTAAACGAACGCGTTTCGGCGGTGCGCTGGATGGGCGTGGTGCTCATTGTCATTGGCGCGGTCTTCATCAGCTACAGCCAGCAGGCAAAGGAAAAGCCCGCCCTGCCGGCCAATAGCCAGTCGGGGAACAACGCGGGAAATCAGCCGTGAAAATGGAAGTTGTTTACCGTTGAATCCGTAAAAATCCCGGCAAGCATTTACCTTCTCCGTCTGGCCATGCCGAAGTGGTAGCCACCATGGACACGTGAGCCGCGGGCTTTGCCGGGGAATCCTCCGGGTTTCTGGCCGGGTTTGCCTTCCTCGAACAGCGCGGTGTAGCGGTAATCAAAATTCTCCAGTTTGACGCGCGGGATTTTCTGGCTGATGAACCGTTCGATGGCAAACACATGGCTGGCGTCCTCGGCGGTCATGATGGTGAAGGCGTCGCCGCTCGCCTCAGCCCGGCCGGTGCGCCCGATGCGATGGATGTAATCTTCCGGATGCTGCGGCACATCATAGTTGATGACGTGGCTTACGTCCGCGATGTCCAGTCCGCGCGCGGCAATGTCGGTGGCCACCAGCGCTTCGAAACGGCCTTCGCGAAAGCCGAGCAACGCCTGTTCGCGTTCGCGCTGAGTGCGGTTCGAGTGCAGCACCGCCACGGCGTGGTTGTTGCGCTTGAGCAGGCCCGCCACCCGGTCGGCGCCGTGCTTGGTCCGGCAAAAGATCAGCACCGAGTTGTAATCCACGCGCTTCAACAGTTCGAGCACCAGGTCGGCCTTTTGCGAATCGGCCACGGGATAAATGACGTGTTTGACGGTTTCGGCCGGTGTCCGGCGCGCGCCGATTTCAATCGTCTCCGGATTGTGCATCGCCCATTGAATGAGCGTTTCAATCTGCGGCGGAATGGTGGCGGAAAACAGCGCCGTATGGCGCTGGCGCGGGCAACGCTCAACCAGGCGGCGCACGTCGGGCAGGAAGCCCATGTCCAGCATCCGATCGGCCTCGTCCAGCACCAGAAACTGTACCTTGTCGAGCCGCACCGTGCCCTGTTCCAGATGATCCAGCAGCCGTCCTGGTGTGGCGACAATGATGTCCGTGCCCGCCCGCAGCGCGTCGTTCTGGCGGCCATAACCCACCCCGCCAAAGACGACGGTGATTTTCAAATCGCTGAAGCGCGCGTAATCGCGGAAGGCCGTTTCCACCTGGGCGGCGAGTTCGCGGGTCGGTTCGAGAATGAGCGCGCGCGGGCCGCCAGGAGCATGCTGGCCGAGTTTCGTGAGAATGGGCAGGGCAAACGCGGCGGTCTTGCCGGTGCCGGTCTGGGCGCTGCCGATGACGTCGCGTCCGGCGATTATGAGCGGGATGGCACGGAGCTGAATGGGCGTCGGTTCGATGTAACCCGCCGCGCGCACGCCATCGAGGGTCGCCGGGGCCAGGCCTAATTTACTGAAAGGCATAAATGAAGTTAGCAGGGTGGCAATTTAAAGGAAGCAATGAATTTGGCCGGAGGGACGAGTTGCACGAATCTCCATTTAACCTGGTAAAAGTCGGGGTCTCGTATGACCCGACCCTCCGATACAATGATCACGACGGCGACTCAACCGCCTCGTCGGTTGTTTCCTTGGGTGGAGCAACAGTGGATTCAGCCGCAGCAACGGTTTCAGTGGTCGGAGCCTGGGCTTCGGCTGGCGCAACGATGCTTTCAGCCTGGGTTATTGATTCTGTCGCCGGAACGGCGGCACCCGCTGCTGCCGGTTTTTTTTCCGGTTTGGGAGGCCGGGGGACGGGTTTCTTGGCGGTTTCCAGCCGGCCATCGGCAAATTCAATGACATGGCCCTGATGCACGAGCCAGTGCAGATCGGCGATGATGGCATTCTGCTCCGGGGTGATCGCGGCCGCCGCCGGTTGCCCTTCCGGCTTTACTTCAATCACCGTCGGCTGCGGCGTCGGCGCAAGGGTTTCGACCAGTTGCCGCCGGCTGCATTTCGGATGCGCATTCAAGTGGGCGATGATGCGCTTGATGCTTTCCGACACCGGCGTGGTTTCGAGGTCGAGGAACTGCGGGCGGGCCACGGAAACGTGCGTGACGGTCTTGTTGACCTTGAAAAACTGGAGTCCATGATTGGCAAACTGCCGGCTGAGTTCAGTGGCCAGTTGCAGCGGAAAATATTTTTGCTGCTCCCATTCCGTGCGCACCAGCCGTTGCAATTCGCGGCTGCGCAAATTCCGGCTCGGCACCCCGGCCACCGTGTGCGCCTCGGCGGATTTGAGGATGGTCTCCTTGTGAACGGCGCGGAAATGTTTCTCGACTTCCTCGAGATTCGGCAGCTTGAGCGGCTCGGGCACGTTGAGCACAACGTACTCGGTCTTGAAACTTTGCTCCTCGACCCATTTTTTCACCACAGCCTCGTCCTTGACGATTTTCACGCGCGCCTTGAAGGCGTCGAAGGGCATCCGGGCGAACCGTTCGGTGTGCAACTTGCGCAGGCGGTTCTGGTAATCGTGATGGTTGGGCGGGCCAAGCACCACCCCGCTCAGGCCGCATTGCGCGACAAACGTGTAGGTGCCCTTCGGCGGCTCGGTGGCCGTGCGTTCGGCCTGATAGAACGTCGCAAAATGATTTTTCAGGACGTGCGCCACCGCCTCGTCCTCGCTCAACCACGGGGTTTCGTCGAGCGCGCAGACAAAGAGCGGCTGCGCCACGGCGCCATCCGGCTTTTTCTTAACCGCCAGCCGGACGGCATAGCGCTCCGGCTTTTGCAACACCAGCTGGGCAATCTGGAAGAGCGGATATGCCCGGCCGGTCATTTTGATCTGGCGTGCCAGCGATTCGACGCCTTTTTCGTCCGGCAGAAATACCACGGTCAGATCCGGCAGCGGCGCGGGCGGTTCGGGACGTTCACGGCGGTCATCGCGTCGTTCGAATCCCCTTTTGCGGTCGCCGAACTTTGGACCGGAACGCGGCGGACGGGGACCGCGACGTTCGCCGAACGATTCAGCGCGCGGCCCGCCCCGACGGCCTTCGCGTTTGCGGTCGTCGCGTCCGGCGGGTTCGCCGGCAAATTTTTCGTAGCGATTGGCCTCCGGCTTTTCCTGAGCCCACGCGGGCTGGAACAAATTTTCGAGATCCAGGTCCATGTCGGGAATGCTGCTCATGGGAGAAACGGCCGGGCGGCGGTCAGGCGGATGCGCGCTGGGTGAGGATGGCGCTCACAATTTTTTGGCAGAGCGCGGGATTTTCCACCAGCGCCTTCTGGGCGGCTTCCTTGCCCTGGCCGATCAGTTCGCCCTCGAATTGCAGCCAGGCGCCTTTTTTGGCCACCACGCTGTTTTCCACCCCCACGTCAAGAATGCAGCCTTCCTTGTTGATGCCGTGGTTGTAAATGATGTCGAACTCGGCCTCGGCGAACGGCGGCGCGACCTTGTTTTTGACGACCTTGACGCGGACATGATTGCCGATGGCGTTGCCGGCGTCGTCCTTGAGCGTATCCTTGCGGCGGATGTCGAGGCGGACGCTCGCGTAAAATTTCAAGGCCTTGCCGCCGGGCGTGGTTTCGGGATTGCCGAACATCACGCCAACCTTTTCACGCAATTGATTGGTGAAGATGCAGGTCGTCTTGGACTTGCCGAGGATGGCGGTGAGCTTGCGCAGCGCCTGGCTCATCAGCCGCGCCTGCATGCCCATCGTGGCCATGCCCATCTCGCCTTCGAGCTCGGCCTTGGGCACCAGCGCGGCCACGGAATCAATGACGATGACGTCCAGCGCGTTCGAGCGTGCCAGGGTTTCGCAGATCGTCAGCGCCTCCTCGCCGGAATCCGGCTGCGAGACGAGCAAATCGTCGAGGTTCACGCCAAGTTTCTTCGCGTAGCCCGGGTCCAGCGCGTGCTCGGCGTCAATGAATGCCGCGAGCCCGCCGGCCTTTTGCGCGTAGGCGATCACGTGCAGCATGAGCGTGGTTTTGCCGGACGATTCCGGCCCGAAAATTTCCACGACGCGACCGCGCGGGATGCCGCCGACGCCCAGGGCGAGGTCCAGCGCCAGCGCACCGGTCGGAATCACGTCAATCTTGACCTGCGCCCGCGCGTCACCGAGGCGCATGATGCTGCCTTCGCCGTAACTTTTGGTGATACTGGCGATGGCGGCGTCCAGTTCGCGCGTACGCGACGGAGTGGCTCTGGTTTCGACGGCAGGTTTGTCGGCGGCTTTCGGCGGCATAAATTTGGGGCAACGCTTGTGTTGGTCTTACGAGGGTTAACCTTAGTCAATCGGCCGGGAATAGTCAAACACCGGTTAAAGCGGCATAATCGTTTCCCGATTGAAAATCCACGCCGCTTTCGGCAGTTTACTGTCATGAAACGGGCAAAAATGGTTCCGTTGGTCCTGGCCGTGACTTTGATGGCCGGTTGCAAAAAGGCTGAAACCGCGCCGGCGCCGGCTTCCGTGGACAGCCAGCTGCCCACCCGGGCGCAAGCCAAACTGCCGACGGTCAAAATCTATCTTGGCGCGGAAACCTTGGACGCTGAAATGGCCACCACCGCCCGGGAGGAAATGACCGGCATGATGTTTCGCACCAACATCACCGACGAAAGCGCCATGTTGTTTGTTTTTCCGTACCCGCAGCCGGCGAATTTCTGGATGAAAAATTGTCCGGACTCGCTTTCCGCCGCCTACATCAGTCCTGACGGCGTGATCCAGGAAATTCATCATCTGGAAAGAAACGACACGAACACCGTCTCCTCCGCCTCCGCCAACATTGGTTACGTTTTGGAAGTCAATGACGGCTGGTTCCAGCGGCACAACGTCAGCACCGGCATGTTGATTCGCACGGAGGTTGGCTCGTTGCAGCAGACGTTTTTCCAGAAATAAGCGCGGCGATCAGGCCAGGCTCACTGCCTTGCCGGTGCGCACGGATTCGTAAATGGCCATCATGATGTTCACGTCGCGCAGGCCCTCTTCGCCGGGCACCCGGGTTGGTTGGTTCTTCATGACGCATTGCGCGAAATCGTCCAGCTCGGCGGCAAACCCGTAATAGTCCCCAAGCGCATCCACCTCCGGGTACCGGATTTCCTGGCCGTCACTGCGCCGGCCAGCGTTGCCCTTGTAATAGAAGGCCGGGTTCATTTCAAACCAGCCCTTGTCGGCCTTGGCTGTGTAGCGGGCGAAGATCCCGGAATTGTAACTCGCGTTGCAACAGGCGACCACGCCGCTGGGGAACTTCGCCTGCCAGACAATGGATTCCTCCACCTCCTTGAACTTCACCGGGTTGGTCGTGGTGACCATCCCGGAAACGAGCACCGGTTCCTCGCCGGAGATGAACCGGGTGGCCTGTAAGGCATAAATGCCTACGTCCATGAGGCAGCCACCGCCCGCCAGGTCCTTGTGAAACCGCCAGGCGGTGGGCGGCTGGTCCAGGTGAATCTCGAAACTGGCCTCGATGATCCGCAGATCGCCGAAGACCTTTTCCCGTGCCAGCCGGATGCACTCGATATGGTGCGGGTCAAACCGGCAGCGATAGGCGATGGCGAGCTGGCGGCCGGCCTGCTTGCAGGCCTCAATCATCTGCTGGCATTTTTCCGACGTTGTTTCCATCGGTTTTTCGCAGAGCACGTGTTTGCCGGCTTTGGCGGCCTTGAGGGTGTGCTCGGCGTGAAGCCCGTTCGGCGTGACGACGTAAACGATGTCGATGTCCGGGTTATCGGCCATTTTTTCCATCGTGTCGTAGTTGTAGATGCTCCGGTCGGGAAGGTTGTATTGGGCCTTCCATTTTTCGGCCTTGGCCGGCGTGCCGGTGACGATGCCGGCGAGACGGCAATATTTTGTGTGCTGCAACGCGGGGGCAATCTGATGGGTGCTCAGGCTGCCGAGGCCGACCAGGGCGACGCCGAGCTTTTTGTCCGGGTCGGCGGCAAAGGCTTGCGAAGTCAAGGCGCCGGCAAACGGCGCCGCGGCGGCAGCGAGGGCGGTGGTTTTAATGAAATCCCGGCGGGTCTGGAAGCTGTCGTTCATGGTTCCCGAGTTTATTGGCGGTAATATTGACTATGCAACCCTGTAATCATTGCAAATGAACCGGACATGGAGCGCGCAAAAGTGCTCGCCGAGTCGGTTGCCAGAGGCGTTAAGGTTTATTGTGTGAAATGATTTTCCCCGATCGCCGGCGATTGGGGTGGTGCATGAAGTGCCAATGGAACTTATTGTGGCATGACGCGGAAATACTTGGGCGGATTATCCGAGCCTTCATGGTACCATTCAATGACCGAACCACCATTGGTCGCCGTGGCGAGCGAGATCCAATCGGCTTGGTTGGTGGAAATCTGCAAGGATGCTTGACCTCCGATGGGAACCCGCAAATGCCACGTGATGTTGGTTAGCTGGACAGCGGGAGAGAAATCGGTGTCGAAGAAACGGAGTCGGATGGTGAATCGGGTGTCATCCGAATCAGCGGCCGACGGATATCCAACAGGTAAATTTGTCGAGTCATCAAAGGATCCCCAGCCTGTATTGCTCGAAAAAGTTCCAAAGATTCCGGTTTCGACTGCCGGTCCGAGTTTGTGAAAAGTGATTTTGATTGGGCCTCGAATTACTCCTGGTCCTTCGCCGTTGGTGTTCCCATTGAGTACGGCGTTATTTAACCAATTCGTTGTGCCCGTCCGCAGAAAGAACGGTGTGTAGGGCTTGCCTTCCCCCGTGTCGGCAGCACAAAATAGTATATCCGGCTGTAGGACCTGACGTTCTGCCTGTTGGCACATCACGGTGCCGTTTTTGACATAGACTTCGTTGAAGCGATACACTGTCGGCAGGAAGTGGCCACTTCTTGAATTGGACGGCTGTGGAACGAACGCGATTTTGTCAATGCCCGGTCGCCAGGCGCCATTCCCGAAGGAATGTTCATGGCGGTCATCAAAGTCGTGCTTGATGGGGTGTACCGATCGCAACGAAGTTTCATAGTTGATATTTTCGGGAGAGAGCAGATAACGAAGCCCGCCGGCATCGTCACGCGTCAGACCGTCAACAAATGCTCCGGGACTGGGGGTCCAAAGCCAGTCAGCGACCGCAAGTCTGTTTTCCAGCGGATCCGTTGAAATTGGGAGGGGAACGGCATATTTGAGAGTTTGATCCGGCCAAAGCGAAATATCCAGATAACCGGTATAGAGCTGATCATTGACATAAGTGCTCGGCTCGAGAGTTTCGGGATCAAAGTTTCGCAAGATTATCTGGTTGGAAATTATTCCATCTTGCCACCAAAGTTGGGAATTCAGAATAAAGCCGCTCAACAAAATCGGATCCCATTGGCGCAGCACATAAATAAAGCGGGTTGGCTGTGCCAGACCCATTTGTTCCAACAAAAGCGCGAGGGCCGCGCACTTCAAGTCGTAAAGATTTTCAGTTTGAGCGACATAATTCATTCGTTGGCCCTGCGTGGGGTAGTTGGACAAGGCAATGCTGGATGCCGGTGGCAAGTCGTTGAGGATTTTAATCGCGCTTTCCACCGCCGCGACCCCATTTGGGCCGAAGTAATCCACAAATGATTTGTCAAATCCGTAGGTTATCACCGGGACATTCCAGCGGTATCCGTTGCCGATGTCCATCGGCCCGCCGATGTCGCCGAAAGGATCTGCAAACGTGGTTTGGGGCGGGCCAAAACCATTGGTTGTGGTCATCCACGGTGCGAACGGACCCAACAACGCGAAACCAAAAGCCGACGGGACAAATTCAAACAAGGTCAGCGAAAGCAGGCAGAGGGTGGAAAGACTTTTCAATTTCATATCTGAAATTCCAAGTGCGTAACCTAATAGTAACAAAAAGATTACATACTGTCAACGACACTTTAGGCTCGACCCTTCACGTGCGACTTTCAACAATTGGTGCAATGTCACGGTCGAGCAAATCCAAGGCGCTGTTTGCCGAGGCGTTGAAATTTATTCCCGGCGGCGTCAACTCGCCGGTGCGCGCGTTCCGCGCCGTTGGCGGCCGGCCGTTCTTCGTCCATCAGGCCAAAGGCGCACGCGTCCGGGACGTGGATGGCAATGAATACATTGACTACGTTTGCACCTGGGGACCGGCGATTCTCGGTCATGCGCATCCAAAAATCATTGCCGCCATCAAAGCCGCCGCCGACCGCGGCACGAGCTTCGGCATTCCCAATCCGTTTGAAGTGACGATGGCGAAGCTGATTTGTTCGCTGGTCCCGAGTGTTCAAAAAGTCCGCATGACCAATTCGGGCACGGAGGCGTGCATGAGCGCCATCCGTCTGGCGCGAGGGTTCACCGGACGCGACAAAATCATCAAGTTCGACGGCTGTTATCACGGTCATGCGGATTCGTTGCTGGTCAAGGCCGGCAGCGGCGCATTGACCTTTGGCAATCCGGATAGCGCGGGTGTGCCGGCGGCGTTCACGCAACACACCCTCGTGCTGCCGTTCAACGACGAGGACGCATTGAAAGCGGCGTTCGCCGCGAACCAGAATCAAATCGCCGGGATCATCGTCGAGCCGGTGCCGGGCAATGCCGGACTTTATCTGCCCAAACCGGGTTATCTCGAATTTCTGCGCAAAATCACACAAGCGAACGGCGCGCTGCTGATTTTTGATGAAGTCATGACCGGGTTCCGCCTTGCGCCCGGCGGCGCGCAGGAGCGTTTCGGCGTCAGGCCGGATTTGACGTGCTTTGGCAAAATCATCGGCGGCGGTTTGCCGGTGGGTGCCTTCGGCGGGCGCGCGGATATCATGGATTTGCTCGCGCCGCTGGGGCCGGTCTATCAGGCCGGAACGTTGAGCGGCAATCCGCTGGCGATGGCGGCGGGCATTGCGGCGTTGGCGGAGTTGAACCGTCCAAAGTCCAAAGTCCAAAAGACAAAAGACAAACGCGCGCCCAACGGCGCTTATGCGCGGCTGGAAAAATTGGGCGCGCAACTGGAGGCCGGCTTGAAAGCCGCCGCGAAGGCCGCAAATGTTCCGGTGCAATTCAACCGTTGCGGTTCGATGTTCTGCGCCTACTTCACGCGCGGGCCGGTTCACAATCTGGCCGACGCGATGAAAAGCGACCGCGCGCGGTTCGCGAAATATTTTCAAGGGATGCTGGCCAGAGGCGTTTACCTTGCGCCATCCCAATTTGAAGCGGGCTTCCTTTCCACCGCGCACACGCCGGCGGACGTGGACCAGACGGTGCAAGCGGCGGCAGCCGTTTTGCGCGGGTTGTAACCTTTATTCTCCGGGACCGTCTCACAGGTTATACCGCTGCACCCTGTTGGCGCAGCGCAAAATTAACAACCGAGTGAAAGACAAAACGTTTATGAAAATCACCAAAATGACGCTGATTGCGGCGCTGGCGGTGGGCGGTTTGCTGGCGCTGAGCCCCGCATTGCGCGCGGATGACGCCACGAACACACCTCCGTCCGCACCCCCGGCGGGCGGCCCGCCGCCCGGCGACCGCGGACCAGGCATGAGAGGCCGGGGTCCAAACTTCGACATGCTCGTGCAACGACTCGCCCTGACGGATGACCAGAAACCGAAGGTCAAGGCGATCCTGGACGATCAACGGGAAAAAATGCGCGGCCTGCGGCAGGACCAGGACCTGTCGCGTGAAGATCGCATGGCCCAGATGAAGTCAATCCGTGAAGAGACCGATGCGAAATTGAAAGCTGTTCTCACGGATGAACAATTCCAAAAATTTCAGGAAATGCGGCCCCGAAGGGACGGTCCTCCGGGAGGCCCTCCGGGAGGTCCGCCTCCAGACGCTGGCGGCACCAATGCGCCTGCAGGTCCGCCACCGCAAAACTGATTGGTGGGGATGCACATAACCAAGGGACGGTCTTAGGCCGTCCCTTTTTGTTTTTTGGTTGTAACATTTGCCCGCCGGCCTGCGTATCTAAAGTCAGTATGAAGGCGAATAAATGGCTCTCCCTCAGTCTGGCCGTCGGGTTGAACCTTGGTGGATGGTTGACCACTCCTTCGCTGGCGGCGGATGCCGCCGCGCCGGCTAGCGGACGATTTTTTCAGCGCATGGCTCAAAGGTTGAATCTGGCCGATGACCAAAAGGCGCGGATCCAAACCATTTTACAGGCGGAGAAAGCCACGCTGACCTCATTGGTGGGCCAACTGCACTCTGCGCGGCAGAATTTGCGCGCCGCCATACGCGCCAGTGATGCCAATGAAACTTCCGTGCGCGCCGCCTCGGCCAGGGTGGCCGAGGCCGAGGCCGACTTGGCAGTTGAACGCATGAAAATTTACGGCAAAATCGCGCCCATCCTGACCGAGGAACAGCGACGGCAAATCAGTGATGGAGAGCGGCACGCCGATGTTTTGGCGGACCGGGCCATCGCCCGCGCCGGCGAACGGTCGGGCGATTAAACCGTGAGCGACGATGCCGAATTGCTTGAGCGCATCCGCGGCGGCGCCACTGACGATTTCGCCGAAATCGTCCGGCGGCATCAGTCGCGCGTCTTCGCCATTTTGCATCGTTATGAACGCGACGGCCACAAAGTCGAAGACCTCGCGCAGGAAACCTTTGTCAAGGCCTGGCGCGCGCTGGGGCAGTTTGACGGCCGTGCGCCTTTTGAACACTGGCTTTCCCGCATCGCCGCGCGGGTGGCGCTGGACCACTTGAGACGGGAGAAACGGCGGCAGTCTGAAATCGGCCTGCCCGAATTTGGCGACGACGTGCTGGACTGGTTGCGCAGCAGCGACGAGAAAGATGAACTGGCTGCGCGTAGCGCGGCGGAACTGCTCGAACTGGCGATGCGCGAACTGTCGCCAGCCGATCGGGTGATCATCACCATGCAGGAACTGGAAGGCCGCAGCGTGAAGGAAATTGCCAGGGTGCTGGGCGCCTCCGGTGTGGCCGTGCGCGTGCGGGCGATGCGGGCCCGGACGAAACTGCGGCGGGCACTGGAACAGATGGCGAAAGAAAAATTATGAACGACCGGAAATTGAAACAACTGTTTGCTGCGGCGCGCAAGGAAACCGCGCCCGCGCCCGCGGAGGATTTTGCGGCGGACGTGCTGCGGGCCATTCGCCGCGAGCCGCCGCCGGCCGCCATTTCGATTGTTGACCTGTTGAATTTGTGGTTTCCGCGCATCACGCTGGCGGCCTCGGCGGTGATTATGTTGTGCCTGGCGGCGGATTGGGGACTGACGGCGGCGGGCATCCCGGGTTTGAGTGACGGCGTGTCACAACTTTCCGCGCAGTGGCTGTTGACCCCGACCGGACTCTGATTATGAAAACCTTCAAATTATTTTTGCTGGTGACGCTGGTTTTTCTGGCCGGCGTTACCGCCGGCGTGGTCGGCACGCGCATGGTCATCCGGCACTGGGTAAATACGGCCATTCAACGTCCGCAAAATGTTCAGTTGTTTCTAGAGCGCAACCTGCGCTGGCAGCTCGGGCTCGACGCGCGCCAACGGGTGCAGGTGCATCAGATTTTGACCCAGGCGCGCGGCCAGTTGCGGGAGTTGCGGCAGCAATATCATCCGCAGGTGACGGCGGTTGTCACCAATACCGAAGCGCAGATTTCCGCCATCCTGACACCGGAACAGCAGTTGCGGTTTGAACAGATGCAGCAGGAAAACCGGCGGTTCTTTCAACCGCCGCAACCCAATCAGTGACCCGCTGTGTCACTGGCATTTCTCACCGACCAGCGCAGATTCCATTTGAGCAAAACCGTCCGGGCCGCTATTTTGGGCATTGCCTTGCGCGCGTAGCTCAATTGGATAGAGCGTCGGCCTCCGGAGCCGAAGGTTGTGGGTTCGACCCCCGCCGCGCGCACCACTCCGCGGTTTTTTTGGCTGCCGGCTATTGTTTTGGCGTTCTTGCGCCGGGACGGCAGTTCTCCGTCTAGGCTAAACCATCAGCAAACAGAGGCAAGTCGGTTTGCTGGTTTGGAAGTTGGACAAGTCAGAAGCGGACAACTTATAAGCGAAGGCACATTTCTACCCCTTACGGTGAAGAAGAGACTTCCAGATCGTGCAGCTTGGGTCCCACAAGATTACCCAGGTGATTGCCCGCCATATATAAAACCACACCGAAACCCGCTAGCACGACCACCAAGACAATAAACGCCCGGAAATGCCGGGCTTCGAATTTTTTCAGCGAACGCGCGAATGCCAGCAACCCGAACAATGCCGCCACCACAATCACCGCGTCCACGCTCGCCCGTTGCCAGTAACTGCCGCCCAGATGCAACCACATTCCAAATTCATCAAACGTCAGGCCCATCGCCACGCCGTACAGCAACGCCGTGATTTCCGCTGCCCGGCCTGTTGGCCGCCGGAACACACTGTAGCCACACACCGCTGACATCAGGAAGATGCCGTAGTTCAAATGATGAACATGCGTGCCGCGCACGAAGAAATAAAAATTGGGCATCTCCTTGGCCATGATGAGGATCACGCAAATCCGCGATAGAACGAACGTCAGGATGAAACTGAACAGGGCGCGGCGCGCCAGCCGATTGGCCGTCTCCCGCCGATTGACATGTTCAGCCGGAAGCATGGTTTTAATTAAAAACTCAAACCGCGCGCCATCAATGGTGGCGTGGAAAATGTTCCGCCAGCAGGTCGCCAGCCTTTTGCACGCCATGGATGATGCCCGGCGTGAATTCGGATTTGTGAAAGTAACCGGTCATGGCATCCGCCAGCATCCGCCAGAATTTGTCCCCGCACTTCGCGTGAACAGCTTCATCACCGATTACGGCAAACTTGTGTGAGCGCGGCGACACGAAAATCAGCACGCCGTTCCGTTCCGGAGATTGGTTCATGCCCAGGCGCAGGAATTCCGCCTGCGCGGCGGCCACCGGGTCGTCAACGCGTTTGGGGCTGATGCTGACCTGGATCTTGCCGGTGGTCTTGAGTTCAGCTCGCTGAATCGCCTCAACCAAGTGGTTGTGTTGCAGATGTCTTGAGAATTTTCGTGGGTGCATAAAGTTACCAGCTTCCTCCCGCGCCACCGCCGCCAAAGCTGCCTCCGCCACCGGAAAATCCGCCGCCCCCGCCAAAACCGCCGCCTCCAGAACCACCGCCCCCCCAACCGCCATATGAGCCAGCACTGCCAATTGTCCAGACCGAGTAACCGCGAACAAAGTTTCCTCCTCGCAGGAAAACGATGAATATTAATGCGATGATAATCAGGCCGAGAATTTTGGGGACGATTTCTTTTAAATGACGCAGTTGTTCGCCCGCCGTTGTTCCGGTACCCCGGTATTCGCCCTTGGTCGCCGCGAGGATTGACTGCACACCCGCCGTCAAGCCGCCGTCGAAATCACCGGCCCTGAAGCGGGGGGTGATTTGCTCGTCAATGATGCGTTTGCACAGCGCATCGGGGAGGACGCCTTCCAGCCCGTAGCCGACCTCCAGAAACATCGTGTGGTCCTGCACAAAAACGAAGAGTACCGCCCCGTTGTTTTTGTCCTTCTGTCCTGCTTGCCACGACCGCGCTACGCGCACAGTGTAATCTTCAATGGATGAGTCCGACTGCATTTTCGGGAAAACCGCCACCACTATTTGATCGGAGCTTTGGCGCTCAAAATTTTCGAGCGTCTGGTTCAACTGCGCCGCCGTGCCGGGGGAGACGACCCCGGCATAGTCGTTGAAATAAGCGGCGGGCTGGGGCGGGATGACTTCATCCGCGAACAGACGGAAGCTGAAAATCAGCAGCAGGATGGCGCAGCAGCGTCGCACAAATCAAGGGTTGGTCGCCGCCGGAGCCGGTTGGTTGAAATTGAACTGGACCTTGGGCGGCGTCTCCGCTCCGGCAGTGGCTGCGAAATAGGGTTTCTCGTGGAAGCCGAAAAAGCCGGCATAGAACACCGCGGGAAACGATTTGATGGCGGTGTCATAATCCTGGACCGCCGCATTGAAATCCCGGCGTTCAACGCTAATGCGGTTCTCCGTGCCCTCCAGTTGTGCCTGCAGTTCCTGGAAGTTTTCCGTTGCCTTCAAATCCGGATACCGCTCCACCACCACCAGCAAACGGGACAAGGCCGACGAAAGCTGGCCCTGGGCCTGGTCAAACGCCGCCAGCTTGGCCGGATCGGTCGGTGCTGCGTTGGGATCAAGCTTCACCTGTCCCACCGACGCTCGCGCCGCGGTGATTTCGGTGAGCGTGGATTTCTCGAAATTGGCAGCGCCGGAAACCGTCGCTACAAGATTGGGGATGAGGTCGGCCCGGCGTTGATAGACGTTTTGCACCTGCGCCCATTGGCTGTCCACGGCCTGTGATAGTTTAACAAGGTGGTTGTAACTCGCCCCCGCTGCGCCAACCAGAATCAAGAGAAAAAGGCCCAATACCCCAAAAACGCCCAACACAATGGCAATTTTTTTCATAATGATGAGGGGAGTCTAATCGTTCCGCGCGGGTCAACAATTACAAAATTTACCTTCGTCCGTAATAGGCATTGAATCTTCTGCGGTCATTAATGGTTTGAACTTGGGGGATGTCAAAATCGACAATTTACCGGTAAATACACAGAGACAAACAAAAAGGCCAGCGAGCGCTTTTTTAATGCTCTCGCCGGCCGTGCCTCAATGACTGGCTGATGGGTAAAATGCCGGGTTTAACTTCGAAACTCTTGTGCGTTGAACCCGGTGCGGTATTCAAGCACAACCGGCAAAGGGTATCGTTTGGACATTGGACCTTTCAAAACCGGACAATTTATGCGCGAAGTCACATTTCTTGCCGCTGCGCTCAATTATTGTTCAGTATACTTGGCGATAATGGGACTGGCATTCACTGATTGAATATTATCCATGACCCAGATCGCACCCTTATTGTCCTCAAGTACCTGTGTGAACGCGTTTGTTCCCGAGTTCAAACTGAAGCTGGTACTCCACTGCGCTGTGCCCGCAGTGTTGAACACGTTTAATGGTGCCTAAATTCGCACCGGGGCCTCCGCCGATCAAGCCTGCTGCGTGGACGTAGTTGTCAACCGCCACGGCAGCGCAGAACCCGTTATAGTCGCTATAGGTAATTTCCTGGGCCCACTGAACCGCGCCGGATGAAGGGGTATATTTTGCCAGCACGCCCCCGATGAACCCGGAAGAGTCCTGTGCACCACCGACAACATATACATTGTTGCCGCTGTCGAACGCCAAGGCGTTGCCACCGCAACAATAGTCCGTCACATTACCCTGCGGATAATGCGGCAACCCACCATTTCCAACATAATTTGATGACGTCCACACGACACTGCCGCTGGCATTGTTCCGGCGCTTGGTAATCATGGTGTAAACCCCAGAATTCAGGGGCGCATTACTCATGCCCGTTTCATAAACATTGTTACCCGAATCGCAGGCAATCGCCCGCACGGAATACGGGAAGTTGGTCGGATTGGTGGAAAAATTATTCCAACGCAACGTACTCAAATCCGCACTATAACTCAAAATGCCCTCGGGCCCGCCGTAAAACACGTTGTTGTTACCGTCCAAAGTCAGTGCCGTGTCCGCCATCGCGTAGCTAGAGTCCGCAGTCTTGCCGGGCGAGACCAGTTTTTGCATCACGCCGTTAGTGGTATTGACACGAGCAATCCAGAACGGGGCATTGGGCTGCGAAAGAGGAGCCCCACGAACGACGACATAGATGCTTCCATTGTTGCCGATAGCCATCGGACCTGCAGCGGCATCCTCGTTATCCGGGTCAATAATGTAATTTGAAGACCACAAGACCGTCCCGGCTGATGATATCTTTTCGAGACTCAAGGTGAGATACTCGCTCGAGTTGCTGAAAACGCGACTAAATCCATCGGCGTAGATGTTGTTCGCGGAATCAACGACAACTCTGCCGTAATCTCCACATGTCGAGGCAGTTTTCCATACGAAGTTGCCGTTTTTATCGAATTTCAGGATGTAACTCGCAAAAAGCGAGTTTTCGATGATGGCGCCGGTGCTGTCCATCGCGATGTAACCTCCACTGGATGAGCCACCGCCAAAGCTCCCAGGAAACAAATCGAAGTCATAGGTCCCCGACAAGGCACTTGCCAGGTTGGTTCCGGCCAGAAACAGGGTTGTTACGGTTGCGGCGGCGAGAATTGCGCGAATTTTGTTTAATCTTTGCAGTGTTTTCATGATGTTTTTTTGTTGTATTTTCCATTATACAGCTACCGTCATATCCGTCCGGATTTGATCGGCCCCGATTGTTTGATTTGCCCCATTGAAGACACTTGAAAGTTGCGAACTCAAGACGACTGCCCATTGAGCACCCATTCGTTACTTTCATGCTTTATATTTCCTCAACTTAATTAAGTCAAGACTTTTCAGACTTTTCGATTTTTTTACACGTTCCCCATTTTAGACACCACAATTGCGGTCTGCGGGTGAACCGAACTGGACCTAAATGGAACGAGATCCCTGGCTGAATTGGGCGTTGGACACGTCATGCCCGGGAACTTGTCAGCGAAGACACAGTATGCTCTGGCTGACGAGTTGTCTCATTTTAAATTCACGGAATTATCCACCTGGGACAACTGATGGGGTAGTGCGGCGAAACGAATCCGGTCTGAACCGGCCCGCAACGAGGTCACTGCTGCAAATCCGATAGAAGCGATAAGGGAAGTTGGTGGCTTGTGGATCGAAGAGATTGAACATGTTGGAGGGCGCCAGGTTTGTGCTGAGCGGGACCCAGTTTACGAAATTGGTGGTTGCCTGCAGCACGTAGTTATTGCTGGTTACTCCGGAAAATCCCAATTGAAATTGTCCGTTGGTCAGGAAACTTGTCGAAGTGAAGAATATCGGCGGTGACAGAACAAACAGGGCTTGGGCGGCCACACTGTTGTTGAAACCGGTTTCAAACGCGTTGGCCGTGACGGTTGCGTTGCTGGTGAGCGCGAACGGGGTGGCATAGAGGAATGAGTTGGTGGTGGGCAGCGAGCCGTCCAGGGTGTAGTAGAGCGTCGCGCCGTTGTTGGTGGACTGCAAGGTGACATTGACCGAGGGCGCAAAGGTGCCGCCGTTGGGTACGATGGTCGGCGGCGCCAGGGCCGGTGTGCCGGGCAGGCTGTTGATCCAGGCGGCCATGACCGCCACGGCGTTGGTGTCAATCAGGTTGCGCGCCAGGGGCGGCATCTTGGTGGTCGCGGTGGTGTTCATCCGGTCATAAAGCTCGGAGCGCCAGACATCGTCCGGGGTGACGACATGGGCGTTGTCGTAACCCAGGCTGGAAGACACCGGCACATTGATGATGTTCTGGCTGGCCAGGGGCGTGTCGTAACGGGCGTCGAAGGTGGGGCCGGTGCCGCCGGGCTGATGGCACTGGGCGCAATTGGCGTCCAGATAAGAGCGGGCCCGATCCTGAAACGAGGCGGTCAGGTTGGTGAGCGCCGAGAGCTTTTCGAAATTGGTGATGGTGGCTTCGTCAAAGGCGGGATTCAACAGTCCGAGGCGGTTCAATGTGCGGAGTTGATTGTCGGTGTTCCCCGTTGACGGATAGGCAAGGTTCCCGTTCAACTGACGGGAATTGACGCCCAGAACGTAATTGGCCACCGGCGTGTGACAGGTCAGACAATCCGCCGGACTGGGGTAATACCACATCTGAGTGACCACCCCGCCGGGGGTGGTGATGGGAATGGCCTGGGTAAGGCTGCTGGTGAGCAAATCGGCATCGCTGTTGTCCGGACGCCATTTATACGTGACGCCATAGACCTGGCCGTTGATGTCGCGTACCAACAGCCGGGTTTCCAGGCGCAGGATGGAGTTGGGATTGCTCTGATTGGTTTGCAGCTCAAACGTTTTGACGAACACCGTACCGGCGGGGAACGTCCAGGCATTGGTTGGGGCGAAGGTGATTTGCTGGTTCGGAGTGACGGGCCCGCCACTGTTGGGCAGGGCCAGGTAGCGGATTTTCAGTGCGCCATCCGACCAGAGGGGCACATTGGGCTGATAGGGAATCAGTCCATTGGTGGGCGTCATGCCGGGGGTGTTACCGAACACGCCGGTTTGTGAAAGCAGCAACGGAAGCGAGGCAGGCAGATAAGTGGTTGGCATGTTAAAGAACGCCGGAACCGGTCCATTGGTGGTTAAACCATAAGGCACTCCGGAACCGGCGTTGACGGTGACATTGACCGGCGCCGAAGTGGTGCTCAAGCCACCGCCGTCGGTGGCGACAGCGGTCAGCGCATAACTTCCGGCACTCAGGCCGGTCGTCGTCAGGGTATAAAGCGGTGCGTTGGGACTGTTGGTTAATGTGCCCAGCAAACTGCCGTTGGCGTAAAAGGCCACCTGGCTGATCGGATTGTAGGGCGCGTCGGCCATGGCGCCGATGGTCACAGTGGCGGCGGCCGTGTAGGTGGCGTTGTTGGTTGGACCCGAAAGCACGACGGTCGGCGGAGGATTGGTATAGGGATATAATTGCGTTTGCGGGATGACGGCTTGCGTCGTGGAAGGGCTGCTCCAGGCCAGTATGGCTTCGGCGCCGCCGGTGCCTTGGAAGTAATCCATCCGGAGGTTGTAAAGTTGCTGGGCTTTGAGGGTGATAGAACCCTGGTAGGTCGTGGCCGATTCAGGAATCCATTGATTGATCAAGAGCTGGCCGTTCACCCACAGTCGCACCCCGTCATCGGCGGTGACATAGAAGGTATAGGTTTCATTGAACTGAGGTTGCACGGAACCGGTCCAGCGCGTTGTGAAATTGGTCTGGCCGATCCTGGGATCGGGTCCGGCACTATTCCAGTTGAAGTTGACCACGGCGTCGGTGCGGGTGAGGGTTGGCAGGGTGTTAAAGGTGATATTGGTGAAGGCCGTGCTGGTGGTGTTGGTCCAATATTGGCCGGTCAGCCCGGTCCCATTGCCAATGGCTGAACTGTTGACAAAACTTGCGATGGCCACGCCGCTGTTTACCGCGCCGGGTAGCGTGGCCACGGCCTGAACGGCCGCGCTGTTCGTCAATGGAAACGGACTGGTATAAAGAATCGAATTGGTGGTCGGTGTGGTGCCGTTGAGTGTGTAGTAAATGCTGGTGCCGGGCGTTGCATCGGACAGGGACACGGTGACCGAATTGGTGAAAACTCCGCCGTTGGGAGTGATGACCGGTGTCGCCAGGAAGGTGCTGGGTCCGAAGACGGACAACTGGTATTCCGCGCCGACATAGACCTTGCCATTGACCACGGTGGGTACGGTAAATTTGACGGCCACGCCGGGGTTGTCCCGGGAAAGATTCTGGCTGCTGTTGTAAAGTTCCTGCGCGAGATTGTAGGCGTTGTAGGCGTGGAGGACGGCCGGTCCACTGCTGGAATAGGCGTCCGCCTGAATGACCCAGGCGATGGCATTAGTCGTCCCATTGGCGGAAATGACCGGGGTGGAGCCATGATAACCAAAGGAGGTGCTGGATTGGGACACGGGCGTGGCCGTGATGACTGCATTGGTGATGGCGAATGCCTTCATCACGTCGTAGTCACCCTGATAGAAAATCAGGTGGTTGAAATAGGCCGGGGTGCTAAATGCGCTGCCAATGGCCGAGGGCACTTCCTGCACGATCTGATTGTCGTTGGCGGAGTTGAAATGACCCATGTTGTCACGATCCACGAGATGAATTTTCCCTTCCTTGCCGGCGCCAACAATCAGATGCGGATGGTTTGTGCTGCCCACTGCATCCGGCAACAATAATGGACCCCCTGACCCGAGATCCGTGTCGCCCGATTGCAGGCCGGCTTGGTTGTAGGGAGTGAAATAATCAGCCACCTGCAGTCCGTTGGTGGTGGAAAGCTTCATGAAGCTGTCACCGTAATCACCGCCGTTGGTATTGGCGCTAAAGGAGCCGTTGGCCGTCTCAAAGAATAGATTGGTGTTGGCATCAACACACAGTCCGTTTCCGCCCATCCAGAGGGCGCCTTCGGCGGCATAGGTGCCAAACTGGGCGACGGTGGCATTGGGGGTGGTGTTAAAGATGTAGTTGGTCAGAATTGCAAGGTTGGTGGCATTAAACCCAATGATCCAGCCATGATAAGGATCGGTGTCCGCATAACTGCCATAGGCGACAAACAATTTACCGCCGACGAGGGTCATTCCCGGCCGCTGCAGTTGCTGCTCCGCGTTGAACGTCACCACACCACCGGAACTGTCCACTCCGGTTCCGGGAACCGAGGCGGTTACCAGCACCGGACTGTAGGGTCTTTCATTGCCGGTGGTGATGTCCAGGGCATGAATGCGGTGATAATAAATGTTGTTGCCCTCATGCGTGAACAAATCCACGTAGAGTGTGCCGGATACCGGATCAATCACCGGTGTGCCCGTGATGCCCATTTCCGGAACCAAATCGTGGTAAGCTCCATAGCGATTGCCAAAGTCGTTGTTAGGCGTCACGGCGGAAATTCCCATGTTTGTGGACCACAATAATCCGCCATTCGGGCCCGTGTTGCTGTCCGCATCGAAGGCATAAACACTGTCATGTTCCGTGGCCACATAGACCACATTATGCACGCCCTTGCCAGGAATGGTCACATTGGTCATGACCAGCGGTTGCGCGTAGACGTGGCCATCCACCGTGTAGGAAAACATCCGGCCGAAACTGCTCACAGTAACGTTTCCCGGTGTCAACGTGGTCTCATTCGTGTTCGCGCCGGCGCGCGTGTTGTCATAGTGATAAGTCAGCATGGCCACCAACGGCGGATTGGATGCCGGCGTGGTGAAGGTTTGAGAGGGCGCGGCCCAGGCGGTGCCAACACTGTTGGAAGCTGAAGCAGTGAAAAAATAGACGGTGTTGGTGGACAGACCCGAAACGGTTGCTGCAAATGCCCCGGTTTGAGTGCCCAGGGCAATGGCATGCGACCAACCCGCCGCGTTCGTTCCGCCATTGGCGGTTCCATAATAGACGGTCACCTGCGGCGAACCTCCCCCGGTTGCCAGGATCTGTCCGTTCAGCGTCGCCTGGGTTGTCAGGATGCCCGTGGCCGGTGTATTCGTCACCGCCGGAAGCGTGGCCGGGTTGACGGTCAGGGTCAGCGCCGGACTGTTGGTTGAAGTTGTATTGTTGTGAACGACCACGTCGTAATTGCCCGAAGCCGTGACCGCCACACTCGTCAATACCAATGAACTGTTGGTGGCTCCGGGAAGGTTCACATGGTTGGTGCGCCATTGATAATAAAAGGGTGTGGCCCCGATAACAGAAACATTGAACGTCACGGTCGTTCCGGCATATACCATGTTGGAAGGCGAGGCCGTCGGCTGGCTGACCGCCAGACCGCTTGCTGGAGTCAACCCCAGATCGAAGGTCGCGTCGTAGCCGTGACTGCCGCCAAAGGTGATCGCTCCTCCGCCCGGGGGTATCAATCCGATTTCGCCGCCGGCATACGGATTGCCGCTGGCAACGCCAATGGCGTCCCAACCGCCGCCGGCAACGGCCTTGCCAAAAGAATAGGCGTAAGTTGCATTCGGGGACAATGGCAGGGAAAGACCGCTCCACTGCAACCAGTCGCCGTCCACATAACTGACCGGCGCGGCGCTGATATAGGTCGCCAGCAAGGTTACGTTCCCGCCTGAGACGGAGTAAACATGCAGCAGATAGTTGATCGAACCGCCGGGTGAACCACCTCCGTAATCAAGCCCGGCGCTCTTCAGCGAAACCGAAGTGAGGGTGTACCCTCCGGTAGTGTTCCCGGTGGTGAAAGTCTGACCCGGTTCGCCCGCGGAATGATCCGTCTGGTTGTCCGTATAGTAATTCAAGCTGTCGGGAAACGTGGTGTTCCCCGAAGTGCTCAACTGGGAAATGTCAGCCGATCCCAGAGTCGGGGCCGTGGTGCCCAAATCTGTGAGCGTTACGGGTGTCTGGGCGCGAGCAGAAACCGCCCAAGCCATGACCATCATCGTGACTGCCAATGCGCCTATGACCGGGGAGGTTTTTTTGGGGCACATTGGTTGTTGTAGCAATGAAACGGGGGTTAAAACGTTCCGCCAGCAAAACGCAATTTTCGCTGCCGGGACGCATGCATAAAACAGAGTCGAACTTTCTTTGGCACTTTAATCGTTATCATACACTATATTATAACAGATAACTGAAAGTAAAGTTAAATTTGAATAAATTCATTTTTATCCCGAAATTTGAAAGCGATTTTTCCATTCCAAGCCCGACCGGGTTTCGATGGGAACGGCCAGGGCCAGGGCGTGGAGAATCATCCGTTGGCGATGCTTTCGATGAAAAGTTGAACTGTAGCAAACAGAAGCAGATCGCCTTGATGGTTTGGAGGTTGGACCTGCAAAAATCAGACGTGCTTATTTGCAAGGGCTTCTTTTTCTGAAAAATTTGGGGGGAGACTTTCAATTGCCATTGATCTCGTGATTCACGCCGGGGTTGCCTGAATCATGGTTTATTTACCCCCCCGACTTCCAGAAACGCGTTCGTCCCGGCATGAAGCTTGCTGGTTTCCGGCACGGATGAAATTCAGGTCGGCATTTCGCCGGTTGTTTGATTGGAATAATCGGCGCGCACGCCTCGAAGCAGAGCCGGCCACGGACGTGGGCGGAGCCAGCGGTGTACCCGGTTCCGGTCTCAAGTCGAAATATGGCAAACTTCTCAGGCGTCTGGCTGAAGCAGGAGCTCCACGTAGAATCCACCGTTCGGTTGAGTCGTTGGTGACCCGCGCACACGAATTGTTCGATTCAAGTTTCCGCGCCAAGGTGTTGTTGCCGGTGGCGGGTTGCATGGTGGTGGCGATGGCCGTCACCTTTCTCGTCGTGAACCACCGGATAGCGCAACAATCGGAGCAGGAAGCGCGTCACACGCTGGCCACCGCCAGCGCGGTCATCCGCTCCTCGCAGGATTTCCGGCGAAACGAACTGCTGCTGCATTTTCACAACCTGCCCAACGAGCCATGGTGGCAGGAGGTGTTCCAAATTGGCCAGGCCAAGAACCTGCATAACACGCTGAGCGACCTCATGGAAATGCAGCGGGTGGACATCCTGTTTTACGCGTCCAACCGCGGGAAGATCCTCGACGTGGAAAAAAATGATCCGGAGATTCCCGTCTCGGAGTTCGAGGCGGCGTCGGCGCCGGCGCTGCAGCTGTCCCTGCGCGGGGATGAAAAGGCGGACACGGTTTGCGTGGGCGGAAAACTTTACGATGTGGTCACGATTCCCGCCTACGATCTGAACAACGAACAGATTGGCGTGTTGACGCTGGGCTCGCAACTCGGCGGCGCGGCGGTGCAGGAATTCAGCCGGCTTACGCAAAGCCAGATTGCCCTGGTATCCCATGGGCGGGTCACCACCTCCACGCTGCCCGGATTGGATGCCAATGCGCAGTTTGCCAGCGCATTCAACAGCGCGATGCCCGCCAATGAGAGCGGGGATCCGGCGGCAAGTGTGAAGCCCATTGTACTCAATGGTGTGCATTATTACTCCATCGCCGGACGGTTTGAATCGCTGAAGCCCGATGGCAACCTTGGTTACGTCCTGTTAAGTTCGCGCGAGCCGTCGCTGGCCGCAATGGAGACGACGCAGCATGTGCTGGCGGCTACGGGCTTCCTCGCCATTTTGCTCTGCGTGGGGGCGGTGTGGTTTTACATCAACCGGGTCACTGAACCGCTGCGCGAATTGCGCCAGGGCGCCGAAGCGGTGGGACGCGGTGATTTCAACTGGCGTGTGGCGATCCGCAGCCGCGATGAATGCGGCCAGCTGGCGATGGGATTCAATGGCATGACTGAAAACATCCAGCAATCGCGGTTGCAACTGGAACAAACCGTGGAGACGCTCAAGACGACGCAGGAACAACTGGTCCAGAGCGAGAAACTTTCGGCCATTGGCAAATTTGTCGCCGGCGTGGCGCATGAATTAAACAATCCCCTGGCCGCAGTGGTCGGATTCTCGGAAGTTTTGAAGCAAGGGACGGCGGATGAAAAAAGCCGGCACTGTGCGGAAACCATTCTCAAGGCTGCTCTGCGTTGCAAACGAATTGTCCAATCGCTCCTGAGTTTTGCGCGGCGGGAACAGCCCGAGCGCAAGCTGGTTTCCCTCAACACGGTCATCAAGACGGTCCTGGAGATCGTTGGCTATTCGCTGTCCACCAGCAACGTCGAGGTGGTCACGCAATTGGAATCCACTCTGCCCCTGGTCTTGGTGGATGCCAGCCAGATCCAGCAGGTGCTGATCAATATCATCAACAACGCGAACGAAGCCATTGAGACCGGCGGACAGCCGGGACGGCTGCAAATCACCACCGAAACCCGGGCGCCGAACATCCGCATCACCATCCAGGACAATGGACCGGGCATTCCGCAGGAACATCTGCGGCGCATTTTTGATCCATTCTTTACCACCAAGGAGGTGGGCAAGGGCACCGGCCTGGGCTTGAGTTTGTGTTACGGGTACATCAAGGAACAGGGCGGCACAATTACGCCCCACAGCCAGTTGGGCAAGGGCGCAACGTTTGTCATCGAGCTGCCCATAGCCGGGAAGGCCGACGCACCCGCAGAAGTCGCGGCGCCGCCAGTCGTGGAAGAAAAGCTTGATGAGCACGAGGGTCACGGCAAACGGGTGCTGGTCATTGATGACGAGAAACCCATTCTGAACCTGATCCACGATGACTTTGCGCTTCGCGGCTACGAGGTGGAATTGGCTGAGAATGGCAAGGCCGGGCTGAGCAAACTTGAAAACAATCACTTCGATCTGGCGTTTTGCGACTGGAGGATGCCGGGCCTGAGTGGCCAGCAGGTTTACGAACAGTTGCGACGGACCAATCCCCAGTTCTGCCGGCGGGTGATTTTCATCACCGGCGATGTCATCAATGACCAGATGCGCAACTTCCTGGAAACAGAAAAACGTCCCTGTCTGACCAAGCCGTTCACCTTGTCGGAACTACATACCACGGTCGAGGCTGTCTTCAAGGCGGTGTAGGGGGATTACCGGTTTCCAGCATCTATCCAATCCCGGTCATCGTCCGCTGCAGCTGGCGGGCATGACGATACCGCTTCCGAAGACGCTCATCCGTGAGAATCTGGCGGAGTGTTTCGGTTATGACCGCCACCACGCCCAGGACCGGCAAAACCAGCAGCAGCCCGGCCAGCCCGGCCACCGCCGCTCCCAGGAATAACATCGACACGCTTAACACCGGATGAAAACGCAGGCTCCGACCCACTGTCAGTGGCAGGAACACAAAGTCATCGAGGATGCGGATGCAGATGAACAACACCAGGCAGCCGTAAATGGTCGCGAGGTCGTTGGGGAAGTCCGTTGCCGCGACCATGACCACCAGGGCACACCCCACCGCCGACCCCGCATAGGGCACCCAGGCCAGCACTGCGGCAATCAGTCCCAGCAGGAAGGAATGGGAAATCCCCAGCAGCCAGAGACCCAGCCCCAGACAGGTTGTGTCCAGAAATGTCAGCTTCATCATCCCAATCAGGAAGCTCCGCAGGCTGCGATCCACGCGATCAAATAACAGCAGGGTCTTCTCGAAAAACGCGTTGGGCACGCTGCGAATCACGTGTTTCTTGAGCCGATTCCCATCCTGCAACATGAAGTAGGTCAGATAAGGCACCAGCAGGAGCGATGGCAGCCAGTAAATGATCTGCACCAGCAGCCCGCCCAGGTATTTCTCCACAAACTGTTCCGACGCCGCGTCCAGATTGGTCGGGGTGCTCTGTACCAGGGCCGACCTTTTCAGCAGCGGCAGTTTCTGTTCCAACCGGGCCTCGGTCTTTCCCATAAAATCCAGCCCCCCTTGCACATAATGGGCCGTCACCGCTTTCCAGCCCGCCGCCCGGGCCGAGGCCAGGGATAAAAGCAAAATCACGCCCAGGCACGTCACCAGGAACAGGAGTCCGGTGACAACTTTGACTGCCGTCCGGTGTTTTAACCCCGTCCGAACCAGTGTCCGTACCAACGGCTGGAGACAATAGTAGCCCACGAGTGTCAGCAGCCCCGGCACCACCAGCCAAAGGACCCGCTCAAATAAATAGAGGATCAAACACGTGATCACGATGGTCACGCCCCAGGTTAAAATGCCTGGTTGGGGTTCGTTTCTCATACCGTCGGCAAATGCGGCTGGTTCATCAACAGCTTGCGTGAACGCCGCACCACGGTTCGCGAAAGGTCAAAGAGAAGCTTCACTCCAATGCCCCGGTCGCGTTCCAGTAGCGAGACAAACTCCGTGCGGAACAGGGCCAAAACCTGCGTTGGCTCCAGGGCCACCGCCCGGGCTGTCCGATGGGATTCCTCGAACAATGCCAGTTCGCCAAAGTAATCTCCCACGCCAAATTCCGGCGCGAGTTGCTGCAAGGCCGCATGGCTGGATATGATTTTGACCCGGCCGCTGAGGATGATGAACAGCCCCAGGCCGGTGTCCCCCTCATCGAAGATCACCTCGTCCTTCTGGTACGATCGCTCGTGCAACAACTCGTCCAGCTCCCGCAATTCGCGCGCCGTCAGCCGTTTGAACAGGCTCAGCCGTTTCAGGTTCTTGATCCTCTGGTCGTCGGCTGATATCCGGAGAAAATTAAAGGGCGATTTCATCACCTCAAGTGTTCGTCTGATTCAATTTGTTTCCCGGGCGGCATCGCCGGGGATTTTCGGGGAACGCTTGCAGCGCAAGCGAAACCCCAATACGGGACTTTGCTACCTCTCCACCACCCACAAGTCAAGTCCGGTTGGCACTGGGTAGTGGTACAATTTGCGGTTTTCGGAGCGCGGAGCATTGCTCCGCGATAACCAAGGGTTACGCTGGCGGAGCAATGCTCCGCACTCCATTTAAACCGTACCCCTACCTGGCACTGGGGCATTGGCCGGATTTTTGGCCGGACGATCAGGACGGCCGGCTTTTTCGCCGGAAGAATCTCCAGACCGAGAACGCCACGGAAACAAATTTGCCCAGCCGCCCGATTCCATGGGTGACCGTTTGGGGTTTCCGCAGGTTTTTGGACACCAACGTCCCGGCCACGGTGGCCAGCGTCACGAGCCACAGGGGATGCCGGCGGCCAAGGCGCAGGATTTCACCCAGCCAGAGTTCCGATGAATGAAGCCGTCGCCAGTCGGACATCAGCCGTTGCCGGTTGGCATCGCTTTGCAAGGCGAGTTGTTTCTTCTGCAAGCGCAGTTGTTCTAACTCTTTTCTTTGAAACATGCCTGGTCCTTCTTGATTTGTTCCAAGGTGGCGTCAAACGCCCGCCACCGCCGCAGCCGGGAGTTCAGCATCCCAAAAGCCGCCACCGCCATCCCGGCGTAGACCAGGATGATCAGCGTCAGCACCAGCACGGGATGCGTGTTCCAGAAAATCGCCACCAGCGCCAGCGTGGCCATGAACAGTGCCATCAATGCGCATACCGTCCCCACCAGCAACAGCAACAGCAGCTCCACCAACTGCAATCGTTGCTCGCGCCACTCGACCAGGAAAAGTTCGACCCGGTTTTCCGCCACGTCGCGCAGCGTCCTGACCATGCGGGTGAGGGTGGACCGCAGGCCGTCCTCGGGGTGGGGCGTTTCGTTCATGACCTTATTTGCGGGTGGCCAGGATGCCGATCAACAGTCCCAGGCCAAACGCCGCTCCTGCCGCAATGCCGATGGATTCATAGGGGTGTTCGCGAATCGTCTTGTCCGCAACCTTCGCGCCGGCCATGGTCTTCTCTCGAAGCCGGCGACAGGTGGCTTCGGCCGAGTCCAGAGCCGCGGCCAGACGCTCGCGCAACTCGCCCGCTTTGTCACCGGTCAATCCGGTGGTTGCCTGCTAATATGGCTTCCGCGTCGCGGATCAACTCCTTCAAGTCGGTTCCGAGCTTCTCCGTGTCCGCTTCATTTGTCATCGTGCTTCCTTTCACTTTGATTCCTTGCCGTCAGCAAACCTGCCCTGGGGCCAGCGCCTGACAGTTAAAATACTTCATGGCCATCGGATGCGCAGTGATTTTTTTGCCGGGTTGAATCAGTCGCCGCGCGAAATTCAAAGCGGCTCACCACCCGGGCTTTCCGCCATTCGACAGCCGGTCGAAGATGGTTTACTCTACACCGACATGCAAAATCTTGTGCGCGCGCTGGCGGTTGCCGCCGTTCTGGTTGCGGCCTTGGCCATCGGTGCGCCCAGCGAAAACCCGGCCGCAAGCGTTTCCACGACCAGGCTGCCGGCGCATTACGAAACGGCAACGCTGGCCGGCGGCTGCTTTTGGGGTTTGCAGGAATCCCTGCGCCAGATCCCCGGGGTCATCAAGACCACCGTGGGCTACACCGGCGGGGCCACGCCCCATCCGACCTACGAGCTGGTTTGCACCGGCAAAACCGGCCATGCGGAAGCGGTGCAGGTCATCTTCGACCCGGCCAAATTGAGTTATGAGGAATTGCTCAACCAATTCTTCCAGGTTCATGACCCGACGTCGCCCCGCCATCAGACTGACGGCATCAAAGTGCAATATCGTTCGGCCATCTTTTACCACAGCGAGGCACAACGCCGGATTGCCGAACGCGTGAAGGCGAAAATCAGCCAATCGGGCAAATGGAATAATCCGGTGGTCACGGAAATCGCGGCTGCCACGGAATTTTATCCGGCGGAAGCATATCACCAGGACTACCTGCAAAAAAACTCCGCCGCCCACACCTGCCAGGCGCCGTCGCATTAAATGGGTCTGACTCCGAGCCGCCTTGAAATTTTCCCGTCCCGGCAATTTTTCGCGCCTTTGCGCCCGCGGGTTAAATTTGTATCGTCGGGCCAATGAATCCACGGCGCATCGGGATTGTGGGTGGCGGCGCGGCCGGTTTTTTTGCCGCGCTGGCGTGTGCGGAAGCGCAACCCGGCGCGGAAATTTTCATTCTCGAAAAAACCCCGCAATTTCTGTCCAAGGTCAAAATTTCCGGCGGCGGCCGTTGCAATGTAACGCATGCGTGTTTTGACGGACGCGAATTCAGCACCCGTTTTCCCAGGGGTGAGCGGGCATTGATCGCGCCATTCCAGCAGTTTCAGGCGGGCGATACCGTGGCGTGGTTCGCGGCCCACGGGGTTCAGCTCAAAACGGAAAGCGATGGCCGGATGTTTCCGGTGACGGATTCGTCGCAGACCATCATTGATTGTCTGCTGGGCGCGGCGCGCGCGGCGGGCGTGAAATTGATGACCAATTGCGGTGTGGAAAGTGTCACCAAAATGCCGGACGGACGTTTTGAGCTGACGCTTTCGAACGCAGTAATGGTAGGGCTCGACCTGCCGGTCGGCCCGGACGCGCGGCAGCGCGACCCTGCACAGGATAATGGGTTGTGATCGGCTGTTGCTGGCCACGGGCGGCTGCCGGACGCCGGCGTTGGGACAACTGGCGGTTTCGCTTGGCCACACACTCGAGCCGCCGGTGCCTTCGTTGTTCACGTTCCACATCGAATCGCCATGGTTGCGGGAGTTGGCGGGGATTTCGGTGGTCTCGGCCGGTGTCTCGGTTCCGGGCACGGGGCTGGATGAACGCGGCGCGCTGCTGGTGACGCATTGGGGCCTGAGCGGTCCGGCCATTCTCCGGTTATCGGCCTGGGGCGCGCGGAAATTGCACCGGATGAATTATTCCTTTCCCCTGCACGTAAACTGGCTGCCGCAACTGAACGCGGAAAAGCTCGCAACGGAATTTCAGTCGCGGCGCGATTCGCAGCCGGCAAAGTGGATCGTGAATTCGCCCGTCCCGCCGCTGCCGGCGCGCCTTTGGGAACAACTCGTCCTGGCGTCCGGTATCGCGCGCGAAACGCGATGGTCGGCGCTCTCGCGGGCCGCGCAACACAAACTCGTGCAACAATTGCGGCGCACGGAATTTGCCGTGAGCGGAAAGAGCCTGAACCAGGATGAATTTGTGACGTGCGGCGGAGTCCGGTTGGGCGAGGTGAATTTCAAAACCATGGAGAGCCGCCTTTGTTCCGGGACTGTTTTTTGCCGGCGAACTGTTGGACCTTGACGGCATCACCGGCGGGTTCAACTTCCAGGCGGCCTGGACGACCGGTTGGATCGCCGGACGCGCCATGGCGGGAAAAGGCTCTGGTTCCGGAGCTATTTCATCAGCTGGGTCTTGAACTCGGCCAGCCGGTCATCGTAGAAATCCACGGATTTGGCGGTCGTGGTCACTGTCGAATTGTAGTTCACGAGCGTCACCAGGGTGCTGTAGGTGGCGATGTCATGGACGGGCAGCACGGCGCGGATGCCGCCAGCCGTTCCCAGCCGGGAGTAACAGTCCTGCTCGTGGATCTGTGGCACCACAATGACGCGATAGCCCAGCTTGCTCAAAAAATTCTGATACGAATTGGTGGTGACAATCGCCCCGTGCATCGCCGTGGTGTCCTTTTGCAATTGGTCGAGCACGGCTTTCAGGGTTTTGAACTGGTCGCGCGCCAGGATGCGGTCGAAATGTTGCTCCGCCGTTTCATTGACCGGAGATGGATCCGGCAACGGTGCGATGACAGCTGGTTTTTTGGCCATAAAAATTTTGGGTCGAAAAGGAACCTTGATCCGGCTCGCTAGGCGGGAGCGGGGTCATTATCGTTGATAAAGACCGGAAAGTCCATGAATTGTTTGCAGGCCTTGTGCTGGCAAATTACTTTCACGTTTTCCCGGCGACTCGAGACTGTTCATTTCGTTAACTTTGTCTCATATTATCCGTAAGCATGCCAGGCGCTTTGAAATTTCCGGACAATTTTCTTTGGGGCACGGCCACCTCACCAACGCAGGTGGAGGGCCATATCACCAATGAATGGACGGATTATGTCGCATCGGACGGCGGGCATTGTCGCGTGGCCTGCAACCATTATCATCGTTATGCCGAGGACGTGGACTGGATGGCGCAACTGGGCGTGAACGCCTATCGCATGGGCATCGAATGGTCGCGCCTGCAGGCCGCGCCGTTCGCGCCGCTCAACCCGTCGGAACTGGAGCGGTACGTGGATCTGCTGGACCGGCTCAAGGCGGCGGGCATCACCCCCATGGTCGTGCTGCATCACTTTTCCAATCCGCCGTGGATCAGCTCGTCGGGCGGCTGGCTGAACCCGGCCACCGTTCCGGCATTCGTGGATTACGTGGCGAAGCTGGTGTCGGCCTTGAAAGAACGGGTCTGGCTCTGGAACACATTCAACGAGCCGGACACGTATGCGTCGTTGACGTATCTGCTGGGCGGTTTCCCGCCCTTTCACAAATGGCGTTTCCGGTCCTACCGGAAGGTCATTCGGCACATGGCAGCGGCGCACGGGCAGGTGAGTTGCGTCATCCGGCGTGAAGGCAGCAGCGGCAGGACCCCGGAGGTCGGCATCGCCAAGAACTGGACGTTTTTTGAGGCGTTCCAAAAATTCGCGCTGTGGGACCATGTGCTGGCCGGACTTTCCCATCACGCCTTCAACCGCTTTGTACTGGACGCGTTCGTGGGCGGGCGCCGGCGTGAAGCCTCCACGTTTCTCGGGGTCAATTATTATGGCCGGGCGCGCCTCAAACATTTCGAGGCCCTGGTTCCCACCAACGGTGTTCCCGAGGAACGGTTGAAGCGGCTGGGCATTATTTGCGATGACATGTTCGAGCGGCATCCGGCGGGTTTGGGAACCATCCTCCGGGATCTTCACCGGCGATATGGCCTGCCGCTATACATTACCGAGCATGGCGCGGCGTCCTCCGACGAGAATTTCCGCATCCGTGACCTGACGGAACATCTGGAGGAATTGCGCAGCGCGGTAAATGGCGGGGTGGACGTGCGCGGGTTTTTCTACTGGTCGCTGCTCGACAATTTTGAGTGGCAATTCGGCTACTCAAAAAAGTTCGGGCTGCTGGCGGTGGATTTCAATGACGAAAAGCTCCCGCGCCGGATGACGCGCGTCGGCGAATTTTACCGGGGAATTTGCCGTGGCGCGCCCGCAGACCGCTGTGTGGATTCGGTAAAATGACTCCTCCGGTTTTCCGCGGAAAGCCGCCACGCCGGTTTTTCAGAAGCCTCGGAATTTGCATTCTGCGAAATGCGTGTATATTTCGGCATGCTGGCGACGCCGGAACTGATTCGTGAGGCCGCGCAAATCCCGCAAGTGGAGGGGCTGCTTCCACGCTGGCGGGAGCTGCCGCTCTATCGTCATTTGCTGGCGAAGACCGGGTGCGAGCGCCCGGACTTTGAATGTTTCAAGGGCCTGCCGCTGCTGGCGAAGCGTGACCTGCGGAATGGATTCCCTGGAAATGTTCTTCCGGACGGGCAGTTGCTCGAATCGTTGCTGGAAAAAAATCAGGTGGAACTGGAACACACCTCCGGCACTTCCGAGGAGCGGTTGCCGGTGATCTTTGGCCGCGGCTGGTGGAACGCGCAGGAGGTGCGCGCGCTGCGGTTGAACAATTTTGTCGCCGGCGTGCTGGATGAACATCCGGATGTCCGGCGCGCCACGCTGGTGCCGCCGGCCTGCAACGGCCTGACGTGTCCAACGGTCTGGATGTCGCGCGAACAGCGGACCCTGGGCAACACCCTGTTCGTGAATCTCGCGCGCATCCCCTTTCTGTTGAGCGACGCGGATCTCACGCGCATGGCGGCGGAGATTGCCGGATGGTCGCCGCAATTTCTCGACCTGGACCCGGTCCACGGCGTCCGCTTCGCGCTTTACTGCGAACAACGTGGCCTCACCTTTCCGTCGTTGCGGTTTGTGTTGTGCAGCTATGAATTTGTCAGCGTGGTGCACCGGCGGATTCTGGCGCGCGTGTTTGGCGTGCCGGTCTTCAACCTCTACGGCTCGACCGAGACCGGTCATCTGCTCATGGAAAATGAGCGCGGCGAAATGAAGCCCAGCTACGACACGGCGTTTCTTGAAATCGCGGACGCGGATGAACGCGGCGTCGGCGAACTGGTGGTCACGACCCTGACCAACGATTATATGCCGCTGGTCCGCTATCGCATTGGCGATCTCGCGGAACGGATCGAACGTCCCTACGGCACCCATTTTGTGGTTCACGGGCGGGTGCGTGACGCGTTGACATCGGGCGCCGGCCGCCGCATCACCACCTGGCAGGTGGACCAGTGTTTTGCCGCAGTGAATGGGATTGCGCATTATGAAGTGCGGCAGGATGAAAATGGCGATGGCGCCTTGCGCTTCGTGCCGGATGGCGCCGGGCCCGGTGAACCGGAATTGAATCGCATCCGTTCGCGTCTCGATTCGCTGCTCGCGCTTCGTCGTGGGATCAAAATCGAGGCCATGCCGGTTTTGGTGCCCGCAGCTTCCGGAAAATTCCGGCTGACGAGCCGGAGCGCGCCGGTTGAAGTCCCGGATAAGCGGGCTTGAGCCATTTTCCATTTTCGCGTATCCGTTTTCCTCATGTTCATTGTCCACGTTCACGTCCGGGTCAAACCGGAAGCTGTGGCGGCTTTCAAGCAGGCGACGCTGGCGAATGCGCGCGCCAGCCTGCTGGAACCCGGCGTCGCGCGCTTCGATGTGGTCCAGCAGCAGGATGACCCGACGCGGTTCGTCCTGGTGGAAGTGTATCGCGATGCCGCGGCCGCTGCGGCGCACAAGGAAACGGCGCATTATCCGGTCTGGCGTGACGCAGTCGCGCCGTTGATGGCCGAACCGCGTTTCAGTGTGAAGTTCGATAATGTGTTCCCGGATGATCAGACGTGGTAGGGACAGCGCGCTGCGCTGTCCGGACGCCGCAGCGCGGCGTCCCCGCCAGATTGAATTATGCGCTTTGAATTTATATCGCCGGTAAAAATCATCTTTGGTGCCGGCACCCTGCCGGAGGCGGGTGGCCCGGTGAAAACATTTGGCCGACGCGCGCTGGTCGTGACCGGGCGTGAAACGAAACGTGCCGAACCGCTGGTAAAAATTCTCCAGGCTGCCGGCGTGAATGCGGCGACCTTTTCCGTTTCCGGCGAACCGGAACTCTCCACGGTTGAACGCGGCACGGCAGTCGCAAAAAAGGAAGGTTGCGAACTGGTCATTGGTTTTGGCGGCGGCAGCGCGCTGGATGCGGCCAAAGCCATTGCCGCCATGCTGGCAAACGGTGGCGAATTGCTCGATTACATTGAAATCATCGGGCGCGGCCACGCATTGACCAAGCCGTCCGTGCCGTTCATCGCGATTCCGACCACGGCGGGCACCGGTGCGGAAGTCACCCGCAACGCGGTGCTGGCGTCGCCGGAACAGAAGGTGAAAGTCAGTCTGCGCAGTCCGTTGATGCTGGCGAAAGTCGCACTGGTTGACCCCGAACTGACTTACGATTTGCCGCCTGCCCTCACCGCCAGCACCGGGCTTGATGCACTGACGCAACTCATCGAACCGTTCGTATGCTTGCGGGCCAATCCGATGACCGATGGTTTGTGCGTCGAGGGGCTTCAGCGCGCCGCACGCTCATTGCGGGTCGCGTTCAATGACGGCCGGAACAAACCGGCCCGCGAAGACATGGCCGTGGCAGGTTTGTTTGGCGGACTGGCGCTGGCCAACGCGGGCCTGGGCGCGGTTCATGGATTCGCCGGGCCGCTGGGCGGAATGTTTCCCGCCGCGCCGCATGGCGCGATCTGCGCGGCACTGCTGCCGCACGTGATGAGCGCCAACCTCCGGGCACTGCGCCAGCGCGCGCCGGACAGCGAGGCATTGCCGCGTTACGACGAAGTGGCGCGCCGGCTCACCGGCCATGCGCGGGCAACGGCGGATGACGGCATCAAGTGGGTCGGTCAGCTGGTGGGCGATTTGAAAATCCCGCGTCTCGGAACTTACGGCATCCGATCGGAACACGTGGCGGAACTGGTGAAAAAGGCCATGCAAGCCAGCAGCATGAAGGCAAATCCGATTGCGCTTACGCCGGAGGAGCTGGCCGCGACGCTGCGGCAGGCATTGTGAAGCTGGCGGAGGGCGCATCTCAGTTTCTTGCAGGGAAGTGGGCCGTCCAAGAATCCCAACGGGATTCTGTCTCAAAGCCCAGGGTTGCGAGGAACGAGCCACCCTGGGTCATCGTCCCAACCAATCCCAACCGCAACGCGGTTGCGGCCATGCCGTGCGCGCGGGCTATCACCTCGGCCACAACGCCGTTGGCGTTGTTTCCATTTCCGGACATGGACCCAAGGTAGCCCCGAAAAGTCGGGGCAACCTTGGGCTGAGGGCACAATCCCCTTTGGGATTGAACCACCAGGCCACTGCTCAAAACTGAGATGCGCCCCCGCGGGGTCGGCCAGATAATGATTGGAGTTTGACGCGCATCTTCCTAAGCTTTGGCGCATCCTATGAAAATTTATTCCCTGCTTCTCTCCGCTTTGCTCGTCTGCGCCGTTCGCGCGCAAGAGGTCACGATCTCCGGCAAGGACATCATCCCCGTCTGCCCCGACTGGGTGAATCACGCCGTCGTCTATCAGATTTATCCCCAGACATTTTATGATTCCAATGGCGATGGCATCGGTGATTTGCCGGGAATCATTGCCAAGCTGGATTACATCAAGAGCCTTGGGGTGGATGCCATCTGGATCAATCCGTTCTTCGATTCACCGTTCAACGACGCGGGTTATGACATCCGCAATTATTACAAGATCGCGCCACGTTACGGCACCAACGCCGACGCGCGCCGGCTGTTTGCCGAGGCGCACAAGCGCGGCCTCAAGGTCCTGTTCGATTACGTCATCACCTACACGTCCATTGACAATCCGTGGTTCGTCGCCTCGACCCGGCAGGCGCCCAATCACTATTCCAACTGGTACATCTGGACCGACAACGTCTGGAAAAACGAGCCGGGCAACCAATGGGTCCATGGCTACGGCCAGCGCAACGGTAATTTTTTTAGCAATTTTTTCTGGAACGAACCCGCGTTGAATTGGGGGTATGGCAACCCGGATCCGGACAAAAAATGGCAGTTGCCCACCAACGATCCTGACGTGCTCGCCATGCGGGCGGAAATGATCAAGGTCATGCGCTTTTGGATGGACATGGGCGCCGACGGTTTTCGCGCCGACATGGCCGGAGCGCTGGTCAAGGGCGACGATCCCCACCATGAGACCCTGGGCTACTGGCGCGAGGTGCGGCAAATCCTCAACACCAATTATCCGCAGGCCTTCACCGTCTCGGAATGGTCCGGCCCGCGTGACGCACTGGACGGGGCGTTTTACGCCGATTTCTATCATTGGGTTGATGGGTTTAACGACATTTACCAGAAGGAAAGCTGGCGCATCGGCAACGGGATGACCGACGGCCACAGCTTTTTCGACCGGGAAGGCAAGGGGAACATCAAATATTTCCTGGATGGCTACTATTCCGCCTGGCAGGACACGCGGTCCAAGGGTTACATCTGCCTGCCGCTGGGCAACCACGACATCGCGCGGTTGAACAACCGGCGGAGTGTGGATGACCTCGAAATGATCATCGCCTGGGGCCTGACGATGCCCGGCGTGCCGTTCCTGTATTACGGCAATGAAATCGGCATGCGTCAGTTGGAAAACCTGCCGGAGATCGAGGGTTGCTACAAACCGCGCGCCGGCGCCCGCACACCGATGCAATGGACCGGTGGAAAAAACCTCGGCTTTTCGACCGCCGCCCCTTCCAGGCTTTACCTGCCGGTGGATCCGGCTCCCGACGCACCCAATGTGGCGGCGGAGGAGAAGGACCCCAACTCATTGCTGAACCGGGTCCGGAAACTCATCCAGCTCAAGCACACCGAACCGGCGCTGGCGGCTTACGCGAATTTCGTTCCGCTTTACGCCCGGGAAAACACCTATCCGTTCGTTTATGCGCGGGCCAGCGGCGAAGAAACGCTGCTCATGATTTTCAACCCGGCGGCGCGTGACACCACCGCCTCGTTCACCTTCCCCGTCGAATATCGGGAGTTGAAGTTGCTGGCCGGAAAAGCGGTGCCGGTCACCAAAGACGGCCAGACGTTGAACCTGGCGGTCCCCGGCCAGACCTACGCCATTTATCAGGCGATAAAGTAACCGCGCCCGTCGGCAGCCTGAAACGAACCCGGTGGTCTCCTGATTTGAAAAGTGGATTCGATCTGGAAAACGGATTTTGTCATTGCGCACACGGTTTGCCTCGCGCGCAGCCTGAAACATTGGACCGGCCGCGAATTGCTGGCCGACATTTCCAGACCGGTGGAACTGGCCAAGCAGGTTTTTTACGCGCCGTTCGTGCTGGTGTCCCATGGCACGGAGGCTGATCCGGTCTTGAATTACGGCAACCGCACGGCGCTGGCCTTGTGGGAAATGTCTTGGGAAGAGCTGACGCGCACGCCGTCGCGTCTCACCGCCGAGGCGCCCAACCGCGAGGAGCGGGCGCGAGTGCTGGCGGCAGTCACGCAGCGCGGGTTCATAGACGATTATTCCGGCGTGCGCATTTCGAAAACCGGCCGGCGATTCCGTATCAGCCGCGCGACCGTCTGGAATTTGCTGGCGGCGGACGGCCAGCCCTGCGGTCAGGCGGCGATGTTTGACCGCTGGGAATTCATTTAAACCCGGAAACATTGAACGCAAACCGGATTAATTCGTCGAAACGACATGCGATCAGCCGGAGTTATCAAATGTGCAACCGCGGCCGTGCTGGCGGCGGGCTTTGTCGTGTTCCTGCGCATTGCCGGCCACGCGCAGCCGGCGGCCGATTCAACGAATCATCCCAAGGATATGAGCGAATTCAAGAAACCCAGCGAGGCGGAATTGAAACAGAAATTGACCCCGGAACAATTCGCGGTTACTCAAAACGCCGCCACCGAGCCGCCGTTTCACAACGAGTATTGGGACTACAAACAGCCGGGCATTTACGTCGACGTGGTGTCGGGCCAGCCGCTGTTCAGTTCGCTCGACAAATTTGATTCCGGCTGCGGCTGGCCGAGCTTTACGAAACCCCTCTCCAGCAAGGATGTGACCGAACAAACCGACCATACCTTTGGCATGGAACGCACCGAGGTAAGGTCAAAAGCCGCCGATTCCCATCTCGGGCACGTGTTCGACGACGGCCCGGGCCCGACCCATCTGCGTTACTGCATCAATTCGGCGTCGTTGCGCTTCATCCCCCTGGACAAAATGCAGGCGGAAGGTTACGGCGCCTCCTTGGAACCCTTCATCAAAGCCGGCCTTTACAAGGCGGCGGACATTTTGGCACCCACCAACAGTCCGGCGGAAAAGTAGGTCCTCATTTGCGATTTACAATCTACGATTGACGTGCCGCATTTGGGTTGGGCGCGTAAATCGCATATCGTAAATTCATTCGTGCGCTGAAAAGGGTTTTCTGATTTACTCCGCCAACTCTGATGGACGACACGAATTCATTGATCGAACAGCGCAAGGCCAAGCTCGCCGCGCTGCGCGCCAGGGGCATCGACCCGTTCAAAAACAAGTTTACGCCCACCGAATCGTGCGCCGCCGCGCGGAACAATTACACCGAAGGCCGCGAAGTGGCTGTGGCCGGCCGCATCACCGCGCATCGCGACATGGGCAAATCCATGTTCATTGACGTGCGCGACCAGAGCGGGCGCATCCAGGTGTACGCGCAGAAAAACACGCTCGGCGACGACCAATGGAACATCTTCACGCACCTCGACCTCGCTGATTTTATCGGTGTGAAAGGGACGCTGTTCACGACCAAGACCGGCGAAATTTCCATCAAGCTCGCCGGCTTCACGATTCTGGCCAAGGCACTCCGCCCGCCGCCGGCCAAGTGGCATGGACTCGAAGACACCGAAATCCGGTACCGGCAACGCTATCTTGATTTGATGGCGAACCCGGAGGTGAAGGATGTTTTCCTCAAACGCAGCCAGATTATCACCGAGATCCGGAATTTCCTCCAATCGCGCGGCTTTGTGGAGGTCGAGACGCCGATGATGCAGGCGATTCCCGGCGGCGCGGCGGCGCAACCGTTCAAGACGCATCACAATGCGCTGGGCTGCGATTTTTACCTGCGCATCGCGCTGGAACTGTATCTCAAACGCCTGCTCGTTGGCGGCGTGGACAAGGTGTTCGAGATCGGCCGCAACTTCCGCAACGAAGGCCTCTCGCGCAAACACAATCCGGAATTCACCATGCTCGAGGCGTATCAGGCGTTTGGTGATTACGAGAGCATGATGGAACTCGTCCAATCCATGATTTGCCACGTCGCGCAGAAGGTTTTGGGGACGCTGAAAATTCCGCGCGGAGTTGAACAACAACTTAAAAGCAGTATTCAATCGGCAATTGATATTCTTACTGATTTGGGCGCGAAAAATGAAGGTAACGTGCCTTCTTTGGAAAATGAGCAAAATGCAGCCGCTTTCCAGATATACAAACAAAATCTCCATCACTCTTTGAATGAACTTAGAAATTTGCAAATCAAGCTGGATGCTGGTGAAAAAGACCACGCTCTTATTGCAAAAGAGGCCAAAAAATTTTGCGAGACGGCAGTTGCTGCAATTGACAAATTCAAAGTTGAAATAGACAAAAACAAGGTCAAGACAATGGCAATTGATGAACTCATGCAATGGACTAATCAATTGCTTGAACCTGGAAATCGGATGAAAATTACAATCGAGCATCTCAAGCTTTGCTCTTTTGTTGAAATTGATTTGGGCAAATGGGAAAAACGAAAATACAAAGATTTAATCCGCGAAAAAGCTGGCGCGGATTGGTTTGAAGTTTCTCCAGAAGTTCGCCGTCAGCGCGCTCACGATCTTGGAGCGGAAATTACAAAAGATTACGCCGACTTTGAAGTCACCGGCGCGGTGTTTGAAAAATTGATCGAGCCGACGCTGATTCAGCCGACGTTCGTCACGCATCTGCCCAAGGAACTCGTGCCGCTGGCCAAGCTTTCGCCCGACGACCCGACGACCGTGGAGGTTTTCGAGTGCTGCATCAACGGCCAGGAAATCGCGCCCGCCTACACCGAACAGAACGACCCCATCGAGCAGCGCGAACGGCTCGAACATCAGGCCGGCGGCGAGCAGCAAAAGCTGGACGAGGATTTTCTCGTTGCGCTGGAACACGGCATGCCGCCCGCCGGCGGCATGGGCATGGGCATTGATCGTCTGTGCATGATGCTGCTCGGCCAGGAAAGCATCCGCGACGTAATCCTGTTTCCGCAATTAAAACCGAAATAAGCTGTGGGTAGCACAGGCCTCCGGCCTGTCGTTTCCGGCGTCGCGCCGGAAACCGCCCGCGATTCACAATTTCCGATGCGCGAACTATCACCAACCCTCCACGCTGCCCGACGAAATTCGGCGGGACGCCGAATTTGACCCGCGAGACGCGGGTGCTACCATAAACCTTTTCCATGCTCACTGTTGCCGGATTAAGCAAAGCCTTTGGCGGACGCGTCCTCTTTGACGACGTGTCGCTCACGCTCCTGTCGGGCGAACGCATTGGCCTGGTTGGGCCGAACGGCGCGGGCAAATCCACCCTGCTCAAAATCATCCTCGGCCAGGAATCGCCGGACGCCGGCGAAGTCACGTTCATCCGCGGCACGCGGTTCGGTTACCTGCCGCAGGAAAGCGAACCGGCCGGCAACGAAGCCGTCCTCGATATTGCCGTGCCGCACGACCACGAGCACGACGGCCAGTTTGTGGCCAACGCGAAACAGATTCTCGCCAATCTCGGCTTCAAGCAGACAGACTTCTTGCGCCCGGCATGCGAGCTTTCGGGCGGCTGGGTGATGCGCGCGCATCTCGCGCGATTGCTGGTGCAGGAGCCGGATGTGCTGATGCTCGACGAGCCGACGAACCATCTCGATCTCGAAACGCTGCTGTGGTTCCAGGATTACCTGCGGCATTATCCCGGCGCGATTCTGCTCATCTCGCACGACCGCGAATTTCTCAACCGCCTTTGCACGCACGTCGCCGAACTGCGCTCGTCACGCGTGCTGCGTTACACCGGCAATTACGACCAATATCTTGAACAGCGCGCCGCGGCCGAGGCGACGATGGTTGCCACGGCCAAGTCGCAACAGCGCGAGATTGACCGGATGCAACTGTTCGTGGACCGGTTCCGCGCCAAAAACACCAAGGCCGCGCAGGCACAGAGCAAGCTGAAGCAGATCGAGCGCCTCAAGGAAGACATGGTCGAGACGCCCGATGGCGCGGGCCCGACGGTGGGATTTCGTTTCCCGCAACCGCAGCGCAGCGGTCATCGCGTCATCACGCTGAAGCATGTGAAGTTTGGGTACGTGTCGGAGCGCCGAGCACCGTCTCGGCTCGATGCGGAACAGAAAGAGGCCGAGGCGGTGCTCGGCGCTCCCGGCGTTGCGGCAAAACTCATTTACGAAAATCTCCATTTTGAGGCCGAGCGTGGCCAGCGTGTTGTGCTGGTCGGGCCAAATGGGGCGGGCAAATCCACCCTGCTGAAACTGTTGGCCGGGGTGTTGCAGCCGCTGTCGGGCGAACACCGGCTCGGGCATAACACGAAATCCGGCTACTTCGCCCAGCACCGCGCGCAGATGCTCAATCCCAACCACACCGTTTTGCAGGAAGCGCTTGAAACACCGCAGCGCGTCTCGGAGCAATTCGTGCGCACGGTGCTCGGCAGCTTCCTGTTCCGCGGCGACGATGTGTTCAAGCCCGTGAGCGTGTTGAGCGGCGGTGAGAAAAGCCGGCTGGCGCTGGTGAAATTGCTGCTCGACCCGCCGAACCTGCTGTTGATGGACGAGCCGACGACGCATCTTGATTTGGCGAGCGTGGACGCGCTTATCGAGGCGCTGCTGCCTTACGAAGGCACGTTGATTTTCATCAGCCACGACGTGCATTTCATCCGCTTGCTGGCGAACCACGTGGTGCGGGTCGAAAACGGCCGGCTCCGGCATTTCACCGGCGGCTACCAGTATTACCTCGACAAAACGGCGCAATCCGCCCGCGCAGCGCTGACGAGTTCTGGTTCCGGCGGGGCGGGGTATCCGAGTCCCAATAATCAGTCGGGGACTCATGGAACTCGTCCCTCCGACACCAGGCCGGCCACGAGTGACCGCAAGGAACAGCGCCGCCTCGAAGCCGGGCAACGGCAGGCGCGTTCGCGGAAGAAGCGTGAAATTCAGGAACGCATCGCCGCGCGCGAAAAGGAAATTGCGGAACTGGAAGCGCGCGAGCGGGAATTGACGGTGGAACTGGAAAAGCCGGAGACGTATGCGGCGGGCGGACGGGCGACCCAGATCAACCGTGAGTTGATGGAAGTCCACCACCGGCTGGCCGAGGCAAACGCGGAATGGGAGACGGCAGGGACGGAGCTGGCGCAATTCGAGGCCGAAGCAGCGTAGGACAGACATCCTGCCTGTCTCCATTTTCAACTCCAGAAGTCAGAGACCGGCTGGAAGCGTGTCCTGCGATGAGGCTGCGGCAAATTTCCTCCGTTCAGCCAGGTGACTGCGCAGGTCCATGGCAATTTTCAGTGCGACCAGCAGGAGCAATCCCACCAGGGGCGAATGCAACGCCAGCATCAGGAAACCACCACCCAGAATGGTCAGATGCATGACCACGATACGCCCGTAAGGTTGAGCCATGAGTTGCTGTAGACTGGCGCGTTTATATTCGCCGCTGGCCAGGTAATTGGTCGCGAAGGAAATGCCGTGGCTGACGGCCAGTCCGAGAATGGCCCAGCCGAGATGATTGTCCTGAGCCGTTTGCCAGAACGTTTCCAGGTTTGGAAATCCCACGCCGTGTTTCAGGCCGCCGCCAAAAAAGCCAATGACGAGAATTCCGTGAACAAACGTGAACATGCCATAGTGGACGCAGAAGAAAGGAATGATAAAGAATTTGCCCACCCAGCTCGCCGGCGATGCCGGATTGGCGGTGAGCATTTTTAAAACATTGAATCCACCGATGATTACATTTTCGGACCAAAACAGAAAAATCAGCGGGAAAATTTCCCAGCCGAAAAAGACCACGCCAAACACCGGCACGAGGTTGGCCAGCACGAGCGCGATGACGGAAGGACGGCGCCATTCGCCGGCGGAAATTTCGCCCAGGAGTTTCATGCGGGGGAATTGGCGGTGAGATGCCCACCAGCAGGCGGCGGCAATTTTGGAAAACGGCTCACTGGTTCTTGTCCCGCTTCTTTCTCGCCGCGGATTCCTTTTCCAATTTGGTCACGCGCCGGAGCAGAACGGGCAGATGTTGCATGGCGATGAGCTGGCGTTTGGATTGTTTGTCCGGCTGGGCGGGAATGCCGAGCCATTTTTCACCGTCGGGAATATCATGCATCACGCCGGATTTGCCGGTAATGGTGACCTGGTTTCCAATTTTCAAGTGTCCCGCGATTCCGGACTGGCCGGCAAGCACGACAAAATTTCCCAGTTTCGAACTGCCGGCGATGCCGGATTGCGCAACCAACAGGCAGCCTTCGCCCACTTCCACGTTGTGCGCGATTTGCACCAGATTATCAATTTTCGTCCCTTGGCCGATGACCGTCGAATCGAGCGCGCCGCGGTCAATCATCACGCCCGCGCCGATTTCCACATCGTCGCCGATGACCACGTTTCCAATCTGCGGCACTTTGCGGTGGATGTTACCGTCCTGCACATAACCAAAACCGTCCGAGCCAATCACCGTGCTGGCATGAATGCGCACGCGCCGGCCGATTTTGGTGCGCGCATAAAGCGTCACGTGGGGAAACAAATTGGTGTCCTCGCCGAGCGTGGAGTCTTCACCGATGAAATTGCCGCCCTGTAAAACGGTTCGCGCGCCGATGTGCACGCGCGCGCCGATGACGCAATAAGGACCGATATGCGCGGTCGGATCAATTTGGGCATCCGGGGCCACGACGGCCGTGGGATGAATGCCGGCGGCGAAAGTACGTTCCGGGAAAAACAAGGTGAGCGCCTTGGCGAAGGCGATGCGCGCATGGGGCACCCGAATCAGGATTTTTTTCGCCGGGCTGAAACGCTTTTCCGCAATGATGGCCGTCGCGGCGCTTTTTTCCGCGCGCGCAAAAAAGTCCTCATTTTCCGCGAAGGTGAGGTCGCCCGGCCTGGCGGAATCGGCGGGGGCAAATCCTTTCAGGATTGCGGTGGCATTTCCAACCACTTCGCCATCAAGATGTTTGGCGATTTCAGCGACGGTAAAGTTCATATTTGGCATTTCATTGACGTTGCCCGTTGACTTGGCTGACGCGACTCACTATAAAGACGCGCGCATCCAGTTCAACCCTACTTTTTATGGCGAGAACTCTTCGCGTCGGGCTGATCGGCTACCGCTTCATGGGCAAGGCGCACTCGAATGCCTGGCGGCAGGCGCCGCGTTTCTTCAACCTCAAGGCCAAGGTCGAATTGCACAGCATTTGTGGACGCAATGCCGCGGGCGTGCAGGCGGCCCGGGCGCAATTCGGCTGGCAAAACTCCACACAGGACTGGCAGGAAGTCGTTGAGTCACCTTTGATTGACATTGTGGACATCGTCGCGCCGAATCATTTGCATGCGGAGATTGCCATCGCCGCCGCCCGAAACGGCAAACACATCTTGTGTGAAAAGCCGCTGGCGCTGAACGTAAAACAGGCCGAGGCGATGCTGGCCGCCGCGCAGAAAGCCAGGGTCGTCCACATGATCTGCCACAATTACCGGCGCATCCCGGCGCTGGCGCTGGCCAGGAAAATGATGGGCGAAGGCGCCTTGGGAAAAGTCTTCCACTTCCACGCCCGCTACGCGCAGGACTGGCTCGTGGACCAGGAATTTCCCATCAACTGGCGTTTGCAGAAGGAAACCAGTGGCAGCGGCGCCAACGGCGACATCCACGCGCACATCATTGACCTCGGGCGATATCTGGTTGGCGAGTTCAAGGAGGTCTGTGGTTTGCTCCATACCTTTGTGGGTGAGCGGCCGCTGGCGGAGGGTCTGGCCCCGCAACGCGGTGGCGCGCGCAAGATGGGCAAGGTGACCGTGGACGACGCGGCGATGCTCATCGGATGCATGGAAAATGGCGTCCTGGCCAACCTGGAAGCCACGCGTTACGCCTCCGGCCGCAAAAATCAAATAGAAATTGAAATCAACGGCAGCAGAGGTTCGTTGTATTTTGATTTCGAGGACATGAACCGCCTGAAATTCTTCAATGGCGATGATCCCAGGGACCGGCAGGGTTTTAGGGATATCCTGGTCACCGAGCGTGGCAGTTTGCAGCCGTATGTGGGCAACTGGTGGCCGCCCGGCCATCTTATCGGCTATGAACACACGTTTGTTCACACGGTTGCCGATTTTGTGAATGCCTGCGTGGATGGCAAGCCGGTGGCACCGACTTTCGAAGACGGCGTGAAAAACCAGCGGGTCCTGGCGGCGGTCGAGGAATCCAATCAAAAAGGCCGGTGGGTGAAGCTGGATTGATGGTTCCGCGGTAATTTTGACTTGCCCTCACGCACGCTGGCGCGTATTGAAAAGGCTGTGTTTTTTGTGCCCACGTGGCGGAATTGGCAGACGCGCTAGATTCAGGTTCTAGTGAGTAACATCATACAGGTTCAAGTCCTGTCGTGGGCACCACTCCACCGCTCTGGATAACTTCACAAATCTGAACGAATCTCCTGGTGGCGAGCCGTCCTTTTTGTGAGGAGTAAGGGCAGGAGACCTTATGTCGTTTGCTTCCTGAAGAGGGTTCGGACTTTATTCACGCCGAGTGGCAGCAAAAGAAGGCCAAAACTCAACACCCCCGGCTCAGGAACCACCATCAGCTGATCCTGATTGTTGCCATCGCGCAAATTAAGACAAACCACGCCATAAGCCCCGTTGGCGGCATTGTTGATGTTCGCGCCCAATGCGGTTTGGGCAGCTATATAAAAAACTGTCCCGTCGGCACCGCCATTTACCAGGCCGGTTACGTCACCTTGGAGGTACCAAATCGCCTGTTGTAGATTTCCAGCGGTGGTTATGCGACCGCTGCCTTCAGCATAGTCATAGCCGCCCAGCGTGCCTGCGGCAAACTGGCTGTACAGCCAGGCGGTTCCCATTGTGATCGGATTGCCGCTGGGGAACTGATCATCGGGAATGGTTTCATTGTTGACTACGACATCGTAAGTATCACCGGGAGTAAAATACTCACCTGTTTCGACACAAAAAGTCTGAAAACTTACAGGTCCCGCCGTCAAATTTGCTGTGGAAGAGGTGTAACCAGCCAGGGTGGGATTAACCGACAGCAGAGCCGTATTCGGCACGGCATTGAATTCACCGGCATCACCATAACTGTAATTATTCAAATCCTGCCAGAGAACAATCTGCATCTGCGCTTGAACTGCGGGTGCCGCAAGCACTCCCACCAGACATGCCAAAATGAATTTTTTTTTCATGATATTCTTTCCGGCTTTGGCGAAAAACAAAACCGCAACCGTTCCAGTTGTTGAGACTATTAACGACAGCCTAAAACATAAAAGTCAATAAAAATCTATTATACATCTATGCGATAATGTTTTGTGTTCTTATTACTGTTTCAGTCGCAATGTGTTCCGAGAGGAGAGTAGCCGGCAAATATTCCTTGGGTCAGAATATGGCGAATTGCCATGCGATTGCCTGGAAAACATGGAAAAGGCCGCGGCAACTGCCAAGGTGGATGATGGCTGGTCTTTGGCGCTGGCTGCTGAAATTAGCTGGAAATCAGTTCGACAGGGAAACCGGGGCAGGCTAACCTTGCTTTCAAACGATGAAAGTTCTGTTTCTGAACGGGCCGAATTTGAATTTGCTTGGACAACGCGAGCCGGACGTGTACGGACACGCTACTTTGGCGGATATTGAAGCCAAAGTCCGCAAACGCGCTCTAAACCTGGGTGTGGAAGTCGATTTTCGGCAGACAAATCTGGAAGGCGAACTGGTTGGCTGGATTCAACAGGCAAAGGGGACGCAGAACGTGATCGTTCTTAATGCTGCCGCCTATACCCATACTAGTATCGCGTTGAGAGACGCCATTGCTGCTGTGGGTGTTCCAACCATAGAAATCCACCTTTCAAACATCCACGCGCGTGAAGAATTTCGGCATAAGTCACTCATCGCGCCAGTCTGTTGGGGTCAAATATCTGGATTTGGGCAAAAATCGTATTTATTGGCACTGGAAGCTTCCGTTGACGTTAAAGATATTGCTAAATAGTCAAAATAATGACATTTATTTGATTATTCGTTTTGGAGCATTTTTGTTTTTGCTTCTTGACGTTGGATTGGACAATCCATATAAGTGGTGAAAATTCGTACCGGTTCAGGTAGGTTGCAAGGCGCATAAGGTCTCTGTTGGAAATACTTAAAAACGTGAATTTGGAACAACTTTAACGAAAACGAAACGTGGATCTTAAAGATATTAAAGCCATAATTGACCTGATGAAGAAGAACTCTATTACAGAGTTTGAATTGGAAAGGCAAGATTCCAAGATCAGGTTGAAGCGAGGAATGACCGGTGCCGCAGCTCCCAGTGTACAATACGACGATTTACCTCCTCTAGTGGCGGTTCCGCCCTTGAACGCCGCTTCTCCGACGGCTCCCGGTGTCGCCGGACAGCCTCCGGTGACCGGGGAAGTTGAAATCAAATCGCCGATGATCGGTACTTTTTATCGGACGCCATCGCCTGAAGCCAGTAACTACGTTGAAATCGGTGCCGAAGTCAACCCTGACACCGTTGTTTGCATCATCGAAGCGATGAAAGTGATGAACGAAATCAAGGCGGAAGCCAAAGGCGTGATTACCCAGGTTTTGGTTGAAAACACCAAACCGGTGGAGTTTGGTCAGCCGCTGTTCAAAATTCGCCCAACCTGAGAGGGGACGGTTTGAATCCGTTTCAACCTCGCTAAAAATTCATGTTCGAAAAAGTTCTAGTTGCCAATCGCGGTGAAATTGCCGTTCGCATTATTCGCGCCTGCAAGGAGTTGAATATCCGGACCGTGGCAGTCTATTCCGAGGTGGACGTCAATTCGATGCACGTTCAACTGGCCGATGAAGCCATTTGCATCGGCAGCGCGCCAGCTTCGGAAAGTTATCTGCGGATTGACCGGATCATCAGCGCCGCGGAAATCACGGATGTGGATGCGATTCATCCCGGATATGGCTTTCTGGCTGAGAACGCACACTTCGTTGAAGTATGCGATAGTTGCAACATCCGTTTCATTGGCCCCAGTCCCCGGGCGATGCAATCGTTGGAAGACAAGGCGATCAGCCGCGCCCTCGCCAAAAAAGTCGGCGTCCCCATACCGCCCGGGTCGGAGAGCACCGTCGAAAAGGAGCAGGATGCCCTGGCCGTTGCCAAACGCATTGGTTATCCGGTGATGATCAAGGCCGTGGCTGGCGGTGGTGGCCGGGGTATGCGCGCTGCCCATAATGACATTTCGTTGGTGAAAGGGTATCATACGGCCCGTTCCGAGGCGGAAAAGTCGTTTGGCAATTCCGGCGTTTATATTGAAAAGCTCATTGAGAACCCACATCACATTGAAATTCAAGTTCTGGGCGATCACAAGGGGCATGTGATTCATTTGGGAGAACGGGATTGTTCCGTCCAACGCCGGAACCAAAAGGTCGTTGAGGAAGCGCCATCGCCGTTGCTGGAACACAAATTTCGCAAGTTGCGGGACAAAATCGGCAAGGCGGCTGTTAAAATCGCCGAGGCGGCCCATTACACCAGTGCCGGCACGGTCGAGTTCATCGTGGATAACGCCGGCAATTATTATTTCCTCGAATTCAACAAACGGATTCAGGTCGAGCATCCGGTCACGGAAGAGGTCACCGGCATAGATTTGGTGCGTTATCAGATCCTGCTGGCGATGGGGGAGACGTTGCAACATTCCCAGAGCGACATTCAAATCAAGGGTCACGCCATCGAATGCCGCATCAACGCCGAGGATCCTTTCGATAATTTTCGTCCGAGTCCAGGCCGCATCGAGATGTATTATCAGCCCGGAGGCCGCGGGGTGCGCGTGGATACCCACGCCTACGCCGGATACAGCATTCCGTCAACGTATGATTCGATGATTGGCAAGCTCATCACGACCGGCAATGACCGGCGTGAAGCGATGGATCGCATGAACCGCGCATTGTCGGAATACATGATCACCGGCATCAAGACCAACGTTTCCTTCCAACAAGCCATCATGCAGGATCCCAATTTCCGGCGGGGTGTTTATTCGACCAATTTCATCGAGCAATTGCTCGGCGGTGCCCGCCGGGAGTTGATTGATGAAAAAGCTTGAGGATCTCCGTTTTTCAGCCGGTCTCTCCCGATTCAGCATCAATTGCCATCCGCCTGCGATGGTGGCTGGAAGAACCAGGGTTCATGCAGTTGAAGCGGCAATTCGGGTCGTGATTTTCAGGGGCCCGGTCTTTTGAGATATGGTTGAATATGGGTTTGACACCCGCGGAATGCCGTTTATCTTTACCAACAATAACTATGGCCGAGACACCTCCGAACATTTCCTCAGGGGCTGTGCTGCCGCCGAAAAAAGAAACCGGCAAGGTTCAGCCCAAAAAAGAGACCGTCCGCATCAATCTGCCGCCCAAGCCATCGGCCGCACCGACCATCAAGCTGCCGACGCTGCCACCCGGCGGGCCAACCGGTGCGCCAACTGCCATTCCCGCGCCCACCCCGGCGGCCCAGGCGTCGGCGCCTCGCGCAGCGGCACCCGTTGCCCAACCGCGTCCCGCCCCGGCCATGCAGCGAACTGCGGCTGCCGCTCCGGCGATGAGCGGGTTGGATCAAATGCTCGCCATTGCGGCGGGAGTGGCCGGGTTGTTTGCCGCCGGCACGGTCATCTGGCTGATGCTCATCCCCACCACTTGATTTTTCCAACTGTTGTTCAAACCTTCAATTCGTTATTGACGTATGGCCTCTCCTCTCATTGTCACGCTCACGCAGGAAAATTTTGCCCAGCTGGTTTTGCAATCGCCCGCACCCGTGCTGGTGGATTTCTGGGCCGAATGGTGCGGTCCGTGCAAAATGATTGCCCCGTTGCTGGATGAACTCGCCGACGAGTACGATGGCAAGGTCAAAATTGGCAAGGTCAACGTGGACGAACAGCAGTCCCTGGCCGCCGAGTACGGCGTTCGCGCCATTCCCACCCTCCTGGTTTTCCATAATGGCCAGGTTGCCGAGCAGATTGTTGGCGCGCGCAGCAAGCGCGATTTCAAGGCCAGCCTCGACCGCGTTGCGGCCTGAGGGCTTATGCCCTTCATCGTCACGCCCCGGCAGCTGACGCAACGCGCGGAACTGTTTCATCAACTCGCCCGGCTCACGTCCGCCGGCGTGGGCATCGTTCCCGCGCTCGAACAGATCAAACTGAGTCCCCCCGCCCGGTCCTTCCGCGAGCCGTTGCAACATTTGCTGAAAGAGCTGGCGGGCGGCTCGACGGTGGCGGAATCATTACATCGGCTCGGCTGGCTGCCGGCGTTCGACCTGGCGTTGATCGAGGCGGGTGAACGCAGTGGCCGGATTGACGCCTGTTTCCATCTGCTCGCCGATTATTATGACGAACGTGCCCGCCTCATCCGCCAGATCATCGGCGATTTGATGTATCCGGTGTTTGTTTTTCACCTCGCTATTTTTGTCGTGGCCCTCCTTGAATTTGTCTGGGCCGGGCCCTGGTTCCGGGTTTTGCTTGGCGGGTTTATTCCGGTCTATGCCATCACCGCCTTTTTGCTTTATGCCAGTCAGGACCGGCATAATGAAACCTGGCGGGCAAAAGTGGAATCGGCTTTGCGGTTCATTCCGGTTTTGGGAACGGCGCGGCATTATCTGGCCCTCTCCCGGCTGGCCGCCGCCCTTGAAGCCCTGCTCAACGCGGGGGTCAACATCTTCGAAGCCTGGGAACTCGCCGCGACAGCGAGTGGTTCACCCGCCTTGCGCCGCGCCGTGCTGGCCTGGAAACCGCAGCTGGTTGCCGGCCAGACCCCGTCCGAGCTGGTCCGCGTCTGTCCGCAGTTTCCCAGCACGTTCACCGGGCTCTATGCCGGCGGCGAAGTCAGCGGTAAATTGGATGATGCCTTGCGTCAATTGCACCAGCTTTACAACGAGGAAGGCTCGCGCAAACTCCATCTCGTTTCAAAATGGGTGCCGCAGTTGATTTACCTGGGAGTGGCGCTCATTGTGGCCTACATCGCAGTCCGGGGCATGCAGGCTTACGTGAATGAAATCAATACGGTGAGCCATTTTTAGTTCCACTTTGCGTGCCGGGCGTCCCCGCAGTAATTTTGTCGTATGACATTGACCGAATTGCTCACCAACGAAGAGCTGCGCCGGCGGGAATTTCCCGTGGTGCGCGGCAAGGTTTTTCTGGCGCATGCGGGCGTCTGTCCGTTGCCGCAGCGGGTGGCGCAGGCGGTGGCCGATTGCGCGCAACGCGGCACGGTCGATGACCAGGAAACGCTGGTGTACCCCCAGCGGCTGAACGACGGCCGCAAGGTCGCGGCGCAGTTGCTCAGCTGCCGTCCGGAGGAAATCGCGTTTGTCGGGCCAACCTCGCTGGCCTTGAGTTTTGTCGCCGCCGGACTGAATTTCCGCAAGGGCGATAACATTCTCATTTACCACGATGATTATCCGTCCAACGTCTATCCGTGGATGGCGCTGGCCCGGCGCGGGGTTGAAGTGCGGCTGCTGAACACGCGCGGCCTCGGCGTGATTCGTTCGAAGGACGTGATGGGGCAGGTGGACGAGAACACGCGACTGGTCGCGCTGGCGTCCTGCCATTTCATCAGCGGTTTTAGAATTGAACTTGAGGTCATCGGTCAATTCCTGCGCGCGCGCGGCATTTTATTTTGCCTCGACGCCATTCAAACTCTCGGAGCGTTTCCGACGACGGTCGAACACGTGGATTTTCTGGCTGCCGACGCGCATAAATGGCTGTTGGGCCCCTGCGGGGCCGGCGTGTTCTACGTCCGGCACGAAGTTCAGGACCGGTTAAACCCGCCGGTTTACGGCTGGCACAACGTTCACAACCCGAATTTTGTTGCGCAGGAAAGAATCGTTTTTCGCCGCGGCGCGTTGAAATACGAGGCGGGCACGCAGAATCTGGTTGGCGTGGCTGGTTTGATTGCCGCGATGGAACTGGCGTTGGAAGTGGGCATCGAAAACATCGCCGCCGAGTTGCGGCGCAAACGGGCCTGGCTCGTTCCCGCCTTGCAGGCCAAAGGCTTTACGGTTTTGAACGCGGACGCACAACCGGAAAATGCCGGCGGCATACTTTCCTTTTATCGGCCGGAAACAGACCTCGCGGAACTGCACCAAAAGCTGGCGGACGCCGGAATCGTCATGTCGCTGCGGACGGATCGCGCGGGGAAAAATTACCTCCGGCTCTCTCCGCATTATTACAATACCGACGCGGAACTGGGGCGCGCGTTGGAATTCATGTAACGGCATCAAAGTTGACAGCGGAGGCGGCCGTGCCGGCTCACTGGACACAACTGCGATACTCTTCCACCATGGCCGCGTCCGATGGTCCTTTGGAAAGCTGCCGCTGACCTTTTTGTTTGATCCGGTTTGTCGCTCTCAACCAAGAAAAGCACCGGCGAATGCTGCGTCGGCCGCCAGCGTCTCGTGGAAGCATGTCGAAATTGGAAAGAGGACGCCGCGGAATTCTCACCGGTCGAATTTTCAGCACAGCAAAACACGTTGAAACCAGACGCTTTTACCGGTCAAAAGCGAAGAATTGTAAGGCCTTTATTCTCGCTTTGGGATTTTTAAAAATCCGAAAATGGGAAAAACCATTGGTATCATTGGCTTAAATTGAAGTTGGAGCGGGTGAAGGGAATCGAACCGTCGTGAGTTGTACAGTCGTCTAAAGTGGTTCAAACTTGTCGGGCGATTAGGAAGTGCCACCCCTCCACAAAAGACAGGTCTTTGTAAATTCCTTTTGGGCGGGCGACGCCACCCCAATCTACGGTAGGGTTTTACCCCATGAGAAAATTTCAGATCATCACGTAGCTTCGTCTGAAACATGATGGTGATCGTAATGGCATATTCGATTTTTCGCCTCATTTTCCGAATCCATTCTTCATCGCCATCGCCATGCCATGAGTCATCCAGAACTTAAACGCGTGTTGTTGACGGGTGCCAGCGGTTACGTCGGCGGGCGATTGCTGGTCGAATTACAGAGGCATGGCAGGGTGGTTCGTTGCCTTGCGCGCCGCCCCGAATTTCTTTTGCCAAAAGTCGCGGCGGGAACCGAAGTGATGGCGGGCGACGTGTTGGACCGGGACAGTCTTGCGCCGGCCATGTGCGGCATGGCGACAGCTTATTATTTGGTGCATTCAATGGCGGCAAACGATTTCGAGCAAACGGATCGTCTGGCCGCGCGCAACTTTGCGGAAGCGGCGCGAGCTGCGGGGGTTCAAAGAATCATTTATCTTGGCGGCCTCGGTGCTGGCAGTGAACTTTCGTCGCATTTGCGCAGCCGTCAGGAGGTGGGAAACATTCTGCGTTCCACCGGCGTGCCGGTCATCGAGTTTCGCGCTTCGGTCATCATCGGTTCCGGCAGCCTGTCCTTTGAAATGATTCGCGCGCTGGTCGAACGTCTACCAATGATGATCGCGCCAAAATGGGTGGCGGTTCCCGCGCAGCCGCTGGCCATCAATGACCTGTTGCAATATCTCATTGCCGCGTGTGATTTGAGTGGCCGGGAAAATCAAATTTTTGAAATCGGCGGTCCTGACCGGGTTTCTTACGGTGATTTGATGCGTGAATATGCGCGGCAACGCGGCTTGCGACGGCTGATGATCCGCGTACCGCTGCTGACGCCGCGATTGTCCAGTCTGTGGCTCGGCCTCGTGACACCTCTCTATGCTCGCATCGGGCGCAAGCTCATTGACAGCATCCGCAATCCCACCGTGGTGTGCGACGATTCCGCACTGAAGGCTTTTGCCATTCGTCCCATGGGCGTTCACGAAGCGATTGCCAGCGCGTTGCGCAATGAAGACAGAGAACTGGCGGCGACGCGCTGGTCGGATGCGATGTCGTCGGGCGGCGCATCACGGCCATGGGGCGGGACGCGATTTGGCAACCGGCTGATTGATTCGCGCCGCGTGCGCGTGAATGTTCCCCCCGCGATGGCCTTTGAACCCATTCGCCGGATCGGCGGCGCGAACGGCTGGTATTACGCCAACTGGCTTTGGCATCTGCGCGGCTGGCTGGATTTGCTGGTCGGCGGCGTGGGAATGCGCCGCTCGCGCCGGGATCCTGAAAAACTCCAGCCCGGAGACGTGGTGGATTGCTGGCGGGTTGAAGCACTGGAACCTGCCCGGCGTCTGCGGCTCGCGGCAGAAATGAAATTACCCGGACGCGCGTGGCTGGAATTTGAAGCGGTCGCATGCGGAGACGGATCGGAGATCCGCCAGACTGCCAGTTTTGATCCGGCAGGATTTTTCGGATTGGCATATTGGTATGCGGTCTATCCGGTCCATGAACTGGTGTTTGGCGGAATGTTGCGGCAAATCGCAAAAGTTGCGACACGCGAAAAATAAAATCCCCGATTGATAAGTGTGACTTCGATTTACCAACAAAGAAGAAAAAACTTCCTTTGCACCAGGGTTGCCAGACCGTTCTCAAACGAAATATTTTATACGTCAGGTCTTTTCCGAATTCTGAAAACAGCCGAACCCACAATTCAACGACAAGAATAAAAATGATTTTTGGGACGCCGATTTTCCTGCACTTTTCCTGTGCCTATTCATAGGTCGTTGATTATGAATGGAGCGGGTGAAGGGAATCGAACCCTCATTTCGATGCCAGCCGCCTTAAATCAATAATCACCAACAATAACAGGCATCTGCGACATTGCTTGACGTAGGCGTTGTTATGATTTATGTTATGACTCGTCATGGCCAGCTTACACAAAGACCCGCGTGGTAAATCACCCTTCTGGTATTGCGCCTTCACGTTGCCCGATGGACGCCGCACATTTCGCAGCACCAAACTCACCGAGCGCAAGCAGGCTTGGGAAGTCTGTTTGCAATTTGAAAAATCAGCCGGACAGGGACGCGACGGTAATTTTACCGAAGCCCAAGCCCGCAAGGTTCTCAATACGATTCTTGAAAACACCGGCCAAGCCCCGATGCAATCCGAAACGATTCACGACTACTTCACCAATTGGATCAATGGCAAGGAACTCGCCAACAAGCCGCGCACCGCCGAGCGTTACCGCATCATCGTTGAAAAGTTTCTCGCCAGCTTGGGCCAAAAGGCTCGCCGTCCTTTGGGCGCACTCACCGTGCGCGACTTAGAAAATTTCCGCAATCTGTCAATGGATGCTGGCAAAGCACCCAAAACAATCACGGTTGAAATAAAAATTCTTCGCATCGTGTTGAATGTTGCCCGCCGACAAGGGCGCATCACCACCAATCCCGCCGAAGCAGTCGAATTGCCAAAAGTCATTTCACATACGCGCGACGTGTTCACGCCGGAGCAAGTGCGGATGCTCCTTGCCGTTGCGAATGATGAATGGCAAACGGCCATTCTCGCGGGCTTCTATCTTGGTGCGCGGTTAAGTGACGTGATCAATCTCACATGGGAGAACGTGGATTTGACGGGCGGCGTCATTACTTACGAACAAGGCAAAACGGGCAAGCCCGTCACCGCGCCGATTACACCCTGATTTGAAAAAACATTTGTTTAAGCGGGCGGGTGATAACCCACGCGCCCCGCTCTGCCCGATATTGCAAAAGCGCAGCATCGGCGGACGCTCCGGCCTGTCGCAAACTTTCGGCAACATCATGCGCGACGCGGGAATTGGCCAGCATCAAGTCGAAGGCAAAGGCAAGCAAGGCCGGATGTTCTCGAAACTTTCATTCCATAGTCTGCGCCATACGTTCACCAGCGCGCTCGCCAATGCGAACGTCCCGGCGGAAGTGCGCCAGAAACTTACCGGCCACGCGGACGACGCCACACACCAGAAATACACACACTTGGAATTGCAACCATTGCAGGCCGCGATTGACACATTGCCGAGCGTGTTCAAATCATAGGGTTTTCGGGAAGCCCGTCAGTCATTTGCCACAAGCCCACCTCGTATCCGTTGCATAATTGCGGCGGAGAATTTTGCGGTGAACCAACGGCAGATTTACTACAAAACGCCGACTCACCTAAAAAATCAAATTGGCGTCGGCTCTTGTGGTGCGGGCACTGGCTCTGGCAGTGGCTCAACCGGTGAGATTTGCGGGCGGCGCGGTTTGCCTTTCTGCCGATGATTCAATCCAAGCAACTTGTTTTCCGCGTCAACAATCCCGCCCAGTGCGTTCGTGAGTTTCGCCAGCCCGTCCGTTCCCAAGTCGCCTTTTTCGTCGGCCAGTTTCTTCGCCAGTAACGAACGCGCCTTGTCCACCAGCGCAGCGTTTTCGCGGTAGTAAATTTCCTGCCGTTGTGCCAGCCAGCGATCCGAAACAACCCCGTCTGGCGCAATCGGCACGGGCGGCAGAGTCGGCGGCGCGGGCGGTAGCAATTTTTCCAGTTGGCGTTTTTCAAACTCGCGGCGCAACCGCGTCCATTCCTCTTTCCGCGCCCGTTTCTCGATGCTGCTTTGGGCGACGCCATGCCGAGCGGCCACCGCGCGCAATGACCCCGTGCCGGTGAGATAATCCGTTTTACAACGAAGCCAGATTTCGTGTGTGATACTCATTAGGTTTTTCCGCCAATCGTTCGCGGAATTTCGCGGAATGACTCGCGGAAGATTTTCCGTTCCGCCAAATCGCTAGGGGTTTTCGCGGACGGAAAATGTTCACGGTTTGAAATTGAGTAGTCCATTTTGTTCCGAAAGGTTTTGGGCGAACTTGCCGTCCAGTTTCAATGCTTGGTAACACGCCGTCTTTGCCAAGCCTGTTTGCTCTTTCAATTGTTCAACGGCGGTATTTCGCGCCAGTTGCCGCTTGCCGCCTTCAAAGAGCGCGTCCAGGTCGTCAAGGCTCACCGTGCGCCGCTTCTCGCCGTCACCGTCAAAAGTTTTCCAATCGAAATCTTGAACCGGCACAAACAATCCGCTTCTCCGTTCCCAAGCCGAGCGTGTGCCAAGTTCACCGTCATTGTTTTTGCAGCACGTCCAGACGATGCGGCTGTCCGTTGTGTCATCACTCGCGGACTGCATGACGAAAACCGTTCGCGGCACACTGCCAATAACATAAGAGCCAGCCAGTAAATTGAGCAATGCCCGCCCACTGGCGCGTTCCTCGGCTCGCGGCTTGCGCGTGTGTGCCACAATTCCCAAAGCCGGTGCATTGTCGCCAGTGGGTAGCACGGACAACAAATCTTCAAACGCCTCTGCGTAATCTCGCGCCTTGTCATCCCGCGCCAGCCGGTTGAATGGATCAAGAATGAAAACGTCCGGCTGAAAATTTTCTATCTCGCGCCGCAGTTGGTCGCAAAAAGCCAGCTTGTCGAAGGCGAAGCCAAACGGCGGCGGCGAACACACGCGCACAAATTCGTCGAGCACGGCGCAATCCAAGTCCGCAAATTCATTTTTCAAACGCACGCGGCCATTTTCTGCTTGGACAATCATCGTCTTGAACGGGCGATGCACTTTGAAGCCAAACCAATCTTTGCCAGTTGCCCCAGCAACAGCCAGTGCAACCGCAGCGCGACTTTTGCCGACACCCGGCGCACCGCCAATTACGAACGGCGCGGCCTTTTGAATGTGATAATTGCCGACAAGATTAAATCCTTCCGGCGGCGTGAACGCGGACAGTTGCGAAGGCGTGAAAAATTCAATCATCGGCTTGGTAGGCTTCGCTTCCGTGTCCACGTCCGGCACGTCACGGATTTCAGGGTCGTCGAGTAATGCACTCATCGTGTCATCTCCATTGGTTTGAAATTCAAAAAGAAAACTGTCTGGCGGTTGCCATTGTCCCGTGTGGCATCCGGCATCCGCACAAATTGCGAGCGCGTCCACGTCACCCGATCTGCGCCAAGAGAAACGGCGTAACGGAAAAACTTTTCAACCTTCACGTTGGGCTGGCCGTGGACGTAAAACCAGCCATGAAGTGATTTACCGCCACTGTGAACCGCACAAACCAGCGGCGCGAACGTGCCGAGATGTAAAAGCAAAGCCGCGTGTTCGTCCGCCGTGCCGGTGTCAAATTCGCAAATCAGAAAATGCCGTGCGCCGGTATTGGCAAGCGTGTGTTTTGATTCCTTGCCGTCTTTGGTTGTGCCGGTGACTGCCGACATGGGCGACGGCACGATTAACGCCAGCATGGATAATTCACCGCGCCAATCTTCACGCGGGCGGGTGTCAAATTCCTGACTCGACTTGCCGCAGCACAAAAACGGATTGCCGGGGAAAAGTATGTCCACGATTTCTTCCGTGTGCTGCGCGTTGTCCTCGATGCGCGGGCGCGACAGTTCCCACAAGTCCGCCAGCCCGCCATTGTCGCGCACAATTGCTTCACGTTGCTCCTTGTTCACGCCCGGCCACTTGGGGGCGACGGATTGCACCGGCGCGGCATTGCCATGGGGCTGCCACGCGCACACGAGCGAGTTTTGGACGGCGGACATAATCTCGTTGTGCGGGACGTGCCGGCCACAGGTCGCAACCTGGCTTTCGAGCAGGGTGACAATCTCCACGGCAGGCAAATGCGCATGCAACTGACGGGCAACGCGAAAGAGCCAGTTGTGAACGCCCTCACCCGCTGGCGGCGGACTCGCCAGCAAGTCCACAATAAATTTTGGCAATTCGCGGGTCATGGCATTCTCCCGCTAATTGAGCCAAGTTCCCCACAGATGTTCGCCAGTGAACCGTCAATCTCGTCGAGTTGTTCGACAATTCTTTGCAGTAGCGCGATGATTTCTTGGTCACGGTTTTTGGGCGCAGTTTGCGGTTGCGGTGATTGATTGGTCGCACTCACGATTGAGCCTCCTTCGTGACTGCCGGTTGTCCGTGTAGCCACGCAAGAAATGATTTTGTGTCCACCAAAACAATCCCGCGCTGGCTGCCGCGCTTACGCAGACGAATGAGTTTGAAATCCCCGGCCTCCCCATGCTGCAAAATTGTGGTTCTTGAAAGCCCGCTTAATGGACAGCGAGCCGAAGGTTTTGGCAAACGGAATGTCTCGCTGTCTCGTAGCGGAGTCGTGCCATTGGCCGCTGGCGCGGTGAGCGGTTGCGCGGTGAATTGTTCGCCGCCGCGCGTTTCGGCGTTGTTAATTCGTTTTCCAGTCATGCCCTCAATTCTAGGGCACAACTGGCATCTTTATAGTCAGGCGATAGGGTGGCAGGTTTAACTCCTTATGCCGTTCGTTGTATTGTTCTCGCTATTTAAGAAATTTGGCAAGGAACGTGGACGCTTGGCTTGTTCTCTCTGCTTACGTCGCCATTCTTTTTTCGCTCCAGTCGTCCGAGAACAATTTTGCGATTTCGTTTTTTGCCCGATTTGCGTTTTTGCACAAATCCGGGTAATGGCTGTAAGGAGCATCTACTTTTAGATTCGTGTCAGAGTAATTAACCAGTTCACATTTTCGATAGTGATTTCTCACACGCAACGCCCCCAGCCAATTCAGCCTGTCCAAAAAGCTTCCTCTGCTGGGCGCTGGTTTATCTTCAGACAAACCAAGTTCTTTTCTTTCTTGCCGCTGATCCTGTAACCACTCATCAAAGGCGCGTCTTATCTTGGCGTCACGATAGCCCCAATCAATTGCAAAAAAACCATACTCTGTTTCGCCCAACACTTTTCTCCAAGGAACCCATTCGTGACGTTTTTTAAATATCGTCAGTAGGCGGTCTTTCGGCGGTTCAAACTCACGGAGCAATCGTTCGGCATATTGTTCTCCGGGTGATTGGTATGATTTTTCGACGGATTGCACTTCTTGTTCCAGCATCCGGGCTGGCTCTAATTGCCGCAGAGTTGCCATGTTCAACCTGTCAAAGCGGGACTTTCGGAATCGTTTGCTCCATTCGTTCGCTTCGTCCGCCAACTCGCGTCGCAAATCAATTGTTCCGGTGCCAAAAGGCCACTTCTTCGACAAATCTTGCCATGCCACGTTCGGGAAATAACCAAAATTTATTCGCGGAAAATTTTCGCAGCCTGTTCGGAGTAAATCCAATGCCTTGATCCAAGCAATGTCGTTTTGGCCACTACCTTTCTTGGCCGGTTTTTTCCACTCCTCGTAAAACTTTTGAAGGTGCTTACTGCTTTTGAAAAACTCCCGCGCGTATTCATACAGGTAGCAGGCTTCAAGCTGGTCTTTCGGCACTGACTTAAAATGCCATTCGTCCAACGGTTGCTGTGTCGTTGCTTCCCGTGAAATGATTTTGGCGGTGCCCCGCTTCATTGCCGCCATTATCGCTGACAAACGCCAATGACGCAAATTGCTTGCATCCCCCCGGCGGCTTGGCGCATAACGAAGGCGGTGTGAAAATCAAAATTCTTTGGCTGATGGTGTTTGCAGTGACGGTTTGTTCAACTTCACTGCTCGGACAAGATTTTGTTTGGACACAAACCAGCGCGAGTAATCTGGATTGGACATCCATTGCTTCATCATCCGACGGAGCCAAACTGGCGGCAGTAGTTGGCATCGGTTCTCCAGGCGGCATTTACACCTCAACCAATTCAGGAGCCACATGGACACTGACCAGCGCGCCTAATCAGAACTGGTTTTCAATCGCCTCATCATCCGACGGAACCAAGCTGGCAGCGGGAACATATGGTGGTGGTATTTACACCTCGACCAATTCAGGTCTCACTTGGACACAGACCAGCGCAACTAATCAATTTTGGAGATCCATCGCCTCATCGTCCGATGGAACTAAATTCGGCGGCGGGCGTTCAAGGTGGTGGTATTTACACCTCGACCAATTCAGGAGCCACATGGACACTGACCAGCGCGCCTAATCAGAACTGGTTTTCAATCGCCTCATCATCCGACGGAACCAAGCTGGCAGCGGGAACATATGGTGGTGGTATTTACACCTCGACCAATTCAGGTCTCACTTGGACACAGACCAGCGCACCTAATGACTATTGGACATCCATTGCCTCATCATCCGACGGAACCAAGCTAGCGGCGGCTGGTTATAATGATGCTGGTATTTACACCTCGACCAATTCAGGTCTCACTTGGACACAAACCAGTGCACCTAATCAGAACTGGTATTTAATCGCCTCATCATCCGACGGAACCAAGCTGGCAGCGGGAGTTTGGAATGGTGGTATTTACACCTCAACCAATTCAGGTCTTACATGGACAAAAACCAGCGCGCCAAGCGAAAGCGAAAGTTGGTATTCAATCGCCTCATCATCCGATGGAACAACATTGGCAGCGGCAGTTTATGGAGGAGGAATTTACATCGGCTACATCGGACCAATAATTACACAACAGCCGCTGATCTCGCGTCCTGCCCCGGCAGTTCCCCTGTTTTATCAGTCACCGTCACCGGAACGCCGCCATTCAGTTATCAGTGGCGGAAAGGCGGAACAAATCTGGTGGATGGCGGCAATGTCATCGGTTCTACATCAAACAATTTAGTTTTGGTAAACGTGTCGCAAAGCGATTCGGCAAATTATGATATTGTCATCACCAACATCGTCGGATGCGTGACGAGTTCGGTTGCAACTTTGTTTGTGACTTCATCGCCAGCCAAAGCTACGCCTGTCATTTACAATGGATTTATCGTTGGAGCGATACTAACGGACGGTGGTTGCGGTTACACAAATCAGGCCGCCGTGTTTTTTAGCGGACAAGGGGGAAGCGGTGCTGCCGGTTATGTCCAAATCAGTAACGGCTCGGCAACGAATATCGTAATCACCAGTGCCGGTTTTGGTTATCCATCGAACACGGTGGTTCAAATCCCACAGTTTATTCCAACTGTGAGCATCGCCCTCACCAACACGCCAGCGGCAGCAGCCGTTCCCGTTATTATCAGTGGGTTTATTGTCGGGGCAAATCTTACCGCATCGGGCAGCAGTTACGCGATTGCACCGAGTGTTTCCTTTAGCGATGTCAGCGGTCACGGAGCTACGGCATACGCGCAGATTAGCAACGGCGCGGTCACGAACATTTTCATTACCAGTGCTGGTTTTGGATATAGTTCCAACACGGTCATTAACATTCCGCCAGCGGGCTACCTAAATGCCGTGATCCCCAATGCCGACAGCCTGATGCTTGGGCAACCCTACCAATTGCAGATTGCCAATAGCTTAAATAGCTGGACAAGTTTTGGCTCGGCTTTCTTTGCAACAAACAATGCTTGGACGCCGACAAATTTTTGGAATGTAGCAAAGACCAACCGGGTGTTTTTCCGGTTACAGATGCTTCCATAAGTTCACGCTATCGCTTCTTCCAAAACCACTTCGGGATGCCGTGATGCCACGCGCAACAGCACACGCGCCGCGCCCGTCGGCTTGCGCCGCCCTTGTTCCAGTTGTGCAGCGTCTTGACGGAAATGCCAAGCAGTTCCGCAAACTTGATTTGCGACAGCCGCAACCGCGTCCGCGTGGCCGCAATGGTCTTTTCCATCCGTTGTCCGCGCTGATACTCTTTCGGGTCAAGCTGGCGGCGGCGGAGTTGTCCATTGCTGCCGCGCGTCACGCTCCACACACGCGACGGGGCGGCTTCACCCAGGCGCACTGCTTTCGCCTGCCGGAGTGCTCCGCTCAATTCCTCAAATCGTTCTTTTGCTTTCACGCCTTTACAAGTGTTTTTACGCAAAAGCTGTTAAGACTTTCACCGGCGGCAAGGGCTTTGGCCGCAAGACGACGGTGCAACGCGGGTTCAACGCGCAGAACAAATTTGCCGCTGAATTTCTTTGCGGCCAGCGGTTCGGGCAATTCACGGCCGTCCGTTTCCAGAATTTCAACCCATTCCTCCACGATCCGGCAGAGTTGGGCATACACCTTTGCCTCGTCTTTGCCGTGGCAGCATTGGCCGATGAGCGGCGGCGCGCTGCCCACAAAGCAGCCGTCCTCGTCGCTCCACTCCACGATTTTCATGTAGCGGGCGGCTTTGGCCTTCAATTCGCTCGTTTTCATTGTTTTGATTCCTCAATTCTCCGCCGCACCTGGCGTTCCTGATACGGAAAAACATCATCGCCCAGGCCGCCGCTGATTGTGACGCGCTGCCCTTTCGGATGAATAAAATTCCGATGACTGCCTTTGCCGCCCCGGTTCACAAAGCCAGCTTTTTCCAAGTCGGCAATCAATTGTCGCACCTTGCGCGGCATATTCAGTATCAAATCAGTATCATCCGCGACAACAATATGCTTCAGCGTCATGTTCTGTCAAGCGGCAGGCTTTACTCAAAAGCGGGAATCATAAGCGAATGGCTGGCGTGGATTTCCCCGTGCCCCCGGCAGGGCGTGGGGACGGGTCGCCGCGAAAATTTAATGGATTCCTTAAATTCCAAACCTCACCCGGACACTTGCCACAACGCCCGCCCTGATTCGCTGCGTCATGCTGGCCGCGCTTTCGACTGGCCGGGCGGAGTGGACACACACAGGCCGTCCGTCTACTGACATTGTGACAACTTCCGTGACAACTTTTGCGCTCCGCGACATGGCCGATTTTAGGCGTTTTGTTATGACTTTCTGTTATGACTTGGCAGTTTTGGAAGCCTAAAAACTCACAATCCCCTTTATTTACAAGGCTTGGAGCGGGTGAAGGGAATCGAACCCTCATCTCAGGCTTGGGAAGCCCGCATTCTACCACTGAACCACACCCGCCTCCGTTCCGCCCTGGCAGAACTCCGGCGCGGCAAGCCCGCGACCTATGCCAATGCGGCTTGCCTTGCCCTTGTGCTTTTACCAGAACAGATGGCGGGTGGCAACAAGCTTTGCGATGCGTTACGCTGCGGCGCGAAGGCGGTTGATGGCTTCACGCAACCGGCGTTCAATAAAAACCTGCCGTTCGGGTGCAACCACCTTGCTGCCGTCCGCTTCGCGAACGTAAAAACTGTCCACCGCCGCGCCGCGTTCGGTCACGATGCGCGCCCGGACAATGTCCACCGCCAGCTTGGAGAGCGTCTGGGAAATCATGTAAAGCAGGCCCAGATGATCCTCGGTTTCAATTTCAATGAGCGTGCGCGTTTCGGACGCCTCGTTGTCAAAGCGAATCAGCGTTTCCATGTGTTCGCCGCTATAGGGGAGATAGGCCGGTTGCTGGGTGATTTGGCGCGCGATGAGCGCGGGCAGGTCAATTTCCTCGCCGGTCAGAACTTTTTCCAGCAACCCGGCAAATTTATCGTGCTGCTGGCGGGTGGCCAGATTGCCGGTGCGCCCGTCGTTGACGTAGAACGTGTCGAGCACAATGCTGTCGGTGCGGGTAAAAATCTGTGCGCCGAGGATGTTCAGTCCGGCGGCGCTGAGCGAGCCGGCAATTTTGCTGAACAGCCCGGCCCGGTCCCAGGTGCAGATTTTGACGGCATTATAGCCGCGATTGGGTTCGTCCCGCCAGGCGGTGATGGGCGAGAGCACACGCTCGTCTTCGAGAATCAGCCGGTGCATGAACTGATGCGCCAGTTCGAGGTCTTCAATGATTTCCCCGGCGGTGCGCACCTGAAAATAATGGTCCGGCAGCGTGCCAAAATGCGTGTTGATCTCCTCGTCGCTCAGTGATTTGGGGGACAGTTGCCGGACCTCCTGCAGGAGCGATTCGCGCTGGGCCTTTCCGGCGCGGACGAATTCCGTGCCACCCGTGAGCAGCACCACCGCGCGGGAATGCAACTGCCACAGCAGCGCGTCTTTGAACCCGTTCCAGAGTTTGTCGCTGGTGCCTTGCGAGTCGGCGAACGTCAGCAGTGTGAGCAGGTTGAGCGCCTCGGGGGTTTCGATGGTCCGCGCAAAATTGCGGATGACCGCGGCATCATCCATGTCGCGCCGCTGCGAGACGCTGGCCATGAGCAGATGATTTTCGATGATGACCTGCAGGGTATGCGTCACCGCGCCGTTAAGCCGCAGCCGTTTGGCGACCCGCAAGGCCATTTCGGCGCTGACTTCCGGGTGGTGGCCGCGCTTGCGATGTTCCGCCTTGCCCACGTCGTGCAGCAGCAAGGCCAGATAAAGCAGGCCGGGCCGTTCGAGGTCCTGGAACAGGGGCGCATAATTTCGATACGGCGGGTCCTTGGCTTCCCAGATGCGGTCGAGTTGTTCGAGGCAGACCAGCGTGTGTTCGTCGGCGGCGTATTGATGATAAAATTCGTGCTGCACGAGACAGGTGAGCTTGCCGAACTCGGGAACGTATTTGCCGAGCAGATTCACCTCATGCATGGCGCGCAAAATGGGCGCGACGCTGCCGCGCTGGTCGAGGATGGTCAAAAACGTCTCGCGCACCTGCGGATCGTTCAAAAAGGTGCCGTTCACCAGCGAAAGTTCGTTGCGAATGAGCTGCACCAGGTCGGGGTGCAGCCGCAACTGCCGTTGTTGCGCGTAGAGGAAAACCCGCATCAGGCGTTGGGGTTGTTCCCGGAAAATGCGCCGGGAGGCGGCCCGGATTTCGTCGCCCGCAAACAAAAAACCGTCCACCGGTTCCGGCGCCCGGCGTTTGGGCAGCCACGCGCGCAACGAAAGTTTTCTCGACGTCGGCGGCAGCAGCGCCATGCGCTGTTCCAGCGTGCGGGTGATGAGAAAGACGTTGCGCGTGTGCGTGTACAGGTCGCGCATGAACTTTTCAATGCGTTTGCTGGGCGACCGGTCGTCATAGCCAAGGCCCAGCGCCACGGCGGGTTGCAGGTTTTTGCCGAGCGCATCCACCGCGCGGTTGGTTTGATAATGCAATTCCGTCCGCGTCCGCAGCAAAAAATCATAGGCGGCTTCGAGCTGCTTGCGCTCGGATTGGCTGACGAATTCGCGTTTTTCCAGTTCGCCCGGCGAACGCGCGCGATATTTGAAAAACGCCATCCAGAGCAGGTTCTGATAATCGCGCAGGCCGCCGCAGCCGTTCTTGATGTTGGGCTCCTGCATGCAGGCGGAGTTGCCATATTTGCCATGGCGCGCCTTCTGGTCCTCAACGCGCTCGGCGATGTATTTGTTTTCGTAACCGTCAACGCATTTGTCAACGATCACCCGCTGGAACTTTTTGAACAATGCCTCGTCGCCGGCAATCAACCGCGATTCGATGAGCGAGGTTTTGGATTGCATGTCGGTGTTGGCCACCTTGACGCAATCGTCGATGCTGCGGACCGCGTGGCCGACCTTCAAGCCGATGTCCCAAAGCGGATACAGCACGCCGTCAATCAGCTTGGACAGGTAGGGGAGCGGTTTGCCCGCAGCCACCTGGCCGTCGTGCAAAAACATGAAATCAATGTCGCTGTACGGATTCAGTTCCGCGCGGCCATAGCCGCCGATGGCCACCAGTGACAGCGGGGGGAATTCCTTTTGGGCCTGGGGCGACAGGCTGCCGCGGGCGGACATCCAGAGATGCCGGAGCAATGCGTCCAGCATGGCCGCGCGCGCCCGGCAGATTTCGCGTCCATCGGCGCCGCCGCGATGCCACAGCTTGAGCCGGTGGGTTTCCACCTTGAGAAAACCTTTGCACCGGGAAAGCCGTTCCGCGGGGTCGGCACTGGCTGGAAAGGGTAACCGCGTCTCGGCGTCCCCCTCGATCTTTCTGATAAGGTCCTGCACACACGCACTGTAGCGATGGTCTGCGACCGCTGCAATTATTTCAGCACCGGTGACCGGCGTTTGCGGAGCGCCGCGCCCGAGCGAAAACCTTGTCGCGCGCCACCTGTCTATTCTAGAGTTGGTCAATGCCGGTACATCCCGATCCCGATGCCGTTCTGATGCTGCGCGTCAAACGCGGCGACCGGGCGGCGTTTACGGAGCTGGTGGAAAAATACAAGCAGCCGGTGATGAACCTTGTTTATCGCACCTTGCATGACGAGGCCGAGGCCGAGGATCTCGCGCAAACCGTCTTTCTGCAGGTTTACAAATCTGCGAATCGCTACGAATCCCGCGCCAAATTTTCCACCTGGCTGTTCACCATCGCGCGCAACCTTTGCCTGAACGAAATCCGCCGCCGCTCGCGCCATCCCGCCGATTCGCTCGATCAAGCGCACGCCGAACACGACGACCAGCCGCGCCAGCAGTTCGAGGACAAAAGCAATGTCGCCCCGCCGGAAAAATTGCTGCAGGGCGAACTGGCGCAAAAAATCGAGGAAGCGCTGGCCGGGTTGCCGGAAAACCAGCGCACCGCCATTTTGCTTTGCCGGCAGGAGGAATTGAGCTACGAGGAAATTGCTGAAATTTTGGGCTGTTCGCTTTCCGCCACCAAATCGCTCATCCATCGCGGGCGCGAAACGCTCAAGGAAAAGCTCAAGCCGTATCTGCGCACCGGCGATTGGGACGCGTGAATTTTTGTTTTTATCCGTGTTCATCCGTGTCCATCTGTGGTTAAAATTTCCCCGTGAAAGCCGTCATTCTCGCCGCCGGCAAGGGCACCCGCATGAGGGAACTCACCGACGAGCTGCCCAAGCCCATGCTCCGCGTGCAGGGCAAGCCCATCCTGGAACACATCCTCGCCGGAATATTGGCGGCGGGCATCCGTGAAATTTTCATCGTCACGGGCTGGCGCGGAGAGGTGATCGAAAACCATTTTGGCGACGGTAAAAAATGGAATGCGCGCATCGCCTTCGGCCGGCAGCCTGTCCCGGATGGCACGGGGAAGGCGCCGGAGCTGGCAAAGGCATTTGTCGGTGATTCACCGTTTTTGCTGACGTACGGCGACATTCTCGTCCCCCCCGAGACCTATCCGCAGATGCTCCGGCGTTTCAACGAGGGCGACTTTACCGGTGTCATCACCGTTACGCGCGGCGAGGACGTGACGAAGGGCGGGCTGAATTTTTTCGACGAACAGTTTTGCCTGAAACGGCTCGTGGAAAAGCCGTCGCCGGAACACTTGGAACAATTGCGCCGGGACGGCTGGCTCAAGCCGGGCGCTCCGGTCTGGTACAACGCGGGGATTTATATTTTCCGCCCGTCGCTGTTCCCATTCACGGCCCGGCTGCAAAAATCACCGCGCGGCGAATATGAATTGACCGACGCCATCAGTGCGATGATCGCAGCCGGACAAAAGCTGGCCGGCCTGGAAGTCCCAGGCCGCTGGGTGGATGTGCGCGACCCGGAAACGCTGGCGAGGTTGGAGCAGGAAAATTGAACCGCCGAGGCGTAAGGTTGGGAAGGACAACGTGCCGGTGTGCCTGAATCCGGGTCGGCAACCTGCCAACCCTCTCATTAAGAAACAAACTTCGGGTCGTACACCGGGCCGGGACCATGTTTTCGCAACAGTTCGCAAAATTTCGCGATGCCGCGCTTTTCGTCCCTGGCCAGATGATAGTGAATATGCCAGCCAAGATAATCCCGGCGGAAATCCTCATCATATTCCTCGCGGGATTCGATCACGTAATCCAGCGTTTCGAGGCCAAACGTCCTTGCGCCACGGAGTTCGCGGCGTAATTCCGCATTATCCGCGCCGCGCCGCAATGCCCACACGGCATAAACGAAGGGCAGGTTCGTCAACTCATACCAGGCCGCGCCCAGATCAAGGATTTCGTGCACGTGCGTGGTGCGTTGAAAATCAATGGCCGGGTTGCCGATGAGCAACACGGCATCTCGTTCGGCTGCCGTGGCGGGGTCGGGCAGGGGTTTGAATTCCGGTTTTAACCCGCGTTCGGCCAGCAGCACCTTCAAAAGATTCACGCTGGTGAGCGACGCCGGATCGCAAAATACCTCGGTGAGGCTTTCCAGCGGCACGCAGTGCGCCAGCAACACGCTGTAGACCTCGCCCAGCGATGCAATGGCGACACCGTCGAGAATATCGTAGCGGTCGTGGAACAGGACCTCGGTGAGGCTGACCAGCGCGGCGTCGAGTTCATCCCGGCGGAGCATTTCGGCGAGGCGGGCGGGGGTGGCGAAAATAATTTCACCCTCGATGCCGCGGGTGAGCGGCACGGCATTGAGATAGGGCACCGAACCGATGCGAAATTTTTTGGGGCCAGCGGCCGGCATGTCAGTCGGTGGGGGATTCAAGGTGTTTACCGGTTTTTGGTATAGGTGACAATGTCGGCATCCTCGTCCGAGGTCGGCATGTTCAACGTGAACGTCCGGCTTTGGCCCAGGATGACGGTGATTTCCTTCCGGGTGAAATCTTCGAGGTAATATTCAAGCACATAACCTCCGGGTTGGACCCCGCGTTGGATGTCAATTTTCTTGTACCCTTCGCGCCAGGCCGGATTTGCCGTGTCGAGAATGAACCCGACAAAATCCCGGCCCGGTCTTGAGGTGTCCCGTATGATGCCGATGCGATGCGGAACCGTTCCGGTCCCGTCCCAGATTCCTTCAATCGGGTCGAGATTTTGCCGGTGCGCATCGAGATAATTGATGAGCCATTGCTCCGAGCCGACAATGGTTTCCCAGTCGTCCGTGTAACGCAGCAGGTCGGCAACCATCCGGCTGCTGGCGTGCGAAAAATCCGGTTCTTCAATCGATCTTATCCGCACGGCGTCGGCGCCTTTTTCCCAGGCTTTTTTTATCACCTTTACCGTTTCGCTTTCGGGCGTTCCGCCACGCATGGTAAAGTAGCCGCCGCCGATGGAAACGGTTCCTATCACTTCGCACGGCCGGGGCACGGACATCTTCTCCGTATAGATGGGAATGGGATAGCCAACCGGTTTCGCCGGTCCGGCGGCCGAATGGGGGGTATACGTGGTCACGGTTGAGCAGCCGGTCAGCAGCAACAGCGAAAAAAAATCAGCGCCGGTACGAGGCGGGATTTTGGGAGGCGTTGCCGGAAGCATCCAGCCGGGCGTTGACCTTTCACTTGATTAAACATCTTGTGCCAACAGATTTAACGCAAAGCCGCCAAGCCGCCAAGCCGCAAAGCGACGGATTAAAAATATCCGGAAATGAATGACGTTGAATGAGGATCACGCTGTCGCCAGATTGTCTTCCAGCATTTTTGAGCGTGCGGAATTCCCGGTTGCTTCCGTAACCGCCGCGCCTTCCAATATCCGGATCGGCTCGTAAAAGGTGTTGCGCTGAACCGGTATCCGACCGGCTTCGCGGATGGCTTTGATCATGTCCGCCTCGGTCTGCAACTGCGGCGAGGTCGCGCCGGCCATGTGGAAGATATGTTCCTCGATGATGGTGCCGTGTAAATCATCCGCGCCATAGCTCAATGCCACTTGCGCGAGTTTCAGTCCCAGGCCGACCCAGTACGCAGTAATGTGGTCGAAGTTGTCGAGGTAGATGCGGCTCACGGCGATGGTGCGGAGCGAATCAAAGCCGGTCGGTGGTTGCTCGACCGGGATGTCGTTGTCCTCCGGCTGATACGCCAGCGGCACGAAGCCGGTGAAGCCATGCGTCTCGTCCTGCAACGCGCGCAATTGCCGCAGATGATCCACCCGGTCGGCGGGTGATTCGACGTGGCCGTAAAGCATCGTGCAGGTGCTGCGCCCGCCCAGGCGATGCCACGTGCGATGCACGTCCAGGTATTCCCCGGCGGATTCCTTGCCCTTGGCGATGGTCGAACGGACTTCCTTGCGGAAAATCTCCGCGCCGCCGCCGGTGAGCGAATCAAGTCCGGCGGCCTTCAATTCGCGCAAGGTGTCTTCGACGGATTTTTTTGCGAGCCAGGCGAGATGCAGGATTTCGATGGCCGTGAAGCATTTGAGGTGCAGCCGGTTCGGAGTGCGCCCGTCCGCGGGCGCAGCAGTGATCAGTCCCGGATCAGCGCTCGAATTTGCCGACGCGCTGGGAGTTGCGGAAGTTGCTGCGGCCGGGGACGGCCGCACTCCGTTATGGGAATCCAGCATCCGAAGCGCTTTCAACATGTCGGTGTAGTAACTGAACGGCAGCGACGGATGCAGCCCGCCCACAATGTGCAGTTCCGTGATGCCGAGCTTGAGCGCCTCGCGCGCCTTCCCGACGATTTCTTCGACCGTGAATTGAAAGCCGTCGGCGTCACGTTTCTTGCGCGCGAACGAGCAGAACTGGCACGACAGGATGCAATAGTTCGAGTAGTTGATGTAGCGATTGATGATGTAGCTGGCGCGGTTGCCGGTCTTTTTATGGCGCGCCAGGTCCGCGATGGCCCCGACGGCGTTCAAGTCCTTCGATTCAAACAGCCGCAGCGCGTCGGCTTCGGAAATGCGTTCGCCGGCGGCGACCTTGTCATACAGGTCGCGCAACCCGCTGCGTTGAACAAAAAAGTTCATCAACCATAATTAGCAGCAAATGGGCGTTTGGCAAAGTGACTTTGTTGCGCAAGGGGTCAACCGGGCAGGGCAATCCATTTGAGTCGGCGCTGGTAATACGCCCAAAATCCTCCATAGTCTGGCGTAAGATTTTTGCAGATTGTGGAATGAATTTATGGAAGAGCAGATTTTAAGACTACTGGGCCGGCGGGATTATGCGCCGTCCAACGTGCCGGAATTGCTCCGGCAACTCCGGCTCGCGCCCCAGCGTCAGCAGGAATTGCAGGCGGTGCTGCGCCGGCTCGAACAATCCGGCCGGATCGCCCGCACGAAAGGGAATCGCTACATCCAGTCGCGCGAAGCGGACCTCATCCCGGGCCGGATTCGCATCAATCGCCAGGGAAAGGGCTTTGTGCTGCCGGACGATGCCGGTGTGAAGGAAATCATGATTCCGCAGGAGGCCACCAGCACGGCGCTCCACGAAGATCGCGTGCTCGTGCGGCGCGATGTCCGGGCGAAACGGTTGAACCCCGACCGTCTCGTGCAGGAGACGGGCGTGGTGATTCGCATTCTGGAACGGAAACGGAGACAGATCGTCGGCACGTTGCAGCGCGGGCGCGAGTTTCTTTACGTGATTCCCGATGACCCGCGCATGCCGCACGATATTTATGTGCCGCCGCCGCGCGATGTCGGCCGGCCGGCCAACGTCGGCGACAAGGTCGTGGTGGAGTTGCATGAATGGGAATCGCGGCACACCAACCCGGAAGGCGAAATCATCGAGGTGCTCGGTTCGCCGGATGAGGAAGGGGTGGACATGTTGTCGGTATTGCGTCAGTACAACCTGCCGTTGCATTTTCCTAAGGAGGCGTTGCAGGAGGCGCGGGCCATCGGGTCGGCCGTTTCACCGGCGGAACGGGCCGGGCGCGAAGATTGCCGGCGGCACCAGGTCGTCACCATTGATCCGGACGATGCCAAGGATTTTGACGACGCGATCTGTCTGCAGCGGGCTTCGCCCGGACAATGGAAGCTGTGGGTGCACATTGCGGATGTGTCGCACTATGTAAAACCGGGCACGGCCCTGGACCAGGAGGCGCGCCAGCGGGGCAATTCAACCTATCTGGTGGACCGGGTGATTCCGATGTTGCCGGAGGCGTTAAGCAACGAGTTGTGCTCGTTGAAACCGGACGTGGATCGCCTGACTAAATGCGTGGAGTTTTTGGTGTCGGACGACGGCCGGGTGCTGAAAACGGAATTTTATCCGGCGGTGATTCATTCGCAACGGCGATTTACCTACCGCGAAGTGCTGGCGGTTTTGCAAAGGAAACCAAACGACCGGATTGAGCAGATGTTGCATGACGCGAACACGCTGGCCCAGCGGATCCGGCGGCTGCGGTTCAAGGCGGGTTCGCTCGACCTGGATTTTCCCGAAATGAAAATCCGGCTGGATGAACTGGGCCGGGTGGAACGCATCGAGAAGGTGGAGAACGATGTGTCCCATCAGTTGATCGAGGAATTCATGTTGCTGGCCAACGAGGCGGTGGCGGGCCGGTTGATGGGCCGGAACGTGCCGGCGATTTACCGGGTGCACGAGGAGCCGGACGAACGGCGGTTGCAGGAGTATCGCGAGGAGGTGCTCAGTCACCACGTGCCCTGCGCAAATCTGACGAAGCGGACGGAAGTCCAGAAGCTGCTGCAAAAACTGGGTGAAATTCCCATCGGCGCGGCGCTCAAGATCGGGTTTCTCCGGTCACTGATGCGCGCCCGTTACGCGGTCGAGCCGCTCGGTCACTACGGCCTGGCCAAGGCCAAATACACGCATTTCACATCGCCCATCCGGCGGTATGCCGACCTGGTGGTGCATCGCGCGCTGTTCCTGAAAGGGCACGGCCCGACGCATTCGCTCAAGGAAACCGCCGAGCATATTTCCGATACCGAACGCAATTCCGCCGATGCCGAGCGGGACAGCAAGGATGTGAAGCTGTATGCGTTTCTGAAGGCGCAGCTCAAGTCGCCGAAGCCGACGCCGTATCCGGCGCTGGTGATTGACGTGCGTAATTTTGGTTTCTTTGTGGACGTGCCCGGTCTGGCGATGAGCGGGCTGGTGCATCTTTCCTTCTTGGAGGACGATTTTTATCTGTTCGATTCCGAGCGCGGCCAGTTGATTGGCCGGCGCACCCGCCGGATCATCCGGCTGGGTGACCAGGTGCAGGTGCAGGTGGCCCGGGTGGACAGTTTCAAGAAGCAGGTGGATTTCCGGCTGGCGCAGGATGGTGGAACTGGAGCGGGACGTGCCCCGAAAGGCCGTGAACCGGATTTCAAGCAACGGCGGAAACCGGCTCCGCGCTCGCAGCGAAACTGGCGATAAGTTGGCGCAGCCACCGATGTGAAGTGGCGGACCCATCCGCGCTTTCATCCCACCATGCGGGACGGCTCCGGGTCCTGCTCTGAAAACGCGCCGAATCAACCCGCGCATCTCCTCATCCACTTCGTCGGCATCGGCCAACGTTCGGGCGATTTCGTCGCGGAGCCATTGCCGGTAGCGTTTGCGCAGCCGATGTTTGAGCAGGCTGGCGGGACAGAGACCGGCCGGAGCGTTTGGCCGGCAGGGAGGTGCTGCATTGCAGGCATTTGTTTCCGTCGGGCATGGGTTGATCCGATTTTACGGTGTCCATGCCTGCTTCAGAAGCAAAACCGGATGGATATTACTGTTAAAATTTAGAAACATCCAACATCCAACATCAAACTCCCAACATCCAATGGACGAGAATTGGGCATTATTGGATGTTCGATGTTGGGCGTTGGTTGTTGGATGTTCCCTTTGCCTCATCGCAGCCGGAAGCCGCCCTGAAACACCACTTCCGCCACGGTCACAATCAAAAACACGGCGCTGACGAGCGCGTTGAGGCGAAAAAACGCGACGTTGATCCAGTTCAAGCTGCGCCGGCGCGCAATCCAATGTTCCAACACAAGGCAACCGACAATGATAAACCAGCCGACGACATACGCGACGCGGAAACGGCACAGCATACCGAAACCGAACAACAACCCGCACATGACCATGTGCGCGAGAAATGCCGCTTGCAGCGCGTTTTTGGGTCCCCACGCCACCACCAAGGAGTGCAGGCCGTGCGATTTGTCGAACTCGTAATCCTGCAACGCGTAAATGATGTCGAAACCGACCAGCCACAAAACCACGGCCAGCGCGAGCGTGGTCATCTGCAAAATTTCCAGAACGGAAACGTCCGCGCCCTTTACCGCCAGCCAGGCGCCGACGGGCGCCAGCGCCAGTGAAAGTCCAAGGAAAATGTGCGTGTAATCCGTGAACCGTTTGGTGAGTGAATAAAAACAAATCACCAACAGCGCGAGGGGCGACAAATAAAAGCAAAGTGGATTTAGAAAGTAGCTGACCGCCACCAATCCCGCCGCGGACAAAATGCACAGCGCGACGGCGCTGACCAAGGAGATTGCCCCAGTGGGCAAATGGCGATTGGCGGTGCGCGGATTCAGCGCGTCAAATTTGCGGTCCACGATGCGGTTGAACGCCATGGCGCAGGTGCGCGCGCAAACCATCGCGGCGAGAATCAGCCCGAAGGTCCGCCCGCCCGGCCAGCCGCGATGATCGCGCGCGGCCACCGCCATGGCCGCCAGCGCAAACGGCAGTGCGAAGACCGTGTGCGAGAAGCGCACGAATGAAGCCCATTTATTGATTATAGAAATCATTCAGTTAGGAAAACATCCAACATCCAACTTCGAACAACCAACATCCAATTTTCAGCCGGCTTCACCGGCAGGATACTGTAGGGATGTCTTGCGCCGTTCAGTCAGCGCATTCTTCTTCGCGGTCTGGATGCTCGAAAAGAAAATGCGGATTAGTTCGTCGGATTCAGACAAAATAAAAGGCAGCGTAGCGTCATCCCTGCCCCAGCCTTTGCGTTTGATCAGTCGCGCCCAACGACGTGTTTCGCGGAGTTCCTTCAGGCAAATCTTCAGCTTGTGGATAAAGTCCTCACGCGACTCGGCATCTTCAGCTTCGCCGTGATTCGGATACGGCGCGGTGCCTGAACGCAAAATTTGTCCGGCAATGTGGTTTCCCGCGCGTGAATTTGGAAGCTTTTCCGAAAGATCAATCACCGCCGTGGCGAATTCCATCAGCCGTTCTTCCAGATCAAATTTGCGATCCACCGGATGGCCGTCATTGAATTCCCAGATGTCCGTTGCCACTCCATTGGGCGTTGGATGTTGGATGTTGGATGTTGGATGTTTCCCTTTTTTCATTTCATTCTTTTTCCTCGCTCCAGCGCGGCATCAGCTTTTGCGGCAGGCCCAGATGATCCAGCACCCGCGCCACCACCGTGTCCACGACTTCCTGGACGGTTTTCGGCTTTGAGTAAAAGCCCGGGTTCGCCGGCAGGATCGTCGCCCCGGCCAGCAGCAGTAATTCCATGTTCCGGACGTGGACCAGGCTCAACGGCGTTTCGCGCGGGACAAGAATCAGCTTCCGCTTTTCCTTCAGCACCACGTCGGCGGCGCGGAGCAGAACGTCCTCGCTGTAGCCGTGCGCGATGCGGCCCATCGTGCCCATGGTGCAGGGGATGACGACCATGGCGTCGGGCGGGTTCGAGCCGCTGGCGAACGGCGCGTTCATGCTTTTGAGGTTGTACGATTTCGCGCCGTCGGGCAGGCGGAGGCCGCCGGGCAGTTCCTCCGCGATGACCTGTTGCGCGTAGTGGCTCATCACCACGTGCAACTCGTGCTGGCGCGGGTCAAGATTATCGAGCAGGCGTTGCGCATACAGCGCGCCGCTGGCTCCCGTGATGGCGACGAGAATCTTCAAAATACCTCTTATGTTTGGCTGATTATCGTCGAATAGGTTCAAACGAGCAAGGCCGCGCAACCTTTCATAATCTTGATCGTAATCTTAATCATAATCTTCGGATCAAGGCAGGATTGCGATTAAGATTAAGATTTATTTGAAACAGCTTGAGTCGGCTTCTCCCTTCCGCACAATGACCGTGTGTTCAAGTTTGCCGGAATCTTTTTCGCCGTGGTGGTTTTTTGCGCCGCTGGCGCCGCCCGTCCGTCCAACGACGGCCGGCTTCCATCGTTGAGCTGGGTGAACACCAACACCGTCCACAACGGGTTCGGGTCAGAGCCGGTCCGGCTGATGAAGCCGGTCGTTCCCTCAAACCCGCCGTCCGCCAATGGGGAAGAATGGCAGCCGCCCGTGGCCCCCAAACGCGTGCCGGTCGCACCCATAACGACGTGGGCTTCACTGAACGGCTGGGCCACGCAGCAGGGCCTTGGCAAACCGCATTTACTGTCAAATTCACCGGTCACCAGCTATGCGATTGGTTCTTCCAATGGCGTGATGGTCCTGACCATCGGCAGCCGCGAAGCGACCTGGAACGGAACTGAAATCCATCTCGGCTTTCAACCGCAGATTATTGACGGCGAGGTTTTCGTGCAGGGCCGCGACCTGCAGAAAAATCTGGAACCGCTGCTCTGTGAGCCGCCATTGGCGGTGCCGCAAACCAGGCCGGCCATTGTCATTGATCCGGGCCACGGCGGCGCCAACGTCGGCACCCACAGCATCCTGGACGGGCGGTTCGAGAAGGAGTTCACGCTCGACTGGGCGAAACGGCTGGCGCCCTTGCTCGAACAGGAGGGCTGGCAGGTCTTTTTGACGCGCACCAGCGACACCTACGTCACCAATGCCAGCCGGGTCACGTTTGCCGAGGAGCATCACGCGGATTTCTTCATCAGCCTCCATTTCAATTCCCTGGCGCCGGACAAAACACCGTCGGGAATTGAAACGTATTGTGTCACGCCCACCGGCATGCCTTCGACGTTGACGCGCGGGTACGGTGACTTTTGGTCGGAAAGTTTTCCCAATAACGACTACGATGTTCAGAATTTGCAGTTTGCCGTCCGGCTGCAAGGTGCCTTGCTTCATGCCACCGGGATGGAAGATCGCGGCATCTGCCGGGCGCGCTTCATCGGGGTGCTGCATGGACAACACCGGCCGGCGGTGCTCATCGAGGCGGGCTTCCTGTCAAATCCAGGTGATGCGCGGCAGATTGAAACTCCGGAGTTCCGGCAGAATCTGGCGCAAGCCGTCGCGGATGCCCTAAGGCTGAAGCCGGAAACCGGAAGTCAGAAGACCGAAATCAGAAGTCAGAAACCGGAGACCGTAACGCCTGTACCGGGTACAAACAAACTTTCGTGGCCGTGATTTTGTCGCCTGCTGCTGGTTCGAGAAGTTCTGCCCGCGCGCGTGATTGCGCAAAATCGATCAGTTGGGGGCTCGGTTCAAATATCGGGTAACCCGCGAAGAAACCGCGTAATTTTGCAGCCTATCCTCATATTAGGCGACATGGCTCTCATGTGACTTCTTTACGATAAATACCGGCAAAGTGTAAAGCGGAACGAGAATAATAAACCACGGCAACATCAATGCACCAACAACGGCAAACAGAGCTAAACTGGCTACAAAACCAAGAATGGCCGCGAAATAAACAAACCAGCGTGACCATGCAGCACCGCAAAAAATGAAAATCCCCGCCATCGCAATAGTCAGACAACCCAAGCACAAAAGCGTGAACAGCACCCCCACGTCATAACCGAGGAAATACATGTGAGGCAGACTAAACCCAAGTAGTATGCAAATCACAGCGCTCAGCACGACTAAAACAATGCCAATAATACGTTGCGTTTTTGCGCGCATAAATGTCGCCTAACGTCCAGAGCTCAGGCACGCGGGACCAGATGACGTGAACCGCGAAGCGGAACTGCGACGGCCATCCCGCGTTGCCTGCAGCGATTTGTTAGACCACATAACTTCTATCTCCCAATGTGTGTGCCGAACACCATAAACAAGAAAAACATCAGATAAACAAAAAAGAAAAATCCAACCGTTGCGGCGATGGCAAATGAAAGCGTAAGAACCATCGGCCTCGTGATGCGCGACCAACCTGCAAAAGCCGGAGCGCGGTAGAAAGCCAAAAAATAACCGAGGAACGGCAAAAGGAAACCAGATACCTCAATGACTCGTAACCAAGTCGGAGACGGACTGAAATAAAATATCGAAGCTGCCATGATCGCCTGCCAGCCAATAATCAGTGCAAATCGAATGAAATATCTGGTGCGCATGATGTGGCCTAACAGATAATGGGCGGCTGGTTATGTAGCCTATCCTTTTTCATAGTTTTACCTATATTTCGTATTTAACATTCTGACCTGCAAACTGTTAAAACGAGTTTTGCTGCTCGTTGTCCACCGGTAAAGACGGCGAATTTCAAGCGCTACATTTTATTCCTTCGCGCGCGAGCAGGTTGCGTTTCCAATCCAATCCGCCGGAGAAGCCGCCCAATTTCCGGTTCGCGGCGAGCACGCGATGGCAGGGAACCAAAACCGGAACCGGATTTGCGCCGCACGCACCGCCGACGGCCCGGACCGCCTTGGGTCTGCCAATCGTCTGCGCGATTTCGCCGTAGCTTCTCGTTTTGCCGGGGGTAATTTTCCGCAACGCGTTCCAGACGCTTTTCTGAAATTCCGTTCCCGCCAAATCCAGCGGCGGAAAAGTTTTTGACGCATTGCCGGCGAGAATTTTCTTCAAGGCGGTTTCGGTGGTGCGATGCCAGCGGGAAATTGCGGTAGGGATGGTAGGGACATCGCGCTGCGATGTCCGGACGCCGCGGCGCGGCGTCCCTACCGTTGGAAAATCCAGTTCGGCCAGGCCTTTTTCTGAGTAACGCGCAACAAATCGTCCGGCGCCCGTGGGAATGGACAGTTCAATGAAATGGCTTTTCATTGGGACGGAGTTTAATGGTTGTGGACGAAGACGGAGATAACGCCGAGCAGGACCAGAAACAGCACGACCACCAGCACAATGAATCGGTTGCGGGCGACGCGTTTTTCGTAGCGCAATGGACGCAGGCCCTGCACGCCGCCGGCGGCGAGATAGGTTACCAGCCGGGGATTGGACGTGGTCGGTCGGCGGAAGTGCTGGCGCAGGCGCCCCAAAAATCCGGGCAAATCATATTTGCGCACGCCGAGGTCGTTAAATTGATCAGTCGGGGCAGTTTCATCGTCGGTTCGCACCGGTTTCACTTCTTCAAAAACCGGCTCCGGCGCGGCGGGCGGGGGCGGTTCGTGCGTGCGGGCGACGGTCGCGCCGTGGGGCAGGGCCGTGGAACGCAGACGGGGCACGGGCGTGTGTTGCAACTGATTGTCGAGCCGCTTGATTTCGGCTTCGAGCGAGGCGATCTGGTCGGTCAACGCGTGGGCGCGCTCGGAAATCGGGTCATTTTTTTTCAGCTTTTTCTTTGCAGACGACATACAACCTTGAACGGCCTTAATGCCGCAACAGCAAAATCGTCACCAGCACGCCGAGCGCGGCCAGCGCCACCAGCACCAGCGGCCAGGTCATGGCCAGGCCGAACCGGCACAACTGGCCGAAGCTGGCGTCGGCCAGGGGCGATGCGGCCGTGGCCGGTGCGGTTTCGGATTTCGGTTTTTCGGTCACGGGACCGGACAGGACCGGAACTTTCAGCCGGGCCGCATTCCACTCCATGCGGGCGTTTTCGATGGTGGTGAGGGCGCGGGTGAGTTCGATGCTGAAATTTTCCTTGGTCCACGCTTCATCGTGGACGGCCTGGATTTTGGTGAGCGCGTCGCGGAAATCGCTGATGGTCTTGACCATCTGCTCGGCGTCGCGGCGGGTGTTGAATTCGGCTTCCTCGAGCAAACCCAGCCCGCGCGTCAGGTTATGGATCATTTCCTGCCGGCCGGTATGGAATTCGTTCTGGCGGCGGCGCAATTCCTCCAGGGAGGCGCGTTCGCGCTCCAAGCCTTCCTGCGCGCGTTTCAACTCGGCCAGCTTTTGCTGGGCCTCGACCACCTTGCGGTCCACCTCCTCGCGCGTCGGCGGGCGAAGCGGGTCGCCGGCGGCCAGTCCGGGCGTTTTATGCGCCTGAAAATCCGTGTCCACAAACTCCGTTGCGTCGTAATCAGATGCCATGGAGCGACTGTAGTCCGGCCCGGCGAAGGTGTAAAGTGATGTTTGGGCTTGTCACCGTCCGGGCCGCGTTTTAAATTCCGGCTTCGCGAGCGCAACAAGTTTTACATGATTGAATTGATTCAGTTTCCGTGGAGTCCGTTCTGCCTCGTTCAGCGCCGCATTCTGGAATTTTCCGGCGCGCCTTTCAAACTCATCAACATTCCCAACCAGGACCGTTCGCGGGTTTGGAAATTGACCAAACAGCGTTATTACGGCGTGCCGACGATCCGGCATGGCCGGAATGTGGTTTTTGAACTCAACGACGATTCTCAGGTTGTGGCCAAATATCTTGATGAAGAACTGGAGCTCGGCCTTTTTCCGCCCGAACTGGAAGGCGTCCAGTCCCTGCTCTGGCGCTATATCGAGAACGAGGTTGAAGGCGCGACCTTCCGGTTGAACGATATTCATTGGCGGGAGAACGTTCCGCCGGCGGAACAACTGCAATTCCTGCGTTTCAAGGAGCGCAAATTCGGCCGCGGCTGCCTGGATCAATGGCGTGCGCAACGGAACGACTGGCTCAAGTTGTTGAAGGAAAGGCTGCTGCCCTTCGAGAAAATGCTCGCGCACCAGCCCTTTTTGCTCGGCGAACAGCCGCACTTCGTGGATTTCGATTTGTTCGGGATGCTCGAAAATTTCCTCTACTCCGGCCACTACCAATTGCCCGCCGCGCATTCACAAATAAAAAACTGGCACCGCCGGATGGCCCGGTTGAAAAGGTAAAATTGAAAAATTCACGTCGTTTTTTCACAACCCGGCTTGTTTTTAACCGGTTAAGTTTTATTTTTGGAGTTTAAGTGAAGAATTACATCATTGATACCAACGTTCTCCTGCACGATCCCAATTCGCTGCTCAGTTTCGAGGAAAACGCCGTTTTAATTCCCATCGAGGTCATCGAGGAAATTGACCGGTTCAAGCGCGAGTCATCCGAGCTGGGTCAGAATGCGCGCATGGTGTCGCGCATGCTCGACGGTTTTCGCGGCGATGGCAGCCTGAGCGAGGGCGTGAAGCTGCCCAACGGCGGCAAATTGAAAATCGCCTTCCAAAAAAACGGCCATGGCAACGGCGAAGTCCATTTCAACGGCAACACCGTGGACAACCGGATTCTCTCGCTGGCTGCGTCCATCCAGAAGGCGCAGCCAAAAAACCCGACCATTCTCGTTTCCAAGGACATCAACCTCCGCATCAAGGCCGACGCGCTGGGGTTGCAGGCCGAGGATTACGAGACCGACCGCGTGTTCATCACCGACCTTTACACCGGCATGATGGATATGTCGGTCCCCGCGGACAAAATGGCCGCGTTCCGGGCCAAAAGCGAACTCGAACTTCCTGCCGGCAAAACCTATTTTCCCAACGAATTTTGCACGCTCACCGATGAAACCAATCCCAAACGCACGGCACTTGCCAAGGTGGACCCGACCGGGAAGAAGCTCATCCCGATCATTGATTCGCGGGAAGGCGTGTGGGGCATCAAACCGCGCAATCGCGAACAGCATTTTGCCTTCGACGCGCTGCTCGATGACCGCGTCAAACTCGTCACGCTCATGGGCAAGGCCGGCACCGGCAAGACGCTGCTGGCCATGGCCGCCGGTTTGAAACGGGCCGTGAACGACCGCGAATTCCGCCGGCTGGTCGTGGCGCGCCCGACGATTTCCATGGGCAAGGAACTCGGGTTTCTGCCCGGGTCGCTGGAGGAAAAACTCGCGCCATGGATGCAGCCGATTCACGACGCGCTCGAAATGCTCAGCGATTTGAACATGGGCCATGACCATCGCCGCAGCACCGACCTCATGCGTTCCGGCAGCATCATGGTGGAGGCGTTGAGTTACATCCGCGGCCGCAGCATCGCCAACCAGTTCATGATCATTGACGAGGCGCAAAACCTCACGCCGCTCGAAGCCAAGACCATCATCACCCGCGTTGGCAGCGGCACAAAAATCGTGTTCACCGGCGACCCGTACCAGATTGACAATCCGTATGTGGATTCGTCGTCGAACGGGTTCAACTACGTTGTCAGCCGGTTCCGCGCCGAGGCCATCGCCGCGCACATCGAGTTGCAGAAGGGCGAGCGCTCCGAGCTGGCCGAGCGGGCGGCGAATATTTTGTAAATATTCCCAGTTGACAAACCGCCAAGACGGTCGAAATTTGTTCCTGTCGGATGGAACGCCAACTGGGCGGTTTTACGGGACATTATGATTTCAAATGAACGGCCATCGCCATACGTGCGGCGTCCTCTGGGACAACCCAAGCCGCCGGTCAACGAAGACACCCTTAAATCCGACAAGGTCCAGATTGAGCGCAAGACCTTCGTGTTCACGCTCAAGGAGAATCCGCGCGGCCGGTTTCTGCGCATCACCGAGGACGTCGGCGGCCGCCGTGACACCATCATCATCCCGTCCACCGGCCTGGAGGATTTCAAAAAGCTGCTGGATGAAATGGTGAAGGCGTCGAACGAGCTGCCGGAGAAGGTCCAGTAACAGCCTTCACCCTCCCGCCGGTTCAATCTGCTCCGGTTTTGAAAGTTTTTCCACGGCCCGGGGTTGAATCCTTTTGCCTTCCGGCTCCGGCTTTTCTACGCTTTCGCCATGCCTTCATTCGACATTGTTTCGCAGGTCAACTCGATGGAAATCGAGAACGCCGTCAACCAGGCCAAAAAGGAACTGGCCAACCGCTTCGATTTCAAGGGCAGCCAGGCTGAGATCATTCTGGAAAAAACCGAAATCAAGCTCACCGCCGAGGACCAGTTCAAGGTCACGACCCTCAACGAGATGGTCATCGGCAAACTGTCCAAGCGCGGCATCAGCCTCAAGAGCGTCGAGCAATGCGAGCCGGACATTTCACCGCTGGGCCATGCGCGGCAGTTGATCAAGATCAAGCAGGGCATCGAAACCACCGTTGCCAAACAGATCACCGGGTTCATCCGCGACGGCAAATTCAAGGTGACGACGCAGATTCAGGGTGACGCCGTGCGGGTGGCCGGCAAGAGCCGGGACGAATTGCAGACCGTCATCGCCGCCGTGCGCGCGAAGGAATTTCCCGTGGCCGTGCAGTTTGTGAATTTCCGGGATTGATGCCTTGGCTTTGTCCCATTGGGACAAGCGATCCTGGTCGGGGAGGCGAATTACTTTTTTGCCCGCGCAATTTTCTTCTTTGGCTTCACCGGCGCGGCGTCGCCCCACAGACCTTCCAGATCGTAACGTTCCCGCACGTCCTGCCGCATGACGTGCACAATCACATCGAAGTAATCCAGCACCACCCAGGCGCCATGCACCGTGCCGTCCACCGCGTGTGGACGCAGCCCTGCTTCATCCCGCAGCCGGCCGGTGATTTCCTCCATGATGGCGCGCAGATGCGGCTCGCTTGAGCCGGACGCAATCACAAAAAAATCCGTCACCGACGATATTTTGTGCACGTCAAGGATGACGATGTTTTCCGCCTTTTTGTTGTCCGCGAATTCGCGGCAAAGCAAAGCCAGTTTACGTGAATCCATAGTTGCCATGGACCATTTAACCATAGATCGACACGGATGAACACGAAGAATTTTAAGATGTCGCGCGAAGGCCGCGAAGGCTGCGAAGGAAAGAAAAAGCGACCTTCTTTTTCTTCGCGTCCTTCGCGCGAAAATGTCTTACAAATATTGTTTTGCCGTACGGATGGCCTCGGCGACCGGCGCTGGCACCAGCGGTTCGAGGGGCAGGCCCGCCTTCGCGCGCGCGCGGATTTGCGACGACGAAATCGCCAGGGGAAAACCTTTCAACGTCCGTCCGCGAAACGGCGCGGGAAAATTCGCCGGTGCTTCGCCGGGGCGCGGCGTCACCACAAATTGCACCAGCCGCGCCAGTTCGCCGGCCTCGCGCCATTCATTGAGCTTGGCTGCATTGTCCGCGCCGATGAGATAATACAACTCCGCCTGCGGAAAACGTTTCGCATAATCGCGCACGGTGTCGACGGTGTAGGAAACGCCGCCGCGCCGGATTTCCTGGTCGTCAATTTCACAGTTCGTCCGGCCGGCGAGCGCGAGCCGGAGCCATTGCAGCCGGAGGGAGGCGGGCGCGGGCTGGTTGTCCGGCTTGAACGGCGATTGCGCCGCCGGAATGAAGCAAAGCCGGTCCAGGCCCAGTTCCTCGATGGCCGCCTGCGCGACGAGCAGGTGGCCAAGGTGAACCGGGTCAAATGAGCCGCCAAATAATCCGAGTTTCATTCTAAACGTTGCCGGTTGCCGGTTGCGTCCGCGAACCTGATGCGTCCAACTTGCAACTTTCAACCGGCAGCCGGCAATCGAAATAATGTTGAAATCATAAATCGTAAATCGTAAATCAGAAATCGAAATGACCCGACACTGTCACCATTGCGGCGAGCCCTGGACGTTGAACGGCCAGCCGGGGCGCGGCGAAACCTGCATGAAATGCCGGGCGGACCTGCGTGTCTGCCTGAACTGTGCGCACTACGACCCGCGCGCTGCCCACCAATGCCGCGAACGCCGGGCCGAGCCGGTGCTGGAAAAGGCCGTCGGCAATTTTTGCGAATACTTTGAACTGGCCCACCGGGACTGGAAACCGAAGGCCGGGGGCAGCCCGCGGGAAGCCGCCGCGCGGGACCAATTGAAAAAATTGTTCGGTGATTGAGAGGCTGCGCGGTCCGGCATCCGATTCAATGCGAAGCGATGATACCCGGTTCACTGAACGCCCCGGCACAAGCTTCAATGACTGCGCCAATTTTGATTTCGGAAACATTTTCCCCGGTTGATGGGGTGATTCCCCAATCATGATGCTGGTAGGGAAAACCGGGTTCATGGGCAGGCCCGACCAGCATGACAACCCGTTTTTGCATTGCCACTGCCAGATGCAATAAACCGGTCACCCCACCTACGACGATGGTGGAAAGCTTCATCAGTCCGGCCGAAACCAGCAACGGCGTCCCGGCAGCGACAATAAAACCCATGCCCTGCGCCGGTTCGAGTGCGGCGCGTTCGGACGGGCCGCCGCCGAAAATAATCTGCGTTCCCCGCGAATGAAAATGCCGCGCCAATTCGTAAAAATTTTCCAGCGGCCAGTTTTTCCACGGCGAACTGGTGAAGGGCTGGAGAAACAGCGTCGGCCGGTTTTCGGCCAGATGGTTCGCCGCGAAAAATTTCCTGGCTTCGGCCAGGGCGTCTTCCGGCAAAGCGTATTCGTTGCGGATTTCGCCGACGCGGAAGCCGCATTGTCGCAGCAGCGAAAGATTCCAGTCGGCGATCGGAATGTCATTGTTCCGCCGGACACCGCGGGTGTAGAACCAGCCGCGCGACGGACGATAGACGCAACCCCACCGCTCCGGCGCGCCACTCCACCACGAAAAGAATTCCGTTTCGCCGTAGCCCTGAAAATCAATGGCCAGTGAAAATTTTCTTCGCCGCAAGTCGCGAAGCAATTTGACCGTTGTTGCACAGGCGGTTTTCAAGTTGCCGGATTGGAAAGCGGCCCGGTCGAGCAGGATGACTTCATCAATATTCGAGAACCCGCGCAGCAAAGGCGCGTTTTCCCTGGAAGTCAGATAAGTGATTTTCGACGACTGGAACTGATCGCGAACGGCATGGACGGCGGGCAAGGTCAGAACCACGTCGCCAATGGACTTGAGCCGGATCAGTAAAATGTTTTCGGGCGGATTCATGCCTCGGCTTTTTTATCCTGGCGCAACTCACGGAGCAGCCGGTATTTCAAATGAGTTTCGCGGGTACAAAGCGCCGCGATGCGCCAGCCTTGCGCGCCGTCCAGAAAACCGCGCCGCAAAATATAGCCGCGCACCCAGCGAAAGGCCGCATGATACAACGGCGCAAGCGGTCCGGCGCCCTGGCCGGCTTCAAATTTTTCCTGTGCCCAGAGCCGGGCATATTTCTCGCCGCGCGCCCGGTGGTCGGCGGCGTCCCGAAAGGAATGGTGGTACAAGTCGCCGTGCAACGAGACAACCCGTCCGCGGATTTCAAGCCGTTCATGAACCTTGCCGCCCAAAAAGGCCGCGCCCTCGCGCCGAAACCAACGCACGAGCCGGTCGGGATACCAGTCGCCATGCCGGATCCACCGGCCTTCGTAAAAAACGCAGCGCGGCATGGAGAAACCGCCCACGTCGTTGCCGACCTCCCCGGCCGTTTTGAGCAGCCGAATCTCGTTGCGCAATTCCGGCGACAGCTCCTCATCGGCATCGAGGCTGAAAATCCATGCGTGCGACGCGAGCGACAGCACTTTGTTTTTTTGGCCGACATAGCCGGGCCAATCCTGCCGCTCGAAACGCGCGCCAAAATCGCGCGCGACCTTTTCCGTTGCGTCCGTGCTGCCGGAATCGAGCACGACAATTTCGTCCGCCAGGTCCGCGCAGCTTTTCAGGCAACGCGGAAGATTTTTCTCCTCGTTCAGGGTGATCAGGCAGAAGGAGATCTTCACTTGGATTTTTCCCGGGCGGCCAGTTCGAGCACCGCCAGCGTTTCGGCCACGTTCCGTTCCAGGCTGAACGCGGCGGTGTCCGCCTGAACGCGGCGCGGACGTTTGACCCAGGTTTTGACCGCGTCCACCAAAACTTCCGGGCGCCAGAATTCCTTCACGACGTTGCCGGTGACGTTTTCCTGGATGATTTCCGCCGCGCCATTGTTGGCGGAAGTCACAACGGGCAGGCCCGCCGCCAGCGCCTCAAAGACCACGTTGGCCGAGGGTTCGTAAATCGGCGGGAACACGAACAGATCGGCGGCGGCGTAAAAATGTTCCAGGTCGGGCACCGGCGCGGAAAAAATGACGTTGTCGGAAACGAGGACCGGTTTCCGTCCCTTGCCGACGACGAGCAGTTTCATCCGCGGCGCGTTGTGGGTGTAATTGGCCTGCAAGGAACACACTTCGAAAGCCTGCAGGACAAATTTCAGTCCTTTGCGTTCCCAGCCGGAGCCGGCAAACAGCCAGAGGAACTCGTTGTCCTTCACGCCCAGGCGCGCCCGGGTTTCGGCGCGCCGGCCAGTTTGCAGGCGTGCGATGTCCACCCCGTTGCGCACGAGATGAATCCGTTCCGGAGGAAACGGGAAATGTTCGAGGATTTCGCGTTTGACCATTTCCGAATTGACGATGATATGGCGGGTGTTTTGCGGGTTGAAGGTTTGGGCTTCGAGCGCAAGCGCGTTTTTGTGAAAGGCGCCCAGGCCCGCGAAAGGTTTCTGCCACCACGGCGCAAACTCGCGGCGGCGTTCCAACCAGACGCGGTGCGCGCCGTCGCCCGCGCGATAAACATCCTGTTTCAAGGTTCGGTCGAGGCTGAAAACGCAGTCGAAGGATTGCCCGGCCAGTTCGTTTTGAACCGCTTCGGCAAAACGCAGGCCGCGCGTGGCGCGCGTGGCGGAAATGTTTACGGGATGCAGCGTCACCTTATCGGGCACCGCTGCCCACGATTCGGCGAACAAATGCAGTTCGTGATTTTGCGCCGCGAGCGCGTGCAACAGGCGCTGCAGATACAACTCCGCTCCGCCGGTGGCGGAGAATTGTCGGCGGATCAGCGCGAGTTTCATGCGGGCAGATGGCGGCGATAGATGGAATCCAAATCGTCCAGCATTTTGTTCAAACTGTGTCCGGCTTCAACCAATTTGCGGCCGGCCCCGGTCATTTTGTTGGTCGCTTCGGTTTCGTGCAACGTTTTCCGGATTGCCGCCGCCAGGGCAGGGGCGTCGCCGGCCGGGAAAATTCTTCCGGTTTCACCGTCCCGAATGATTTCAGGAATACCCCCGGCATCGCTGCCCACCACCGGGGTTTGGGTTGCCAGCGCCTGCAATCCGATTTGCGGAATGCCCTCGTGATGGGTCGAAGGCATCACGAGCACGTCGAGCGCCCGCAAAAGTTCGGGCACGTCCTCGCGATGACCGGTCAGCGTCACGCGGTCGCCCAGCTTCAGCCGGGCAATCTGCTGTTCGATGGATGGACGCATCGGGCCTTCGCCCACGATGACAAAGCGTCCGGCAAATCCCGCCGCCTTCAATTGCGCCGCGGCTGCGAGAAAAGTTGCGTGCCCTTTCCATGAACGCAACACGGAAATCATTCCAATTATCGGGAGGAGCGGAGACGGCTCGTCCGCGAGTTTTGCCTTCGCGCCCGCCGGCGAAAACAATTCCAAATCAATTCCCGTCGGCACGATGGAAATGCGGCCGGCCGGCAGGCCGAACATTTCCTGAAAGTGCGCGCTGATTTTGCGGCTGGTGGTCAGCAGCTGGTCGGCGAGGGTCGTATAGGCGTGGCGGCTCAACCAGCGGTGGGGATAGGTCACGTCAATGTGGCGGGTGCGGATGATCAGCGGCACGCGCGCCAGCCGCCCGGCGATGCCCAGCAGCCAGCCGTCGCGGGAACTGTGGGTGTTGAGAATTTGAATTTGATTCCGGCGCAGCCAGCGGGCGAGGCGGATGATTTCAAAGGGGAAACGCAATTTATCCGCGCGCAGCGGAATCGTGGGAATCGCTTCCCTTTTCGCGCGGCGGAAAATTTCACTTTGGCTCGGCGCAATCAGCCAGACTTCGCCGCCGCGCTTTTGAAAGCCAGCCAGCTCGGCCAGCACGCGATGCTCCTGTCCGCCCCAACCGAGTGAAAATTCGGAATGTGCGATGCGCCAGCGGCGCGGCGGCGGATTAAGGACGGCAGCGGTCACAGGATTGGAATGCATTTCATAAATTCGGCAAAAAGCTGAAGCACAGGGCCGCAATGCACAAGAACGGAAATTTTCGGCACAGCCAATCATGGCCCGGGAACCGTTGGCCGTTTGCCGGTGGATATTATTTTTCGGGCCGATTCGACAATGTTTTATACGCGGCGCAAACGTTTTCGACCGTCCGGTCGATCATAAATTTTTCCCGGATGCGCTGCTGGCTTTGGGCCGGGTCAAAATGGAGATGTGGCCAGTTCTGAATCAGGTTTCGCAACGCGCGGGCCAGATCAGCCGGCTGCCGCGGCGAAAACAAAAATTCCGGCTGCTCGATTATCTGCTCAATGATGCCCGTGCGGCTGGAAAGCAGCGGAACGCCGAGCGCCACGACTTCCACCGCTGCCATGCCGAAACTTTCCATGCGGCTGGGGTTGATGACGAGGTCATAGCCCAGCACAAGTTCCCGAAAGGCTTCGACGCGGCCAAGAAAACGGATTCGCGCCTTCCGTAATCGTTCCAATCCCAAATTATTTTTAGCGGGTTCAGGTGCATCGCCGGTGAAATCGAGTTGCAAATCGGGCACGATGTCTTCGCGTTCGAGCAAGGCCAATGCTTCAACCACGTCCGCCCAGCCTTTCCAGTCCAGCGGCGAACCGATGACCAGAATCTTTTCCGGAAAGGCGATGGCTTTTGGTTTTGGCGGCGCAAATTCATTTTCGCAAATGCCGTCATGAATCAGATGAATTTCGCGGGACGGATCCCATTCTTTCACGCGTGCCTGCAGTTCATCCCCGACAGCGGCGGCAAAATCATATTTGTGGCATTGGTATTTGAAATAATCCTCGCGCGTCATGCCTGGCGAACGGAGGAAAATGGCCGAGCGGGCGCACATTTCACCCGCCAGCTTCAAACCGAGCAACCCTTCCCAATGATCGTTTGCGTGAACAATGGCCGGTTTCAAATTCAGGCGTTCCAGGTGCATTCGCGTCCGGCGGGCAAAGGATTTATTTTGAAACCAGCGCGCGGCGATGGAACGGGAGCCGGGAAAAGTCTCAATGACGGTGGGAATACCATGATTACTGCAGGTTTCGGTCAGCCATCCGTCCTGTGAACAAACCAAAATCGGATGCCATGCGCGCAGGGCCTCGTGTCGCAGCAGGCGCGCCAGGCAGGTTTGCGCCCCGGCGCGGTGTGTGCGTTTTTGGACAAAGAGAATGCTCATTTTGCGGAAAGAATGTTTCCCGTCGCCGCCAGAACCGCCTCAATCGTGATTCGTTGCATGCACGGATACGGTTTGCTTTTGTCGCAAACGAACTGGCGTGTCGCCTTGCAGGAACAGTCGCCCAGCACGAGTTCATGCCGGCACTGCCATGGACGCCAGCTCCATTCGGACGAAGGACCGAAGAGCGCGACAGTCGGCGTCTGCATCGCGGCGGCCAGGTGCATCGCCACGGTGTCCACGCCGCAAAAAAGTCGTGCCTGCTGCAGCAGCCGGCCGAGTTCGTGCAGTGAAATTTTCCCTTCGGTGAAAGCATGTTTCTCTCGCGCTGCGCCAAGAATTGCCCGGACATATTCGACTTCGCGTGGCGCGGGCCCGGTGGAAAAAATCACGGCCAGGTTGTGCCGCCGCCGGATTTCATCCGCCACCGCCGCCCAGCGTTCCGGCAGCCATTGCTTGAAAGCCCAGCGGCTGGTGGGATGGATGACGGCAAAATTTACCGCGGGTGGCATCTGGTTGCGCCGGTTTCCGGAATCCGGCTGCGGATAAAATTGCAGCGGTCCCGGTTCGCCTTTCAATTCCATGATGTCGGTCACGGTGCGGAAGTCGCGCAGCACCTGATGTTGCAATCTCCATTCAAAAACAGAGATGCGGTTGAACAGGCAGCGTTGCCAGCCGACGGAGTGATAGGCGTCATTGATTCCGCGCATGCGGGCGGCCGAAAGGAGAATCCATAACTTTGCCCGGCCGGAATCAGAAAGGTCAAAGGCGTAATCATAGCGTTTGAGCATCATTCCGCGCGGGTTGCGAAGAAATTGATTTTCCCCCGGATGTCCCACCGAAAAAATCTGGTGAACGTCAGGATTGCCACGCAGGACTTCCTCGCAACCGGCGCGGACCAGCGCGTCTATCTCCGCTTCGGGAAACCGCTCCTTGAGAAAATGAATCGTCGGCGTGAGCAACAGCGTGTCGCCAAGATGATTGAGTTTGGCCAGAAGGATTTTCACGGGCGGCTGCCGGTTCAATCCGATCGCCGGGCGACGACAAACAGATCATCGCCGCACCAGTAACGTCCCAGCAACGCGTTGCGAAGGCCGTAGATCAAGGCGCGGCTCAAGGACGGTTTGCGGTCGGTGTACTCGCCGGATTTGGCAATCGTCCAGCCGGTCCGGCGCAGCAATTTGGACAGCGCTGAAATGGGATAAGGCCGCACATGCGTCGGATCCCGCCAGAAATCTCCAACCGCACGGCGCAGGTTGGCAATGTTGGGTGTGACGACGACCAGCGGCGAACCGGGCTTGAGCACGTCGTGAAGCAGTTTGAACAACTCCTCCACCTGTGCGGGCGTGAAATGTTCAACAATGTGGGAAACATTGGCGCCGTCAAAAGTGTCGGGTGGGTTTTTTTTGAGGTAATCAAAAAAGCTTTCGTTGACGACCTGCAACCCCTTGCTTCGCGTGAGTTCGCAAAGTTCCTGGTCCAGTTCCACGCCGGAGCCGTTGAGGCCGGCTTCCTTGAGCAGTTCCAGAAAGTGTCCCTGTCCCGAAGCGACATCGAGGACGGCCTGGCAGCCGCGAAAATGTTCAAGGAACGGCTTGAAATAACGCCGGGCGGTTTCGCGTTCACGGGGATCGGGAATATGCATGGTTCAGGTTTTCGTTGCCGGTGAATTTAACGCTTGCTTGAGTTGAAGGCGAGCCTCACTCACGTCGCGGGGGATGATGGCTTTTTCGTGAACGTGCTGTTTAATCGCGTAAGCGCCGGGAAACAGCCGTCGTTTGAGAAACAGCAGCGGGTCATAATTGCAACGCCAGCCGACCGAGTTGAAGGCGCGCAAGGTCAGGCCGCGCCGATAATCGCTGGCGGTCAGCGAACCGAACGATGGGCGCGCGTCGGAGACGGCCCGATGAATGATTCCGGCAATCGCCTCGGCGCTTTTTCCCGAGGGCGCGTTGCACCATTGGCGCAGATGCTCGCGCCGCGCCGCCTGAACCGAGGTGGGCGGCGGCTCGTGCAAGGCTTTCTCGACCATTTTCGCCAGCTGTGCCGGATCCTCGCACAGGTTGTTGAGCGCGCCGACATCGGGATGAAAATAGGATGGATGCCGCTCAAAGGTCAGTTCCACGGTCGGCTTTCCGGCGATCCAGCTTTCCAACGCCGTGGTGCAGCTTTCACAGGAAACTTCCACGTCGCATTCCAAAATGAGCCGGGTGATATTGGTCGTGTTATCAATCCGCAGGCGTGAGCGGAGATCGGTGGGCAGGCGCTCCGCCCAGACGCGGTAGAAATTCGCGTCTTCGTGCGGATGTGGCCGGAGCAGCACGTCAAATTGCGACGCGGCGAGCAGTTTTTCGAAAAATTGCAGACTGCGTTGCCGGCAACGGTGGTTTACTTCAACCAGTTCCCACGGGTTCTGGTATTTCGGCATCCGGCGAAAGATTTGCAGGAATTTCTCGCCTTCAATGCGCGGCAGGTCCTGGAATTTCGCAAAAACAAAATTCGTGCAGCATAAGACCTGCGGGCGCGGATGCGGGGCAACATCCCGTGCAAACAAACGTGACCACGGTTGGAAGTAAAAATCAAATCGTGGCACCCCGACCAGGTGGATTTGCGTGCGATTATCAAAGCCGGCCGCATACAAGGCGTCACGGTGCGCTTCATTCCAGGTAAAAAAATGGTCAATGTGCGCGTGATTGTGGTAGCGGCCCGCGGCGAACCGCAAATCATCCGCGTCGTAGATGAGTCCTTCATTCGGGAGCACGGCTACGAGCACTCCGAGTTCCTTGAGCCGGTGAGACCAGCGAACCAGGTGGCTGGCAGTGAGATGGTTGATGACAACCATTGCCGGTTTAAACGCGGCCAGAACGGCCCGATACGCTTCGAGCGGCTGCAATTCCGCCTCTACTCCCAAGTTGCCCGAGATGATGCGCGATTAGCGCCGACACCGCCAAATCACGAGTTCGATTGTCGACCAATAGAGCTACTTTTTTTTCGGCCATATCAAGATGCGTCAAACCAAGGACCGGACAGCACACGCGGATGGCTGCAATCTAAACATTGGACTGCGGCACTGCAAGTTCGGGTCGCCGGTCGGCGGGGAAAATATTTGCGGCAATTCAAATTGGCTGCCAGATGAAAACTGAAGTGGAGTTGAATGGATTGATGCCAAACACATCGGTCGAGTGTTCCAGAATGCGAATCAGCCCTTTTGACTCAAACGATTTCAACAGGCCCCAGAGATTTCGATTATAGTCGTTCAGTTCGGCATAACGTTGCTGCATCAAGCCCATCAAACTGTTCGTGTCATGGCCTTCGTAATCTGGTTCAAAATGCAACACCACGCGGGGCGAGCGGCGGATCAATCCGGCAATGAACCGCTCCGGCAGATTTGGGATTTGTTCGATGGAATGAGACGTGAAAACCATCGCGTGCTCGGGCACAGCCTCAAGCGTGGCCGGATTATTGTAATCAAATAGTTCAAATTGTGCGTTGATGCGGAATAATTTTGCCAAAAGCCGCCCGCACTCAACACCAGACTTGGTGAATTCACCGCCGAATACCGTTTTCGGTTTTAACCGTTCTGCCACGCGCAGGAGTTTGTCCCCCAAACCGCAGCCCAGTTCTACCAAGGTTCCGGTTGCGTGCGGCCGTAGTGTTTCAAGCAGTAAATTTTCGTAGGCCATCAAGACTTCACGTGCCGGCGCGGTGAAAAACTTTTTATCCTGCGCGAAGGCGATAAGGCGCTCCGGTTCCATGCCTTGCGCGCGCAACAAATCCTCCATGCCCACTCGCGATTGCGTCCGGAGCCACGTCAAAACCACCCCCCATTTTTCGCGGTCATATTCGCGCAGAACCTCATCGCGGGTGCGCTGGCGGGCTGGAAACGGGTTCTTCCCCAGCAAAATGGCCGGCCAGCGGCTGTATCGCGGTAGTTCGTCCAAGGGAATGTGCGTTGCGCTCATAAATATTTTTTTACTCCGCATCTCAATCCAGGTTGCCAATCAGGTTGGGCCTGCGACCAAAGTTGGTTGGGCGGGGAAAAGCAATTTACGCGTGGCCGCCGGGCCGAGGTTCATCAGAGCGTCAATCACCGCCAGATGCGGGACAAACGGGTCGCCGCGCTGCGGGTAAAGCGGATGCGGCCAGGTTTGATAAACCAGTTCCATCTGGTTGCCGGCGAAAAGATTTTCCTCCATGTATTCTTTTGAACCCAATGGGCTGTAATAACGCGTCGCGCCCAGTTGCCGGCAAAGGTTGACGAGCATTTCGGTTTTGACGCCCGAAAAATTCAATTCCGAGGTGCGAAAAAACTGCGGGGTCAATTCCAGCAGCCCGGCGAACAGCCGGATGCCAGCGATGTTCAATTCGGCCAGCCGGTTGAAATCCGTTTCGAGCCACGATTCGATCCGCGGAAAAATTTCCAGAAAAAACGGCGTCGAACCCAGGCTCGTACGGATTGAGCCGAGATGTTTTTTTCGCCATTGCGGCCAGTTTGCCGCCAGCCGGATTTGACTGATGGGCGTTTTCAAATCATGCGCTGCCAGCGGCACCGTCAGCCAGAACGGTTCACCTTGGACGTTTTTCAGCCGGTTGCGGGATTGCCAGGACTGCTTTTCAAACTGCACCGTGTCGAGGAAGACGAATTTGTCCGCACGCGCCATCAGCTCAAAGTAACCGAGCCAGGGCAGAAACGTGGGCTGCATGATGACGACGGTGACGGGCATGTCAGACATCTTCCCCGGTGACGGGCCAGCCGGCGGGAATCTTGCGCCGCGCCTTCCGGCCGATGATTTCATCGAGATGCCGCGGGTGCAATCCTGCCGCCGGTCGGACCACGCGCACCATGTCGCGGGCAATCATCGCGCCCTGGGGAATTTCCACAACAGCAAAGATGGAACGCCGGCCGACCCGTTTGCTCTCCGTCTCGCACGCAGCGGTGGCCTTGTCGCCTTTGCCGATCGCGCTTTCCACCTGGCGGACCGCCCGCACCAGCTCGCGCAATTCCTCCGGCGAAGCGGAGAATCGGTGATCAGGTCCCTTTCGCTGCGGGTCGTTGGTGAAATGTTTTTCGATAAAACACGCTCCGAGCGCCGCCGCCGCCGCCGCCACGTTGAAACCGAGCGTGTGGTCGGAAAATCCAACCGGCCGTTGAAAGGCGTCGCGCAGTGTTTTCATGGCCGTAAGATTGGCCGCTTCCGGAGGCGTAGGATACGCCGAACAACAATGCAGCAGGATAATTTCCTTCGAGCCACCGGTGGTCAGGGCCGTCAAAGCCTCCTGCACTTCGTCCAGCGTGGCCATGCCGGTGGAAAGCACCACCGGTTTGCGGGTCTGGCCAACCCGCCGCAGCAACGGCAGATGCACCAGTTCAAAAGAGGCAATTTTGTAGATCGGGTTGCCGAGTTTTTCCAAAAAATCCACATCGCGTTCGTCATACACCGTCGAGAAGATCAAAAGCCCGAGTTCCTCCGCCCGTTTAAATAGCGGTTCATGAAATTCGTAGGGCATCGCCGCCTGGGCATAGAGTTCATAAAGGTTGGCAGCGCCCCAAATCGGGTCAATCCGCGCACTAGGATGATTTGTTTTCAGCGTCAGCGAATCCGGTCCGTAGGTTTGAAGTTTGACGGCGTCCACGCCCGCTTGTGCGGCAATATCCAATAGCGTTAGCGCCTGTTTCAAATCGCGGTCGTGATTGGCGCTCATTTCCGCGACGATTAATGCCGGCTGGCCGTCGCCGATGCGCCGTTTACCTATGGCGATCATCTTGCTCATCGCCTTGCGCCGTCCTTTTCCAACAGAAACCAATTGAAATCATCGCCTGCAAAATTCGGATCCCCGTGATAAACGAAACCGTAATCTACCAGCCGCAAATCTGGAAAACGTTTTATCATTTCGCCGGCGAAATCGCGCTTGAAAAGCCGGTCATCATGGCCGCGATAGGGAACAGCCACCGGCGTCGGATTATAATACTCCGCGAGGCAAATGTAACGCGCACTGGCCGCGTGCATCAAATCATAAACTTGCGGCAGTTTTTCCGGATGAATGTGGATGAGCACGCCTTTGATCAACACGAAGTCATAATGGCAGTCCGGCTTGAATTCGAGCAACGACTGATGATGGACCCGGACGCCGCGCAATTTTTTTAATTCCGCCACGGCACTCCGGTTGATTTCAATTGCCGACAGGTTGGCGGCGGGCAGCAATTGCTGAATTGCCCGCAAATTCAGTCCGATGTTCGCGCCCAGTTCGAGCACGGAGCAGACGTTTTCCGTGCGCGCCAGAATTTTTGCGAACAGGCCGAGATTGCTGACAATCAATTGCGCGCCCGTGTTGCGCGTTGAATAAACGTCGCCAAACTCACCCGCCCAAAAAGATTCCTGATCAGTGACATAGCCTTTGGCTGGGCCGCGCCGCGCAAGCCGTTTATTCCCCGAGATTCTTTTGTTCGACATGGGCGTTTAGCTTGGCCAATTCAGGCCGTTCATTCAACAATTTCAGCACGTCAACCGTTGAAAATATCCGCAACCACCAGGGAGGGAGGGCGTTGCTAATTTCCGGATTGCCGATTTTGATGCGATTCATTTTGCAAAGCCGCGCGCGGTTTCAGCTCGCAACGATGGACGTAAATCGCGAATTCATATGGCATCAGGCGAGACTTTGCCAGACAATTTTGACGCAGTCTGACCGGCAATGGAAGCGTTTCCTTGCAAGTGCAGAGCACTTTTCCGGGTTGGCGCAAAACAGCCCGGCCTCAACAAATTAGCGCTAACTACTTCCCGGTTTAACCGGCTACTTCTTGGAGATGATTCTTGTTTCCCATGCTACCCGTTTAATGCGGTTGCAACTTGTCACGAATAATAACGGCGAGTTCTCCGGCGCGATTCTCATCATATCTGAAATCATTAAACAGGTTGACCACCCGTTTTCCCATGCGTTCAGCCACAGGTGCGAAACCGGGGCCGAACATAGGTGCCAAAGACCGGTAATGCGAACTGGCAAAGTGTCCGGCGTCAAAAATGGTTTTGATGATTTCGGTCTGGCAGTCGCAGACGATTGTGAAACGCCAATCACGGAACGCCAAAGGCACAGCCCACGGTTCAAGTTCGGCCGCGTAGATGGCGTTCAATCGGTTTCGTTGTTTCGCGCAGGCGTCAACATGTGATTCAACCAGGGTACGAAACTCCGCCCAGGTCCGCCCGGGTGGTCGTGCATCCAGCCAGGGAGTGTTGGGGTAAACAAAAGTGCTCCCGTCCATCAGCGTCTTGCGAAATTGTTGCAACAGTTCTTCATGTGCACGGCTTTCAAAGGGTAATTCCTCCCTGCCAGAGTCGGGGGTGCCACGAAAGAGTCCCCAGCCTCCCCATCCCAGGTCCACGAATTTGGCATAACCACAACTATAAAGTTCCAGGTCGGCGACACCTCCAGAATGGGTGAAATTGGGGCGGCACAAACAACGGTCGTCCACCACCAGCAGGTCTGGCTCGACTGCCTTGAAAGCGCGGAATTGCGGTTCGAAAACGCCACCGTGGCCATAGGTTCGGGCGAACAAGATCCCGGCAGTTTTTCCGTGGCCTTCGCGTAAACGCTCCACCACGGTCGAAGCATCCATGCAAAAAGTTTCAGGATTAACATCCACGAACTCAAATTCCTTGCGAGTCTTTATAAAGATTGCAGGAACGATTGGACAAATGTTTGCCGGGAGCAGCCACTTGCCAGGCCTCGAACAGCTTCGCAGGTAGTTGTAAAGAACCGTCGAAGCGCGGCGTTCAAATATGATCCCGTCAGGCATGTTCATCGTGCTCGGTCCAATGTGAAAGTACTGCCGCAACCAAACGCTTTGCTCCGTTTCCGTCAATGTGCTGTCTTCCAATTGCTGCACGGCGACTTCTGTTTTCTTCCGGCCAAAGTTCGCGAACGGAGTCCGCCACTTTGGACATCAAATCTGGGTCATTCCATTCACCAGCAACCAGGGCGAACCCGGCTTGGACAAACCCGCGAACATCATCCGCTTGATTGTCAACCACACGGATTGCCACGGGAGGCAGGGCTTGCGAAGCCAACTCATAGAGCGTCTGCCCGCCGCCGCATATTGCCAGATCGGCTTTGACCATAAGCGTCTGCATTTGCACTGCGCTGCAACTGAAATGAAATGTCGTTCTGCTGTCTTGCAGCCGCGGAATGAACGTCGCGTCCTTCACCCCGCTGCCCAGGACAACGTTTTTTTCCAATTGTGGAAATTTCTGCTGGAGCATTGTGACAACCGGTTCCGTAAGTTTGCGTAAATCCGTCCCGCCGAACGTGACCAGGACGTTGCCTGGTGCCTCTGGAAATCGCCGTGTTGGTGCATTGTTAAAATCCGGTCGAATCGCGCAGTAATCGCTGCCAAGCAAATAGATGACGCCAGGGACTTTGGACGGGTAGGCAAAATTTTCCGCCCCGATTGTCCAATCAATGACAACCCCCGACTCATATCGCCGCCGGTAATAATCATCGATGATGGCCAAACAGGAATTGATGGTTCTTATGCGCTCAATTTGAGCTGGTGATACAAGGAATGAGTCGATCAAAACCCCATGGGCATTTTCCATTTTTTGCACTGTGTCACCCGATGGGTCATACCATTGTATGGAACGCGCCGTGTTTGGCAGTTGATCCTGGGCCGTCGCGTCTCCGGCAACCCATAGTTCAACGTTCAGGCCAACGTTTTGAAATTGCTGCGCCAGGGACAGGCACCGTGTGAGATGGCCCAAACCAATCTGTTCACCACATTCGGTTAAAATGACGATCGAATTTCTCATCATCGATTAATGAGATGGCGAATCTTCGGATTTGATCCGTCCCCAAACGATGATGTCGGAGTTTTGAATGCGCACACCTTGTTGGGGATTCTGAAATTCCACGTTAAGAACTTCGGCCGACGGCATGTCGAGATTAAGGTGTTCCCTCAGCATATCCACGAGTTCCCATTCATCATAAAAGACGTTGAGCAGTCCTTCCTCACCGGTTTCGGTTTCGGTCAGGCGAAAACCGTTGCGCTCAATTTCAATTCCACGCCGGTAACGATAATCGCGCGGGCTGCGATTCCTTAGATAAATCAGCGCGTCTTTGTTCAAAAGAGAATCGAGTTCCTTGAGTAGGGTGATGGTAGATTGGCGCGGAATGTAATACAGGACGCTGGGCAGGAGGATTACATCAAATTTCAACTGGGGCAGGCCGGCTCCATGCAATCCCCGCACCAAGTCATGTTGGATAAAATGAAATTGCACCTGGGAACCGCAGCCATCCCGAAATTATGCTTCGCATCGTCCAATGCCTGGCTGGCGATGTCAACGCCAACCACGTTCCAGCCATATTCATCAAACAACAGGAGGTTGCTTCCGTTTCCGCACCCAAACTCAAGAACATTTCCTGTGCGAGCATGGAGTGCGTGTTTGAAGAAGAACTTTATGACAAATTCGTCGGGGTATTTCAACCCACGTATTTCGCGAAAGCTTCATTGTTGTGCTTGTTTATATTTTTTTATGGATAAGGCGAAACATCTGCTCCGCCCGCTCCCAATCTTCGGGAGTGTCTATGTCTTGAACGGAATGGCGCGGTAGGATGATGGGAAGCGAGCGCGCCGAGAATATGCCGGAGCGTATCAAAAATGCCTCTTTTCGCCCCCAATAAGAACTGGCCCGCGTCATGGAATGCTGGTGGCAAATCCTGCGAACGTTTCAACTCGTTTTCCGGCCAGAACATCCCCACCGAACCATCAGGTTTCAATTGTAGCGCTCGGAAGATGGGGAATGCGTAAGAGGTGACACCAAAGGCAAATTCCGCATCTTCGCGTTTTTGCAGCACTTCAAGCCCTGCGCGTAAATTGTTGGGTTCCAGAAATGGAGCGGTGGCGTAGATACAACAGGCGCAAGTAATTGATCCGCGGTTCTCTTCGAACCAGTGAATGGCATGCGCAATTACCGGCAGAGTCAAGGCGTGATCTCCAGACAATTCAGGCGGACGCTTGAAAGGGGCCTCCGCACCGCAATCACGAGCGACTTGGGCAATTTCCTCGTCGTCGGTGGAAACGATTATTGCATCGAAGACTTTCGAATCCTGCGCCGCCTTGATTGACCAACTGATCATTGGTTTGCCACAGAATGGCTTGATGTTCTTCCGTGGGATGCGCTTGCTACCACCGCGAGCAGGGATGATGGCGACTGTTTTCATGCGAGAATCGTGTGCAGGGCTTTTACGACGCGGTCCTGTTCCGCATCCGTCAATTTGGCAAACATCGGCAGGCTGATGGCTTCCGCGTAATGCCGTTCCGCTTCGGGAAACTGGCCGGGCTTGAAACCGAGTCGCCGGTAATGCGGCTGCGTATGGATCGGGATGTAATGCACATTCACCCCGATGCCGGCGGCGCGCAGGGCGTCGAAAATTTCGCGGCGTGATTTCCGGAATTTTTCGGGTTGCAGACGGATGACGTAGAGATGCCAGGCGGATTCCGTGTCCGGATGCTGCCACGGCAAAGTGACGGGAAGGTTTTTCAACAGCTTGTCGTAGCGTTGCGCCAGTTCGCGACGGCGGCTGACGAAGGCATCCAGCCGCTTTAGCTGGCTTGTGCCCAGCGCGCATTGGAGGTCGGTGATGCGGTAATTGAACCCGAGTTCGACTTGCTGATAATACCAGGCGCCGTGCGATTCGCCGTCCATGAAATGCGGGTCGCGCGTAATGCCGTGCGTGCGCAGGCGCAACAGCTTTTCGTAGAGGTCGTCGCGGTTGGTCAGCAACATTCCCCCTTCGCCGGTGGTGATGATTTTCACCGGGTGAAAACTGAAGACCGTGAGGTCGGAAAAGCGGCCGTCGCCGACGGGACAATTTTGGTAACGTCCGCCGATGGCGTGGGCGGCGTCTTCGACGACGCGAAAGCCATGGCGCTGCGAGAGTTCATGAATGGCGGCCATCTCGCAGGATTGTCCGGCAAAATGAACGGGCACGACGATTTTCGGCAGGGTTCCCGCGCCGGCAGCGGCTTTAAGCTTTTGCCGCAGTTTCTCCACGCTCAAATTGCCGGTGCGCGGGTCAATGTCCACGAAGTCCACGTTCGCGCCGCAGTACAGCGCGCAATTGGCGGACGCAACGAAACTGTTCGGTGAAGTCCAGAGCGTGTCGCCGGGTTTCAAGGCCAGCGCGAGACAGGCGAGGTGCAGGGCGGCGGTCGCATTGCAAACGGCGACGGCATGTTTCGCGCCGCAATGGTCCGCGGCGGATTTTTCGAACTGCCCGATGGCCGGGCCCTGGGTCAGCCAGTCGGAGCGCAACACCTTGACGACCGCCTCGATGTCGCTTTCGTCAATCCACTGCGTGGCGTAGGGAATTTGTTTGGACGATGACATGCAGGCGTTTCGCGCGCGCGAAAATTATTTCACTTCGCCGGCCATGCGCTGAAGTTCCTTGCCCTTGAGCCATTGCGCATTGTTGTCGCTGCCGTAACGAAAACCTTCGGGCAGCGTCCGTCCGCCGCTCCCGGCCTGATCCTTCCAAAACGGATGCGTCGGCTTGATGACAAACATGTCGTCGAGTTCGACGGTGTTCCGCGCTTCATCCTCGGAAATCAGAACCTCATGGAGTTTTTCACCGGGACGGATGCCGATGGTTTCCACCTTGCACCCGGCGGCGATGGCTTCGGCCAGATCCATGATGTTCATGCTCGGGATTTTCGGAACGAAAACCTCGCCGCCCTGCATCCGCTCGGCGGCTTTGATGACGAGCTGCACGCCTTGTTCCAGCGTGATCCAAAAACGGGTCATGCGCGCGTCGGTGATGGTGATTTTTCGGTTTTTGCGCTGTTCCTCGAACAGCGGGATGACGCTGCCGCGGCTGCCGACGACGTTGCCGTAGCGGACGCAACTGAACCGCGTGCCGCTGCCGGCGGCGTAAGTGTTGCCTTGGACAAAAAGTTTCTCGGCGCACAGTTTGGTTGCGCCGTAAAGGTTCGCCGGATTGACGGCCTTGTCTGTGCTCAACGCGACGACGCGTTTGACGCCCTGATCAATCGCCGCGTCAATGATGTTTTTGGCGCCCATGACGTTGGTTTGAATCGCCTCGAACGGATTATATTCGCAGGCGGGAACCTGTTTGAGCGCGGCAGCGTGAATGACGATGTCCACGCCGTGAAAGGCGCGTTGCAGCCGGTCGCGGTCGCGCACGTCACCGATGAAAAAGCGCAGCGACGGATGGGCGGCTTCGGGGTAAAGCTGCCGCATTTCATGCTGCTTCAATTCGTCGCGGCTGAAGATGATGAGTTTTTGGGGGCGATGTTCACGCAGGAGGAGCCCGGTGAATTTTCTGCCGAAGGAGCCGGTTCCACCGGTCACCAACACCGTTGAATTTTGCCAATTCATGCCGGTATTAAACTAAAACCGCCGCGCCAACTCCACAGAAACTTTAGCCGGGCAAAATTCCCTGGCGCGCGGCCATGCCGGTAAACATGCCTCCGCGCCGGAGCAATTCGTCAAACGCGCCCTGTTCCACGATTTGCCCGCGCGACAAAACGATGATGCGGTCCATTTTCGCCAGGGTGGAAAGCCGGTGGGCGACGCAAATGACGGTGCGGTTTTCCTCGAGCCGTTCGATGGCGGTCTGAACTTCGGCTTCCGCCTGCGAATCGAGCGACGCCGTCGCCTCGTCCAAAACCAGGAGCGGAGCGTTGCGAATAAAGGCGCGCGCGATGGCCAGCCGCTGCCGCTGGCCGCCGGACAGGGTGACGCCGCGTTCGCCGACAGGCGTGTCGTAGCCCTGCGGCATTTGTGAGATGAAATCGTGCGCGAACGCGGCGCGGGCGGCGGCTTCGATTTCTCCGCGGGTCGCGCCGGGTTTTCCGTAGGCGATGTTTTCCGCGACGGTTTCGTTGAACAAGACAACTTCCTGGCTTACCAGGGCCATCTGCTGCCGCAAATCGTCAATGCGCGCCTCGCGCAAATCGAGTCCATCAAACCGGATCGCCCCGGCGGTGGGATCGTAAAAGCGGAAAATGAGATTGAGCAGCGTGCTTTTGCCCGAACCGCTTTCGCCGGCGACACCGAGTTTTTGCCCACGCGGAATTTCGAGACTGATGTCATGCAGCACCGTCGCGTTGCCGTAGGAAAAATCAACATTTTCGAACCGGATGGAATGGTGGAACCCGGGGACGGGTCTGGCCTGCGGGCTTTCCTGGATGGTCGGCTGCTCGGCCAGGATGTGCGTCAGCCGTTCCACGCCGATGCGCGTTTGCTGGAAGAGAATGTGCAGGCCGGAGATTTTTTTGATTGGCGTGTAGATAATGATGACGCCGGTGAGGTAGCCGACCACGTCGTCAATGCGCTTCTGTTGTTGCACGATGTAAAGAATCAGCAGCCCGAGTCCCAGCATGGAAACGGTCTCAATGATGGGATTGATTTGCTCGCGGGCGCGGACGGTTTTCAGGGTGAAATGCAGAACCCCGCGGGAGATTTTACGGAAGCGGCGCACCTGCAAACTTTCGAGGCCGAACGCCTTGACGACGCGGATGCCGGACAGGATTTCCACGAGCAGGCTGGATTGGGAGATGCTTTCGCCCCAGCCGCGCGTGGTGGATTTGCGGACCTTGCGTCCCAGCAGGATGACGGGCACGACGCAGAGCGGCACGAACAGCAGCGCCAGCACGGTCAATTGCGGGTCCATGACGGTCAATGCAATGATCAAGCCGAAGAGCGTGACGGGTTGCTGGACCAGATCGGCGATGCCAAGGCTCAAACAGCGTTGCAACATGCCGGTGTCGCCGTTCACGCGTGTGATCAAGTCGCCCATCGTGGCGCGGTTGAAAAAGTCCAGCGAAAGGCCGCTGAGTTTTTCGAGCACGTCGCAGCGCAAATCATTGACAACATGCTCGCTCACCCACGACAGACAATACGTGCTCAGGTAGCCGCAGAAGCCGCGCAGCGCGACGAGAATCGGCAAAAACAGCAGGCCGCCGAGAAATTGCCGCCAGTCAATCGGGCGTCCCATTTTCGGCAGCCACGGGTCAACGAATTCATTGGTCACGACTTCCGCCTTTGCCTTCAACCCCGCGAGTTTAAGTTTGATCGCCCTGGCTTCGGTTTTCATCCCGCTGGTGACGGCGGGCGCGGGGGGATTGGTCGGGGAAAGATTTATCTCCGCCGGCGTTGCCTGGGTTGTTGCCGGCGTCATGCGGCCGATCATCACCTTGGTGGCCCAGACGAAACTGGCGGTGGTCAGGCCGAACAGGATTCCCAGCACCAGGCCGGTGACAAAGCGCGGCCAGTAGCGCCGCAGGTATTGTGCGCCAAAGCGAAGAACGGGTCCGATGTTGCCCATGTGTTGCCACTATCCTTTCGACTCGTCCGCGCTAGTCAAACTTTCTTTATCTGCCGGGGGCGTCCCAATTGGGTGGTAGGGACATCGCGCTGCGATGTCCTCGCCCGCGTCGTAGCGGGCGAAATGAATCACATCCACCACCCAAATTCCACGTCTCACCCCTTGCGCCGCTGAAGGCGGCGCGGACGGTGCAGCGCGCCGTCCCTACCGGATTAGGACACTGCCTATCTGCCGGGGGAGATGATTTTCTCCGCCAGCAATTTTTTCACCACGGCATCAGCGATGAGCGCCTGGCCCGGCGGATGCAAATGGGTGCCGTCACTGTAGAGCGGAACGAAATCCGTTTTTTGCAAAATGTCCTTCATGGACAGGAAATAAACGCCGTCGCCGAGCAGCGGCTGAACCAGGGTGTCCAGGCCACGGTCATCCAGATAAAAACCGCCGTGGCCGTCGTCGTGCTCGCGGGCGCCGGTCAACAGCAGCACCGGCACGCCGCGCGCACGGGCCAGCGCAACGCTTTCGGCGGTGTAGCGGCGGACGCGGTCGGCCCATTCCCGCCGCGTGGCCGGATTTTCGCCGGCCAGCGTCTTGTTGCCATAATCATTCACGTCGGCGAGAACGCGGACCTCGGCGGGAACCCATTTCCAAAAAACCTCCTCCGTCTTGGCTTCGTACAGCCGGCGGAGGAAGAGGCTCTTCATCAGCCAGTTTTTGGGGTGCCAGCTTTTGAACGCCTGGGCCCGGGCATATTCCCGTTCGTCCTCGTATTCGTCCGCATTGTCCACGTGCAGGATCACCAGGCTCGGCTGATAATTCAGCGCCTGGCGCAGGATGATTTCACTCCGCAAGGAACCATTGCCGCCGATGGCCAGGTTGAAACTCTCGGCCTGGATTCCCAGCGCGCGCAACTGGTCCCCGATTTGAGCCGGATAGGAGGTCGCGAGACTGGGGCCGCGCGGAACGGAATTGCCAATGACCATCACGCGAAACATGCCGGGCGGCCGCGGCATGGCAAACGTTTGCGGCCAAAAATGGCGTCCACCGGCGTGGACCAGATTGACCGTGCCATCGGCATTTTCGACGAAACCGGCCGTCGGGCTGTAGCCGTATTCAAAGCGTCCCGACATGCTGCTTTGATAAAAGACGCGCACGACGAGTTCGGCGCCGGCCAGCAGCGCCAGCATGAACAGGAATGAAGGTGTCAGCCAGCGTCTCATCAGAACTGAAAGTAAATGAACTCCACGTCCGGCGCGACGGAACTGGCCGCGAGCAGGAACAAAAGGGCATAAACCAGTCCGCGCCACGGCCACGGAAAGTACGCGAACTCGACTTCATCGCGTGATTTCCAGGAGGCCAGTTGCAGCAACAGCAGCGGCACGACGTGAAACAGCCACCAGTAAAACGGTTTTATCCAATCCACGGTCGGATCCCAGTTGCCAAAGGCGGCAAACCATCCCGCCAGCTGTTCCAGGTTTTTGCACCGGAAAATCGCCCAGCCGATGAGCGTGAACGCAAACATCAGGGCGGCGCCCGCCACGAGCCGCCCGCGCGGATTTTTTTCCGGCTCGGCCAGCCGCCGCAATCCGGGTGTGGCGTGATACAGCGTCAGCAGTGCGGCGTAGTAGCCGCCCCACATCACGAACGTCCAGTTTGCGCCGTGCCAGAGTCCGGCCAGCAGCATGGTGATCCAGAGGTTGCGAAAGGTTTTCACCCGGCCCTGCCGGTTGCCGCCGAGCGGGATGTAGACGTAATCGCGGAACCAGAAAGAGAGCGTGATGTGCCAGCGCCGCCAGAAATCCGACGGGCTGGCGGCGAAATAGGGAAAATTGAAATTCCGGTTCAGATGGATGCCGAGCAGCCGCGCCGAGCCGCGCGCGATGTCCGTGTAGCCGGAAAAGTCGCCGTAGATTTGAAAGGCAAACGCCAGCACGCCGAGCAGCGCCCAGGGACCGTTCAGATGGGTTTGGGGATCGAAGGCGTAATTGGCCAGCAGCGCGCAGTTGTCGGCCACAAAAATCTTTTTGAACAGGCCAATCAGAATCAATCGCAACCCGCGATGCACATCGGCGATTTCAAACTGCGCCGGCTTTTCCAGTTGCGGCAGCAAATCGTTGCGCCGCTCGATCGGGCCGGAAACCAGTTGCGGAAAGAACGAGACGAACGCGGCGAATGTGAAAAAATCGTGCGATGGTCTGGCGATGCCGCGATACACGTCCACCGCGTAGCTGATGGACTGAAAGGTGTAGAACGAAATGCCGATGGGCAGGATGACATGCGGCAGGGTCCAGCCGGCGCTCCAGCCAAGCCGGGCAAGCCAGGCCTCCAGCGAGCCGGCGAAGAAATTGAAATATTTGAAAAAGCCCAGCGCCACCAGGTTGCTGCCCAGGCTCAAAATCAAAAAGGCGCGGCGTTGTCTGGCCGCCGGCAAACGCCAGAGCCATTGATACAGAGCGGCATAAACGAGCGGGAAAACTGCCGCGGCAACCAGAATCCACTTTTCAATGGACGCGTGCGATGAATAGAGCAGGGAACAGCCCGACAGCCAGGCGAGCGGCAGCAGCCCGATGCCGGTGATTTTGGCGGTGGACTGCCTTTGGCCCGCGATGGCGAGGGCGCCAAAAAAATCCACGACCGTGGTGGTGAGCAGCAGGGCGAGGAACCGCGCGTCCCACATGCCGTAAAAGAAATAACTCGCGGCCAGCAGCAGGAAAATCCGCCCGCGCCACGGCAGTTGCCAGTAAAGCAACACCATGGCGGGCAGAAACAGCGCGTACTGCCAGGAAATGAACGACACGCGGATTTATCGTGCTGAAGGATGTTTGCTTTGTCGAGTCATTCGCAACCCGTCAGTGCCGGCCTAGCTTCCGGGAAATCCAGATGAACGTGGCCGGCAGGTTTCCATTCCCTGAAAATCTGGCCCGCAAATTGCGTGTAACGTTTTTCATGACAGCCTCGTATAAGGAGGCAACAGGTAAAAGCCTGATAAATCGACAGAGAATTGAAGTATGAAAACAAGACACAATGCGATGAGTCTGATGACGGTTGCAGTGACCATGGTTTCACTCAGTGCCGGGCTGATGCCGGCCAGTGCGTGGGAACGCCACCGTTCCGGCTCGTTTGAAACCAGCCATGGACGCAGTGGCACGTATGAACAGACTATCAACCGGCAGCCCGGCTCGAGCCAGCGCGACACCACCGTTCAGACGGGCAACGGTGTCTGGAACCGGCAATCGGACGCCACTTGGAATCGTCAGGCCGGGACGGCCAATCGCACGACAATCACGACGGCGCCAAATGGCAAGACGGCCACCGTCAATCAAAGTGCCGTTCGCGATGGCAACACGGTCACTGTCAACGGCAGCCGCACCGGGTACGACGGCAAAACCTCTGATTGGAACAAAACCGTCACTGCCAACGGCAACGGCACCGCGACGGTGAACGGCCAGTACACCCGCCAGAATGGCAACACCATTGACACCAGCGCCACCATAACAAAGACCGCAAACGGTCACACCACCGACGGCACTTATACCACCAGCGCCGGTAAGAGCGGCACGTTCGACAAGACAGTGGTCAACAGCGACGGCACGCGCACGAAAACCGACACGGTGACCGGCGCGAACGGCAAGACCGCCGAGCGGGTGGTGACCACGACCAGGGACGACAATACGATTGACCGCACGGTCACCACAACCGGACCGGACGGGAAAACGGAGACGCATTCCGGCAGCGTGACGTTCAACCAATAATTCTTTTCAAAAAACATGAAGCTCCGCCGAAATATCGGTGGAGCTTTTTGCGTTTAGCGCCGGCCCAATTGCTGCAACAATTTTTCGTGGATGCCGCCAAACCCGCCGTTGCTGAACACGCAAACGATGTCGCCGCCCTGCGCGCCTTTGACGATATGCGCGACGATGGCGTTCACGTCGGGCAGATACGCCGCATTTTTGCCGGCGGTTTTCAAGTCCGTCATCAATTTCTCAGGGTCAAGCCGTTCTTCAGGCGCAATTTGTTCCAGCCGGGCCACTTCCGCAACCACGACCGCATCGGCATCGGCAAAGGCCCCGGCCAGTTCGGATTGAAAGACATTTCGCCGCGTCGTGTTTGAGCGCGGCTCGAAGACGGCCCAGATTTTCTCGTGCGGATATTTCAGCCGCAGTGCCTTCAGCGTCTCGCGGATGGCCGTCGGGTGATGACCGAAATCGTCCACCACGGTCACGCCGCCCGCGATGCCGCGCACTTCCATCCGGCGTTTGATGCCCTTGAAGGTGTCGAACGCGGACTGGATTTGCTGGTTCTTCAATCCGCAATGTTTGGCGCACGCGATGACGGCCAGCGCGTTGCGCACGTTGAGTTCGCCGACCAGGTTCAGGTGAAATTTGAAGCTGGGGATTTCAAATTCCGTGGCGGTCGGGCCATAACGCAGGTTGAAGGCCTGGATGGCGTTGTCTCCGCCCAGGCCAAATCGTTTTACCGGGCAATGATTGACGTTCAACAGCGGCCCGAGGTTCGGGTCGTCGCCGTTGCCCAGCAGCAGGCCGCTGCGCGGGATGAGCCGGACAAAATGGGAGAATGTTTTCTTGATGGCATCGAGGTTTTCAAAAATGTCCGCGTGATCAAATTCGAGGTTGTTGATGATGCCGATTTCCGGCTGGTAATGGACAAACTTGCTGCGCTTGTCAAAAAAGGCGGTGTCATATTCATCGCCCTCGATGATGAACCATTCGCTGTCGGTGAAGCGTGCGCCCTGGCTGAGATTGTTCGGGATGCCGCCGATGAGATAGCTCGGGTTCAATCCGTTATGTTCAAAAACCCAGGTGAGCAAGGAAGTCGTGGTGGTTTTGCCATGGGTGCCGGCCACAACGATGGAACGTTTGCCCCGGATAAAAAATTCCCGGAGCAATTCGGGCAGCGAACAGTAGCGCAATTTGTGGTCGAGCACGAACTCCGCCTCCGGGTTGCCGCGCGAAATGGCATTGCCGATGACCACCAGATCGGGTTTGGGCGAGAGATTTCCCTCGGCGTAGCCGTTCATCACCCCGATTTTTCGCTCCGCCAGAAACGTGGACATGGGCGGATAAACATTCTGGTCCGAGCCGGTGACAGTGAACCCTTTTTCCTTCATGGCGGCGGCGGCGGACGCCATGGCGGTGCCGCAGATGCCGGTGAAGTGAACCGATTTGATTGCCGATGAAAACATGCCGCCGAATTAAACCATGAAGACCCGCCGGCACAAAGTTTTTTGATTGTCCGGCCGGGTCGCCTCGGGTGACAAGGGCTCTTTGTGAACGCTATTCAGTTTTCAACCGGCAATTTCCCGCTACAGTATCGCCAATGCACTGGCTGCAAACGATTGATACAGCGGTATTCCACTTTATCAACGGGTCGTTAAGCAATCCGTTCTGCGACTGGCTCATGCCGCTCATAAGCGGCGGTGACGGCGTCATGCGCTGGTTTGTGCCGCTGGCCCTCGCCCTGGTTTTAATCGCGATTTGTTTCGGCAATGCCCGCGTGCGTCTTTGCGCGGTGATGATTGTTCTCGTCATCGCGCTTGGCGATCCGCTGATCGTCAACACCCTCAAGCATCTGGTGGCGCGGCCGCGTCCGTGCGTCGCGTTGCCGGACGTCATCGAGCGATTGGACTGCACCGCTTCCGGTAGCATGCCATCGGCGCACGCGGCGAACTGGTTTGCGATGACGATGGTGATGTTTCTGTTTTACCGGCGCAGTCTCTGGTTCATGCTGCCGGTGGCGCTGCTGGTTTCCTTTTCGCGTGTCTACAACGGCGTGCATTATCCGGGCGATGTTCTGGCCGGCATGATTCTGGGCGCGGGTTACGCCGTGGCGGGAGTGGTGGCCTTGCAGACCATTTGGAATCGGGTTGGTAGAAGATGGTTTCCGGTCTGGCACGCAGGCATGCCATTGCTTTTAAAGGCAGAAGGCAGAAGGCAGAAGGCAGAACCGGATGTTCAAAGCTCTGCAAAGCCATCAACTATCAACCATCAACTACCAACTGCTGACTCCCACTGGCTCCGCCTCGGTCACGTGCTGATTTTTGTCATGCTGATTGCGAACTGGGTTTACGTTGCCAGCGGCACCCTTCAACTCAGTCAGGACGAAGCCTGCCAATGGGTCGGTTCCAAGCACCTCGCCCTGTCTTATTACAGCCAGCCCCCGGGCAGCGCACTGATTCAATTCGCCGGCACATCGCTCTTCGGCGATACGGAATTTGGCATCCGGTTTTTCGCGCCGTTGTTCGCGGCGATTTTGAGCGTGCTGGTGATGCGGTTTTTGGCGAGGGAAATCGGGGCGCGCCCGGCCTTCTGGTTGCTGCTCATCGTCATGGTCACGCCATTGCTTGTTCCCGTTACGATTCTGATGACAATGGATTCCCCGCTGGTGCTCTGCTGGACCTGGGCGTTTGTGGCCGGCTGGCGCGCGGTCCAGCCGGACGGACAAACCCGCCATTGGCTGATGGTTGGCCTGGCCATGGGCCTGGGTTTTCTCTGCAACTATGCCGCCGTATTTCAGATTGGTTGCTGGGTCATTTTCTTTGCGCTGGCGCCCAGGGCGCGTGTCCATTTGCGCCGGTCCGGGCCGTGGCTGGCCGGGTTGATATTTTTGCTGGGCACGGTGCCGGTGTTGATCTGGAACTGTCGCCATGGCTGGAGCACCCTTGCCGCCGTGATGGGCGGCGCGGGACTGCATTCGCCCTGGCAGCCGACCCTGCATTATTTTTGGGATTTTACGTGCTCGGAAGTGTTATGGCTTAACCCGGTTTTCTTCGTTGGTTCCTGGTGGGCATTGTTCGGTTTTTGGAAATGGCGGCGCGAACGGCCCATTTGGTTGTATTGTTTTTGCATGGGTGCGCCGGTTTTTCTGGGCTATGGGTTCTACTCGTTTCACTCGCCCATTCTGCCCAGCTGGATTGCCGTTGCCGTCGTGCCGATGTTTTGCCTGATGGTGGCGTACTGGGAGGAACGGCGGCGCTTCATCCGACCGTTTTTGACCCTTGGCCTCGTGCTGGGATGCTTTGTCTTTGCCTTCCTGCACCAGGGCCGGCTGGTGGGGAAAATTTTTGGAGAGATGCTGCCACCCGCCAAAGACCCGGCCTGCCGGGTGCTGGCCTGGAAACCAGAAGCCGCGTTCGTGGAAGCGGAACGCGAAAAACTTCAAGCGACCGGCAAACCCGCGTTCATTATTTGCAGTGACCACGGCATGGCGGGGTTGTATTCGTTCTACATACCCGGAGCGAAGGCGGCAATTAAATCGGAAGAACCGCTCGTGTATGCCATGGTTTCGGACCAGCCGCACACTGAGTTTTATTTCTGGCCGGAATACAATTATCGCGAACATCGTCAGGGTGAAAATGCCATATTTGTCAGTGAAATGGACTCGTATCCGCTGGAGCGCGACTGGTTCTGGAAATGGCTGACGCACGAGCCGATCGCGTACGCCTCAATTCCGCCACTCCCGCCCGCGCCGGTGGAACTGGTGCAGCAATTCGAATCCGTCACCGACCTGGGCGGGCACAACATCACGGTGGATGGCCGCGTGTTTCATCAAGTGCGCCTCTGGGCGTGCCACCATCTGAAGTAGCATGGCCGAAACGGAAATTCTCCTGCGCGTCCGCGACTATGATCTGGCGGCCACATTGGATTCCGGTCAGGCCTTTCGCTGGCAGTCGGAGCGCGGGCGGCCCGCCCGCGAGTTCCCGCTTTCGTCCCGCGCGGGCGGCCCGCCCGCGCTCCAGGATTCGTGGACCGGCATCGTGGGCCAACATCGGGTGCGGCTGACGCCAAGGCGCAACGGCATCCACGCTGAAACCGGAGCGCCGGTCCAGGAATGGACCTGGCTCCGGGATTATCTGCAAACGGAAGTGGATCTGGCGGCCGTGCTCAACACCTTTCCCGACGACGCGCCGATGCGGGCGGCCGTCGCGGCGTGTCGTGGATTGCGCGTATTGCGGCAGGACCCGTGGGAATGCCTGGCGTCGTTCATTTTATCCTCCACCAAACAAATCGTCCAGATCCGGCAGATTATTTCGCTGCTCTGCGAGCGTTTCGGCGAACCCCTCCTGCCGGGAGCGCCGGCATCCTGCCGGCGGGTTCCCGCGCAAGCGATGGATGCCGGCGCTCCCGGAAACACGCGCCATTTAGCCCACATGTTTCCATCTCCGGAAAAAATCGCGGTCTTGACTGAAGCCGAATTGCGCGCGTGCAAGATGGGTTTTCGCGCGCCGCATCTGCTGGCCGCCGCCCGGCAAATTGCCGACGGCAAATTTGATTTGAGCCGGCCGGGTCGTTTACCGCTGGCCGAAGCGCGTGAGGAATTGATAAAGCTGCGGGGCGTGGGCGGCAAAATAGCTGACTGTGTGCTGCTCTTTGCCTATGGTTTTGACGGGGCATTTCCGGTGGACGTCTGGGTGGAGCGCGCGTTGCGGCAGCTTTATTTTCCCCGCCGGCAGGTGACGGCGAAGCGCCTCCATCATTTCGCCGCGACGCATTTCGGGCCGCACGCGGGGCATGCGCAGCAATATCTTTTTCATTACATGCGGACGAAAATGGAATAGTCTCGCGCGAAGGCCGCGAAGGCCGCCCAGGGGGAAACTCCTTCGATTTCTTCGCGTTCTTCGCGCGACACCACATGAACATTGATGTCATCCTGTCACCGGCGGAATTGCCCGCCCTGAAACAACGCGATCTGCGCGACGCAACGTGCGTCGTGTTCGACGTGTTGCGCGCCACCAGCACGTTTGTGACCGCGTTGCACCATGGCGCGAAAGCCGTAGTGCCCGTCAGTGAAATTGCCGAGGCGCTGGCCTGGCGGCAAAAACAGCCGGACGTTCTTCTCGGGGGTGAACGCGATGGCGTGAAGATTCGCGCGGCTCAAACCGGCGGCGTTGACTTTGACTTTGGCAATTCACCGCGCGAATACACGCCGTCCGCCGTCCGGGGCAAGACCATTGTCTCCACAACCACCAACGGCACTCGCGCGTTGCGCGCCTGCGCGGGCGCACAGACGGTTCTGGCCGCTGCGTTTTTGAATCTTACGGCCACGGTGAAGTTTTTGCGGCACCAGTCGCCGGCGCAGGTTGTGCTGGTGTGCGCGGGCACGTACGAGAACACGGCGCTGGAAGACGTGCTGGCCGCGGGCAACCTGTGTGAAATGCTGGCGGACGATTCCGGCAGGTGGAAATTATCCGATGCGGCGGAGATTGCGCGGCGTACTTATGCGCCGGCGAAATCCGGTCTGGCCGCGGCGGTGGGCTGTTCAAAGAATGCGCGGCGGTTGCTGGGGATTCCCGAATTGCGCGACGACGTTCCGTTTTGTCTGCAATGCGACTGCTATCCGCTGGTCGTCAAACGGGCCGAAGACGGCGCGACCTTTGTCTCTGACTCCGGTTAGAACCGGTATTGCATGCTGGCGAAGATCAGGTGCGCTTCAAAGTTATTGAAGCCGCCGGTGGCGGCATCCGCGTAATTGTAATAATTGTATTTCAGACTCGCCCGCAGATTTTGAGTAATCCGGCGGGTCAACGTGGCGGTGACGCCATGCTCGCGCGCCCCGGCGCCCACGGCCACGCCGGCGCTGGAGTTGTTCTGATAATCGTCCGCCTGGTAATAAAAATAGGTCACGTTCAGGTCGGTCCGGTCGTCCACGACGAAGTCGGAGGAAAAATTCACCGTCCAGTAATTGTTCTGCGAATTGAGAATGGCCTGGGTATAATCCGTGGCCGGCGTTTTGGTTTCACTCAAGACGTAATCAAGGCCTGCTTGCAGGCTCAACCGCGACCATGGCATCCAACTGGCGTCCCCGGCGATGATATGGCTGGTCATCCTTGAGGATTCAACCCCGCCCAATCCCGAAGCCGGGTCCGGCTGCGTGTTCACCGTGGACAACTGGTATTCATAGCGGCCGACCAAGGTGACAGTTTGGATGGGACGCAACGTCACGCGGACATTGCCGTCGTACGTCTGGAAACTCTGCAGGGAAAAGTCGTTGGACGCGGTGTTCGCCGGATTGCTGTAATTGTAACGGTTGTCCTTGTAATAGCCGCCCACGTCGATCGTCAGGCGGCGGAGCGGATACCAACGGGCGCCGAGGGAGTATTTCTGGAAGAAACGGCTGTCATCGGTCTCACTCTGCGGGAGCGGCGATGGGCCAAAACCATCGACCTGGGTGAGGCCACCGGATTGCGTCAAGCTTCCCTGACCTTGGTCCCATTCGCCGCGGGCAGAAAAGACCCAATTGGTCACACCGGTGTAACGTGTGTCCAGACTTTCGGTGACGTCAATTACGTCCCGTGAGCTTTGGCCGCTAAACGAGTCCGGAGGAAGAGTGTACAGGGTACTGCCCCCGCTGGAACTGGCGTCCCAGCTTTCCTTCTGCACGCGAATCGCCGGCACGATGGTGACGGTTTTGATGGGGATGGACATCAGGTTCAAGTCCAGCACGTATTCCTGCATGTGGGAACTGCCGATGAGGTTGGTGTAACCGTAATAGCTGGAGGGGCTGGGCGTGTAAGCCACATTGAAACCATCGCCATAAATCCGGCTGCCGGAAAAATCGTTGTCGAGATTGGCGAACATGAAGCCGGAGGAAAAAAGCAGGTTCTGCTTGATCCAGGTCTCACTGGACGCATTCAGGTTAAACAGGTCGTAGGTGGTTTTTTGGCGGTCCGTCACATAGGAAGTGGTGAGAGGATTCTGGTCGGTCAGGTAGCGCGTGGTATCGAGCGCATTGTTCAAATCAGCCGTTTCAAAGCGCAAACCCAAGGTCAGGTCGGTCGCCTTGACGTGTTGTTTTGCGTCCAGTTCAAAGGTGTCAATCTTTTCGTCAATGTCATAAAAACTGGGCGCCAGCCCCTGCGACGAGGTGAACGGGTCGGGATGAACCGGGCTCCAGATGGTCGAGCTTTTTTCACCGTCACGATAACGGTGTGTGTATTTGAAGGTCAGGGCCGGGAGATTCTCCGGTGTCAGACCGGCTTCCAGGGAAAACTCGCCACGATCCAACGCCAGCGCACTCGAAGAGCCTGAATATTCCATTCCGGTGGGTGGATAAAATCCGGCAGCGTCATTGTACCAGGTGCGGAAATTCTCAAAATTGAACCGGAGAAACCAGAGGTCAGGATGCGCCAGTTTCAGGCTCAACTGGTAATCGTGGTCGTCAAAAATCGAGTGGCCGTCCAGGGTGAGGGTGGTGTTGGTGAAGGGGCTGCCCTGGAGATGCAGGTCTTCGATCCCGCCAAAAGGTCCCGCGCCCCAATGCAGGCTCTCCGCCGCCTGTGCCTGATTGCCGTGGGTCAAAAGGCCGCCGGTGGACAGCGTGATCCAGTCGTTGTAGGTATTCGGGCCGCCTTCAAAATAATCCTGCGGCGACAGCGGCGGGCTGTTGGTGTCGGCCGCCTGCGCCCTGGCGCCGAAAGCCAGCAGCAAAATGCAGATGAGCCAGAATGAACCCCAACGCGACGCATCAGAGGCCGGCACTCCAGCCCTGCGCGGACAAGCTGTTCGCATTGCGGGGTGGCCCGCCAGACGCGCTTGGTTGCGTTGAAAACCTTTCATCTTCAAATCAAAATTGCAGCGCCGGGTTCACGCGGGAGCCATGCACCGCTTCGTGACAGCCGGCCGTCCAGCAGGTGCCTTGGGACAGGCGCAAGGTATGGTCGGAACCGCCAATGAGGAGCGTGCCACCCGTGTTTTGCACAAAATGGCATTTCAAGCAGAGATTCGAATTCCGGTTGACCAGCAGCTTGGGGTTGACCGAGCCGTGGGGGTTGTGGCAGGTGGTGCAGCCTTCGCGCAAAGCTTCGTGCTCGAACACAAACGGGCCCTGCTGGGCCGGATGGCAACGCAGGCACATCTCATTTTCCGAAAGCAGCGAGGTGCCGCCGCCGGCAAGAATGGAACCCTTGTGCGGGTCATGGCAGTCGCTGCAGGTCATTCTTCCCTCGGGCACCGGATGGTGATTGGGAAGGTTGAACTGCCCGCGCACGTCGGCGTGGCAGGTGTAACAAACCGTTTCCTCCGAGCGCGCCGGCTCGAGCGCGAGGTGCGCGCCGTAACTGCCCGTTTCGGCGCGGCCGGAGGTAAAGGCGTAGGGAGGTTTCGTGTCGCCACCCGATTCCGCGTGGGTGCTGCCCGGGCCGTGACAGGATTCGCAGCCGGCGTCCAGCGCATTGGTCCCCTGGGCCATCAGCCGTGCGTGATCGGCCGTGGCAAAATCCTTGTAAATATTGTCATGGCACATGTCACACTGTTCGGAACCAATGTAAGTGGCCCCCGGGACATCGGGCAGCTGCACCACGGACCGGCTGACGGTGCTGCAGGAAATCACCACCAGCAGTGGAACCATTACGCCGCCCGCCAGCGCCAGCCACCGTTTCCAGCTGGCGGATGGCCTCGGGATTTTTCCAAAAATGCGTTTCATTGATACAATTGGCCGTCCACCCAGTTTTGAGCGCTTTGCAAAAGCTGGATGTCGTACGGACCGTTGTGAACGCCATAACTGCCGTCATACAACACCAGATATAAATCGAAGCGGGCTTTCTTGATGTCATCGGGGATCAACGCCTGTCCGGCTGCGTTCGGCCCGGTGCCGCCCGGGGACAAATCGCCGGTCGTGGTGTATTCCCAGGCCACAGTGCCATTGGTCTGCAAGGCCGCCGGCGCCTTGTTGGCGGCCCACAGGTCCAGCAAGGACTTGGTCTGCTGGACCTGATTCGAAATATCGTTGGATACGAACTGGACCAGCCCGGCCGGGTCGGAGTGGCAGTTGAAACAGAGATTATATGTGGCGACCTCAAAGGTATGGCCGGTCGAGTTGTTGGTCGTTTGCATGTGGCATTCCGCACATTGCATTTCGAGCCGTGAATGGGTGGAGGGCAGGCCGGGCGTGGGTCCGGCTGCCAGTTCGCCGACGGACCCCAGCAGCATGTTGTACTGGGGCGAATGATGGGGAGCGCGGCTGGTATCCGTCCAGGCGGCGCCGCGGTCGTTATGACATTGGGCGCAGAGGTTGATGGCGGGATTGTATCCGTTGGTGAACACGGTGGAACCCGCGAGGTAAAAATCGTTGGTCGAGGCAAGGGCGCAGCGAAGCTGATTGGTGTAAAGCAGCCCAAGCTGATTATTGGTGATAAGGATGCCGTTCCCGGTCAGCGAGTTGGTAAATGCGATCACGCCGTTCAGCGAGTTCGTCCAAACGGACGTGCTGTGCGGGTCGTGGCAGGTGGAACAGACGAGGGCGACGTTATAATCATTGGTGAGGGTGAGGCTGGGATTTTCGCCGTGCAAGAGGGCGATGCGAACGGAGCCCGAATGGCACTGGCCGCAGCTCGTGATGCTGTTCGTGGAAGCCGCCATGGATTGGAGCACGTCCGGCACCACCGCCGCGTGAGCGCTGGTTTCCCATTCATCGAAGGTCGGATGCTGGTTGTCGGTGTGGCATCCGCCGCAGACCTGGGCGGCCAGTTCGACCCGCGGCACCGCGGTGGGGTCGCCCGGATTGGCCGCGTGATTGGCGGCCGGGCCGTGGCAATTTTCGCATTGCACACCTTCGAGTTGCGGGGTGAGGAGGGCATTCGTGAATCCGGTCGGCAGGCCGTAGCCGACCGTATGGCAGGGCAGGCAGCTTGGATTGGTGTCCTGTTGAATTTGTTGAAGAGCCAGAAAGGCCTGCGCGTGCGCGGTGTTCACCTCGGAGTCATGAATGTTCCCGTGGCACTCCGCGCAGGTCTGGGCGCCGGCGTAGTGCGGTGCCGGACCCAAGACCCGGAAAAATGTGTTGCTGTAGGTGTTGGTGATGGTGGTGGTCCGGTTCAGGTTGAAATTGCCCACCGCCTGCCAGCTGGGATCCAGCAACCGGGATTTTTGATACAGTTGGTAATAACCCGACGGACCGTCCCAGCTGATTTGGATTCCATTGGTCGTTGCTTGGATACCGGTCATGACGGGCAGTCCGGGCATGCCGCCCGGCTGCGTGATGCTCAGATGTTGAACGCCCTGCGCCTGGCCGGATAAACCGGGCATCAAAAAACCGGCCAGCGCCAGAATCCAAACATGCGTCCGTCTGGCCAGCAATGTTTGAACCGGGTTTCTAAACCACGAATGCCGTTGTACCGACAATTCATGCTTAACGTCACCCGTGACTGCTGGTGAATGCCCCGTGACAATGAAACCACAGCCGACTGACCAGTCTGCTGATTCAGAGCAGCTTACCAATTGAAAGCGGGCATTCATTTGCTCCATGGCAGCCTTGCACGGAGGTGGGTTTCGAGCTTTGCCGATATTGTCGTTTGCTTGCCCTAAATTGTTCCGGGTTGGCCAAAAATCGGCAGTTGGTTTACTGCTGAAATCAAATTCTGCTCGCCAGTCTTATCGAACTTCGGCAGCTTGAAGTGGCCTGATGAAATTCACAAGCACAAACCGGCGCGCCCTGGAACTGGCATCAACCCACACAGTCGGTTTTCCGAGAAAGCCAGCCACGGGCGGCCAAGCCCAGGTTCGAGTCATCCTGCTCGCGCTGGTTTGCTTTCTGTTGGGGGGTGGCGTTACGGCTTTTTGGTTTCACCTCACGGCAAGTTCCAACGCGGCAATTTCAAGTTCCCCAACGGGCGGTGAACCGGACACGGAGCAATCCGCCGGCCCGGCCAACCTTGCGAACCCGCCGGCCCGGCCATTCGTCGCGAGTCATCCGCCGGTGGACGCCGCCACGATTGAAGCCGTAAAACAGGCGATTCCCAATTATGCTTCCGCGTCCCTGGAGGCCGGGGTCCAGGTGCTCCGGGTGGCGGCGCTGAAGCAGTTCGCGGCGGCGGCCAATGAAATGGACGCTCAGGTCAAGCAAGCCCAGGAACAACTCGTTCAAGCCGAGAACGGCCAGGCCGCCGCCGGACAACAGGCCGCCATGAAACACCTTCAGCAAACGCAGGCGGAACAGGCGGAAAAACTCCAGCAGATCGCGGCGCAACTTCAGACGCAAATCGCGGCGCTAAAGCAACTCAAGGGAGCGACGCCGTAAATTCGTGATTGGCAAAATAAGTTCAAAGCCGCGCACGTCACTGACCCAAACGCTTTGCAATAAAAAACCCCTCCGCAATGAATGGGGAGGGGCATGAAGTGTTCCGCAGGCTCTCTACGCTTACGGATTGGTTATCACCCGGAAGAACATTTGCGCATTGTTCCGCGTCGGGGTCAGGTAACTGGCCGACCCGCCCGTGCCCGGGATGGGATTGCCGATGTTTTGCCAGCCGCCGCTCAAGGTCGAGATGCTCTGGATCTGGTACGTATTGCCCGGTTGGGTGTTAAAGGCGATCTCCGCGGCAGTATAGATGGCAATGGTATTGGTGACTCCCGAGTTGACCAGGTTCTTGCCATTCATCCAGACCACGCCGCCGGGGACCGTGATCCCATTTTGCGTCGGATTCAGGCCCAGCGCATACATCATCCAGTTGGGTACGCCGTTGGTGTTGTTGATGGCATTGGGCGCGGCCAGGGGATTGTTGATGGAGCCGAAGTAATTGGTCTGCCACGCATCGGGCAGGCCATCGTTGTTGGCGTCGCCGGTCAGGTTGGCGATGGACGCCTTGAGCAGTCCCACGGCATAAGCCGTATTATGAATGCCCAGACTGCCGTCCTTTTCCACGAACAACCAGTTGTAAGCCGCTTCCAATTGGGGCTGGGTCCAGGTCGAATCAATGGTCAGGGACGATTTGACCGAGTTGTCCGGCGGCAGATACGTTGACAGCTTGTTCAGCAGGCTTTGCACTTCGGTCTGCACGCCTTGGATGACGCCGTCACCATTATAATCCTGCAACGGAAAGTCGAACGCGGTGACGGTTGGACCGTGGCATTGCTGGCAAGCATTGATTAAATCTTCGTTATTCCAGGCTATTTCAAAGGTGTGGCCTCCGGCGTGGAGATAGGCCGGGTCCGTCGAGGCAATAGTTTGCATATGACAGGCAACACAGGTGTTGGAAACGGCATTGGCATGAGCCGAACTGGGAATGGCTTGACCGTAGTTGAAACCGTTGACGCCCTCAAGCATGTCGGATTGCGGTCCTTCATGCGGCCCAAAATAGGCGCTGCCTCTGGTGGTTGCCGCGTAAGTCGCCGCGTTCTGCCGGGCGTGATGACATTGCATGCACAGGAGACCTTCTCCGGCATTCGTAACGATGGTGCCATCCATGAGCGTTACGGCGGCCAGGGTGCGAATGATATGAGAATTGGGCGCATTGGTGGCGGGAAGAGTGGCGCCATGCGGTTCGTGACAGGTCTGGCAATTGATGGGCGCATATGCCGTGTTCGTTGTCGTCGCTCCTTCGATCCGGCCAATAAACCCATAAGCCGTATGGCAACCCACACAACTGGCGTTGCCGGCGGGATCCCGCGTAGTGATGGCATGAACGGAATTATTCCATTCGGCCACATAGACATGGCCGGGCGGGTCGTCATGGCATTGGGCGCAATCGCCCGAGTTGAAGTTCACGGCAATCAGATTGGTGTTTCCCAGCGAGTAGGCATGCTGGCTGCCGGGGCCGTGGCAGTTTTCACACTGGATGTTGGCCAGATTGGCCAGGGTGGGATAATTGGTCTGCATGCTCGCCCAGTTGTTGGTGTTCAGCACGGCCGGAAAAACCCAGCCCAGTTGCGCCGCCACGTCATCGAACCCGCCGTTGACCGCCAGCGCGTTGGTGTCATAACCCAGCGTGTGGCATTGGATGCAACTCTTGCTGTAATGACTGCTCACCAGCCCGTCAATGCCCCGGCTGAACATGGTGGCGTGCTCGGTCAAGGACCAGGGCTGCACCATGTCGGGTGCACTCTGTCCGCCGCTGTGACACAGCGTGCAGGTGTTGATTCCCATGTAAGTGCCCGCCGTGAGGGTTTGGGACAAATTGGTGGTTCCGGTGGTGGTGGTGACTGTGGCCACGACCGTGTATTGCCCGGCCACATCGGGACGCAGCAGCGTGCGACCGGCCACCTGGTATACCAGGCGATCCGATGGTTCGTAGATGGGCACGTTGGTTCCCAATGGACTGGTTTGAAAGGCAGCGAGGGACCCGCCGGGCCTGCTGGTATTGGTCCACGTGACACTGACGATGTTTGACGCTGGAAAGTTGGTGTTCGCTTCAACTTCCAAGTAGGCCGGCTCGCCCACCGGCACATTGAACAGGCCGCCGGACACCTCGGTATTGGCCGGCAACGCGTAAGCCAGGACATCTCCCGGCGTGAGCGGGCGCGCGATGATCTGGGCTTGGAGGTTCGTCTGGGCTTGGACGGTGTTCACGGCAGTCATGGCCGCCAACACCACCGCCATCAGGCAGGTTTTGATGGAAGGTTTCGCGTTCATATTTGGGCTCTTGGGTTTTGAAGGTTCTTCAGTCAGGCAAACTGGGTTTGAGGCTGGAAATCAGCCGGGTTCAGGACGGCTTCGATGTCGTAACAAGGCCGGATCCCGGCGCCGCAGATTTTTTCGGGGGCCGGTTTTATTTTGGCCATCGCGGCCGCGGTCCGGTTGGCGATAATGGTCTGGCATTGTGCCAGTTCCTGCTGCCGGTGCCGGGTGTTCTCACGGACGATGGTTTCGAGATCGTCAATGTCGTAAAGAAACACATTGTTCAATTGCTGCACGGCCGGGTCAATGTCCCGCGGCACTGCGATGTCCACGAGAAACAACGGGCGGTTGCGCCGCGCGGGCAGGATGGCCGCGACATCCTCGCGATGCAAAATGGTGTGGGGCGAGCCGGTCGAACTCACCACAATGTCCGCCACGGCCAGCGCCTGCCGGCATTCGTCAAAACTGATGGCCCGTCCGCCAAATTCCGCCGCCAGATTCTGCGCCCGTTCGAGGGAGCGGTTGGACACGAGCACGGTCCGCGCGCCGCGTTTGGCAAGGTGACGGACGCAGGCTTCACCCATTTTGCCCGCGCCGATGATCATCACCACCTTTTCGCTCAGGTCCCGGTCAAAAATCCGTTCGGCCAGTTCCACGGCCACGCTGCCTACGGAGGTGGCGCCGCGGCCGATGGCGGTCTTCGTCCGGATTTCCTTGGCGGTTTGCAGGGCCGCCTGAAACACGCGGTTCAAGGTCCTGCCCGTCAGTCTGGTTTGCTGCGCCGAAAGATAGGCGTGTTTGACCTGGCCGGTGATTTCCGTCTCGCCCAGCACCATCGAATCCAATCCGCTCGCCACCGAAAACAAATGGTTTACGGCTTCCGCTCCTTGCTTGACGTACAGGTGGGGTGAAAAGTCAAAGTCGCTGCCGGTCAATTCCCGGAAAAGCTCATGGACGTTGCCGTTGACCCGTGGTGTCACGCCGTAAATCTCCACGCGATTGCACGTGGAGAGCAGCACCACCTCGGTAAGGTTGCCGCGCAGCTTCAGCCGGCAGCCCCGACAGGACAGTTGCGAACGTTGCACGGCGAGTTGTTCACGCACTTCCACGGGCGTCGTTTTGTAGCTTAATCCGGCGACAAAAACGTTCATGCCGCCGTCCTCCGGAAAATGATGACCCGGGCCGGAACCGGCCAGAGCCGGAAGAGAAGCTGAAAATCGGTGGAACGAATCATCCGCACCACGATTCCCAGTAGGCTTCTTTGTCTCACAAAGACAACTTTAGACCGTTGCCTGATAACCGCTCGCCGCCTCTTGCCAATCCCTTTACATATATTGCTCCAAGGTTGTAAAGAAGTGTTAATGCAACAATAGAATAATAATAAGTAAACATTAACACATATTGGTGTGAGCCTGGAATTGTTATCGATGAATCAAAATGGGATTAATTACATTCAATTAACAAAATCATATTTTGTTTGTATTTATCTAACAAGAGGGTGACCCATTAAACCCTCCGGGATGCTGGTTGGGTTGCAAGCTGGAGGGCTCTCTCCGGCCCGGTGCGAAGGTGTTGCTTGTCCGAACCAGCCGGGTCGGAGACCGGTGCTCGTCAGTTCACTTCACAAATTCCAATTCCTGCCGGTGCGGAATCAGCCCGCGCTCGAAGGCCTGTCCCAAAAACCGGCGGATGGATTCCCGGCCGCGTTCGCCGTAATCGAGCGTCCAGTGATTTACGTACATCCCGACGAATTTGTCGGCCAGGTCGCGGCCCATGTCGCGGGCATATTGCAGCGCATGCTGCACAGCCTCGGCCCGGTGATCCAGGCTGAATTGAATGCTCGCCGTCAAAATCCCCGAAATGGTTTTGCGCGCGTCAGGCGAAAATTTCTTGTGAATGACATTGCCGCCGAGCGGCAGCGGCAGGCCGCCGTTTTCCTTTCCCCACCAGACGCCGAGGTCTTCGCAAACCGTCAGCCCCTCGTTTTGATACGTCAACTGGCCTTCGTGAATGATGAGACCCACGTCCGCCGCGCCGGAGCGGACGGCCTTGAAAATCTGGTCGAACGGCACGACCACATAATCAAATTCCTTCGCGCTTTTGCCGAGCCAGAGTTGCAGCGCCAGGAAGGCGCTGGTCATGGTTCCGGGCACGGCGATTTTCTTGCGGGCCATTTCGGTCCGGGAAAACTTTTTCCCGGCCACGAGCATCGGGCCGTAACCGTCACCCATGCTCGCGCCGCTGGGCAGCAGCGCGTATTGGTCGCTGACATAGGCGTAGGCGTGGAGGCTGACGGCGGTGATGTCCAGCTCGCCGCGCGTCGCGCGTTCGTTCAGGGTCTGGATGTCCTGCAGAATATGTTCAAAGCGGAAACTGTCCGTTGGAATCAAACCCTTCGCCAGCGCGTAAAACATGAAGGCGTCGTCGGGGTCGGGCGAATGGCCCAGCGTCAGCGTCGTTGGTTGCATCCGCGGAAATTAATTCAAACGGCACTGACTGTCACGGCGGGAAGAAAAGATGTGCCGGTAGCCGGCCATCAATGAATGACGTGAACCCACCGCACGCGCACTGCCCGGCCCGGCCGCAGCCAAACTCCACCTCCTTTTTCGCAGGTTGGTTTGCGGGCAAACCTGACAGGCGCGTGCGTGGTGTTCCTCAGCCACAAACAGCACTTAATCCTTGAATCCTGTCTTCCCAAAGACCAAACAATTCACACCGGCTTCACAGTTGCCGCGGGGTTCCCCACCCACACTGTATTACCTGGCCAACAGACCGTTTTACCGTCGGTCGTGCTTAAGCACCGGGCGTGCCGTCCGCGATATTTGGGAGCTTTTGCTGGAATCCCCTGCATTTCGGGGGCCTGATTCCGTGGCCGAACCAAAACGGCTGTTGTTTTTTTTTCAGCCTGACAAAATAAGTCTCGGCGGCCGCGACCACAGTTCGCACATTGCGCTTCCGGTTGGCGGCTGTGGACCGTAAAATTAATTCGCCGTCTGAAGCCGGAAAACCATTTGGGAGCCGGTCAGGGTATTTGTGTAGGGACTGGTTGCGCCTGGAACATTGGTGTAGGTGCCGGTCGCAGCCGGTGCGGCTTGCAGAACAAAGATCGGATTGCTCCAGCTCAAAACAATCTGGCCACCGGTCACCTGTATTTTCAGAGGAATCGGGGCCGTGGCGCCCGACTCCAGGACCAGCACCCAGCCTCCGTCGCCATCCGCATTGTTTCCCGTGGGGGCAAAGGTTCGCGTGCCCGTGTTTGCGAACGGCGAGCCGGTGATCGGGGAGTAATTCCCGCTGCTCGGATCATACCACCGCGCTGTCACCGCCCCGCTGAGCTTTGCCAGATTGACCGTAATGGTTCGCACGGTCGGCATATAGGCAATGGCCAGTTTCCCGTCCGGCGTGCTGGCCGCCGTCAGATAATTGTTGGCCGCCACCGTGCCGCTGCTCGAATACGTCCCGTTCCCCGCTGTCACCACCACGTGATTGGTGTCCGGCACCAGGTTATACCACGCCCGCGGCACGAACAGCGCCGACACATACCGCATCTCAATGGCCCCCGGCGTGTCCAGATGCGTCTGCCACCCGCTCGAAAACGGCCAGAGGTAATGGTTGCCATACAACTGTCCCGCCCCACCGCTCAACAACGTCCAATACTCCTGCTGCCGCAGGATCGGCGCGGTCGTTACCGGCCCCTGGAGGGCCTCAAACTCGTAATTGGCCTCCTCCATGAACACCGGGCGATTGGTGGATTGACGGTAGGCGTGCAGCACCTCGTCATAGGTCGGGTAGTACGTGTACGCCCCGTTCAACCCGATGATGGGCGCCCAGTTCGGGTCGTCCAGCGAACTGCTCAAGGTATAATTCAGTTCCACCGTTTGCAGGTGATTGGTATCCACATCCTTGATGCCCAACGCCACTGCCGTGACCACCGCGTCATCGGCCGGGGTGCTCCAGTCCTGAAAATCGTTTCCGCTGATCCAGATGATGTTGGGAAAGTTCTTGTAGCGATTGCCCAGATATTGGCCGTAGGTCCGGCATCGGGTCGTGCCGTTGTTCTGCATGATGGTCAGCCAGCCGCCCGTATCGATGGGATCGAGCATCACCACGATCCCGTTGGTTGCTGCCATCCGGACAATCTGATCCACGTGTGCGAAGTAAGCCTCGTTCGGCGCGGTCAAATCGTATGAACTGGTGCCCGATACGTTTTTGGTAAAGGGCAGGGTCCCATCCAACAAACTGCCATCCGCCCGCCCATCCACATAGGTGTTGCACAACGCCTCCACCCACAGCGCGTTGAAGCTGTTCGTCGCGCGGTCGGCCAGATAAAATGCGGCGTCCGCCGAGGTAAGATTCGCCACCAAGGTATGCGGCGAATCGCCCACCATCAAAAAGGGAACGTTGTTTTGATCCACCAGGTAACGGCCGCTGGCACTGATCTTGACCGGATATACCGGACTCGCCGCATAAACCGCCCCGCAAAATGCCAGCCCAATGACCGCGCTCCGCAATTGAAACATAATCATGCGGTGAGCATATTTAATACTACGCCGCAACCGCCATGGGGTGTTCTCCCCACAAAACAGCCCGCGGCAAATTTCCGGAATTGAGGCTTTGAAGACCTTGGAATGGTACCGGTCGCGGATCAACCCGCCGGTTGCCTCCTGGCTACGGCGTGATGGCAACCCGGTAAAACCGCTGTGTCGGCGAAAACCCGCCCAAATTGGTCATCGTCAGCGAGCCGCCGATGCTGGTGGCCGACGCGCCCGCGACATTGGACCAGATGCCGGTCGTCAACGAGGTCCGATACTGGAGCCGGCACAACTCCGCCGCCACGGATGGCATGGTGACCAGAACATTTGTGCTCACAATCTGGAGGGCGCTGATTTTATTGGCGGGAGGATTGAGCGGAACAACCAGTTCGAACACGGTGCCGAACGTGTTTGATCCGCCTTGACTGGTCGTGCCGTAGAAATTGCCGTCGCTGCCTTGGACCAGACCGCCCTGGTCCTGGTAGTTGGGTTGGCTGGCGAACGAATACAGGTTCGAGCATCTGCCGCTGGGACTGATTCGAAACACCGTGCCGTTCAAGTTCGACCCGCCGTTGAAGGTCGCGCCGTAGAAATTGCCGTCGCTGCCCTGCACCAGTCCACCCACAGGTTTGCTCCCGTCATTGGGCAGGCTGCCGAACGAGTACAGATTCGAGTAGCTGCCGCTGGGACTGATCCGAAATGCAGCGCCGCTGCCGTTCGTCCCGCCAAAGTAGGTCGTGCCGTAGAAATTGCCGTCGCTGCCCTCCACCAGCCCGACATTGGGTTCGTTTCCATCGTTGGGCTGGCTGCCGAACGAGTACAGATTCGTGTGGCTGCCGCTGGTGCTGATCCGAAACACGGTGCCACTGCCGTACGTCCCGCCGGAGTAGGTCGTGCCGTACAAATTGCCGTCGCTGCCCTGCACCAGCCCGGAGACAGGTTCATCCCCATCGTTGGGCTGGCTGCCGAACGAGTACAGGTTTGAGTAGCTCCCGCTGGGGCTGATGCGAAACACCGTGCCGTTCAAGCTCGTCCCGCCGGCGGAGGTTGTGCCGTAGAAATTACCGTCGGTGCCCTGCACCAGCCCGGCCAGAGGACTCCGTCCGTCATTGGGTTGGCTGCCAAACGAGTACAGATTCGAGTAGCTGCCGCTGGGGCTGATTCGAAACACCGTGCCAAGGCTGATCCCGCCGTAAGTGGTCGTGCCGTAGAAGTTGCCGTCGGTGCCCTGCACCAGCCTGGCTTGAGGTTGCGACCCATCGTTGGGCTGGCTGCCGAACGAGTACAGATTCGAGTAGCTGCCGCTGGGACTGATCTGAAATATGGTGCCGCCGTTGAAGCTCGTCCCGCCGGCAGAGGTTGTGCCGTAGAAATTGCCGTTGCTGCCCTGCACCAGCCCGGCCACTGGAACCTCCCCATCGGGCAGGCCGCCGAACGAGTACAGATTCGTCTGCGTGACCTGTGCCATCAGGTTGTCAGCGGCAAGGCACAGTCCCAGGCCGACGGCCAGAGTCTTTAAGCTAGGGGCATTCATATTTCCTGACCGAAATGTTCAACCACCCTGGCTGAAAGCGGTTCATTTTTTGGCATGTCTAAATTGCTTTTCACGAATCGGATGAGCGACGTTAACACCAAGCCGGCATCGCCGACAAGCACGGGAATTTCAGGTTGGAAAGGTGATGACGTTCCCGCCATTCAGCCCGACGACATGCTTAAACCGCAAAATACACGAAATACGCGAACGATTGGGATTTGGAAATGTCGCGTGGTTCGCGGTCAAATCGGCCTTCAAGTTCGCGCTTCCTTTTGGGGCATTTCGCGATTAGCGTTTTCCCTTGAAGGCCGGTGTGGCGAAATGGCAGACGCACAGGACTTAAAATCCTGGGACCGTAAAAAGTCGTGTCGGTTCGAGTCCGACCACCGGCACCAGTCTTCCCTCATCGCAACGCGATGAGCTACGACCCGGCAAGCCAGCCTTCACTCATCATGGCGCGAGCGTGACGACGGACTCATCCAGCGACAAGAATGCGGGCTTCGGCTTGGCGAGCCGTCAAATCGCCTTGTCATAACTTCAGCGCCGGAGTATTTCCGGGTTGGCGCCGTCCCAACGAGAAAGCGAATCCAGCTTGAGCCAACTAAAACGATTATGAAAAATTTGACCTCGATTCTGGTGTTGGCCGGCGCGCTGGCGCCCGCCAGTGTGATCGCCCAGCCCGCCCTCACCATTTACAACCAAAACTTCGCGGTCGTGCGTGATACGGTGCCGCTCGACCTCAAATCCGGCGTCAACGCGGTGCGTTACACCGAAGCGACGGCACAGGTGGAGCCGGATTCGGTGATTCTGCGCGACCCCGCCGGCGATCGTTCGCTCCAGATTTTGGAGCAGAATTACCGCAATGACCCGGTCTCGCAGGAATTGCTGCTGTCATTGTTCGAGGGCAAAACGATTGATTTTGAAGCCGTCCGCACGAAGGACAACACGCAGGCCCGCGAACTCATTCCCGGCAAAATCATCCGCAGCGGCTACGTGCCCGGCGCTGGTCCGGAACAACCCATCATCGAGGTGAACGGCAAGCTGCAATTCAGTCTGCCAGGAATGCCTCTGTTTCCTGATCTCGGCGATGACACGGTTTTGAAGCCGACGCTCAACTGGCTGTTGCAATCCGACAAGCCCGGCAAATTTGACGCCGAGGTCGGCTACATTACTGAAGGTCTAAACTGGAGCGCGAGTTACAACCTGGTTTCGCCGGAAAAAGGCGACAATGTGGATTTGGTCGGCTGGATCACGATGAACAACCAGAGCGGCAAGACCTTTCGTGACGCCAAAATTAAATTGATGGCGGGCGACGTGAATCGGATCCAGCCGGTCGAATATTCGATGGCGCGGGGCGGGCTGGCACAAATGATGACGCGGGAAGCGATGAATGCGCCGGCCGTCACCGAAAAAGCCTTCGACGAGTTTCATCTGTATTCGATTGCGCGGCCGACGACCTTGCATGACCGGGAGACCAAGCAGGTTGAATTCGTTCACGCCGGGGAGGTGTTTGCTCCCACGATTTATGTCTATGCTGGCGCGGCGGATTATCGTTTCTACGGCGGATTGAACTACGACCAGGGTTACGGCACGGGAGGAAACAAAAAAATCATGGTCATGCGCGAGTTTGTGAACGCGGAAACAAATCATCTCGGCATCGCGCTGCCCGCGGGCAGGCTGCGGTTTTATCGCCGTGATGATGACGGCCAGTTGCAGTTTGTGGGCGAGGACCAGATTGACCATACGCCGCGCAACGAGACGATCCGCGTGACGACCGGCAATGCCTTCGACCTGGTGGGCGAACGCAAGCAGACGAATTTTCACGTGGACACCGGCGACAAATGGATGGATGAGTCGTTCGAGATCAAATTGCGCAATCGCAAGTCGGAGCCGGTCGAAATTCGCGTGGTGGAACAGCTCTATCGGTGGAACAATTGGGAAATCACGCAGAAGTCGGATGACTTCACGAAGAAAGATTCGCAAACCATCGAGTTTCGCGTGCCGGTCAAACCTGATGAGGAAAAAATCGTCAGCTACACCGTGCATTATTCGTGGTGAATCCCGGTTCAAACCATCGCGGTAACAGTATGGAACGCAATTGAACGCCGTTCATCCACTTCCTGTCTTATGGCAGTTCCCGCCATAGGGCTATGAATCGCGACAACCGTCAGGGCCGGAGATTTTTTGACGGCTCCGAATCAAAGAATTGCGAATGTGAAAACCAGGGTGGCGAATTGAAACCATGAATCCAATATCTGGAACCCAAATACCGGCCGGTCCCTCTCCGGCCATGTCCCCGGACGAACAATTGATGCGCCGGCATTTGCAGGAGGAAAAACTGCCGCAGGCGGTCATGCCGTCCTGTCCCGTCAACAAGGTTTTGAAAGGCCAAAAGGCGCTTATCACCGGCGCCAATTCCGGCATCGGCGAGGCCGTCGCGCTGGCGCTGGCCGAGGCAGGCGCGGATGTCGTCATCAATTACGTCAGTCATCCCGAAGCCGCGGAAGCGGTCGTAAAGTCGGCGGCCGGGTTCGGCGTAAAAGCTTACGCGCATCAGGCTGACGTGCACCGGGAAGACCAGGTGCTGGCAATGTTCCAGAAAATGATCCAGGAATTCGGCACGATTGACATCCTGGTCAACAACGCCGGGCTGCAAAAGGATTCGCCCATCGAAGACATGACGCTGGCCGACTGGCAGCTGGTGATTGACGTGAATCTCACCGGACAATTCCTGTGCGCGCGCGAGGCCATCCGGGAATTCAAGCGCCGCGGCATCCGCCCGGAAATTTCCTGCGCGGCCGGCAAAATCATCTGCATGAGTTCGGTGCACGAGGTCATTCCCTGGGCCGGCCACGTAAATTACGCGGCCAGCAAGGGCGGCATCATGATGCTGATGAAGAGCATCGCCCAGGAGGTCGCGCCCTGGCGCATCCGGGTGAACTCCATCTGTCCCGGCGCCATCCGCACGCCCATCAACACGCAGGCCTGGAGCACGCCCGAGGCTTATCGCAAATTGATGAAGCTGATACCCTATAAACGCATCGGCGAACCAAGCGATATCGGGCACACCGCCATCTGGCTGGCATCGGATTATTCGGATTACATTCACGGCACAAGCATCTTCGTGGACGGCGGCATGACGCTGTATCCGGGATTTGAGACCGGCGGTTGAAACGAGCATGAATTCAGAACAGGAACGTCTGGCAGCTCACACCGGCGCAACCCCGTGGCAGCTGTGGGGGCCGTATCTTTCGGAACGCCAGTGGGGCACCGTGCGCGAGGATTACAGTCCCGACGGCACGGCCTGGGAATATTTTCCGCATGACCACGCCCGCAGCCGGGCCTATCGCTGGGGCGAGGACGGTCTCGCCGGCATCAGCGATGAACAACAACGCCTCTGTCTTTCGCTGGCACTGTGGAACGGCCAGGACCCGATTTTGAAGGAGCGGCTGTTCGGCCTCTCGAACGCCGAAGGCAATCACGGCGAAGACGTCAAGGAACTTTACTATTACCTTGATGCCACGCCGACGCATTCCTATCTGAAAATGCTCTACAAATATCCGCAACGGGAATTTCCCTACGCGCGGCTCGTGGAGGAAAATCGCCGGCG
>CAVXLF010000010.1:0-76144 GCA_963762585.1 uncultured Verrucomicrobiae bacterium
GCCATTTCGGGCCTTACGGCGGCCGTTTCGTGCCCGAAACGTTGATTCACCCGTTGCAGGAACTGGAAGACGAATATCGCCGCGCGCAAAAGGACCCGGCGTTCAAGCGTGAATTCGAGTATTACCTCAGGGAATTTTGCGGCCGGCCCACGCCGCTTTATTTTGCCGAACGGCTGACCCAGGAACTCGGCGGCGCCAAAATCTATCTCAAGCGCGAAGACCTGCTCCACACCGGCGCGCACAAAATCAACAATTGCATCGGCCAAGTCCTGCTCGCCAGACGCATGGGCAAGACGCGCATCATTGCCGAGACCGGCGCGGGCCAGCACGGCGTCGCCACCGCCACGGTGGCGGCCATGTTCGGATTCAAATGCGTCGTTTACATGGGCGCGGTGGATTGCGAACGGCAGGCGTTGAATGTTTATCGCATGAAAATGCTCGGGGCCGAGGTGGTGTCCGTAAAGGCCGGGCAGCAGACGCTCAAGGAAGCCATCAACGAGGCCATGCGCGACTGGGTCACCAACGTGCGCACGACGCATTACATCCTCGGCACGGTTTACGGCGCGCATCCGTATCCGGTGATGGTGCGGAATTTCCAGCGGGTCATCGGCGACGAAGCGCGCCGGCAAATCCTCGAACAGGAGGAACGCCTGCCCGACCTGCTCATCGCCTGCGTCGGCGGCGGCTCGAATTCGATGGGGCTGTTCTATCCGTTCCTGAAGGACAAATTCGTGAAGATGGTGGGCGTGGAGGCGGGCGGCGAAGGCATTGAGACCGGCAAGCACGCCGCCCGGTTTCAAGGCGGCTCGCTGGGCGTATTGCAGGGAACGCGTTCCTATCTGTTGCAGGATGAATTTGGCCAGGTCCAGTTGACGCACAGCGTCAGTGCCGGGCTGGATTACGCGGCGGTCGGCCCGGAACACGCTTGGCTGCGCGACCAGAAACGCGTGGAATACACCTACGCGACCGACGCCGAAGCGCTCAAAGCGTTTATGAAACTGGCGCGGCTGGAAGGCATCATCCCGGCGCTGGAAAGCGCCCACGCCATCGCCGAAGTCATGAAACGCGCGCCCAAAATGAGCAAAAACAAGATGATCATTGTGAATCTGAGCGGCCGCGGCGACAAGGATGTGGCGCAGGTGGCGGACAAGGTGGGGTTGCAATTGCCGAAATAGTTCGAGGCAAGGTGTGTAACATTTTTCCTCCTGGGTTCGTATTATTTGCGTTGAACTGATTTGCCGGCGGGCGTGTCGAATTGAAAACGCCAAACTTCCGCAAGCGAACGAAAGGACAATTATGAAATGCCGGGACGTTTCGATGGTTGCTGTGCTGACACTTTGCCTCGGCGCCGCCGCGGCGCCGGCGCAAACCTATTATTATTTGCCACCCGATGCCGGTCCCATGTTTCGCCTTGGCATCGGTCCATCCTTTTTCCAAACCGGCCGGCTTACCCAATTTGGCAGCTCAGTTTCCAGTCCGATGGATTTCCAGACCGGTCTGGCCCTGGACGCGGCCTTCGGCTGGGATTTCAACAAGTATGTGGCCGTGGATTTTGAAACCGGGTTGATCGGCGCGAAAATCAGCAACGTACCAGGATTTTCATCGGCAAACTCGGATTTGTACAATGTGCCGCTGCTCGTCAACGTCACGGTGTCGTATCCGATTCCGCGCACCAATTTGGTTCCTTACATTGGCGCCGGGATCGGCGGTGCGGATGTGGTTTTTAACACCGACAATTTCAATGACGGTGCCACGATGGTCACTGGCAGTGAAAACGACGTGGTGTTTGCCGGGCAGGTGTTTGCGGGATTGCGTTTCCGGTTGAATCCCCGAATATCGCTCGACCTCGGCTACAAATACTTTGCCACCGGCGATCCGACCTTCAGTTATCCGCCGTCTCCCAATTTTGACGTGGGCTTTCGAGGCGCCCGGACGCACTCCGTTCTGCTGGCGTTCCGGTTTGACTTCTGACAGCTGGAAAGCGATGTGTTCCGGCGCGTTCAAAACTGTTCTTCCTTTTCCTTGAACAGCACGTTGAACGTGGTCAGGGAGCCGTAGCTACGCGTGAGGTATTGCTGCATCTCCACTTTCTCGCCGTCGGTCAGCTTTTCATGGGCGTTGAGCTTCTGTTCCAGCACGCGGAGATTGTTCCGCACCATGACGATTTTGTGGAAGAAGGTTTCGAGCGGGATTTCCTTGGTCTGGAGCGTGGGATCGGATGGATGCAGAACCGCTTTGCCGCCGTGCCAGCGCGCGCCGAGTTGTTCGATGACCGTCGCCGGCTTTTCCAGGCCCAGTTTTCGCACCGCTTCGTCCAGCGTTTGTTCGACAAACTGTTTGAGCGGAAGAATCAAGCCGCTCACGGCCACCTGGGGTTCGGCGGGTTCAAGCCCGGCGGATTCCGGCGCGACGGAGTGTTTGCCGTCATTGAACTGGATGTCCGCCGCCACTTCAGAAATGGCCCGGACCGTTCCAAGGCCGTATTGCGGATGGCGAACTGACATGCCGACGTGAAGGGATTCGATTTTCATGGGTTTAATTTAGCCACAGATGAAACACAGATAAAACACAGTTTTTTCTCGCGCGAAGGTAACGAAGGTGGCGAAGTAAAATGTTACCGTCGCATCCTTCGCATCCTTCGCGCGACCCAAAAAACAAGCTGACAACTCAGCCGAACGCGCTAGGCTCGGAACCACAATGGCCCGGGCAGCTGTTATTGACCGTTTCGAATTCGAGCGCGCGTTGTGTGGGCGCGGCCTGACGCGCGTGGCGGGGGTGGACGAAGCCGGGCGCGGGCCGCTGGCCGGGCCGGTGGTGGCGGCCGCAGCCATCCTGCCGGCGAAGTGGGTGGAAGCCGGTCTGCCGCGCGAACTCGAAGGGTTGAACGACTCCAAACAACTGACCGCCGCGCAACGGGACCGGTTCTTCGCGTTTCTCACCGCCTGCAGCGAGGTGGAATTTGCCGTCGCGCAAATGGATTCCGTTCAGATTGACGAAATCAACATTCTGCGCGCAACGCATGAGGCGATGAATGCGGCGCTGGCGGAATTGCATCCGCAGCCGCAGCACGCGCTGGTGGATGGACGCGCGGTCAAAACGATGCGCGTGCCGCAAACCGCGATCATCCAGGGCGACGCGCGCAGTTATTCGATCGCCGCCGCGAGCGTGCTGGCCAAGGTCACCCGCGACCGGCTGATGCTCGAATTTGACCGGCAATGGCCGGCGTACGGATTCGCCAAACACAAGGGTTATGGCACGGCGCGACATCTGGCGGCCATTGCGGCGCACGGGCCATGTCCGATCCACCGGAAAAGTTTCGCGCCGCTCAAGCCGGAGGAAACGGAATTGTTTCCGGCCACAGATTGACACAGATGAAACGCAGATGGATTTTCCATTTGTGCCAATCTGGGGTTATCTGTGGCTAAAACAGATTGTGAACTTATTCGAGCGTCTTAAATCGCCATTTGCGGGCAAGGTTCAGCCGGAGCATCTGCGGCGGGGCGAACTCGGTGAGCGCGCGGCCAAAAAATTTTTGCAGCGGCGAGGTTTGAAATTTCTCACGGCCAATTATCGATCCGAACGGGGCGAGCTGGATTTGATTTTTCGCGACGGCGACTGCCTGGCGTTTATCGAGGTCAAAACCCGTTCGTCGGAGGAATGGACGCGCCCGGCGGCGGCCGTGAACGCGGCCCGGCGCCGGCGGCTCTCGCGGGCGGCGCTGGATTACCTGCGGCTGCTGAAACAGCCGCAGGTAAAAATCCGGTTCGACATCGTGGAAGTGCTTTTAACGGAAGGCAATGTGCGCGAGGTGCGGCATCTGCCAAACACCTTTGCGATGGAGAAACCGTATCGGTACGGTTGAGGATCCGGTGCGGAAGCGCCCGGAATTTGCACTATCCGCTTGAACTTGCCGGTAAACGGTACGAATTTTGCCTCATCGCCATGAACCTGGTTTTCGAAATCTTGGGAAACATAATTTTCCCCGTCATCGGGACAGGGTGCATAGGCTGGCTTTTTATCCGGTCAATCCGGCGCAGTGAAAATCCCCCGCTCTTGATCCTCAAATGGCTCATCACGTTGCCTCTGATCGCCAGCTACATTTGGGTCATTATGCCCGCAGTCAGCCGGGGTGGGTTTGAAGCTATTGGCGGAATTTTGCTGGCCGTGGTTTGGGGTAATCTGATGGTAATCATCTGGGGACTGACAATTGTTTCGGCCATCGCCAAACCATTTACTTCGCTTTTTGACGGCGGCGATGAGCCACCGGAGCCGAAACCGTATTATTCCATTGCGCAGGCGCGGCGAAAGCGCCGCGAATTTCTCGAAGCGGTGGTGGCGGTTCGCGAGCAGCTGGCCAGGTTCCCGAACGATTTTGAAGGCGTGGCGTTGCTGGCCGGCATCCAGGCCGAGGATTTGCAGGATTTGCCCGGCGCGGAGATTACGTTGAACCATTTCTGCGACCAGCCCAATCCGCCGCCGCGACAGTTTGCCGCCGCGATGAACCAGCTGGCCGACTGGCATCTCAAGCTGGCGCAAGACGCCGATTCCGCGCGCGCCGCCCTGGAAAAGATCGTGGCGCGGTTCCCCGACACGGAACTGGCGTTGCAGGCCGCGCAGCGCGTTGCCCATCTGGGGGGCACGGAAGAACAATGGCTGGCGTCACTCGACCGCCAGCCGCTGGCCGTGCCGGAAGGCGTGAAAAGTGCCGGGCTGCGTGACTCGATGAAAGATTTGATTCCCGATGAAACGGACCCGGCCAGACTCGCGGCCGATTATGTGAAACATCTGGAGCAGCATCCGCTCGACACCGAGGCGCGCGAGAAGCTGGCGGTCCTTTACGCCGGGCATTACCAGCGGCTGGATCTGGCGGCGGGCGAATTGAACCAGTTGATTGAGACGCCCAATCAGCCGGCAAAACGGGTGGCGCACTGGCTGAATTTGCTGGTGGATTTGCAGGTTCAACGGGGCGCGGACTACGAAACGGTGCGCGGCACCCTGGAGCGGATCATCGAGCGCTTTCCCGATCTGGCCGCGGGGGAGATGGCGCGGACGCGGCTGGGGCGGTTGAAACTTGAACTCAAGGGAAAACAAGAAACGCCGGGCGTGAAGCTCGGCGTTTACGAACAGAATATCGGGCTAAAACAAAGGTCACCGCGCCAGCTGTAGCGCGACTTCCTTTTCCAGTTCGTGGGCCATGTCCAGGTCCTGCAGGCCGGCCTTGGTCCGGGCTTCCACGGTGATCTGGGTGATTTGCGGATCCACGGCTTCGACGCGCATCCACACCTTGTTCTGGTTCACTCGGCCCAGGAACGCGCGCACCACATTCGTGGTGTCGTGCGGGATGTATTCGGTGAGCAGTGTGCCGTCGTTGTTGATGACCTGAATCGCCGCGCGATAAACTTCGTCCACCGGGCGCTGATAGCGGCCGGCGACCGAGTCCCGCCCGAACGGCATGCCCATCGTCTGGGTGTCGCTGACCGTGGAGACGCAACCGGTGGCGATCAGCGCCAGCATTGCGAGTACTGGGAAAAATATTGTTTTCATGTTGCTGACAAGACAATCAAAATTGCCGCGCGCGTCAAGCCTGATTCGGGTTGGACCGGCTCGACAAGTGCGGGAAGAAATGCCAGTTTAAGCCATGGTTGCCAACAAGCTGGAAGGACTGCGCGCCCGGCTGCGCCACTACGGTTCATGCCTCGTGGCCTATTCCGGCGGCGTGGATTCCGCGTTCCTGGCGCGCGTGGCGCATGAAGTCCTCGGCGCAAAATCCCTGGCGGTCATCGCCGATTCGCCGAGTTTGCCGCGCCGCGAGCTGGCCGAGGCGCTGGAAATCGCGGAACGGTTTGCGTTTCCGGTGCGCGTCATCCGGACGCAGGAATTTGAAAATGAAAATTACACGGCCAATCCGGTCAACCGCTGCTATTTCTGCAAGCATGAATTATTCGAGGAATTGACGCCGGTTGCGCGCGCGGAACATCTGGCGGTGATTGCCTATGGCGAAAATGCGAGCGACGCGGGTGATTTTCGCCCAGGTGTCCAGGCGGCGGCGGAATTTCAAGTGCGCGCGCCGCTCAAGGAGGCCGGCTTGACGAAGGCGGAAATCCGCGAGTTGTCGGCCCAACTCGGATTGCCGACGGCGGACAAGCCGCAGATGGCGTGCCTGAGTTCGCGGGTGCCGCATGGCGAGCCGGTGACGCCGGAAAAGCTGCGCATGATTGAAGCCGCGGAAAACGTGTTGCGCGATCTGGGTTTTCACGACGTGCGGGTGCGGCATCACGAGTCAGGCCCCAGGCCCCCGGTCCAAAATCAGAAGTCCGGACCCGCCGACAAACAACCCGGGATCTTGGACGCGGGACCTTGGACTTCCACGCCGCTCGCCCGGATTGAGCTGGGGCCGGCGGAAATTCCGCGATTTGTAGCGGACGGCCTTTTGACCAAAGTGACCGCGGCGTTGAAAGGCATAGGATATGCGCACGTGACACTGGATTTGGAAGGCTACCGCCGTGGTCGCGTGAGCGCGGCGCCCGGCCGGCCTGATTGAAACTTTTGACCCACAACGGTTTTAGATAAAGGAAGCATGCCGCAATTTTCATATCGGGCGCGCCGCCGCAGCGGTGAATTGGTCGAGGGCGTTCTGGACGTCGCCGACCGCGCGGCGGCCTTGGCGCAAGTCGAACGGCTCGGGCTTTTCCCGGTCGCCGTGGATGTTTCCAAAGGCGGTCCGGTGGCCAACGGCAAGAGCGCCGGCCAAAAGGTGGATTTTCTGGCGTTTTTGCCGCCGACGCTGCGCGCGCAGCTGCAGCAGCAGCGCAAGCCGAAATTGCAGGAGCTGGCCACGTACACCCAGCAATTGGCGAATCTGCTGCAAGCCGGAATGCCGCTGGCGACGGCGCTCCAAAGCATGACCTATCTGCAGTCAAAGGGCATTCCCTCGGAGGTGAGCCGCCAACTGCGGCAGGAGGTGACGGAAGGCCGCAGCCTGTCCGACGCGATGGCCCAGCAGCCGCGGGTTTTTTCCGATTTGTACATCAACATGGTCCGTGCCGGTGAGCAGAGCGGCGCGCTGGTGGACGTGCTTCGGCGCATGGCCGATCATTTTGAAAAATTCGCCCAGGTGCAGGCCAAGTTTACCTCGGCGCTGATTTATCCGGCCGTGGTTTGTTGTGTGGGCGTGGGCATAATCATTTTTTTCATGACCTTCATCCTGCCCCGGTTCATGTCGATTTTCGGCGACATGGGGTTCAACCAGTTGCCGCTGATGACGGTGCTTTTGATTCGCGTCAGTGACGCCTTCAAAAACTACTGGTGGTTGATGGTCGTGGTTCTCATTTTGGCCGTGATTTTGTTCAAGCGCTTTCAATCCACCGCGAACGGGCGGCGTCGGATTGATGAGTGGAAAATGAAGGCCCCGCTTTTGGGCCCGGTGATCTGCCTGAACCTTTACAGCCAGTTCGCACGCACGCTCTGCACCCTGCTCCAGAACGGTGTGCCGGTGCTCACGGCGTTGAAAATCACCGAGCAGGTCATCCCCAACCTCGTCATCAAGGAGGCGACGGCCAAGGCCCGCGATGCGGTGACGGATGGCAAGACGCTTGCCCAGCCCCTGGCGCAGAGCAAGGTGTTTCCGCAGTTGATGGTGGATCTGGTGAAAATTGGCGAAGAGACGGGCGACGTCGCCGGCGCGCTGAACAATGTCGCTGAAACTTACGAAAATGAATTGAACATTGCCTTGCGGGTGACGACCAATCTGATCGAACCGGCGCTGATCGTCGGCATGGCCGTCGTGGTCGGGCTTTTGCTGGTGGCCGTGCTGGGTGCAATGTTCTCGATGATTTCCAACATCGGCAACTCGGCGGGGGGGATGTGATGCCACGCGGCCCCCAGCCGGGAGTTGAGTGCCGCGGGCAGGTTCTGCGCCGGGGAGGCGCTTTTGGCAACCAAACCGCAAACTTCAACCCTCGGCGCGCCCAAGCCTTTACCCTCCTTGAAATCATGATGGTCGTGGCCATCATCGGCTTGATGATGACCATGACTGTGCCGGCGATCCTGCAGACGATGCACCAGGAACCCTTGCGCAAAGCCGTCAATGACGTGATGAACATTTGCAGTCACGCCCGCGCCCAGGCGATTCTGAAAAGCGCGCCCATGAGTGTCGTTTTTCATCCGCGGGCGGGGGAGGTTGCCTTGGGCGGTATGGCCACCACCAACTCGACGGCGGGTTTTATTTTAACGGATGCGCCGGCCGGCGAGGCCAAAACCTCCGGTTCCAGCACGTCGCCACTGAACTCCGCCCAGTTCGACGCCAGCGTTGGCATTGACATGCTCGACATCAATTTGCTCGAGTACAAGGACGCGGATGAGGCACGGGTGCGTTTTTTTCCGAACGGCACCAGCGATGAAATGACCCTGGTGCTGCACGACGGTGATCAGTACCGGAAAATCACCCTGGAAGTGACCACCGGGCTGGCGTCCGTGGAAGTGATGCGATGAAGACCCAACCTGACCGGCCGCAAACCCACCGGCGCGCCTTCACCCTTTTGGAGGTGATGTTTGCCATGGTTGCGTTTTGCACCGCGACATTTGTCATCCTGTCGCTGGTCTCCAATTCGCTGGCCAACGCCCGGCGGTTGCAACGGCCGATGGTGGACGCGGGGGCGCTGGCGGCCGAGTTGTCGCAAACCAACCAATTGGCGACAGGCCTCAAATCAGGCAATCTCAGCGATCTGCTCGGGGATTCATATCAGGGCTACACGTGGACGCGCGACATTGAGGAGGTGCAGACGGACAAGCTTTACCAGGCGGATTTCATCATTCAAAGCGCTTCCGGCGACCGGGAGGTGGTTTCCAAAATGAGCATCCTGCTTTACAGCCCGAATTCGCCGACGCAGCCCTGACCCATCATGCACTGGATTAAAAAATCTCGTTCCGGAGCGTTTACGTTGCTCGAAATCATGCTCGCCATCGCGATTTTCAGCATGGTGATGGTGGCAATTTACTCGTCATGGATGTTCATCCTGCGGGCCACGAAGGTGGGCCAGGAAGCCACGGCCCAGGTCCAGCGCCGGCGCATGGCGGTGTGGACGATTGAGGACGCGCTGACCTGCGTTCAGTCATTTGAGGCCTCCCGACGTTATTACACCTTCGTTGTCCAAAACGGCACCGAACCGCTGCTCAGCTTCACGGCGCGGTTGCCGGACGATTTTCCGCGCAACGGTGAGTTTGGTGATTTTAATGTGCGCCGGGTGATATTCTCGGTCGAGCCCGGGCCGGATTCGGAAAAGGATCTGGTGCTCCGGCAGAACCCGATTCTCATGGACATGTCGCCGGACGAGCAGAATCACCCGCTGGTGCTCGCCCGCAATGTAAAGAGCTTTGTCTGCGAATGCTGGGATCCGAACACGACCGATTGGTCGAAGAAATGGGCGGACACAAATCAAATTCCCACGCTGGTGCGCTTCACGCTCGTGCTGGGGGGAAAGAAGGACGATATTTACGGCGACACCGGACCGCAGCTGGGCGTCACCCGCATCGTGGCCATTCCGTCGATTGCGGTGCCCGTGGTGGCGCAAACCAGACGGTGATGAAAATTTCCCTTTCCACCAGGCCGCGGGGCATTGCGCTCATCATCGTGATGATCACGATTTTTGTGCTGTCGGTCATGGCGGCAATCTTCGTGGCTTCGATGAAGGTTGAAACCAAACTGGCGCAGAACGCCGACCACGAACAGCAATTGCTCTGGCTGGGCCGTTCAGGCGTGGAATTGGCGCGTTACGTTTTGGCGGAGCAAATGAAAATCACGGGCGAACCTTATGATGCGCTCAACCAGGTCTGGGCCGGCGGACCGGGCGGTCTCGCTGAATCGAACAGTCCCCTGGCCGGCCTTTCGCTGGACAATTATCAGGTCGGCGACGGGTTTGTTTCGGTCAAAATCATTGATCTCGAGCGCAAGGTGAACATCAACACCGCCAATGCCGCCGCCTTGCAGCAGGCGCTGACCTTGATGGGCGCGGGCGCGGACAGCATGTCCATCATCTCGGATTCGATTCAGGATTGGATTGATACGGACGATAATCCGCGCCTTACCGGCGCCGAGAGCGATTATTATCAGAGTTTGAATCCGCCCTATTATGCCAAGAACGCGCCGATTGACGACCTGTCGGAATTGCTGCTGGTCCGGGGCATTGCGGACCACCCGGAAATCTATTGGGGCGGCAGCGCCACCAATCATACGCCGGCCGCGTTTCAGCACAAACTCGGCTTTGTGAATGCCCCCAATCAGGCGGCGGACTATCCCTTCGGATTGAAGGACATTTTCACCCCGATTTCCAGCGGCAGCATCAACATCAACACCGCCGACGAAAACGTGCTGCAGATGATTCCCGGGGTGGACGAAAACGCCGCGCAAAATATCATCAAATTTCGCGATGGACCCGATGGTATGGAGGGCACGGAGGACGACACGCCTTTCCAAACCCCGCAACAACTTGTCAGCGCGGGTCTGAGTCCATCACTGGTCGCCTCCCTGTCCCGGATTTGCACCACCCGCAGCTTTACCTTTGAGGTTCACGTGACCGCCCGGATTGGTGATTATCATCGCGAATATGTGGCGATTCTTTACCGCAACTCGCCCACGGACATCCAGGTGCTAAGCTTTTACTGGAAATAATCGAAATAGCAGTTGAGTTCAACCGGTCGCTGGTTATCGTTTTGGCATGCGTCGGCTCCTGATGAGTTTGCTGTTGCTGGGTTCGCTTTCAGCGGCCCTGGCCGGCGACGCCGTCGCCGGCCGGGTGGTCAAAGCCCTGCCTTTTTTCCTCGATCTCAAAGGGCATGAGGCGCTGTCGCCGAGCCTTTACGATCGCGACGCCTACCAGGCTTATCTCCGCCGGCACATCGATCAACAGTCGGCCATGCGTTTCGATGTCTTGTGGAAGGTGTCAAATCCCGGCAGCACAGAACTGAAATTGCGGATTGAACTGCGCAGCATTGCCCGGAACGGAATGCCGCACCAGGCCACGCTCGAACAAACGGTCGCGCCCCATTTCTTCCGTCACTGGGATACCTTGATGCTCACGGGTGAGGATTACCGGGATCTCGGCGAACTGGTCGCCTGGCGGGCCACGCTCTGGTCGGGCAGTCAAATGCTCGGCGAACAAAAATCCTTTTTATGGTAAACGCCGCTGCCCGCCTGTGTTTTGAGGGCTTGACTCCGTCCGGGGTAACGGCGATAAACCGGTACGCGCCTGAATGATGGACTCGAAAGTACCCGTCAAAATCGTTTGCCATTGCGGCCAGAAATACGCCTTCGACGTGTATCCACTGAACGGTCGCATGCCCGCACCGGTGCGGTGTCCGGTTTGCGGCGTGGACGGTACGGTGGTCGCGAATGAAATCATTGCACTGGCTCTCAAGGCGCAGCCGGCACCCATGATCCTTCGCCCCCGTTCGCTGACGCATGTCCCCCCGGTCGAAGCCAATGCGACCAACGCGGAGTTGGAAACCTTGCGTAAACGCGCCTTTGAGGCGGAACGACGGGCGGAACAGGCCCAGGCCGCCGCTCGCGCCAGTCTGGCGCCGCATCTGGCGCAGGTGCTCAAGGAGACGGTGGTCCAGGAACTGGCCACGCAACGCCGTGAACTGCTGAAGGCGCAGGAAGAAGCGGCCCTGGAGATTGGCGCGATGATCCGCCGTCTCGACTCCGTGCAGGCGCCCATGCAGGAACGATTACACTCTTACGAAGCGCGCATTCAGGAACTGCAGAAGGAACTCACCGCGCGAACCGAGGAAAACCGCGAATTATTGAAGCTCAAGATTGAAATGATCCGCCGCCAGCTTGAAACCGAGCGCGTTCACAACCGCCTGGAATTCAATTCAAACTAGGCGGCAGTTTTCACGTCGGTGTTTCTCTTGTCATGGGTATGCAGGGCGTGTTCGTAGCATTGCAACGCCTCCTCGTAGCGCGACATGCGATTGAACAGGCCGCCCTTGTGGAGGTAGGCAATGGTCATGGAACCGTCCGCTTCAATCGCATTGTCGTAACAGGCGATGGCCTCCTCAAACCGGTTCAACTTTTCGAGCGCGCCCGCCTTTTTAATCAAGGTCTCGGCATGTTTCGGGTCAATGGCCAAAGCCTGGTCGAAGCATTCCAGGGCCTTCTCCGGTTCGTTGCCATTGAACCACGACAGGCCTTCCGCAAGCAAACTGGCAACGTTCTTGATTGGGGCGGCCGATGCCGTCGGCGTGCCGTTATTGTGCCCGTCAGCCGTTGACGCGGTGGCTTCGGCCAACGGTGCGCGGGCGGTGTGTTCCAGTTCGAGAATCCGCTTTTCCAGGCGTTCCACGGCGTTGAACAAACGCGCGCTCGACAATTGCACGGTCGCTTCACCGGCGGGCAGCAGGGGTGCCGTGCCCCGGCCCGCCAGCGCCGAGGGATGGAGGGTGGACAGTTCAACCAGCCGCGTGACGGCGCGCCACTGGAAAAAGGCCATGAAGAGCATGGCGGTCAGGCCCACGACGCCGAACAGGCCGGCCAAAATCAACATGAGCCGCTGAGCCCTTTGCGTCGCCTCGATTTCACCGGCCCTTTGCGTCGCCATGGTTTGCTCGAGCAGCTGGATGCGCGCGGTCATGTCCGCGGCCGTACGCTGTGCCTCGGCGGAGGCCGCCACCCGGTTGCTCTCGATGAGCAATTGCGTGCTGTGAATCTGTTCCTGAATCTGAAGAAAGGCGTTCAACGAATCCTGCGCGATTTTGTCCTGGGCCTGACGGGGGGAAATGACTGCGGAGTTCGTGTCACCGCCAAGCACGCGCTGTCCCGGCCCAACGCTGAAAACGCAACAGGCACAAACCATCAAAAGCTTCAAGCGAAACATCACGCTCATACCAAGGCCGCGAGCCTGGGCCGCCACGGCGCCAAAGTCAAGCGCCCGGCGTGCCGACTTATTCCCAATCTCATTCCGGGGGCTTCAAATCAAATTCCAACCAGGTATGCGACCCGGTCTGGTCATTGCGGATTTCCATCTCCTGAAGTTCCCATTGGCCGTTCACCTTTTTGAACGATTTTGGGAAAAATTCCTTCAGCAATCTTCCCTTCGCATCGTAAGCCTCGGCCTGGACGATGCCGAGCGTCTCATGGTCAATCCACGAAACCACCCGCGTATAGCTGCCGGGGGCCGGATTTGGATTCGTGCTTTCCAATACCTGGCAGGAACGGCCCCGCCGCATTTCGTGCCGCAAAATTGTCTGCGCTGGCCAGTGAAAAAATTCCAGGCCCAAATCCGCGACCCAGAAATCCGAGCCGGCAAACGGCGCGAAAACCCCCTGACCGGCCACGGCCAGAGTGACGGACGAATGGGTCGCCCCCGGCTTCACCGGCATTCCGTGCTGGTCCAGGGCGAACGCCCTCGAGCCCGGACCTTTCGAGATTACGCCTTGCTCCGATGATACCCGTTGCTCGTACCGGTTTGGCCGCGAGTCGGAGTGCTCCACCTGGATGGTGATCTGGCTCGTGTTCCAGATATTGCTGTTTTTACTCCACTGCGTTGCCGTGTAGGAAATTTCCCAGTTGTCGGCCGCGGCGGTGGCCTGGCATTTCACGGGGAATGCCAGACGTTTGCCGTCCCGGCTGCGCATGATCAAAGTGCCGGAGTTGGTAAAATTTTCGGTCGGGCGCAGATGGCAAAGTTGCTGCGCCAGTTGTTGTCCTTGAATCGTTGCGTCGGGCGATTCATCCGTCGCGGCCGCGGTCGCGCCCACGGCGGCAAACCAACCCAGGGCGACAGATGCAAGCCACCGGTTCATTTCGGTTCCAGCGCCAGCCGGAGAACATCCGAAATGTAATGGACGAAATGGACTTTGAGTTTCGCGCGCGCCTCCGTTGGCACGTCCAGCCAGTCCGCCTTGTTTTGTTCCGGCAGGATGATTTCCTTCATTCCAAACCGCACCGCGGCCAGCACCTTTTCCTTGACGCCGCCAATACGCAACACGCGGCCGCGCAGGCTGATTTCGCCGGTCATGGTGAGGCGGGAACGCACGCGCCGTTTGGTCAGCAGCGACGCCAGGGCCGCCACAATGGTCACGCCGGCGCTGGGCCCGTCTTTCGGCGTCGCGCCGGCGGGCACATGGATGTGAATGTCGAACTTGTTGTAATCGCGCATATCCAGGTTGATCAATTTGGACTGGCTGCGCAGATAACTCATCGCCGTTTGCGCGCTTTCCTTCATGACTTCGCCCAGCGAACCGGTCAACAGCAGGTTGCCCCGGCCGCGCATCCGCGTGGCTTCGATGAATAATACGTCGCCGCCGACCGGCGTCCATGCCAGTCCGGTGGCGATGCCGATTTCGGTGATCTTCTCCGCCGTTTCGGAAACAAACCGCGCGTGGCCCAGATAATCCTTCAATCCTTTGGCATCGAGCTTGAGCGCCACGGCGGCGCCGTTGCGGGAAATGATTTTCCGCGCGGCCTTGCGCGAGAGCGCGGCAATTTCACGTTCCAACTGCCGCACCCCGGCTTCGCGGGTGTAATCGCGGATGAGTTTGCGCAGCGCGGCGTCGGTAAATTTTATGTCCTGCCGGGTGAGGCCGTGCTCCTCAATCTGGCGCGGGACCAGATACCGTTTGGCAATCTCCAGTTTTTCCGTTTCGGTGTAGCTGGGCAGTTCGATGACTTCCAGCCGGTCGCGCAGCGCGGGATGGATCGGCTCCAGCCAGTTGGCGGTGGCCATGAACAGCACGCGCGAGAGATCGAACTGCAAATCCAGGTAGTGATCGGTGAAGGTATGGTTCTGCGCCGGGTCCAGAACCTCCAGCAATGCCGCCGCCGGGTCGCCGCGGAAATCCGCGCCGACCTTGTCCAATTCATCCAGCAAAATCACCGGGTTGCGGCTCTCGATGCGGCGCAGCATCTGGATGATTCTTCCCGGCATCGCGCCGACGTAGGTCCGCCGGTGGCCGCGGATTTCCGCCTCGTCGCGCATGCCGCCCAGGGCGATGCGCGCGAACTTGCGGCCCAGCGCGTCCGCCACGCTTTTGCCGAGCGAGGTTTTGCCCACGCCCGGCGGGCCGACCAGACAAAGAATCGGGCCCTTGATTTGTTTCCGGCGTTTGATGACGGCGAGAAATTCCAGCAGGCGTTCCTTGATTTTCGTCAACCCGAAATGCTGTTCGTCCAGAATCCGCTCGGCTTCCTTCAAATCAATCTTGTCCTCGGTTTCCTTTTCCCACGGCAGGTTCAGGATCCAGTCGAGGTAATTGCGGGCGACAGCGTATTCGGCGGCGGCGGGCGGGGTCAGTTGCAGGCGCTCCAGTTCCAGCAACGCCGCCTTGCGGGCCTCGTCGGGCATCGGCGTTTGGTCAATTTTTTCACGCAACGACCGGGTTTCGCCGCTGCCGGGCTCGCCTTCGCCCAGTTCGCGCTGAATGGCGCGCAACTGTTCGCGCAGGAAAAAATCGCGTTGCGTCTTGGCGATGGAGGAGGCGACGTCATTTTGAATTTTGGAGCTGAGCGTCAGCACCTCGTGCTCGCGGTTGAGCAGGGGCAGCAATTTCTGCAACCGTTCGCGGACGGAAATGGTTTCCAGCAGCTTTTGCCGGTCTTCGAGGCTGAGATTCAAATTCCCGGCAATGAGATCGGCGAAATGGCCGGGATGTTCGGTGTTCAATGCCGCGATTTTGACCTGGTCCGACAGCGCGGGCGACATCTTGGCGATTTCCTCGAAATGCTTGTGCGCGTTGCGCAGGGTGGCCTGCAGCTCGACGGAATCCTCCGTTTCATCGCGGAGCAGTTCGTAATGCGCGGACAGATACGGTGAGGACGGCGGATATTCGGTGATCCGGATGCGCCATAATCCCTCGACCAGCACGCGCGCGGTGCCGTCGGGAAATTTCACCATTTTTACCAGCCGTGAAACGCAGCCGACTTCGTGCAAATCCTCCGGCTTGGGTTCGACGACCTCGGGCCGGCGCTGCAAAACCACGCCCAGCAACCGGTCGCCCGCCACCACGTCGTCAATCAGATTCAGGCTCGGCCCGGTCTCGACGAGCAACGGCACGAGGGTGCCGGGAAAGATGACGATGTCCGACAAACCGAGGATCGGCAGGGTGTCTGGCAGCGAACGGGAAGAGATTCGCGGGGGCGGTCCGGAACTTTCGGTGCCCAAAATGCTGACAAACTCTGTCTCCGGCGATGTCATCGTCGTTCCTTCAAATACGTTGTTAAATGCCGCTGCGCCGGAAAAGAATTGCGCGCGGCCTAATTTCCCTCGGCAATCGGGACCTTGGTCATTTTGGAGTGCGGTTGCGCCATGGGCACGTCAATCCGCAGAAAACCGTTCACATAAATGGCCTTGGCCTGGCTGAGATCGTAACCCGGCGGCAGTTCGAGCACACTCTCGAACGGCCCGTAACTGATCTCCATCACCAAAAAATTGCATTTATCGGCCCGGCAACCATCCGGCCGGGTCCCCGCAATACGGAGGCGATTGCCCTCCACCGTGATTTCAAGACTATCACTTTTCATGCCAGCCAATTCCACCTTGATGACCAGGCTGCTGCCCGTGGCATAAACATCCGTGTTCGGGACCCAATGGCCGTTGGCGGTGTCGCCGCGCCCACCCACCGTTGCGCCGCGTGAAATGAAGTGAACCGTGGAACTAACTTTAGTTAAAGCCATGATAGAAACAGTATCTCAAAAAGTTCAATAAGCAAGCGACAGGCAAAACGGCCCGCGCCGATTTACCCGTCAACATAACCCCAAAGAACGTTCGCGCAACGCTGATTTTATTGGTTTTTGAGCCAAAATACAGGCGGTCTCGCGGGTCAGCGGTCCGCCGAATAAAAATTACAGGCCGGCCGAAAGGAGCGCTTCCAGCTCGTCTGCGAGCAGGTCTTTATTGCACGCCGGCGCGGCGGAAGAACGGCTTTGGCGTCGTGACACCGCGTTTGTACAGCCAACGCTGAAATCAGGACGAAGAGACCGGTCGCGAATGAATGAATTCGGAGACCGTTTCTGTCTTGCGCCTGCTTCGGGCGCCATGTGTTTCGACCATTCCGGCTTGCGCGCGGCGTTTGTGTCTGGGACAATTCAGCGGCGGGCGCGACTACGATGCAAACTGACTATCCCAAACATTACTGCGGCGTGTTCGGCATTTTCGGCCACCCGAATGCCGCGGAACTCACCTACTACGGTCTTTACGCGCTCCAGCATCGCGGCCAGGAAAGCGCCGGCATCGTCACCTGCCACGAAGGAAAATTTTTCAAGCACCATGGCATGGGACTGGTGTCGCAGGTGTTTAATCCCAGGCTGCTGCACGACTTGGTCGGCAACATGGCCGTCGGCCACACGCGTTATTCGACCACGGGCACGTCCAATCTCCGCAACGCGCAGCCGCTCACGGTGGACTGCGCGCGCGGCCAGATTGCCGTCGCCCACAACGGCAATCTGACCAACGCGGCGAAGCTGCGCGACGAACTGGAAAGTCACGGGCTGGTTTTTCAGACGAGCGTGGACAGCGAAATCATCATCATGATGCTGGCGCAGCCGTTGCTGGGCGGCGTCGAAAACACGCTGGTCCAGACCCTCCGCCGCATCGAAGGCGCCTATTCGCTGGTCATCATGACGGAAAAGGAATTGATCGGCGCGCGCGATCCGTTCGGGTTTCGGCCGCTGGCGCTCGGCCGGGTGAACGGTTCGTGGGCGTTGTCGAGCGAATCGGTGGCGTTTGACCAGATCCAGGCGGAATTTGTCCGTGACGTGGAACCGGGCGAAATCGTCATCATCAACGAAAAAGGGGTCGTCAGCGTGCAGGCGTTTCCCGAACACAAGCGCCGGGCGTTTTGCATTTTTGAATACGTCTATTTTGCGCGGCCGGACAGCACGATTGGCGGGCGCAGCGTCTACAACGTGCGCAAGGAAATGGGCCGCCAGCTCGCGCGCGAACATCCCGTCCAGGCCGATCTGGTGATTCCCGTGCCGGACAGCGGCGTGTGCGCCGGGCTCGGCTATTCCGAGGAATCCGGCATCCCGTTCGAGATGGCGTTCATTCGCAATCACTATGTCGGACGCAGTTTCCTGCAACCGACGCAGCTCATCCGCGATTTCGACGTGCGCGTGAAGTTGAACCTCATCGCGTCGCTGGTGAAGGACAAGCGGGTCGTCATTGTGGACGATTCCATCGTGCGCGGCACGACCTGCAAGGCGCGCGTGAAGACACTGAAGGAGGCCGGCGCCCGGGAGGTTCACGTGCTGGTGAGCTGTCCGCCGCACATGCATCCGTGCGTTTACGGCATTGATTTTCCCGACCGGAGCAAGCTGATGGCCGCCAACCACAGCGTTGACGAAATCCGCCGCTACCTGAACGCCGATTCGCTGCATTACCTTTCGCAGGAGGGCATGGTCAAGGCGACCGGTCTGGCGAAGTCATCCTTCTGCATGGCCTGTTACGACGGCCAGTATCCCGTGCCCTATGATCCGGTGCTGGACAAACACATCATCGAGCGCCGCCGGCGTCAGGCGCAAACCCTCGGCGAAGCCGTGGAAAAAGAGAACGAGCAAATCAAACTGCTCCAGGTCTGACCGGGTTCAGCAAGTCATCCATGATGAGAAATGGAACCATGCAAAAAGGAATCGGCGCTGTTTGTCTGGTCGCCGCCCTGTGGTTGTTGTGGCGGGGACATGACGTGGCCGGTTCGATTGGCTCACAATTTACCCAGGCATTTACCGGCGCGCCGATGGGCAAGGCCACCCACTATTATCTGGCCGGCGTGGCGATGGGATTGTTGGGCGGATTCCTGATTTATTGGCAGCGGAAATGAAATCTAATTTCCGGCCACTTCCTGCGGCCCTTTGCCGCCGTTGACCAGAAACAGCACGGCCATTCGCACGGCCAGGCCGTTGGTCACCTGTTCCAAAATCAGGGAACGGCTGGAATCGGCGATGTCGCTGTCAATTTCCACGCCGCGATTGATCGGTCCCGGATGCATGATCAGCGCGTCGGGCTTCGCCTTGGCGAGCCGCGCCTGGTTGAGGCCGAACAGCTGGATGTATTCATTGATGCTGGGAAACATCGTCTTGCGCTGGCGCTCATGCTGGATGCGCAGCAGGTTGATGATGTCCGCGTCCCGGATCGCCTCATCCACGTCATAGGTCACGCGACAGCCCATTTGCTCGAATGTTTTCGGCACCAGCGTGGCCGGTCCGCAGAGCGTCACGGTCGCCCCCAGTTTCAGCAGCGCCCAGATGTTCGAGCGCGCCACGCGGCTGTACAGGATGTCGCCCAGGATGGTGACGTTCAGCCCCGCGATTTTCCCCTTGTGCTCGCGGATGGTGAACACGTCCAGCAACGCCTGGGTGGGATGTTCGTGCGCGCCATCCCCGGCGTTGATGACGCTGGATTTGAGCACGCGCGCCAGAAACTGCGGCGCGCCGGAGGCGCTGTGGCGGATGACGATGAAATCGGCGTTGAGCGCTTCCAGGTTGCGCGCGGTGTCCTTGAGGGTCTCGCCTTTTTTGAACGACGACGCCTCGGCGGAAAAATTGATGACATCCGCCGACAGCCGTTGTTCGGCCAGCTCGAAACTGATGCGCGTCCGCGTGGACGGCTCGACGAACAGGTTGACCACGGTTTTGCCGCGCAACGCAGGGACTTTTTTGATGGCGCGCTCGCCGACCGCCTTGAACGCCCGCGCCGTGTCCAGCACGGTGACAATCTCGTCCGGCGTGAGCGACTCGATGTCGAGCAGATGTTTGCGGGTCCAGCTCATTTTGACCTTTCCAGCACCACTTCATCCACGCCGTCGTTTTCCCCCAGCCGCACACGGATTTTTTCATGGTCGGCGGTCGGCACGTTTTTGCCGACGAAATCGGCCTTGATGGGCAGTTCGCGATGGCCGCGGTCAATGAGCACGGCCAGTTGAATTTTTTTGGGCCGGCCGAAATCGTTGAGCGCATCCATGGCCGCGCGCGTGGTGCGGCCGCTGAACAGCACGTCGTCCACCAGCACGACCGTTTTGCCGGTCACGTCAAAGGGAATGACCGTGGGATGAATTTTCGGCGCGGCGCGGGAATCGAGATCATCGCGATGCATGCTCACGTCGAGAATGCCGACCGGAACCGGTTGCTGCCAGATATCGGAAAGAATTTTGCTCAACCGCCGGGCCAGGTGGTCACCGCCCACGGGAATGCCGATAAGCACGACGGCCGAAGCGCTTTCATTCCGTTCGGCGATTTCGTGCGCGATGCGGGTGAGCGCGCGTTGGATTGCGGCGGCGTCGAGGATGACGGTGGATTCAGCCACAAACCAGCCTCCCAGTGTCGGCGTGTGAAGCGGAGTTCCCGGTTCCGGTGCCGGGCATAAAAAATCGCGAACCGCTCCGCCGGGCGGAGTTGATTCGCGTCGCGCAATTTGCGTTCATGATCTTCCTTGGCGACCTCGCCGGGCCGTCTTAAAGGAACTTTTTTTAATTTTCTGTCAGTGGCCGGCGGTTTGCCGCGCCCGACGCCAGCTCGCCCGGTGCTTGATGATCCAATCCGTCAATGCCCGTTCGAATCCGATGTCGTGCCCGGCTTTTTCCGACTCAATCCACTTGTGCCTCAGGATTTCCTCGCGTTCGGCCTGGAACTCGCGATAGAGCGAGGAATTCTTCAACAAATCGTTCGCTGGAGATGTGCCTTTCATAGCGTTCGACATAGAAAATGTGCTGTAAAACTAGGGTTTTTCAATAAAAATGCAATAGAAATTTCATCCGAAAATCGCAACCAACGGAGGACGAACAGGTTGCGCAACCTGATTTACTCCAATCGTTTGCGCATGGACACGGCAATTTGGACAAATACCTGGGTGGCCGGACTGTTCGGAGCCGACACCACCACCGGGATGCCCTGGTCGCCGCCAACGCGGATTTCCATGAAAATGGGTATTTCACCCAGGAACGGAACATTTTGCCGGCCGGCTTCGGCCTGGCCACCGCCGTGGCCGAAGATTTCCACCCGTTCGCCGTTTGGCGTGGTGAAATAACTCATGTTCTCCACGATGCCAAAAATCGGCACGTTGACCTTGTTAAACATCGCAATCCCTTTGCGCACAACGCCGAGCGACGCCTCCTGCGGCGTGGTCACGATGACGCCGCCGTCCAGGGGAACCGTCTGGCAAAGCGACAATTGCGCGTCGCCCGTGCCCGGCGGCAGATCCACCAGCAGGAAGTCCAGCTCGCCCCATTCCACCGCCATCAGAAATTGCTGGATGGTTTTCGTAATCATCGGCCCGCGCCAGATTACCGGCTGCTCGTCCGTCAGCAGCAGACCGATGCTCATCACTTTCACGCCATGCCCCACCGGCGGGACCAGCTGTTCCTGCGGACTGATGGTTGGACGTTCGTGGACGCCCATCATCAGGGGGATGCTCGGCCCGTAAATGTCACAATCCAGCAAGCCCACCCGCGCACCGAGGTGCTGGAGCGCACAGGCGAGGTTCACGGACACCGTGGATTTGCCGACGCCGCCCTTGCCGCTGGCAATCGCAATGACGCGTTTTACGCCCGTGACACGATTTTGGTTCGCAAAAGGATTGGCGGGCGCGGCCGGCCCGGTGGCGGGTTGCCGCACTTCCACCTGGACGCGGGTCACGCCGGGTAATGCCTGCAAAACGCGCTCGGATTCCTCCTTGATTTGGTGCGCTGCATCGGCGTTGGGTGAAGTGAGCTGCATCGCAACGCTGACCGCGCCGTCGGCGGCGGAGATTTCCTTCACCAATCCGAATGAGACGATGTCGCGTGAATAACCGGGGTATTTGACTGCCTTCAGCGCGTTCCGGATGTCATCGTGAGTGAGCATGTCCCCTCAGGTTGCCAGCTTTGCGCCTGAAAACAAGCGCGCTCCAGACTTGCGCGGCGGCGGATGGCATGGAAGATTGCGGGTCTAATTTCTGGCATTGGACAACTGAATTATGACGCAAGTGACCCCCAAGCCGCCGCAAAAGGGCGCCGAACCGTTTCTGGAAAAGTTCCGCCGGTTTGAGTCGGAACCGCAAACGCCCGCGTGGCTGCTGCCGCTTCGCCAGAACGGCATGGCGCGCTTCGCCGAACTCGGCTTTCCCACGATTCACGACGAAGACTGGCGTTTCACGAACGTCGCCCCGCTTGCCAAACTTCCGTTCAAGCCCATGTCGGAATCGGCGGACGATGCCGCCGCCGCCAAAGCCACGCTGGAGAAATCCATCTTCGCGCATTTGCCCGGTTCACGGCTGGTTTTTGTGAACGGGCGTTTCCAGGCCGCGCTTTCCGCGCTGGGCAAACTGCCGGCCGGAGTAAAAGTCGCCAGCCTCGCCGCCGCGTTGACGACCGATTCCGCGTTCATCGAAAAGCAGCTGGGCCTGTTCGCGTTGACGGATGGCAATTCATTCGCCGCGTTGAACCAGGCGTTCTTCGTCGATGGCGGCTTCGTCCACATTCCGGCGGGCCAGACCGTCGAGGAACCCATCCAGCTCATTTTCATCTCCACGGCCAAGCACAGCGGCGACACGATTCAGCCGCGCAACCTCATCATCGCCGGGGCCAACAGCAAGGCGACGGTCATCGAAAGCTATCTGGCCACGGATTCAGCCGCGTATTTCACCAACGCCGTCACGGAAATTGTCGCCGGCGACAATGCGGCGCTGGAGCATGTGAAATTTCAGGATGAAGCGCTGGACGCGTTTCATCTGGCGACCATTGCCGCGCAGCTGGGCCGCGCGAGCAACGTGAGCATCCATTCCTTTGCGCTCGGCGCCAGACTGTCCCGCACCAACATCCGAACCAAACTGGCGGGTGAAGGTCTGGAGTGCATTTTGAACGGCCTTTACCTCACGCGCGGCGAACAGCTCGCCGATCACCACATGATTGTCGAGCACGCGCAGCCGCATTGCGCCAGCCACGAATATTTCAACGGCATCCTGGACGACAAATCCAAGGGCGTTTTCCATGGCCGGATTTACGTTCATCCCATTGCGCAAAAGACCGACGCGAAACAGACGAACAAAAACCTGCTGCTCTCCGATGAGGCGACCGCCGATACCAAGCCGCAACTGGAAATTTACGCCGACGACGTGAAATGCACGCACGGCGCGACCATCGGCCAGTTGAACGACGAATCCATTTTTTACCTGCGCTCGCGCGGTCTCGGCAAGGACACCGCGCGGCAGATGCTGATTCACGCTTTTGCCGGCGAAATTATTGCGCGCGTGAAACACGAAGCCGTGCGCGGGCGGTTGGACCAGGTCATCTGGGACCGGCTGGAGGCCAATCCGCATTTGCTGGGAAAATGATTCGGGAGGGACGCCATGCCGGCGTCCCCATTTTGGGACGGCAACATGCCGCCCCTCCCAAATATTATGTTCGACGAACTGAACGACCTTTATCAGCAGGTCATTCTTGACCACTGCCGGAAGCCGCGGAATTTCCATGAGCTGCCCGCCGCGACCCGCTCCGCCCAGGGCCACAATCCGCTTTGTGGCGACCAGTTGAAACTCTTTCTGGCGATGGACGGCGACACCATCAAGGACATCAGTTTTGTCGGCTCCGGCTGCTGCATTTCCAAGGCGTCGGCGTCGCTGCTCACGGAATTTGCCAAAGGCAAGACGAAGGCCGAAGTGGAAAAAATGTTCGGTCAGGTGCATGAAATGGTCATGACCGGCAAGGTGAACGGTGACGTGGGCAAACTGACCGTGTTCGCCGGCGTCCACAAATATCCGGCCCGGGTGAAGTGCGCGATTCTGTCGTGGCACGCCGTCATGGCGGCCTTGCAAGGTGATGCCAAGCCGGTGACGACGGAAAACGAACAGACCTGATTGATTTCACCCATGTTTGCGGCGATGATGTCTGAAGTAAACCAAACTTAAGTGTGCTATGAATTCCGAACCGAAAACTTTGACCCGTGACGTCGAGGCCGCCGTGGTGCCCGTCGGCACCAAGGTCACGTTGCAAAAGGGCGAGCAGGCCCACATCACCCAGTCGCTCGGTGGCAGTTACACGGTCATCGTCAACGGCAACATGTTCCGCATCGCGGACAAGGATGCCGACGCGCTCGGGCTTGAGGTTCAGGCTCCGCCCGTCGCCGCGCCCGCCGGCGGTCCGGTCACCCAGGAACTGCTCGAAAAACAGGTCTGGGAGGCGCTCAAGACGTGTTACGACCCGGAGATTCCCGTCAACATCGTTGACCTTGGGCTGATTTACGATTGTCACCTCACGCCCGCCGGCGAAAACAATTTCAAGGCCGACGTGAAAATGACGCTGACCGCGCCCGGCTGCGGCATGGGCCCGACGCTCGCGCAGGACGTGCAAAACAAATTGTTGAACCTCGAACCGATTGACGAGGCGAACGTCGAACTCGTCTGGGACCCGCCGTGGAACCAGGGCATGATGACCGAGGCGGCCAAGCTGCAACTGGGCTTGATGTGAGTCCCACGGATGGACACGGATTAAACACAGATAAGAAATTGTGGTAGGGCGCGCCACTCCGTGCGCGCCGCGGCATCTGAAAGAATGGCGGGCAGAGGGCTGCCCGCCTTCCAAAAATCCGTGTAAATCTGTGTTTATCCGTGGTTAAATTTTTTAGATGATCAACGCAAAGAAAATTGACTGGACGGCACTGCGAAAGGATTTCCCCATCCTCGACCAGCAGGTCCATGGCCAGCCGCTGATTTATTTCGACAACGCCGCCACGTCGCAGAAGCCGCGCGCGGTGATTGACGCGCTGGTGCATTATTACGAACACGACAACGCCAACGTTCATCGCGGCATCCACGAATTAAGCAACCGCGCCACCGCCGGTTTCGAAGCCGCCCGGACGCGCTACGGCGAAGTTCATTAATGCCCGGAGCGCCGAGGAAATCGTTTTCACGCGTGGCACGACCGAAGGCATCAACCTCGTTGCCAGTTCCTGGGGCGCGAAAAATCTTAAAGTCCGGCGACGTGATTCTGCTCACCGAGATGGAGCATCACAGCAACCTTGTGCCGTGGCAAATGCTGGCGCAACGCACCGGCGCAAAGCTCGTCTTATGTGCCCGTCACCGGCGACGAAGGCCTGCTCGACCTGTCCAAGCTCGATTCGCTGCTGACGAAGCAGGTGAAGATGTTCGCGATGGTCCATATTTCAAACTCGCTGGGCACGGTGAATCCGGTGGCCGACCTTTGCGCGCGCGCGCGCAAGCTCGGCATCACCACGCTGGTGGACGGCGCGCAAAGCGCCGGGCACATGCCCGTGGACGTGCAGGCCATCGGTTGCGATTTCTTCGTGTTCTCCGGCCACAAAATTTGCGGGCCGACCGGCATCGGCGTGCTGTGGGGCCGGCAGGAATTGCTCGACGCCATGCCGCCGTATCAGGGCGGCGGCGAAATGATTTTATCGGTGGAATACCAAAAGACCGAATTCAAGAAGGCGCCGCACCGGTTTGAGGCCGGCACGCCGGACATTTCCGGTCCGATCGGCCTGCACGCCGCGATGGATTATCTCGATGCCATCGGCCGTGACCACATCTGGAAGCATGATCAGGAACTGGCGGCTTACGCCTATGAAAAACTGGCCGCGTTAAAAAACATCCGGTTGTTTGGCGAAGTGGCACGGGCGTCCCGCGTCCGGTTCAAATTTGAACCCGGCCGGCGCCGTGGCGGCCTCGTGAGTTTCCTGCTAAAAGACGTTCACGCGCACGACGTGGTGACGCTGGCGGACCAGGCGGGTGTGGCGTTGCGCGGCGGCCATCACTGCACGCAACCGCTCATGCACCGGCTCGGCGTGGAATCCACCGCCCGCGCGAGCTTTTATTTTTACAACACCAAAGCCGAAGTGGACCGGTTCGTGGAAGTGGTGAAGGAGATCCAGAAGTTCTTTGGGCAATGAATCATCGATACAAAGACTGGTTGAAACATATTTTCGACCATGAAGTTGAAGTCAAAAAACCGCAATGGTATTTTGCTGAAGATGCTCCTGCGTTTGAAGCTTCGGACGATGAAATAACAGAACTGCTTAGCCAAACTTTTCTCAATGCAGGCAAAGATTTAACAAAATACTCAGACGAACAAATTGACCAAGGCATTTGGTATTTAGCCAACTCTTGCCCTGAAAGAGTGCGTCAAATTATTGATGCGTTTTTGAGTAAGAATAAATTGGATGATAAACTTACGGCTTATGCGCTTAAGGCGCGCGAAGGAATGGTTCTTAAGTTGAAGTTATTTGAATTCGACAGCTTTAACAATCCGGTTTAATTTCCAGCTATGAAAACGCTGCAAGTGGAATTGCCTGACGAAATGGCGCGCGAAGTGGAAAACGCCGTCGAAACGGGCACGTTTGAAAACGCGGACGAAGTCGTGCGCGCGTCGTTGCGCGAATTCATTTCCCGCCGCCGGTTTGAATTGCTGGAGCAGCAGCAGTTGCAGGACGTCGCCTGGGCGCTGCGCGAAAAATCCGCCCCGAAATGAAACGGCTCGTCGCCGACACCGGGCCGATTCTGCATCTGCACGAGGCCGGCGCGTTGCCGCTGTTTCCGCTGATTGGGAAAGTTTTTATGCCGCCGGTGGTTATTGCCGAATTGCGCGCCCATTCTCCTTCGCTTTGGCCGGGCGCATTTCCTGAATGGGCGAAACGCCAGGCACTTTCACCCGAAAACCAGCAGCGCGCCTTGCAATGGCGGCGCGCCGGATTGTTGCATGGCGGCGAAGCCGAATCGTTGGCGCTCGCGTTGGAAACCAAACCGGATTGGTTTCTGACCGACGACGCGGCAGCGCGATTGATGGCGGAATCGCTCGGCGTTGAGGTTCACGGCTCAATCGGCGTTGTGCTTTGGGCGGCGGCGAATAATCGTATCAAGAAACCCGAAGCTGAAAAATATTTGGCCGGCCTGGAACAATCTTCGCTTTGGATTTCTCCAAAAGTTCGTGCACAGGCGCGCGCGGCACTGGGAAAACTTTTTGCCGCAAAATAATTTTCAAATGAACATCAGTCTGCAATCGCCGATGAGTGCCGTGCTGGAAGATTTTCCCGGTGCACAGCGGGCGTTGTTCCGGCGATATCATATCGGCGGGTGCAGCAGTTGCGGGTTTCAGCCGGACGAAACGCTGGCGCAGGTTTGCGCGCGCAACGGCAATCTGGACGTGGCCGAGGTGCTGGCACACATCCAGTCCAGCCACGAGCAGGACGTGAAAGTTTTGATCTCACCCAAGGAACTCGCGGGGCTTTTGCAGCAGGACAAATCGGTGAAACTGGTGGACGTGCGGTCGCGTGAGGAATTCGAGGCGGTGCACATTGAAGGTTCGGTTTTGCTGTCGCAGGATGTGATGCGGGAACTCATGGCCACCGGTTCGAACACCAACCCAATGGTCGTGATTGATCACGCGGGCAAGAATGGTTTGGATGCGGCGGCGTATTTCATGGGGCACGGTTTGCAGAATGTCCGTTGTCTGCGCGGCGGCATTGATGCCTGGGCGCAGGAAGTGGATCCGAAGGTGCGCAGGTACAAACTGGGTTAAATTCACCGCAGAGGCGACGGCGGTCGCAGACCGTGAAAAATTTTCAACTCTGCGTCTCGGCGTCTCTGCGGTTCAAATAAGCTAAACATTGAATTTGAACAGCATCACGTCGCCGTCCTGGACGACGTATTCCTTGCCTTCCATCCGGTAAAGTCCTTTTTCGCGCGCAGCGGCGACGGAACCGCATTTCATCAAATCGTCGTAGGCCACCGTCTCGGCCTTGATAAAGCCGCGCTCGAAGTCGGAATGGATGACACCGGCCGCTTTCGGCGCGGTATCGCCGACATGAATGGTCCAGGCGCGAACCTCCTTTTCGCCGGCAGTAAAATAGGTGCGCAAGCCGAGGAGATGATACGTGGCGCGGATGAGCGCGCCGACGCCGGATTCTTCCACGCCGAGTTCCTTGAGGAATTGCTTCGCCTCATCCGGTGACAAATCTGTCAGGTCGCTTTCAATTTGCGCGCTGATGACGACGGCTTCGCAGGCGAGGTGCGTTTTCACATACTCGCGCACCTTTAGAACAAACGGATTTTGGTCGGCGGTCGCCAAATCGCCTTCCTTCACGTTGCAGGCGAAGATGGTGGGTTTGTCGGTGAGCAGGAAAAAGTTCCGGGCGACCACCTTTTCCTCGGGCGTGAGATGAACGGACAATGCGAGTTTGCCGGCGTTCAGCACGGGTTCAAATTTGGCCAGCACGGCGTCCTCGGCGGCGGCGGCTTTGTCACCGCGCTTCACGTCCTTGGATAATTTGTCCCGGCGTTTCTTCACGTTGTCCAGATCGGCGATGGCGAGTTCGGTGTTGATGATTTCGATGTCGCGCACGGGATCAATCGAGCCGGTGACGTGATGGATGTCGGCGTCCTCGAAGCAGCGCACGACCTGGACGACGGCGTCCACTTCGCGGATGTGGCTGAGGAACTTGTTGCCGAGGCCTTCGCCCGCGCTGGCGCCCTTGACGAGGCCGGCGATGTCCACGAACTCAACCGCGGCCGGGATGATGACGGAGGTTTTGGCGATTTGGGCGAGCGGTGCGAGCCGCGCATCGGGCACGGTGACGACGCCGACGTTCGGGTCGATGGTGCAAAAGGGATAATTCGCCGCCTCGGCCTTGCGGGTCCGCGTGACGGCATTGAACAGGGTGGACTTGCCGACATTGGGCAGTCCGACGATTCCGGCTTTAAGCATAAATTTACCGCTGAAACGCGGAGAAGTACCATGAAACGGCGGAGGCCGAAAGATTTTGTTCTCAAATTCTATGCCGGGCCAGTTGCCATACGATGTGGCCGCCGTCGAATAGTCCCACCGCGATCAGGCAAATGCCGGAGATATGTTGCATGCGCACCAGGGTATTTTCGCTGAACCGGCCTTGTCCGCGCGAGACACCGTAGCTCAGGGTGCAAAACCACAGGTTGGTGCCCAGCGCGACGCCGCCGACGCATACGGCCTTGGCGACGAAGGTGTCCGCGACCCAGTCGTGCGACATGAAATTGGCCGCGAGCACGATCCAGAACAGCAGCACGCCGAGGTTGCCCAACACGCGGGTAAAACCGGTCATAAATGCCGAATGGGGGTGCAGTTTTTCGCCGACGCGGGCTTCGATTCGTACGGCGGCGGCGCCGAGTTGCGTGGGCGCGGCGACGGTTTTGGCCGTGAGAAATTTCATGCCGAGAAAGAGGAGGAAGGCGAAACTGAACACCTCCATCGAGGCTTTGACCATGCGGTCCTCGAAGAACGACGAAAAGCCCGTGAACGCAATGGTGCAGTAAATCAATTCCATCACCGACGCGCCCAGCCCCACCACCATTCCCTGGGTAAAACCGCGCCGCGCGCTTTCATTGATGATGGTGAGATTGACCGGCCCAATGGGTATGGAGAGCAGCAATCCGAAGGCGAAGCCGGTCAGGGCGGAAAGCAAAATGGGCGGAAGGTCCGGCATGGTTTTAGTGGGCCGTGTCGGACTCGTCCTCGTCTTCCTCAATTTCCTGGCGCCACGCGCGCGAAAGCCGTGGCCGGACGAAGCCATAAACGAGGTAGAGGGTGAAGAACGCCGGCAGGACATAATACAGCACCCGTTCCCGCAGCACCAGCAGGCAGCCGAGGAACAGCGCCGCGCCGATGGCCTTGGTGAAAGTGCTCTTTGAGCGCAACCCCAGCGATTTAAAGCTGGGATACCGCACGGTGCTCACCATCATGGCCGACAAAAACACCAGCACCACCGCCAGCAAATAATTCCATTTCCCGAGCGTCTTTTCGTTTTCATTGAAATGAATGATGAGCAGCGTCAGCGACGCCACCAGGCCCGCCGCCGAGGGAATGGGAAAGCCCAGGAAATCCTTGCTTCCCCCGCCCGCCGCCGCGCTCAGGCAATTGAAGCGCGCCAGCCGGAATGCGCCGCAGAGCAGATAAATGGACGCAATGAACCAGCTGATCTGCCGGTACGGGCCGAACACATCGGCCAGCACGACCCGCTGCACCAGAAACGCCGGCGCCACCCCGAACGAAATCAAATCCGCCAGCGAATCGAATTCGCGCCCGAACGGACTGTCCGCGCCCCCCAACCGCGCCACGCGGCCGTCCAGCAGATCAAAAATGCACGCCAGCAGAATGTACGCGAGCGCGAGTTTGATCTGGCCAAAATACTCGGGACTCACGGGGTCGGCCTCGACAATCTTCGTCAGCGCCACGAAGCCGCAGAACAGATTGCCCGCCGTCAGCAGATTCGGCAGGAAATAAATCTTGAGCTGGCCGTCATCATGATGATCCGCCGGCGGGATGGGGGAATTGGGCGCGGTCATAAAATTCAATCAAAGGTGGCAATCACCGTCTCGCCGCCCACCACCCGGTCGCCCAGCTTCACCTTGATCTGCGCGCGGACCGGCAGATAAACTTCCACGCGCGAGCCAAACTGGATGAGGCTGATGCGTTCGCCGCGCTGGACGGCGTCGTTCTGCTTGAGCCACGGCACGATGCGTCGCGCGATGAGGCCGGCGATAAGCCGGACGCCGATTTTTTCGCCGCGCGGTTCGGCGGCTTCGAGGCCGATGAGGAGATTTTCGTTGAACTGGGCCGATTCGGTCTTGAGCGCGCTGATAAACTGGCCGGCCGTGTATTTGCAAAGCGCGACGCGGCCGGTCACCGGCGCGCATTGCACGTGGACGTCAATCACGGACAGAAAGATGGAGATGCGCCGGCATTCGCCGCCGAGATGGTCCGGCTCGGTCGTGGTGTCAATCACATCCACCTTGCCGTGTCCGGGGGAGACGACCAGGTTGGGGCCGGTCGGTACGAGCGGGTCGGGGTCGCGAAAAAAATAGAATGTGAACACGGCGAACAGGCCCCACAGCGCGACCAGCCCCCAAATCATTTCCAGGATGAAGGCGCCGATGAACCTGGCCAGAAAGGCGCCCGCCAGCAACACCAGCACCGCTGCGCCCGCCAAACCGATGAGTCGCAACGCGGCCAATGAGGCTTTGCCAGAGTGTTTCACGCAACCATGGTAAAAATTTCACGCGTCACTTGCAATTCGGCATTTTCGCTGCAACTTGAGCGCACGTGGCAAAATCCGGCAAGGGGCCGGAGGCGCGACGGGACCGAAAACCAAAATTCAAACGATTATGTCATTGAACACACCTGATTTGACGAAATTTCCGCCGCGCAGCCCGCGGGTGCGGCTGGGCGGATACGTGATTCTGCCCCGGATGCTCGACAAAGGCCGGGCGACCGTTGCCGGCAAGAACGGCGAATATCATTATGCCTGCCCGCTCGACCAGCGGTTTCTGGAATTTGCGGGCATTGATCCCGAGGCCCTGAAAAAGGAACTTGGCAAAGGCGACGGCGAAATCCTGGCGTGGATCGAAAAGAACGCGAAACACAAACGTTCGCCGGTGGAGATCGCCGCCTGGTCGGTGGCGGCCGAACAGCGCGTCCCCGCCGACCTGGAATCGCGCGAGTTTTTCAACGGGTTACACAAGCAGGCCGCGCCCCAACGCGAGGACATTGCCTCGTGGTTTGACCTGCTCGACGTGGATGATTATGTGAGTTTTGGCGGCAAAGCCTGAAGCCATTGGGGATGTCAGGTTTGCGGCGTTGCCGGGCTGAACCCGGCAACGCGCCCATCGCAAATCAACCGCATCCTGAGCCGGAAGGATGCAGTTGGATTGGGAGTAGAAGCGCCGCCGCGCCGCTTGGACGTGGCGGCGACGCCTTCGTCGCCGGACTCCCGCCCGTGAACCAATTCGGTGCGGTGTAAACGCGACGTGGGCGTCGCGTTCACCAGGTGGCGACGGGGCGTCGCCGCTACCTAGGCCCGCGCCTGGGCTTCAACCGCCGGAGCGGGTGGCGGGGTGGGGATTTCCGCCTTCCACGGCTCGATTTTTTCGATGCGATGCCGGTGGATCGCGCCGTTAAACTCGAATTCAACCTCGTCGCCGACCTTGCGGTTCAGCAGTGATTGCGCCACGGGCGAAAGATAGCTGATGATGCCCTTGTCCGGCTCGGAATCCCAGGCGCCCAGAATGGTGAAGGACTCGGACTGGTTCGCGCCCAGGTCGACGGCCTGGACGATGGTGCCGATGGCGACGATCTCGGTCTTGGCATTGGAAAAGTCCGTGCCCCGGGCGCGCGCGAGCTGGCCTTCCAGTTCTTCTTTGCGGCGCATAAGAATCTTCTGCATTTCCTTGGCCGCCTTGTATTCGTGGTTTTCGCTGAGGTCGCCGTAGCTGCGGGCGATGGCGATTTCCTTTGAGTTGGCGGGGATCTTCTTTTGGACAAGTTCCTGATATTCGCCGCGCCGGCGCTCAAGGCTTTCCCACGAAACCAGGAGCGAGCTGTCCTGCCGGGTCTGCTCACCGCTGACGAGCGACTGCACGGCCGGATGGGCCTTGACCAGCCGCGCCAGCAGCGAGCGTTTATCCATGTCGTCAAACACGGGCGAGAATTGCAAGGCGCGGGTCAGGTCCTTGACGACCTCGATGTCGGCGGACGCGGTCAGTTCGGCGATCAATTCATGGTCGTCGAGGATGGATTCGCGCAGGCGGCTGGAGCGTTTCTCGTTGAATTGATCACGTTCCATCGCCGTGAGCATGGCGCGAAACACCTCCGGCCCCAGGATGTCGGCGTAAGCATCGCTGCGGTCACGGGCCAGCCAGAGCAGCAGTTCGCTGCTGGCCGTGTGCTGATTGATGAGGCGCGCGAGGGTTTCCTTGAGCAAATCCATCTTGCCCTCCTGAATCAGCAGATGGGCGAACTCGCGGCACAGCTTCGCAGAAACAATGTTCAGCGAGCCGCGCAAAATTTCCTCCCAGCGCCCGGGATTCGCCGTCTTGTACGATTCCAGCGCGCGATGATGTTTGGCCGCGGGAATCAATTCCAGCACCGGGCCGAACTTGACGTTTTCCATCGCCCAGATTTGGGTGTCGGTGATTTCCTCGGCCATGGGCGGTGCGCCGGTGGCGGTGCGGAGTTCATCCCGCGCAAAAATCGCCTCGAGGGCGACGGCCGGTTGCGTGCGTTGATGGGAGACAATGTCCGCGTTCAGCGCCGGAATGATTTCATTGGCCGCCGCCGATTTATCCTTCAAATCCGCAACATTTTTGAGGATTTCGCCGACCACGGCCACGCGTGCCTTCAAACCTTTCGCCGCGCGAAAATCAACCAGCAACCGGTCCTGCAGCGACGTTTCCTGTTCCTGGAAGATGACCGGCTCGGTCTTTTTCAGCGGCACGACAAAATGTCCGTCCTTTTTCATTTCGCGCCGGGCGGTTTCCCACCATTTCCGCCAGTCGTCGCGAATGACATCCGGCACGAGCGCCTGCTGGATTTGGTCCGCCGTCGCCTTGCCGCCATAGCTGTTCAGCACGAGTTTGATCAGGTCCAGGTGCCGGGCGGCCATCTGGTGCAGGCCCTCGAGGTCCATGGCCTTGCGCGCGAGGATATGATCTTTGGAAATCGGCTTCAGCGATTCGGCGGCGAACGCCAGATCCATCGTGTGCCCCGGTTTGCCCGGGAAATCAATGGTGAACCGCGCAAACACCGTGTCCACCGTCTTGATGCGTCCGAAACCCCAACTGCGGTGCATGCAGAAACCGCCGGTGGCCAGCAGCGTGAGCGGCTCGACGTGGCGGCCTTCGATTTTGCCGGCGGCGGCTAATTTTTCAAATTCCTCTCTCATAAAAGCATCGTTTTTCCCGTGTTATGAAGACACAATATCCCCATTAAAAATCGTGAGCGGCCAAAAACCAAGACAAATCGCGGCGGAAATTTTACAGCAACGGCGTGCCGGCGGCGACTTTACGGAGAATTTACTGGAGCGCGCGCTGGCTCCGGCCGGGCTTTCGACCGTTGATCGCGCGCTGTGTCAGGAACTCGTCTATGGCGTCGTCCGCTGGCAGGTCACGCTCGACTGGCTCATCAGCCGGAAGACCCATGGCCGTGAACAAAAGCCCGGCCTCCAAAACCTGCTGCGGCTGGGTCTCTACCAGATTTTCTGGCTCGACCGGATTCCCGACCACGCCGCCGTGCATGAAACCGTTGAACTCGCCAAACATAACGGGTTTGATTCACAGGCCGGGTTCGTGAACGCCGTTCTGCGCGGCTGTCTGCGCGAACACGACGCCACCCGGGAATTGCTGGCCGGATTGAAGACGACCCAGCCGGCGCTCGGCTGGTCGCATCCCGAATGGCTGGTCGCGCGCTGGCAGAAATGCTGGGGTGCGGAAACGGACGGCGCAAGTTGCTGGAATGGAACAACACGCCGCCGAAAACCTTTGCGCGCGTCAACACTTTGAAAATTTGGGAGGGAAGCCGTGCCGGCGTCCCAAATCAAACCGAACCATCAGGGACGGCAACACGCCGTACTTCCCTGGATGAATGCGCCGCCGCGCTTCTTGCCCGCTGGCGCGCGGAAGGCGTTGAATACGATTCCGTCCGGCACGAGCAACTTGAGGAGAATCTGGTCTTCGAACTTAAATCGCATCCGCCCTTGGCGTCGCTCGACAGTTTCCAACAGGGCGGGTTTTACCTCCAGGATCCCGGCACGTTGGTGGCGCCGGCCATGCTCGGGGCGCAACCCGGCGAAACGATTCTGGATTTTTGCGCCGCGCCGGGTGGCAAGACGACCTTCCTGGCCCAATTGATGAACAACCAGGGCCGCATCGTCGCCCAGGATGTTTCCGGCGCGCGGTTGAAATTGCTCCGGGACAATTGCGAACGGCTGGGCGTGACCTGCGTTGAACCTGTTTTATCTTCAGCCTTCAGCGCTCAGCCTTCAGCCTTTGACCGGATTCTGGCGGATGTTCCCTGCTCGAACACCGGCGTGATGCGGCGGCGCGTGGATTTGCGCTGGCGGATTCAACCGGAAGAAATCGAACGCCTGCACACGGCGCAACTCGATCTGCTCAAACAGGCGGCGTTGAAATTGAAGCCCGGCGGCATTCTGGTTTACAGCACCTGCAGCCTGGAACCGGAGGAAAATCAGGAGGTCGTGCGGGAATTTTTGCGCGGACACAAAAATTTCAAGCTGGAAACCGAACGCCAGTTGCTGCCCTTTGCGGACCACATGGATGGCGCGTTTGTTGCGCGACTGCAGCGCTTGTCGTAGATTCAACCCCTTTATGGAACTCGACCTGGAAAAACAATTTGCCGACCGCGCCTATCCGATTCTTGCCAGCCTGGTCACGCCACGGCCCATTGCGCTGGTGACCACCATCAGTCCGGAAGGCAGGGTCAACGCCGCCCCGTTCAGCTTTTTCAATGTCATGGGCGCGAATCCGCCCGTCTGCGCGTTTGCGCCCGGCGACCGCGACGACGGCACGCCCAAGGACACCGCGCGGAACATCCGCGCCACGCACGAGTTCGTCGTGAACCTCGTGGACGAGGCCATCGCCGAAGCCATGAATCAATGCGCCGCGTCGCTGCCTTACGGGGAAAATGAACTGACCCGCGCCGGCCTGACCGCGGCGCCGTCGTCCATCATAAAACCGCCGCGCATCGTCGAGTCGCCGGCGAGCCTGGAATGTGTCGAGTGGGGTACGCTGCAAATCGGTGGCAACCGCATGGTGATTGGTTTGATCAAACGCCTCCATTTGCGCGATGAATTGTTTGATGCCGAAAAACGACGCATCCACACCGAGAAATTGTTTACGGTCGGCCGGATGGCCTCGCCGCACTGGTATTGCCGCACCCGCGACCGGTTTGAGATGATCCGCCCGGCGTGAGGGATGGCTACATCCCCATGATCTGGTAGCCGCAATCCACGTAAATCACCTGGCCGGTGATGGCGGCCGCGCCGTCGCTGGCGAGGAAGGTGCCGGTGGCGCCGAGTTCATCCGGGAGCACATTGCGTTTGAGCGGCGACCGGGTCTCGTAATGCTTGAGCATTTCTCCGAAACCGCTGATGCCGCGTGCGGCCAGGGTGTTGACCGGGCCGGCGCTGATGCAGTTGACGCGGATTTTTTTCGGGCCGAGATCGTAGGCCAGATAACGCGTGCTGGCTTCGAGCGCGGCCTTGGCCACCCCCATGACATTGTAGTGCGGCACGACCTTTTCCGCGCCGTAATAACTCATGCCGATGATGCTGCCGCCGTCGGACATCAATGGCGCGGCGGCGCGGGCCAGCGCCACGAGCGAATAAGCGCTGACATCGTGGGCGACGCGGAAGGCGTCGCGGCTCGTATTGATAAATTCGCCTTCCAGCGCGGCCTTGGGCGCAAACGCGACCGAATGCAGAAGCAGATGCAGCTTGCCGAATTTCTCACCGACCAGCTTGAAGACAGCGGCGATTTCCTCGTCCTTGGTCACGTCGCACGGCAGGATGAGCGTGTCCGCGCCGAAGGCGCCGGCGAGTTCGGCGACGTTTTCCTTGACGCGATCGCCCTGGTAGGTGAAGGCGAGTTTCGCGCCTTCCCGGGCCCAGGCCTGGGCGATGGCCCAGGCGATGGAACGCTGGTTGGCGACGCCGAAAACCAGTCCGACTTTTCCGTCAAGCAATGACATAGATTAATTAAGGCGTCGGAGCGTAGGAGAAACGCCCCGCCGGTTCAACCCTTAAACGCAGCCCCGGTCAGCGCTTGAAATAGAGCTCCTCGGCGTTCCAGCTCACGCGATAATAGCTCAATGCGGTCGGTCGTACATTCGCGAGGTCTGGCCGCGCCGCCCCGTAGTAGTAGGGCGTCACGGTGAAAATCATCGGCTGTTCCTTGGCTAGAATTTCCTGGACCTCGTCAAAATCCTTTTTCCGTTGGGCAAAATTCAAGGTTCGAAGCTGATCGTTCATCAGGTAATCCAGCCGCGCCTCCCAATCGGTCGAAGGCGTCGTTTCGCGCGGGAACCACTGGTGCGTGTAGGCATCGGAGCGGATGACGTTAGCCTGGAAGGCTGGGTCGGCGCCGCCGCCGGCTAATCCCATCAGGACGCACTCGTAGTTATGGGTGTCGTCAATTTTGCGGACGAGCGTATTGAACTCGATGGGTTGCAAAATGACCTTGAACCCAAGTTTTTGTAAATCGGCCTGAATCAACACCGCCGCCTTCATGCGCGAATTGTTCTCGATGTTGGTGTTGAACACGAATTCAATCGGGTTGCCGTCGGCATCCTCCAGTGAGCCGTCGCCTTTGCGATCCTCGATGCCGATCTCCTTCAGCAACTCGCGCGCCTTGGCGAGGTCGTGCGGATATTGCGCGATGTTAGGGTCATACCATTTTTTATTTCCGGGCGTCACAAAGCCGTAATTCGGAACCGCGCGACCGGAGTAAACGGACCGGATCAGGGCGTCGCGGTCAATCGCGTAAGCGCAGGCCTGCCGGAATTTCACGTTGCGAAACCATTTCAATTTCGCCGGGGCTACCAACGGCTGACCGGTCTTGGCATCCACGTTCGTGTTTTCATTGAACCAGAAAAAGTCGGTTTCCAAGCCAACACCGGGTTCGTACAGGTTGAATTTCCCGTTCGCGGATTCGGTCTTGAAATGGTCGTATTCGTTGGCGTAGATGAAGTCATGGACGTCGCATTCGCCGCTCAAAAAGCGCAGCGAGATGGCATTGCGATCGGGCACGATGGTGAAAATGATGTTGTCGAGATACGGCAGCCGCTGGCCATTGCTGTCCACCTCGCAGTAATACGGATTGCGCGCCAGCAGGATGGACTGCGCCGCGCTATAGGACTTGATGACAAACGGCCCGCTGCAAATAATGTCCTTGGGCTGCCAATTGATGCCGTAGGCCGAAGTGAACGTTTTGTCGGCAACTGTTTTCGCCAGAATGTGCTTGGGCATGATTGGCACGCCCGAACCAAACGCCTCCAGAAACGGCGCAAAGATGTCCGGCGTTACCACCTGGACCGTCTGGTCGTCAATTTTGGTGACCGTGAAATTTGTCCCGTCCTCACGCAGTGCGTCGGCCATGACCGGATTAATGTCCGGATTGTAAATCACGTCGTTGACGGTAAACACCACGTCGTCCGCCGTCAGCGGCGCGCCGTCGCTCCAGCGCAGGTTTTTCCGCAGGTGAAACGTCCACGTCTTGCCATCGGGTGAATTCGTCCACCAATCCGCAAGGCCCGGCTCGACTTCCTGACTGGACTCGTCGAAGCCGAGCAGCGACGCGAACAAAAACCGGTAAATATCCTGCGATGAAGATTCGTTGGCGGTGATAGGATTGAAGGTCTTGGGGTCGCCCGGCTCCGCGATCACGAGCCGTCCACCCGGTTTGCCCGGTGGGCACTTCGCCACGAGCGGCGGGTCGGGCATGGGATAGCCCGCGGCGGCCTGCTCTGAAATGGCGGTCTCCGATTTATGGCCGCAGCCGGAGAGGCAGACCATCGCCGCGGCCAAAAACATATGGCTCCAGACAAACTTTTTCATGCGCTGATTTTGACTCCAATCATTTGAACCACGAAGAAACAAGTTAGCCAAGAAAAGCGATTTCACAACCCTTCGTTTTGATGTTGCCCGGCGGTTCATAAATTCACTCGCCAAAGGCGGCCAAATTTTGCCACGTTGCCGGCCGTTATTGCGATGTGGTCTTATCTTATCAAGCGGTTGCTGCATATGGTCCCGCTCCTGTTGGGCGTGTCTTTGCTGACCTTTCTCCTCATGTCGCTCGCCCCCGGCAATTACTTCACCGCGCTTCTGCAAAACCCGCAAATCTCGCCCGAAACCGTCGACCGCCTTAAAGCCCAATTTCATCTGGATCAACCTTGGTACGTGCAATACTTCTACTGGCTCAAAAATGTTTTAAGCGGCAATTTCGGTTATTCCATGGCCTACCATATTCCCGCCACGGCGCTCATCTTCCAACGGTTGTGGAACACGTTCCTGCTCTCGTTTTTCGCACTGATCATCGCCTGGGGTGTGGCCATTCCGCTGGGCATCTGGGCGGCGGTCAAAAAGGACACGTGGGTTGACCGCGGCTGCTCGTTTTTCGCTTTTGTGGGCTTGTCCGTGCCCGACGTGCTGTTGTCTCTGCTGGCCTTGTGGTTCGCGGCAGCCACGGGCTGGTTTCCCGTCGGCGGCGCGCAAAGTCCGCTTTACGATTTTCAGTCGCCCGCCCAACAATTTTGGGACCGCACCCATCATCTGATTTTGCCGGCGGTCGTGCTCGCCGCGTCCGACCTCGCCGGCATCATGCGCCGGATGCGCTCCTGCCTGCTCGATACGCTCCGCGCTGAATACGTCACCGCCGCCCGCGCCCGCGGACTGAGTGAAGGCTGGGTGGTTTATAAACATGCACTCCGCAACGCCATCAACCCGTTGTTGACCATCTTCGGCTATTCGCTGGCCGCGCTGTTGAGCGGCGCGTTCATCGTGGAAAACATCATGGCCTGGCCCGGCCTCGGCCGATTGACCATGGAAGCGTTTTTCGCCAAGGACTCCTATCTGGTCGTGGATTGTGTTGTCATGGCCACGGCGCTGCTGGTCATGGGAAATTTTGTCGCCGACCTGCTGCTCGCCTGGAGCGACCCAAGAATTCGATTGAAATGAAATGAACGCAGCCGCGCCCATTCATAATTCGATCGCGGAACAACCGCTGTCGCCGTGGCAGTTGTTCTGGCGGCGATTGAAACAGCGGCGCATCGCGATGGTGGGCGGCGTGATCCTGATCTTGCTTTATCTGGTGGCGTTGTTTGCCGGTTTCGTTGCGCCTTACAGCTATGATCGGCAGGACCGCGACCGCTTTTTCCATCCGCCAACGTGGCCGCGGCTTTCCGGTTTTCGTCTGGTCATACCCCGTTATGAACAATTGCCGGGCGATTTCAATTATCGCGCCGTCCCGGCCGACACCCGGCCGGTTCATTGGTTTGTGCGCGGCGACGAATATAAATTATTCGGCCTGATTCCGGCCACGATTCACCTGTTTGGCACGGGCGATGAACGTTATCCGGTTTATCTGCTCGGCACGGACCAGTTCGGGCGGGATGTGCTGTCGCGCCTGCTTTCCGGTTCACAAATCTCACTTTCCATCGGCATCATTGGCATTTTGCTGTCGTTCACGCTTGGCATGATCATCGGCGGCATTTCCGGCTATTTCAGCGGTTGGACGGACACCCTCATCATGCGGCTGTGCGAATTGATCATGTCCATCCCCGCGCTTTATCTCATCATTTCCTTGCGGGCCACATTCCCGCCGGGCATGAGTTCGGCCCAGCTCTATGCGATGATCATCATCATTTTGAGCTTCATCGGCTGGGCCAGCATGGCACGGGTGATTCGGGGCATGACCCTGTCATTGCGCGAGCAGCAATTTGTCCTCGCCGCCCGCGCCCTCGGTCAGACGCATCTCAAAGTGATTGTGCGCCACATTCTGCCGAACACATTTTCCTATGTCATCGTCGCCGCGACGTTGAGCGTGCCGTACTACATTTTCGGCGAGGTGGTGCTGAGCTTTCTGGGCGTGGGCATTCAGGAGCCGAATGCCAGCTGGGGCAACATGCTGACCGCCGCGCAAAACACCGAGTATCTGCGGAATTATCCGTGGTTGCTGGCGCCGGGTGCGGCGATTTTTATCACCGTTCTCGCTTTCAACTTTCTCGGCGATGGATTAAGAGACGCGGCAGACACGAAGGCGCTATGAGGACCGGATTAACAGGATTTTTCAGGATGAATTGGGACCTTTCCAAATTTGTTTTCAATCTTGTTAATCCTGTCAATCCTGTCCAAAGCAAATGAATTTGCTCGAAATCAAGAATCTGAAGATGGACTTCAGCTCCGGGGCCGACGCGCTGCGGGCCGTGGACGGCGTGTCCCTGACGATTGGCACGGGTGAAACCGTCTGTCTCGTGGGTGAAAGCGGCTGCGGCAAGACGGTCACCGCGCTTTCCATCGGCAAACTTGTCCCCACACCCCCGGCCAATTATGTGGGCGGGGAAATCCGGTTGAACGGCCGGGACGTGCTGAAAATGTCGAACGCTGAATTGCGCTCCATCCGTGGCGGCGTCGTCAGCTACGTCTTTCAGGAACCGGGCGCGTCGCTGAACCCCGTTTTCCGCGTTGGCAACCAGATCAAGGAATCGCTCAAGCTGCACAAGCCGGAAAAGGCGACCAACGAGGAGGTCATCCGGTTGTTGAAACTGGTCGGCATTCCGGCGCCGGAATCGCGCATCAAAAATTATCCGTTCGAGATGTCCGGCGGCATGCAGCAGCGCGTGATGATTGCCATGGCCTTGGCGAGCGAACCGAAACTGCTCGTGGCCGACGAGCCGACCACCGCGCTGGACGTGACGATCCAGGCGCAGATTCTCGAATTGTTGAGCGAGCTTAAGCAGCGGCTCGGCATGGCGATTTTGCTGATTACGCACAACCTCGGCATCGTCGGCGACATGGCCGACCGCGTGGCCGTGATGTATGCCGGTCAGATTGTGGAGCTGTCGCCCGCAAAGGAATTGTTGCGCCGCCCGCTGCATCCCTACACCCGGGCGCTGATGGCGAGCGTGCCGAAGTTGCACGGCGACGCCGACCGGCTTTCGGCCATTCCCGGCAACGTGCCGCGCATCGGCAATTTCCCGCCCGGCTGCCGGTTCGCCCCGCGTTGCCCGATCGCCAAGCCGGAATGTTCCGACCAGATACCCGAACTGGTCGAGGTCGAGGCCGGACGTTTCGTGAGATGTCCTTTTTGGAAAAATGAACGGGAAAACATAACCGCCGAGGCGCAGAGGCGCGGAGCAAAATAGAAATGCAAAATGGCCACGCCAGGTTTCATCGCGGACCGCCAGTTTTAACTGGTGGCTGGCGCAAGGATTTAATTGAAGGCCTCGGCGTCTCTGCGCCTCTGCGGTGGAACCAGCCATGAGCCTGCTCGAAGTCAAAAATCTGAAGGTGCACTTTCCCGTGAAACACGGGATGTTCAGCCGCGTCCGGGAATTTGTGAAGGCGGTGGACGACGTGAGCTTTGCCATCGAACCGGGCGAAACCCTCGGTCTCGTCGGCGAAAGCGGCTGTGGCAAGACGACGCTCGGCCGTGCCATCGTGCGGCTGGTGGAGCCGACGGCGGGCAGTGTTTTGCTCAACGGCGAGGATATCACGCAGATGAACGGCTCGGAATTGCGCACGCGCCGGCGCAAGTTCCAGATGATTTTTCAGGATCCCTACGGCTCGCTCAATCCGCGCATGACGGTCGAGCAAATCGTCGGCGAAGCGCTCGACATCCACAAACTGACCGACAGCAAATCCGCGCGGCAGAAGCGCATCGCGGAATTGTTGAAGGCCGTCGGCCTGGATGCGGTTTATGCGCAGCGGTATCCGCACGAATTCAGCGGCGGCCAGCGCCAGCGCATCGGCATCGCGCGCGCGCTGGCGGTCGAGCCGGAACTGATTATTTGCGACGAACCGGTGAGCGCGCTCGACGTTTCGGTGCAGGCGCAAATCATCAATCTGCTCCAGGATTTACAGCAACAACGCGGCATTGCGTATCTCTTCATCGCGCACGATCTGGCGGTGGTGGAACACATCAGCCGCCGGGTGATGGTGATGTATCTGGGCAAGATTGTGGAAATGGCGGACGCCAAAAACATCATCGGCGAACCGCAGCATCCCTATACCCAGGCGCTGATTTCGGCCATCCCGGAGGTGGACCCGGAAACCAGGCGGCAACGCATCATTCTGCCGGGTGACGTGCCATCGCCGATTCATCCGCCGGCCGGCTGTCCGTTTCATCCGCGTTGTCCGATTGCCGAGGAGCGTTGCCGGACGGAAGTTCCGGCGTTACGCGAAGTCGCCAAGGCTCATTTCGCCGCCTGCCATCTGGCGGGAACGAAGATTGAGGCGCGGAAGTAAACGGGTTGCGCCCCATTGAAGCTGGAGCGGGCGATGGGAATCGAACCCACGTGTGAAGCTTGGAAGGCTTCCGTTCTACCATTGAACTACGCCCGCCTGCGCTGCGCTTCGGCGCGGCAGACCCGCCACGCCGCAGCAAATCTGAACCGGCCTTTGTCGAGCCGTAGCCCTGAGGCGAAGGCTGACGCGACAGACCCCGCCACCAAAGCCTGGCAAAGCTTAATCCCCGCGCTTGCATTGTCAATGTCCCGCATGTACCCTCGCCGCGCATGGCAGCGTTGCTTCTTACCGGCGGACGCGTAGTCGATCCGGCCAACCGTCTCGACGCAAAGGCGGATGTTTTGATTTCCGACGGCAAAATTACCGCGGTCGGCGCGGATGCGGCAAAACAGGCGCCGCGGGACGCCGAAAAAATGGACGTGAGCGGCCTGGTGGTCTGCCCCGGCTTGATTGACCTGCACGTTCACCTGCGCGAACCCGGGCAGACCGCGAAGGAAAACATCGCCACGGGCACTGCTGCCGCTGCGCGCGGCGGCTTCACCTCCATCGTTTGCATGCCCAACACGTCGCCGGCCATAGACACCGCCGGCACGGTTGCGCTGATTCGCGAACGTGCCGCCAAACAGGGCGTCGTGAACGTTTTTGTGACCGGGGCCATCACCAAAAACATCGCCGGCGAGGAACTGGCGTCCATCGGCTCGCTCAAGCGCGCGGGCGTGGTGGCCATCACCGACGACGGTCATTGCGTGCAAAACAACGAACTCATGCGGCGCGCGTGCGAATACGCGAAAATGTTCGGTCTGCCGGTGATGGACCATTGCCAGGATTATTCGCTCGTGACCGATGGCGTGATGCACGAGGGTTACTGGAATATCACGCTGGGTTTGCGCGCCTGGCCGTCGGCGGGCGAGGAAATGATTGTCGCGCGGAACATCCTGCTGGCCGAACTCACCGGGGCGCGTGTCCATTGCCAGCACCTGAGCGCGGCAGGCAGCGTCGCCCGGCTGCGCGAAGCGAAGAAGCGCGGCGTGCCGATCTCCGGCGAAGCCTGTCCGCATCACTTCACGCTCACCGACGCGGCGGTGGCCGGCAGTTCGAGATTTTGGGCCAATGACGGCAAAGTTTTGGCCGGTTTTCAGGACGAACTGCCGGAATGGCCGGCCTACGACACGAATTTCAAGATGAATCCGCCGTTGCGCGCGGCCCGCGACCGGGAGGCGATTCTGGAGGGCCTGGCCGATGGCACCATCGAAATTTTGTGCAGCGACCACGCGCCGCATTGCGATTACGAGAAGGAAGTGGAATTTGATTACGCGCCGTTCGGCATCACCGGACTCGAAACCGAACTCGCGCTTTCGCTGATGCAGCTTTACCACGGCAAACGATCGAGCCTGCCCGATTTAATCGCCAAATACACGATCAACCCGGCGCAGCTGCTGAATCTGCCCAAAGGCACGCTGACCGTCGGAGCGGATGCCGATGTGACCGTCTTTGATCCCGATCGGGAATGGATTTTTGAACGCGCCGCCACGGCGAGCAAATCGGCCAACAGCCCGTTCTTTGGCTGGAAACTCAAGGGCCGGGCGGTGGCCACCATTGTGGGCGGCAAAAAAGTCTGGACGGAACCGGCCGAAGCGGTGGCGCGTGAAAATCCGGTTCACGCTTGACCGTCGGGCCGGGCATTCTAGCATCGCCCGGCGATTTTAATGATGAAAGCAATTCTGGCCCTCGAAGACGGCTCAATTTTTCACGGACAAGGTTTTGGCGCGCGCGCCTCCGCGTGCGGCGAAGTCTGCTTCAACACGTCCATGACCGGTTATCAGGAAATCCTCACCGACCCGTCCTACAAAGGTCAGATCGTTACGATGACCTATCCGCTCATCGGCAATTACGGCGTCAATACGGTGGACGTGGAATCGTGGCGGCCGCACGTCGCCGGATTCGTCATCCGTGAACTTTCGCCCGTCGTGAGCAACTGGCGCGCGGAGGCTTCGCTGGGTGAATATCTGGAACGCAACGGCATTCCGGGCATTCAGGGCGTCGACACCCGGGCGCTCACGAAAAAACTGCGCGTGCGCGGTGCGATGAACGGGTTTATTTCCACGGAGGAAATTTCGGACCCGGAAGCCGTCCGGCGCGCGAAGGAGTTTGTCTTTGTCGGCGTGGATTACGTCAAAGAAGTCACGCACCGGGAGGCGTTTCGCTGGGACGAAAAGGACGAGCAAAGCGCAAACTTCAAGCTTGTCTCCGGCAACGCGCCCGGCGAAGCCCGCAACCAGCGTGAACCGTTGCCGTCAGCGGATATTCCCATTGTCGCGTTCGATTACGGCATGAAATACAACATTCTGCGCCGGCTGCGGCAGCACGGGTTTGCGGTGCAAGTGTTGCCGGCCACCGCCACGGCGGCGGCGGCGCTCAAATACAAGCCGGCGGGCATCTTTCTATCGAACGGCCCCGGCGATCCCGCGGCGCTCCATTACATCGTTCGTGAAGTAAAAACGCTGATGGACAGCGGCACGCCGGTTTTTGGGATTTGCCTGGGACACCAGATTCTCGGGCAGGCATTTGGCGGAAAGACCTTCAAATTGAAGTTCGGCCATCGCGGCGCGAATCAGCCGGTGAAGGACCTGGCCTCCGGCAGGGTTGAAATCACGTCGCAAAACCACGGTTTTGCAGTGGACGCAGCCTCCCTGCCGTCCGAGATCGCCGTGGACCGCATCAACCTCAACGATCAGACGGTGGAAGGCATGCGGCACAAAACCCGGCCGGTCTTTTGCGTGCAATATCACCCCGAAGCCTCGCCCGGCCCGCATGATTCGACACCGTTATTTGCGGAATTTCGCGCGTTGATTGAGAAACGCGGCTAGGGTTTGAGGCCGGGATGGTTAGATTTCCGTTTGACTTGGCGCAGACTCCAACCATAATCGAATCAGCTAAGCTATGGCCAAACTCGTTATCCTGACTCAAGGCATGAACGGCCGCGCCCACGAATTAAAGGCGGATAAAACCACCATTGGCCGCGTCGAGGATAACGCGTTCCAAATCGCCGAATCGTCCGTTTCCAGTCATCATTGTGAAGTGTTGTTGCGCGGCAACGAGGTGGTCATCAAGGATTTGAATTCCACCAACGGCACGTTCATCAACGACGAAAAGATTTCCGAAAGCGTGCTGAAATCCGGTCAGACCCTGCGCCTCGGCCAGATCGAACTGCGGCTCGAAAACGGCGCGGCGGCCCCAAATGCGCCCGCTACAACCCCGGCCAAGAAATCCGAATCTGTCGTACGTACACCGCGCGGGGTCAGTTTGAGCGACCTGGAGAGCGGCGGTCGGCCGCCAGGATTCGACACCGCCGCGGTATTTACGAAAAAGCGCAACCGGGTCGGCACCTATTTTTGGGTCGGCGCCGTGGTGGTCGGCCTCGTGATTATCGGCCTGCTCATTTACGCCCTTTCGTTGGCCAATTCGCACAAGTAAACCCAAAGCCGCGGACATGAAACCGCGCTTTTCCCTTCTGGCTTTCAGTTTTCAGCTTCGATATTCTGCGGCGCATGTTTGAAACGGTTAAAACAGAAATCACGACGGCCGCCGGGAAACTTGTGCATCTACGGAGGTTTCTTTGACGTGCCCGCTGCTCAAAAACGCCTGGGCGAACTCAACGCGCTCATGGCCGCCGACAATTTCTGGGGCAACCGCGAGAAGGCCCAGACGCTGATTGACGAGGCCAATTCCCTCCGCAACAAAATCGAGCCGCTGCTGCAGGCGGAAAAGCATCTGGACGATTTCCGTGTCATGCTTGAGCTCGGCGAGGCCGAGCCCGCCGGAGCCCAGGCGCAGGTGGAACAGGAGCTTACCCGCGATCTCCAGAAATTTTTCAAGAACCTCGACGCGCTGGAACTGAGGGTTTTCCTGAGCGGCCCGCATGACCGGAAGAATTGCATCCTGGACATCAATGCCGGCGCGGGCGGCACCGAGGCGCAGGATTGGGCGGAAATGCTGTCGCGCATGTATCAGCGCTGGGCCGAATCGCGCGGCTGGGAGGTCGAGGTGACCGACGCGCTGCCCGGCGAAGGCGCGGGCCTCAAGAGCGTCACCATGTTGATTCAGGGCGAAAACGCCTACGGCTTTGCCAAGGCCGAGCGCGGTGTGCACCGGCTGGTGCGCATCTCGCCGTTCGATTCCAATAAACGCCGGCACACGAGTTTTGCCAGCGTGGACGTCATTGCGGAAATCGAGGAAACCTCGACCGACATCGTCATTCCGCCGAATGAATTCCAGGTGGACACGTTCCGGTCCGGCGGCAAGGGCGGCCAGAACGTGAACAAGGTTGAGACCGCGGTGCGGATCACGCACCTGCCGACCGGTCTGGTCGTCGCCTCGCAAACCCAGCGGTCACAGCATCAAAACCGCGCCACGGCCATGCGGCTGTTGCTTTCGCGGATTTACGCCCAACGCCAGGACGAGCAGAAGGCCGAGCTGGAACGTTTTTACGGCGAGAAAGGCAGCATTTCGTGGGGCAACCAGATTCGCAGCTATGTCTTCCAGCCGTACCGGATGGTGAAGGACCTGCGCACCGGTGTGGAAACGAGCAACGTGCAGGGAGTGATGGACGGTGAATTGGATCCCTTTGTGAACGGCTGGCTCCGCGCCGGTTGCCCGGCCAAGCGGATACAGGGCGTGAAGGACGAAGAAGAATAAAATGAGTCGGTAGTCAGTAGCTGGTAGCAATCGCCCAGTGCTACTGACTACTGACAATTGACTGCTAACTGTTGGGCAATGAACATTCTCGACAAAATTGTTGAAGAAAAGAAACGCGAGGTCGCGAAGTTGCCGGCGCGGCTCATCGCCGCCGGCGATTTGCGCGACGCGATGCTGGAGCACGGCGAGCGGCGCGATTTTCTCGCAGCCTTGCGCCGGCCACGCCATGGCGATCTCGCGCTGATTGCCGAGGTCAAGAAGGCGTCGCCGTCGGCGGGCGTGATTTGCGAAGATTTTGATCCGGTTCGCATCGCCAAGGAATTTGAAGCGGCGGGTGCGAGCTGCCTGTCCGTCTTGACGGATGAGAAGTTTTTCCAGGGGTCGCTCGATTATCTCCGGCAGATTCGCGGGGCGGTGAAATTGCCGCTGCTCCGCAAGGATTTCATCATTGATGAGCGGCAAATCCTTGAAGCCATCGAGTGGGGCGCGGACGCCATCCTGCTCATTGTCGGGATTCTGAGCGACGAGCAATTGAAGAAATTTCATTCCCTGGCCACCGAGGCGGGACTGGCCGCGCTGGTCGAGATTCATGATGAGGTGGAACTGGATCGGGCGCTGAAAATTTCTCCCGCGCTCATCGGCGTGAACAATCGCAATTTGAAGACTTTCAAGGTGGATCTGGCCACAACGGAACGGCTGGCGGCGCGCTTAAAAAGCAGCGCGGGCGTCCCGCCGGCGTCGAACCGGCGAGAGGCCTTTCCTGCTTTGCTGGTTGCCGAAAGCGGCATTCACACCCGCGCCGACGTGGAACGCTTGAAGCAATGCGGTGCGGGCGCAATTTTGGTCGGCGAATCGTTGATGCGCGGCGGTGATATTCGAACCAAAGTCCGTGAGCTAATCGGGTAGGGATGCCGCGCTGCGGCGTCCGGACAGCGCAGCGCGCTGTCCCTACCTTTTGTTTCCGGCCAGTTGCTTCGCCAGCCGGATGGCGGAAATCATGCTCGACGGATTGGCGATACCCTGGCCGGCAATGTTGTAAGCTGTGCCGTGGTCGGGCGAGGTGCGGATGAACGGCAGGCCCAGCGTCCAGTTCACGCCAGTATCAAACGCAACGGCTTTCAGCGGCGCGAGCCCCTGATCATGATACATCGCCACCACCGCGTCGAAATCACCGCCCAGGGCGTAATGAAATACCGTGTCGCCGCTCAACGGACCGACCACGTCCAGCCCGCGCTTTTGCGCCGCCTGCACCGTCGGCGTGATGGTTTTGATTTCCTCATCGCCGAATTCCCCGCCTTCGCCGGCATGGGGGTTCAGGCCGCAAACGGCAATTTTCGCGCGTGGCAACCCCAGATCGCGGCAGGCCTGCGCGGCCAGTTCGATGGTGAGCGTGATTTTTTCCGGCGTGATTTTTGAGGGAACCGATTGGATTGAGGTGTGAATGGTCACCAGCGCCACCCGCAGCCAGCGTTCATGTTCGTCATGGCCCAGCAGCATCATCGCATAACGTTGCGTTTTGGAGATCTCGGAAAAAAATTCCGTCTGCCCGATGAATTTATGTCCGGCCCGGATGATGGCCTCCTTGTTGACGGGCGCGGTGACCAGCGCCGCGAGTTCATGGCGGAGGCAGCGTTCGGCGCCGTCGCGCAGCGAGGCAACGGCGGCATTCGCGGCGGCCGGCGAACCGGCCGGCAGATTTTCCGGCAATGGGCTGGCGAGCGGGCGGGTGATGAAAATTTTCCCGGGGTCACCGTAGCCGGAAAATTTTTTGAGCGGCAGCCCGGTCCCCAGTTTTTCGTTCAGCCGTTGCACGCGGGCTTCATCGCCAATCAACAAATAGCGCGTGTCATCCCTGGCCGCCTCGGCGGCGAGGGCTTTGAGGGTGACTTCGGGGCCGATGCCGGTGACGTCGCCCAGCGTGATGCCGATCCAGCGAGTCATGCGGTTGGGTGCGGGGTTAGAAATAGCGGATGAAGGTTTTTTTCTTCAACCCGCCAATCCACTGTTTTTCGAGGCGCGCTTGTTCCTGGGTGCGGAGCGTCGTTTCGATGTCGTCGCGGACTTCGCTGAGCGGTCGGACATGCAACAGACGTTTTTGTTCCACGAGCATAAGGTAACAGGCCTCGGGCGTATCGATGATGTCGCTGATCTGGCCGGACGGGAGCGAGAAGGCGATATCGGCCAGTTGCTGGCGGAGTACGGAACGCTCAACCCAGCCCCAATCGCCGCCCTGTTCGCGTTGGGAGCCCTGGGAATAGACGGAAGCCATCTGGGCGAACGTGGCACCCTGCTTGATTTCGGTCAGGATTTCCCCGGCCATGCGATGCGCGGACGGGTCGTCGCTGGAACTTTTGTTGAGCACAATCATCCGGAGTTTGATTTGGTCCCCGATTTTGAAATCAGCCTGATGGGCGAGGTAATAGTTTTCAATTTTATAGGGTGAGATGACGATGGCCTGGGAAATATTTTTGGCGCGCAACTGGGTAATAATGAACTGGTCCCGCGCGTCCTCGCGAAACTGCTCGTACGTCATCCCCTGCGCCTGCAGGGTTTTCATGAAAGTGATCCGGTCGCCGAACCGTTCCCGGATCCGGTCCTGAACGATCTCGTCCACATAACTGTCCGGCAGCTTGTAGCCCTCGACGTCGAAATCATGAAGAATCAACTGGCGCTCAATCAACTGTTCCAGGCCGTCGTTGAATATGTCAGAGGCCTTTTGTACGAAGTCGTTCGACGCGTTGTCCTGGCCGGCATATTCCTGCCGCAGGGTGTCAATGGCCGGAGCGACAAATTCCGCGACTTGTTCGTGGGTGATGACCGAACCATTGACAATGGCCAGAATGCCATCCGCCAGTTCCGCCCGCAACGGCAGGCCGGAACAAAGGATCATCACCAAAACCGGAATGAGATGAATGGATTTCACCAGACTTTCGGCACATGCTAACAGGCGGTGCCAGTGGGTCAAGCGCCACCACCCATTCAGAATCAAAGGCGGTTCAGCCAACAAATCAGCGCCGCCAGAATTACCGCCACGCCCAACCCGATGAGGATGGAGCATTGCAAAATCAGATTCTGTTTACGGCGGCGGGCCTGCCGGCTCATGCCCGGCAGCAGATAGGATCGTTTACGCTCTTTCTCGCCCAAACCAGACATGCCAGTCTAAGTACTAACACGCTTATGGCGGTGATTCAAGTTTTTCAGCCATCCGTCCGGACAACGGCCACCGGCCACCGGCATTTTTCCAATGCCGATGGCCGTGAGGCTCTCCAGTAAATCTGCCGAATCAGCGCCAACGACCTTCAATCCATACGTAACCATGGTGGCGTCTGCCCCAATGCCCCCCCATCCATACGGCATTGGGATGCGGGCGGGCCGCCCAGCGTCCCCCAACCCAAACCCAGTGGTCGCGCCAGGCCCAGTAGCCGGGGGTCCAAAGCCATAAATCCACCGGTCCGGGACAAACGGGAATCACTTCAACCTGCGGCGCTGGTGGGGCGGCGTCCACCACCACTTCACCTCCGGCGGGCGCAACCGCCACGGGCCGGGGTGGACGTTCATAGACCACACAACCCGCCACCAAAGGCAGGCTCGCGGCAATTAAAAGACTTTTGACTAAACTGGATTTTTTCATAATCACCCTCCCAGACGACGGCCCGGTTGTATTTGTTACATGGTTCCGGCGCCCATTTATCAGGGTATTTCCACCGGTCGTATGACCGGACGTTTGATCCGTTTAAACAGGAGAATCAACGGCAGACAGCACAGCACCAGCAACCCGAACACGCGGAACGTGTCCACAAATGCCCACAAATGCGCCTGTGCGTTCAGTGTGCCATAAATCAGCCCGTAGGCCTGGTGGCTGGCGGTCACGGGATCCGTTTGTTGCGCCAACGCATGCTGCGCGGCGGCGAGTCGCTGTGTGAACACCGGGTCGGTTGGCGTCAGGTGCCCGACCATGAGCGCCTGGTGCGTCTGTGCGCCGCGCGCGACCAGCGTGGTGACGAGCGCGATGCCGATGCTGCCGCCGAGATTGAGCATGAGATTGTAAAGGCCGGTGCCGCTCCCGATTTCCTGCTGCCGCAACTGGCTCATGGTCGCGGTGGTCAACGGGACGAAAATGAAACTGATGGCCACGCCGTTCAGCACCGTCGGCAGGATGACGCTGGCCATGCTCACCTGGAGATTGATGCCGCTCAGCATGTAGGACGACAGGCTCAACATCGCGAACCCGAAACCCAACATCCAGCGCAGCGGGATGCGCCCGACCAGCCGCCCCACCAAAAAGGTGGTGAAGAAGGCGGCGATCCCGCGCGGGCTCATGGTGTAACCGCTTTGCAGCGCCGGATAACCCATCAACGTTTGCAGAAACAACGGCAGCTCCGCCGTTGTGCCGTAAAGGATGATGCCGATGACCGTCATCAACATCAGCCCGGTGCGGAAATTCCGGCTTTTCAAAATCCGCAGATTTACCAGCGGGTCCTTTACCCGGAATTCCCACACGACGAATGCGACCATGGCGACCACGGAAATGACGATGAAACACCGGATCCAGACCGCGCCCAGCCAGTCCGCGTCCTGCCCCTTGTCCAAAACGATTTGCAGGGTGGCCAGCCAGACCGCCAGCAGGCCGAATCCGGTGAAATCAATCGCCGCCTTCAGGTTGCGCTTGATGTAGGGCGGATCCTCCACGAGCCAGGACGCCAGGAATATCGCCAGCAGGCCGACCGGCAGGTTGATGTAAAAAATCCAGCGCCACGAATAATTGTCCGTGATCCAGCCGCCGAGCGTCGGGCCGATGATGGGCGCCACCACCACGGCCTGGGCAAACGTGGCCATGGCGATGCCGCGTTTCTGGGGCGGGAAGCTTTCCAGCAGGATCGCCTGGGCAATGGGCACCATCGCGCCGCCGCCCGCGCCCTGCAAAATGCGCGCGAAAATCAGCATCGGCAGGTTCACCGCCGCACCGCACAACGCCGACGCAATCACGAACATCCCGATGCAGGAAATGAACACTCGTTTACGGCCGAAATGATTTCCCAGCCAGCCGGTCATGGGCAGGATGATGGCGTTGGCCACGAGATAACTCGTGAGCACCCACGTCGCCTGGTCGGTCGTGGCCGAGAGGCTGCCGGCAATGTGCGGCAGGGCGATGTTGGCGATGGAGGTGTCGAGCACCTGCATGAAGGTGGCCAGCATCACGCCCACGGCCACCAGCCACGGGCTGTGGCGTGGGCGCCATTCCTGATGCTGCAGGTCCGCGGCCATAAAAATCTTACGGCAGGAAGGTGGCAAGTTTCCTGTTCAAGACGGAACGGAAAACAAATTGTGCCGCGCCGGTCAAAATCAGGGCCAGCAGTCCGATTGCCCATTCCGGCAGCGCAAATGAAGCCACCCGGACATCCGGCGTCACGGACAGGCCGGGGCCAATCGTGTGGTCGGCAGGCAGCGGTTCGTCGAAAAGGATTTTCACCGGCACGCGCTGGACGACCTTGACGTAATTGCCCGTGGCGTTTTCCGGCGGCAACAGGCTGAAGGCCGCGCCGCTGCCGGCCTGCACGCTGTCCACATGCGCCCGGAATATTTTTCCGCCGAGTGCGTCAATCGCCACCAGTACCAGCTGGCCGGGCTTCATTTTTTTCAGCTGCGATTCCTTGAAATTGGCGACGACCCAGATGTCCGCCGGCACGACGGACATCAATTGCTGGCCCACTTGAACGTAATTGCCCGTCTCGACCGCCTTGCGCGTCACCCGACCGTCGCACGGGGCGAAAATCCGGGTGTAGGACAAATCCAGTTGCGCCGACTGCACGGTGGTCTGCGCCTGCCGGAACATGGCGAGCGCCATGGCAACGGAGGCTTCGGTTGCCGTCCGGGTCGCCCTGGCCTCGTTGATTCTCGAGGCGTCCGCCACGGCCTTTTGTTTCGCGGCGGCGAGGTTCGCGTCGGCTTCCCGGACTGCGGCCTGGGCGGCGTCAAATTCCTGCGCGGAAATGGTGTTTTGCTTCCGCAATTCCTCGTTGCGCTGAAAATCCGCCCGCGCCCGTTCATCGGTGGCTGCGGCCGCGTCGGCGTCGGCCTTGGACTGGTCGGCGGTGGCCTGGGCGGTGTCCACTTTCACAGCCATCAAATCCAGCGCGGCGATCATCGTTTTATAGTTGGCTTCCGCCGCATCGGCGGAGGATTGCTTCTGCGAAACGGTGGTCGCGTAGTCCGAGGTGTCAATCTCCACGAGCAATTCGTTCGAACGAACCATTTCGTTGTCGAGCACGTGCACGGCGGAAACCTGCCCGGAGATCCGGGGGGCGACGGAAACGACGTGCGCGGCGATGAAGGCATCGTCGGTGGATTCGTGCGTCAGCACGTCGAAGAAATAGCCCAGGCCAAAAAACAGCAGTACCGCCAGCACGACGGTGGCGGGCCAGATGAACCATGGTGAATTTAATTTTGCCAGCCGCGCGGCGGTTACGCCGGGCGCGGCGGTTGATTTTTCCTCGTTCATAAACTTACTTTCTCCCTTTCTGGGTGCTGGCGCCGGACAGGAACAGGTCCACGATGCGCTCCGCCGCCGGGCGGTTCAGACGGTATTGGGGCATCAGGATGTGCGCCACAATGTAAAGGTGCGCCTGCCCGTAAAAGCCATAGGCCAGATCACGGCAATCAAAACGCTGGTCCAATTCACCCGCCGCCCGCGCCTGTTTCATCAGTGAATGCATGAATTCCAGATTGCGCTGGCAGCGGTCAAGGTAGCACACGTCGTGCGGCACCTCGCCGGGCGCGGCAAATGCCGCGGAAAATGCGATGCGCGTCAGGTCGCGGTTTTTGTGAAAGTAATCAAACAAGGCCGCGAGAATTTCCACCAGTTGCCCGCGAAAATCCCGCGCCCGGGCCGCGGCCTGTTGCACCACCTGCAGCCGTTGGTCCAGCGCTTCGCTCACCAGCGCCTGAAACAATCCGGCCTTGTCGTTAAAATGATAATACAACGCCGGCTTGGAAACCTTCGCATCATCGACGATCTGCTGGACGGAGGTGGCCGCGTAGCCGGCGTTGGCGAAACGCTTGAGCGCCGCCCGCAAGATTTGCCGCCGTGTTTCCGGACCGTGTTTGGCCATAACTTACCGAACGGTAGGTAATAAACGGACGTTTGTCAAATCGTTTGAGGGTAAAGGACGCGGGCGGCCGGCGGCCGGATTTGAACTTCACCGTGCCCGGTCGGGGCGCTGCGCCAGTTTTGAATGGCGGCAGCCATAGGCGAAATAAATGACCAGACCAAGGGCCAGCCAGACGATGAGCCGCGCCCAGGTGTCCGGCGGCAGGTTATACATCAAGTAGCCGCAGGACAAAACGCCCAGCGGCGCGGTCAGCCAGAAGACCGGCGTGCGAAACGGGCGCTTGATTTCCGGATCGGTGAAGCGCAGGACAAAGACCCCGGCGCAGACGATGGCGAACGCCAGAAGGGTGCCGATGGACACCAGTTCGCCCAGCAGGCCGATGGGGAACAATCCGGCAACCAGCATGGCGGCGGCGCCGGTGATGATTTGCGCGACCCACGGCGTCCGGAATTTGGGATGGACGGCGCTGAAAACGGGCGGCAACAAACCGTCCTTGGACATCGTGTAAAAAATCCGCGGCTGGCCGAGCAGCATCACCAGAATGACGGATGAAAGACCGGCGATGGCGCCGATCTTGATGAAGTATTCCAGCCAGGCGAGCGATGGGCCGAGGGAACTGACGGCCACGGCGATCGGCGCGGAAACGTTGAGTTGCGTGTAATTGACGATTCCCGTGAGCACGAGCGAGACGGTGATGTAAAGGACGGTGCAAATGGCCAGTGAACCGAGCAGGGCTATGGGCATGTCCCGCTGCGGATTTTTCGACTCCTGTGCGGCGGTGGACACGGCGTCGAAGCCGATGTAGGCGAAAAAAATCACACCCGCCCCGCGCACGACGCCGCCCCAGCCAAAATGTCCCGGACTGATCGCCGGCGGCACGAAGGGATGCCAGTTGTGCCGGTTGATGTAAGCGGCGCCAACCGCAATGAACGTCAGAATGACCGCCAGTTTGAGCGCGACGATGACATTGTTGAAATTGACCGATTCCTTGATGCCAATGACGAGGAGAATGGTGATGGCGCCGACAATCAACATGGCCGGCACGTTGAGCACGGCGCCGGTGCTGGTCCAGCCGTTGGCGAAGAGTTGCCAGAGGTTCCACCAATGCGCGCCGGTGGGCGTGAGGTGATCATAGGGTGCGGACGTGAACGCCGCTGGAATCGTGATGTGCAAATCCTTCAAAAAGGAAACCACATAACCCGACCAGCCCACCGCGACGGTTGAAGCGGCAAACAGATATTCGAGAATCAAATTCCAGCCGATGATCCAGGCGATGAATTCCCCGAGCGTCGCGTAGCCGTAGGTGTAAGCCGAGCCGGAAAGCGGAATCATCGAGGCAAATTCCGCGTAACAAAGCCCGGCGAAGGCGCAGGCGAGTCCGGAAAGGATGAAGGAATAAACAATGGCCGGTCCGGCGTATTGCGCGGCCGCCTGGCCGGTGAGGACAAAAATGCCGGCGCCGATGATCGCTCCGATGCCCAGCGCGGTGAGGTTCACGGGCCCCAAAGCCCGTTTGAGGCTTTTGTCCGTCAACACTTCCGCCTGCAGGGCGGCCACGCTTCTGCGGCGAAACAGGTTCATGCGGGAGGTTTCAACTCGTTTTGAGCCTGCTTAATGAAGCGCCGGCCGTCGGAAGTCAAGCAAACGCCTCCGCCCTTCGATTTGCCGCCAGCATCCTTTTTGCCCGAAGTTGAGCGCATTGACGCATTTGAAATGGCCCCGACCCTCAGGCACCTTGCGGCAGACTCTAACCGGTCAAAAGCGCCCATCCCGGCGGCAGAAATGTCCTGTTGACTTTGCTGGCGGGTTTGATAAATTTTGCGTTCCTTTGCTTGGTTTTGAGATGAAAACACATTTGCCCAAAGTGAATTTGGACCAGCGTAAGTGGCACGTCATTGACGCCGACGGCGCCGTGCTCGGACGACTGGCCGCGCAGGTTGCCGATATTTTACGCGGCAAGAACAAGCCCGTTTACACCCCGCACCTCGATGCCGGTGACTTTGTCGTTGTCATCAACGCCGAAAAGGTCCGGCTGACCGGCAAGAAGGAGACGGACAAGGAGTTCATGACCTATTCCGGCTGGAAGGGCGGCGAGAAGTACACGAGCGTGGCGCAAATTCGCGCGCGGCATCCGGAAAAACTCGTGCTGCACGCGGTGAAGGGCATGATTCCGAAAAATCGGCTGGGCAGCCAGTTGTTGACCAAGCTGAAGGTGTTCAAAGGTCCGAAACATCCGCACGCCGCGCAAAAGCCCGAACCGCTCAAGGCGGCGGCCTGATTGACATATGGCAACCGAAACCAAAACCGAATTTTTAGGCACCGGCCGGCGCAAGACCGCCGTGGCCCGGGTTCGCCTCGCGTCCGGCAACGGGAAAATCACCGTCAATGGCCGGGCGTTTGACAATTATTTCGTGCTCGAAACCCAGCGCTCCCAGGCGACCCTGCCGTTGACGGTCACCGGCATGGCCGAAAAGTTTGACGTGCGGGTGAATGTCGCCGGCGGCGGGCCCAACGGCCAGGCGGATGCGGTGCGGCACGGAATTGCCCGGGCGCTGATTTCCGCCGACGCCGCCCTGCGGCCCGCGCTCAAGGCCGAGGGGTTGCTGACACGGGACCCGCGCATGCGTGAACGCAAAAAATACGGCCAGCCGGGGGCGCGCAAACGTTTCCAATATTCAAAACGTTGATCGCACTGGAAATTTCCCAACCCCGCTGGCAAAACCGGCGGGGTTTTTTATTTGAAGAATTTTCTCTGCGTCTTTGCGTCTCTGCGGTAAAAAAAGAAAGGCAATATGAAAACCAAGAAAGTCGCCGTCATCGGCGCGTCCGGTTACTCCGGCGAGGAACTCGTCCGGTTGCTGCTGCATCATCCCCACGCGGAACTGGTGGCCGTGACCTCGCGCCAGAATGCCGGCCAGACGCTGGCGCAGGTTTTTCCGAAGTTCGCCAGCCACCCGAAATCGAAAACGCTCCGGTTCACCGAGCCCAACGCCGGGCTGCTGGCGAAACAGGCGGAGGTGGTCTTGCTCGCGTTGCCGCACGGGGTTGCCGCCGAATACGCCGTGCCGTTGCTCGATGCCGGCTGCCTCGTGATTGACCTCAGCGCGGATTTCCGGCTCAAGAGCCCGGAAATTTACCGGGAGTTTTACGCGCACGACCACCCGGCGCCCGATTTGCTGGCCGGCGCCGTTTACGGCCTGCCGGAAATTTACCGCGAGCAAATCAAAACAGCGTCGCTGGTTGCGTCGCCGGGGTGTTATCCCACCAGCATCCTGCTGCCGGCCATTCCCCTGCTCAAGGCGGGTCTGATCCAGCCGGCGGGCATCATCGCCGATTCGTTGAGCGGCGTGAGCGGCGCGGGCCGGAAGGCGGAGGTGGATTATCTGTTCTGCGAATGCAACGAAAGCGTCCGGCCCTACGGCCTGCCCAAGCACCGACATCTGTCGGAAATCGAGGAACAACTTTCGCTGGCCGCGGACACGAAGGTCGTCGTCCAGTTCACACCGCATTTGATTCCGGTGAACCGGGGCATTTTGACGACGCTTTATCTTGAGCCGGCGGGAAAGTTGACGGAGGAGAACATTTCCGCGTGTTACGTGAAGGCCTATGGCCGGGAACCGTTTGTCCGGTTGCTCGAAGGCAAGGCCTTGCCTGACACCAAAAATGTTGTGGGCACGAACGTCATCGAAATCGCCTGGCGGCTCGATCCACGCACGGGACGGCTGGTCGTTATGAGCGCGGAGGACAATCTGGTCAAGGGCGCGAGCGGCCAGGCCGTGCAAAGCCTGAACCTTTTGTGCGGCTGGCCCGAGACCGCCGGGCTGGCCTGACTTCAACGTGACTTCGTCCAAGCCAATTTCCGAGCACTTGAACGAACCGGTGCTGCCGTTTGCGCGCCGGGATTTCACAACGCTGGCGCAGGAAATGACCGTGGATCAGGCGCTGGCGGACATTCGCAGCCGTGGGATCGGCGAGAAGGTCATTTATTTTTACGTCGTAGACGAGGCCGGCCGGCTTGCCGGCGTGGTGCCGACCCGCCGGCTGCTCGTCGCGCAGCTGGGACAAAAATTGGGTGAATTGATGATTCGCAATGTCGTCGCCATTCCGCATACGGCCACCGTGTTTGACGCGTGCGAATGCTTTGCGCTGCATAAATTTTTCGCCTTTCCCTTGATTGACGCGGAACACCGCCTGGTCGGGGTCGTGGATGTGGGGTTGTTGACCGATGAAGTCTTCGACATCGCCGAGCGCAAACAAATGGATGAAGTCTTCGAGACCATCGGTTTTCGGGTGTCATCGGTGCGCGATGCGTCGCCGCTGCGCGCATTTCGATTCCGGTTCCCCTGGTTGCTGACCACCATCGTCAGCGGCACGGCCTGCGCCCTGCTCGCGGGTTTTTTTCAACTGACCCTGGCCAAAAGCCTGGTGCTGGCGTTTTTTTTGACCATGATTCTGGGTCTGGGTGAAAGCGTCAGCATCCAATCCATGACCGTCACCATCCAGGCGCTGCACGCGACCCGGCCGGGCTGGCGCTGGTATCTCTGCGCGTTGCGCCGGGAGGCGATCACCGCGCTGTTCCTGGGCGCGGTGTGCGGTTTGATCGTTGGCCTGGTGGTATGGGCCTGGCGCGGGGAGGGAATGCCCGCGGTGGTCATCGGCTTGAGCGTCGCGGTTTCCTTGTGCGCCGCGTGCCTGGCTGGATTAAGCGTCCCGGCCCTGCTCCACGCCCTCAAGCTGGATCCCAAAATCGCCGCCGGGCCGGTCACGCTGGCGTTGACCGATATTTTTACGCTGCTGTTTTACTTCAGTCTGGCCCGGTTCCTTTTGTAACCGTTGAAATGCGTGTCGCACCTTCGAAATCCAAACCAGCCCAACCGGTGACGTGGAACGCGGCCGATTACGCGGCCAATTCCGCGGCGCAGCACGCCTGGGCGCGCGAACTGATCGCCAAACTCGAGTTGGGCGGCCGCGAACACATCCTCGACGCCGGCTGCGGCGACGGGAAGGTCACTGCGGAGATCGCCCGCGCGCTGCCCTGCGGCTCGGCCACCGGGATTGACGCTTCGCCGCAGATGATTGAGTTCGCGCGAACGGCCTTTCCGCGAAGCCAGTGTCCCAATCTGGAATTTCACGTCATGGATGCGCGCCGGATCCGGTTTGACCGGCAATTCGACCTGATTTTTTCCAACGCGGCGTTGCACTGGGTGGATGACCACCAGGCCTTTTTGCGCGGCGCGGCGGCGGGCCTGCGTTCCGGTGGACGGCTGATCGTTTCCTGCGGTGGCCGGGGCAACGCGCAGGACGTGTTTGTGGCGTTGCGCCCGGAACTGCGGCTCAAACGCTGGCGCGGTTTTTTCCGGGGAATGGAAAAGCCGTATTTTTTTTATTCGCCCGAAGATTACGAAAAATGGCTGCCGCGCTTTGGTTTCAAAACGCGGGGCGTCCAACTGGCGCCGAAGGATGCGACTTATGCCGGGCGGGATGGTTTTGCCGCCTGGCTGCGCACCACGTGGCTGCCCTATGCGCAGCGGGTGCCGGAGGATTTACGCGGGGAATTCATCGCCGCCGTCACCGCCCGCTATCTCGCCAGACATCCGCCGGGCGCGGATGGAAAGGTTCACGTCCGGATGGTGCGGCTGGAAATTGACGCGGTAAAAGTTTGAAAACCCCGGCCGCCTTCCGCAAATTCGCTTCCGGCAATGAGCAAAAAATCATTCAAGGAAATTCCGGGTTCCATTGTTGCGCCACGGGGCTTTCTGGCCGGCGGCGTGTTTTGTGACATCAAGCGGCTGGGCACGGGAAAAGGCTCGGAGAAGGGCAAAAAACGGGATCTGGCGCTCATCGTTTCCGAGGTGCCCGCCACCGTTGCCGGTCTGTTCACAACCAATCAGATTTGCGCCGCGCCGGTCAAACTCTGCCTGGCGCGTGTAAAAAATCACCGGGCACGGGTGATTGTCGCCAATTCCGGCAATGCCAACGCCTGCACCGGCAAACAAGGTTTGCGCGACGCGCGCGAAATGACGGAAATTGCCGCCCAGGCTATAACGGCGGCCACGAACCGGCGCGGCAAAATTTCAGCGCAACACGTCCTGGTCGGCTCGACGGGGCGCATCGGCGTCACCCTGCCGCTGGCGAATGTAAAACGGGGAATATTTGAGGCCGCAAAGGTTCTGGGCAATTCGTTGCGTCACGCCGGTCACGCTGCCGAAGCAATCATGACGAGTGATACGCAATCCAAGCACATGGCAGTTGAATTCAAGCTGGGCGGAAGAACCGTTCGTCTGGGCGGCATTTGCAAGGGGGCGGGCATGATTCAGCCCGGGATGAGCGCCACGGGCGCGCGCCCGGCCGCGTTGGCACACGGCGGGCTACACGCGACCATGCTTTGTTTTCTCACCACGGACGCCGCGATTGGAGCCGGGGCGTTGCAATCCGCGTTGAACGAAGCCGTTGCGCAAAGTTTCAATCGCATCACGGTGGACGGCGACATGAGCACCAACGACACGGTGTTGGTGCTGGCGAATGGATTGGCGGGAAATCCGGAAGTCAGAAGTCAGAGGTCCGAAGTCAGAAGTTTTCAAGCGGCGCTGAATCACGTTTGTCTGGAACTGGCAAAAATGATCGTGCGCGACGGCGAGGGGGTTCATCGGGTGGTGACCGTGCGGGTGAACGGCGCGCGGTCCGTGGTTGAAGCCGATGCGGCCGCCCGGGCGGTGGCCAACAGTGCGCTGGTGAAAACCAGCTGGCACGGCGGCGACCCCAATTGGGGCCGCATCCTTGACGCGCTGGGCTATTCCTCCGCCAGGATCATTGAAGCCAAGGTGGACATCGGCTACAGCTCCACCTTCGCGTCCGATGCTTCGGCGCGACGAGCCGGCCGCGGAAAAATTCTATGGAGCCTCAAGTGTGGTCAGCCAACGAAGGCGACATTCAAGCAACTTTGCGCCGCCGTGGCGCCCGGGGAATTTGATTTGCACATCAACTTGAATCTGGGTCGGGGCAGCGCGGTGATTTACGCGGCCGATTTGACGGAAGCTTACGTCGATTTCAACAAGGGCGACGTCGGCAATCCCGGTTCCCTGGGCGGTTGAACCGAGGATGGCTACGGAGCGGGCGAACTGTCCGGTGGGGGCGTGACGCCGGCCGCATCATCCAATGGCGTGGGCGGGAAAATTTGGGCCGTGGGATCGCCTTCCTGCTGGGCCTTGGCATGTTGCGCGGCAATCATGATCATTTGCTCTTCCGGTGAAGGTTGCGGTTGCGCCGGCGGACTGCTGGAATTTCCTACGTTGGGAACCTGGCCTGGGGAATTTCCGTCACCCGGACCCCGGTACCCGCCGGGTGGGGCGAAGCTGGAATTCATGACGACGGGTGTGGGAGTGGTGATGGGGGGAGCCTTGACCAGCGGGATTTCCTGCACCACGCCATGGTTGTTGAAAGTCACCAACCCGGCTTTTTCGTCAATGTGCGTCACTTCGATGTCATCCTGGCGTTCGCCCTCGCCGAGAATCAAGGACTCCTCTTTGGCCGGCTCAGGTGGACGGGGTGGGACGGCCACTTTCAAGAGCGCCTGAGGGGTGCCAAAGATGGTCATGATGCCATTGAGTGTGATGTTTGACGGCGGTTCAGGAGCCGTTGGAGCGACAACTTGCGGCGGGTTCAGGCCAAAAATATTGCGGTCGACAATCGGCACGTAGGGATTGTTTGGCGACCCCGGGTTGTCCGCGGACAGGCCGGTATTCAAGGCCAGCCCGCTCACGAAACAAACCGCGATTTTTCCGAAAAGATTCATGTTCCCAAGGTCACTTTTCCTCCAGTTAACACCCATTTCAAGGGAAAGTTGCCCTGATAAAAGGTCAAGGTCAGCAACTTGCGCGCCGTCAGGCCGGAACCGCCGATCAGTAAGCCGCCTGTGCGCCTTTGATTTGTCGCTTCTTCATCCACGGCATCAGTCCGCGCAGCCGCGCGCCGACCTTTTCGATGGAGTGCTTTTCACCCCGCTTGAGCAGCGCGTTGTACCTTTTGTAGCCGCCCTTGTATTCGGCAACCCAGCCCCTGGCAAATTTGCCGGATTGGATGTCCTTGAGCGCCGCCTTCATCCGCTTTTTCACCCCGGCGTCAATTATTTTTGGGCCGACGGAAACGTCGCCCCATTTGGCGGTTTCAGAAATGGAAAAACGCATGCCGCTGATGCCCGCTTCATTCATCAAATCCGCGATGAGCTTCAATTCGTGCAGACACTCGAAATAGGCCATCTCGGGCTGGTAACCGGCCTCGACGAGCGTTTCGTAACCCGCCTGCACCATCGCGCTCAAACCGCCGCAGAGCACCGTTTGCTCGCCAAACAAATCCGTCTCGGTTTCCTCCTTGAACGATGTTTGCAGCACGCCGGCGCGTGTGGCGCCGATGCCCTTCGTCCACGCAAGCGCAACCTGCTTTGCCCGGCCGCTGGGGTTCTGATAAACGCCGATCAACGCCGGGACGCCCTTGCCCTCGGCGTATTGGCGGCGCACGATGTGCCCCGGCCCCTTCGGCGCGACCAGGATCACATCCACATTCTTCGGCGGCACGACGGTTTTGAAATGAATCGAAAACCCGTGCGAGAACAACAACGTCTTGCCTTTCGTCAGATTCGGGGCGATGTCCCGCTCGTAAACCTTCGCCTGTTTCGTGTCCGGCAACGCAACGAAAATCACGTCGGCGCGCCGGACGGCTTCTGCCGTCGGATAAACCTTGAACCCTTTTTCCCGGGCCACGGGAATGGACTTGCTGCCCTCGTAAAGTCCGATGATGACGTGGCAGCCGCTGTCCTTGAGATTGAGCGCGTGGGCGTGTCCCTGGGAGCCGAAGCCGAGCACGGCGAGCGTTTTGTTTCGCAACACGCCGAGATCGGCGTCCTTGTCCGTATAGACTTTTGCAGGCATTTTCGTTGATTGAGAGTTGAGGGTTGAAAGGGCGAAAAACTTCGGGTGGTTTTCGGCTCTGGACCGTTACTTCCGCGGCATCGCCACCTTGCCGGTGCGCGTGATTTCCGACACGCCGAACGTGCCCATCAAGGCCACGAATTTTTCCACCTTGCTTTCGCTGCCGGTGATTTCGATGGAGAGGCTTTTCGGCTGCACGTCCACGATTTTGGCGCGGAAAATGTCCGTGATTTGCATGACCTCGGCGCGCGACTTGGAATCCACCGCCACCTTCATGAGCACCAGTTCGCGGTCCACGCATTCGCCCTCGTGGAAATCCTGCACCTGGATGACGTCCGGCAGCTTGTTGAGCTGCTTGACGATCTGCTCGAGCGTGGCCTCGTCGCCGTGCGTCACGATGGTCATGCGCGACGTCTTGGGGTCCTGCGTTGGACCGACGTTGAGCGTGTCAATATTGTAGCCGCGGCCGCTGAACAGTCCGGCCACCCGCGTGAGCACGCCGAATTTGTTCTCCACCAAAACTGAAATGGTATGTCTCATAAAAATCCCGTTGGAACGGAGAGAAAGACTACCAGCCGCAAGGGAACGGGTCAATTTGCAATTTTAATTGGATTGAACCCAATCTGCTGCAACCGTCATCAGCGAGCCGTGGCCGGGACAATAACGGGGGTGGTTTGCCGAATCCGCATTCTGACCATCACCCGCCAGCCGGTCAGCGAGATTGTGGCAAAGCCGGCAACCACAAACCAAGAACCCCGCCCGTCGGTTTGAAGACAAACTTCCAGCGTCACATTTCCGCCAACACCACATCACCGCGAATGGTTTTTGACGTGACAAAGCCTTCGGCCTGGTGCATTGAGAACTCAATGGACACTGGATTGAAAACGGCCCGCTTTATCTCGGTGGGGGCGCCGGTTTACAGCGGCATTGCGGCGTTGCGGCAATTCCGGCCATGAACATGGTTAATCGACTTTCGTGGGTTTTGAAAATTCCGGCCGGTTACCGCTGCTTCCGGTGGATGGTTGGGGGTGAGTCTGCGTGGAAGACTTATCTGGCTGATTATGTAAAACCGGTTCCCGGGGAAAAGGTTTTCGATATCGGTTGCGGGCCGGCGGATGTTTTGGATTACCTGCCGAAGGTCAATTACACGGGGCTGGACATAAGTCCTGCCTATATCCGTTCGGCAACGCGGCGGTTCGGATCCCGGGGGAGATTTCTGTGCGGTGACGTCGGCCTGGCTTCGATTGAGGAGGAACAGGGCAGTTTCGACCTGGTTCTGGCCACGGGTGTGATACACCATTTGGACGACACGCAAGCCGGCCGGTTGTTTGATCTGGCACGCCGGGCTATGCTCCCCACCGGACGCCTGATTACCTACGACGGATGTTATGTCCCTGAACAGTCGCGCGTAACGCGTTGGTTGCTGTCACGAGATCGTGGGAAATTTGTCCGTCGGCAGGAAGATTACCTGAAGTTGGCCTCGGCACACTTTGCAAAAGTGGAACCTTGTCTCAGACACGACCTGTTGCGGATACCTTATACTCATCTGATCATGAGTTGCCGGAATCCGGTTCTCACGGGCAGGTAAACTGAATTATTCCGCGTCAGGCGCATATCAGTTCTGTCACAATCCCTTGGTTCCGGCTGCGTGGGGTTGGGAATCCGTTATCCGCATTTGGTTGCGGATCATCCAAGCTGACAAAATAATTATGGCCAAGCTGGCCAGCCCCAGCCCCAGGATCAGGCTTGCAGGTCTATAAACAAATTCCAAAGTTCCATTTCCGGCGGGCACCACCACGCCGCGGATGGCGTAGTTGGTTCGGAGCACCGGCACGGGTCTGCCATTCCAATAGGCCCGCCAGCCCTGGTTCCAATTGTCGGCCAGCACCACCAAACCCGGCGTTTCCATATGCACGGAGATCATGATGCGGGTTGGTATTTCGTTTGTGATTTGTGCCCTGCCGCGACACGAAGCCGGCAAGCCAACCGCTGATTCAACATAGGCGACGTCGCCGGGATTGAATTGCGGATCGGCCAATGCGGCCAGTTCGGCACGGTCATCGGATGGGTCGGATGTGGCCGCCGGAATTTGCAAACCGGCCATTTTTATCAGTTGGTCGGAGTCGTTGGAAAGGGTTTTGACGGATTGGGGGACGAAAACGCGCGGCAGGGCATTCGAATTCACCAGAACCCAATAGTCATTTCCCAGGAAAAGGGGATGAATATTCGGAGGAGGGTCACCACGGAAAATAAGATAGCGCACATCCAGCATATCCAGGACGGGTGTGAGACGGATTGTGTTTGGCGGTAGAATAACTCCTTTCGGAGCCAGATATTGAACCACCGCATAGGAAGGTTCTGGTCCGGGTGCGGCGGCTGTTTTCAAAAGTTCCACCATGCGCGCCGGCTCCACCCCGTCATCCCCCCTGATATCGTTCAGACCGGCCATCGTAACGATCGGTGCCGGCAAACAATCGACGCCGATAACGCGCCCGGGAACAGACCGGGCTACTTGTTCCAACACCGGAATTCCTGGGTAGTATAGCGCCGGATCGCATTGGGCGCTGCGATTGTGATCAAACCACAACAAATCTCCGACCAGAAAAATGGCGAGTAATGGAAACGAAAAGAACCGTTTGGCTCCCTGAAACCAGACCAGCAACCAGCCGGCAAAACCGACCAGGCAGAATTCCGCCGTGACGGTGAAGTGACGGATGAACCAGGCTTGAACCGGATGCACATTCAGCATGGCGGGAACAAAACCGAATATCTTCAGCCAGTAGCCGGCAAAATTTGCATCATTGGAGATGGGTTCCGGCAAAACAACGCTGCGGTAAAGGCACCACGCGCCCAGGCCGGCCAGCAAACCCGCCGGCAACCAGAACCACCACCGTCGCCGCACAGCGCCGCTCAAAAGGTTTTCGAGACCGATGGCGGTCAGGGAAAGGATGGCAAAAGCGGTCAGGAACGTCAGCCGGTTGTGAGACATCAAATTCAGTCCGGGCAGACGCAACAAATCAACGGCGCCCGGAATTTTCAAACACCAGCTTAAACCCAGGCCGGCGGAAAAGAGCCAGAACAGATTCATGGCGCGGTAACGCCGGTTGCACCACGCCAGGGGCGCGGCCAGCAACGTGGCCAGAACCCCGGCGTACGCGGCGGATGCGCTTTCCAGGAGATTGCCCTCCAGGAGATTGCCCTTGCGCATGGGGGAGAGAAATGCGCTGTCCGTTTCACTGGTGCCATAGATGTCCGGCAGCACCACCTGCGGCAGCGCGGCCAATCCCACCGGCGGGCGTTCTTCCTTTCCGGCACTGCGATGCATCATCCGGGAACCGGTTTTGGCGTATTCCAGCAGGGGCAGCAGGTCCGGAGCCGCGAGCAAAAACCCCAGGCCCCAGCCGAGCATCAACATCACGATGGCGGATCGTGCTTTCCGATGAAACCAGTTGCCGGGATATGCGTCCCACCAGCACCAAATGCCATAAAACCCGGAACCCAAAAGAACTTGACCGGAAGTGTCAATTTGACCGCTGGTCAGGACCAGAAACGTTACGATGGCCAAACCGATTGGGGCCAGTGAACCTTCCTTGCGGACCGTTTTATCAACGGACAAAAAAATCCACGGCAGCCAATAAACCGCCAAAGCTGTGAAATAACCCTGCCAGAGAATAAAAAAAGCCGTCAAAGGATAACACCAGGCACAGACCGTCGCCGGCCAAAAACCGACATGCAATGATTTCCGGCAAAAGCAGAACATTCCAATGCCCCCGACCAGCGCCGCGACAAGTTGCACCCAGGCAAGGATCACCGGCGACTGGGTGCAACAGGCCAGGAGCATAAACGGCGAATATTTCGGCCAGATGAAGGGAACGGCTCCGTATTCATAGGGCGCCCATAGAGGGAAACGACCTTGATGAATTTCCGAAATTGCAAATCGTCGCGCGGGTTCAAGTTGAAAGACCAAATCGGACAGGATCATGTCGTGGGGCACGATCTTCGCCGTTTCCGGAGTCTGAGGAATGTAAGTGCCCGGGTGGGTGAGAATATCCAACGGCAGCAGAATTTTTTGTCCAGCCAGGGAGGGCCCGTAAAGCACCACTTGCCCAAGGATAATGCCGACGATAACAATGAAAAATTGCACAATTGTTCGGTCGGTCAATTTGCGGTTTTGTGTGTTCATGGCCGGGAATATGTGCCCAGGGAGTTTTGTGCGGCTGTTCCTGCCTTCAACGAACCGGTGGCGATCGGGAAACCAGATTGATTGCGCGCGCATTGCATGCCGTTCCCGCCCCGGGCGGCGAGGTTGCGCCGGGCGCTTTCGGCTTCAACCATCAGCGGCGCGGTTTTCGTTCGCAACCCCCGGCAGCATGGCTTTGAATGGCTGCCAGGCTGAGCGCCTTCAACGCTCGGACGAAAGATGGGGTCGGCCATAAATCAGAAAAATGGATTGTGCCGCTTTTCCTCCGCCACCGTTGTCAACGGACCGTGCCCGGGGCAAATCAAGGTTTCCGGCGGCAACGACAAAATTTGTTCCTTCACTTTCTGTTTCGCCAAGTCCCACGCGCCATTGCCGTTGCCCATCGAACCGGCGAAAATCGCGTCTCCGACCATCGCCACGTGCGGTGCGTCATCCTGCCAGTTGCCCACGATGTAGGTCACGCCGTCCCCGGCGTGCCCGGGGGTTTCGCGATGGGTGATGCGCAAACCGCCCAGGTGAACGATTTCATTCGGCTTGTTGCGCTGGTCCACCGGCGCGGCCTTGGAGCCGGAATGCAACCGCGTCCCGGGAAACGCCGCGCGGATTTCCGGCAGGGCCTCGACGTGGTCGTAATGCGTGTGCGTGATGAAAACGTGCCGGAGCTGAAGCTGGTTTCCGGCGATGCCATCCAAAACCGGCTTTGCGTCAAAACCGGTGTCAAACAACGCCGCGTCGCGCGTGGCCTCGTCCCAAACCAGATAGCTGTTCACCGTCATGCCCTCCCCGGCGGTCGTGAGCACGCGCAGTTCCCGCCAGACGCTCAAATCCTTTTCCGCCGGCCGCCAGCCCCGGGCGATGCCTTCCAGTTTGTCCGGATCCAACCCAATAAGCCGGGCGAGTGCGACCAGGTCGGGGGGGGTGCCGGTCTGGCCGGTCTCTTCCAGCGCCGTCAGTTCCGCCCCGGAAATTCCGGCAGCGCTCGCGGCCCGCGCGGCCGATACGCCGCTCATCGCCCGCGCCTTGCGGATGATGTCGCCCAAATGGTCCTCGAGGTTCACGGCAAAACGTTGCCGCCTTTTGCCGCCGGTCGCAAGCTTCAGATTGCATTGCCCTGGCCAATGGCGCAATTTCCCTCCGTGAAATGTGCCGAACATCAGGCCGAAGCAATCGGCATTTGCGCCTATTGCGGCCGGGCTTTGTGTGCCGGCTGCGCCAGGCCGTCCGAAACCCGGCGTCTGGTCTGTTCCCCTGAATGCGCGGCGGCGCTGTCCCGAAACGACCAGGTTCTGCAATGGTTGCTGCAAAAGAGCGTCCAAAACGCCCAGGCCAGCGCGTTTTACTGTTATTTGTGCGGCGGCCTGTCGCTGGGCGCAGCCGTGGCCGCGTATTTTGTCCTGCCGCTGCCGTTTCTGATTTATTTCACAGCCGCTTGCGGTATCGTTTTCATCGTTTCCGGAATCTGGTATGGCCGGACGGCCAAAAAACAAATTCCCAACCATTGATGTCCTCCGCTTATCACCAACTGCTAGACGCAACCATCCAGCATCTGGAGGGTTTGAAGACGCAAGGTGTGCGTCACGTCGACGTTTCCCCTGAAACGCTCCGTGCCCTGGCGCAGCCGCCGACCAATAGTTTTCAGCCTCAAGTTTCAAGTGTTCAGCCGCAAACAACGCCGGAACTGAAAACTGAAAACTTGAGGCTTGAAACTCCCCCGTCACCTGGGAAGGCCGCCGCATTCGCCGCCCTGCGCGCGCGCGCGCTGGCCTGCGTGAAATGCCCGCACCTCGCGTCGTCACGCAAAAATGTCGTGTTCGGCGTTGGCAGCATTGACGCGCAACTCATGTTCGTCGGCGAGGCGCCGGGGGCGGATGAAGATCAGCAGGCCGAACCCTTCGTCGGCCGGGCTGGCCAGTTGTTGACCAAAATCATCCAGGCCACCGGCCTGCAACGCGCAGACGTTTATATCGGCAATATTTTGAAATGCCGGCCCGACACGCCCGGCCAGTCCTCCGGCAACCGCAAACCGACCGCCGATGAGATGACCACGTGCATTCCATATCTGCACGAGCAGATTGATTTGATCCGGCCCAAGGTCCTTGTCGCGCTCGGGGCGACGGCGGTGGAAGGGTTGCTGGGCAAGACCATTGGCATCACCAAACTGCGCGGGACCTGGAAGACCTACCGCGGCATCCCGCTCATGCCGACGTATCATCCGGCCTATCTGTTGCGCAACCAGGCCATGAGCGAGAAACGCAAGGTCTGGGAGGACATGCTGGCCGTGATGGAAAAACTGGGAATGTCCATCAGCGAAAAACAGCGGAATTATTTTCTGAAGACTTGAGACAGAATGAACCGAATTTTCAGAATTGAATTCGCGATTTCAAAATTTCGATAATTCTATAAATTCTGTCTTAACTCCCAAATCAAATGAGCCGCCGCCGGAAAACTTTGATCACCTTGGGAATGGTGCTTGGCGTGGCGATTCTCGTCCCGGTCATTCGCCATTATCAACTGCGCGCTGCGACGGAGACTTACCTTGCCCAGCTCAAGGCCCAGGGCGAACCGATGGACCTGGCACAGGTGATTCCCCCGCCGGTGCCGCCAGACCAAACCGGCGCGCCGCTTTTTTTGAAAGCGGCCTCGCTCTTGGATACAAACTGGAATGTTTTGGGCAGCAACCCGCCGCCGGCGATGCTCATGGTCGCACCGGGTAAAGCTGCGATTGGCTGGGCTCAACCCGATATACGCAGTGAAGAGGGCTCCAATTCGTGGGAAGAAGTCAAAGAAGCCTTAGCTCAAGACAAAGAAGCCCTGGAATTACTTGATCAGATCACAAACAGTCCGGCGTTTGATTTCAACCTTCAATACACCCAACGTTTTGATATGCGGCTCACGCATTTGATTTCCGAGAAGAGAGTAGCGCAAAGACTTACCGCCAGCACAGTTTATGATCTACATCTGAGTGATTCAAGTTCGGCGGCTAAAAATATCCACGTGATACTCGTGCTGGTAAAGGGCACGCACGAGGAACGAACGGCCATTTCCCAGTTGGTGCGAATTGCCATTACCAAAATTGGCTCTATGGCGACTTGGGAACTTTTACAATCGCCAAATTTGACGGATGAACAACTCGCGGGTTTGCAGGTTGACTGGTCTCAATTGGAATTTATCCAAGCCGCAGAACATGTACTGCCAGTGGAACGCGAAGGAGCTGAGACAACTCTTGCACAATGGAGAAGTTCCAATTCCGAACTACAGCGTTACTTTAATCTCGAGAAAAAGGCCCGGGAGACAATGGGTTATCCTAACGATGAAGAGACTTTTTGGGATAAGAAAAAGATGGCGACTAGAATTTTTATGTGGCGATACTGGTGGTCTTATGCCGATGAACTGCGTTGCCTCAAGGGTTACGAGGTGTTGCTGAACACGATGCGATTGGCTGATACCAACGGTTCCTTTCAGAATGTGTTATTACGTCAAGACGCCGCTTTGGATCGGTTGAGAATATCCAGACTGGGTAACTCGTTTGATTCTTTTTTGTCCGGTGAGAATGACTTTCATTCAATGCTCTCGGAGTCAATTGTTACCTTGGCCGGAGTCACCCGAAAAGTTATGAGTGTTGAAGTTGCAAAGCGGGTGACTCTAGCGGCGATTGCCCTGAAACGGTATCAACTCAAACATGGAACTTATCCACTAGATTTAAATTCGCTGGTGCCAGAATTTATTCCCAAAATTCCACTCGATCCTGTGGACGGCCAGCCGTTGCGTTACCGACGGAATGCCGACGGGACATTTTTGCTATATTCCATCGGCGAAAATGGCCAGGACGACGGCGGGAATCCTGGGTTCCCAAAGTATGTCCAGTCTTCAAACTATGATTGGCAAAATTCCGAGGCCCTTGACTGGGTCTGGCCGCAGCCGGCGACGGAACAGGAAATTCAGGCGTATTACGACCGCCAGAAATCCAGGAATTGAAATTCGTAGATTGCCTCGCCGTCGTTTTCCGCTATAAACCGTCCGAGGCTCAAATCCATGGCCGCCATTCAAGGATTTACGGCCAGCGGCAAAGTGTGTTAAACTACTGGCATGAAGTCGAACGACCTCATCACTGTAGATTCGGACATTCTCGGCGGCACGCCGGTGTTCAAAGGCACGCGCGTGCCGGTGAAGACGTTGTTCGAGTATCTGGAAAATAATTATACGCTCGATGAATTTCTCGTATGTTTTCCGTCCGTGACGCGTGAACTGGCCCGCCGTGTTCTGGAGAGTTCCGAGTCGGCGCTGTTGACGCCTGTCGCAGCATGAAAATCCTGCTGGACGAATGCGTCCCATGGCCGCTGCACAAGATCCTGACCGGCCATGAATGTTTGACCGTCCAACAAAGCGGCTGGGGCGGAATCAAGAACGGCGATTTGATGCGGCTGGCTGAAAAGGAATTCGATTTGTTCATCACATCCGACCAAAACATTCGTTACCAGCAAAATCTCGCTGGCCGGCAAATCGCCATTCTCGAACTTTCGACCAACGACCTGCGGCGGATTCAAGCTGCAGGGGCGTTGATTCAGTCTGCGATTGAGATAATTAAACCGCGAGAATTTCGCCGGCTGGAAATCCCATCTTAATTTCATGCTCAAATCCATTTTCCAGCCGCTCCTGACCTGGTATCTCGCCACGCTCAAGACCGCCGGTTTCCCGGTCATCGTGCTGCTGATGACCATGGAAAGCTCCGTCCTGCCGATTCCCGCCGAAGCCATCATGCCGCCGGCGGCTTACCTGGCCTGGTTTGAAGGATTAAACCTCTTCAACCTTCATTTGGTCGGCTGGCCGGCGGAAATCGGTCTGGTCGCCGCCGGCACACTCGGTTCGTGGCTGGGTGCGACCATCATGTATTGGCTGTCGCGTGTGGCCGGCCGGCCGCTGCTCGTGCGTTATGGCCGGTATTTTTTGATGCCGCCGGACAAAATTGAAAAAAGCGAACGCTGGATGTCCCACTATGGCCCGATGGGCGTGTTTGTGGCGCGGCTCCTGCCGGGGGCGCGGCAGCTCGTCGGCATCCCCGCCGGCGTTGCCCGGATGGATTATCTGAAGTTTTCCATCTTCACGGTGCTGGGTGCGGCGACCTGGTGTTCCGTGCTTTGCTATGTCGGAGTGAAGGCCGGCCAGGATGAACAGCTCATGCACGGCGAAATGCGGCATGTGGCGCTCTGGCTGGGCGGCGCGGCGCTGGTGCTGGGCGGACTTTATTACTTCTTCGTCCACCGGCACATGGCAAAAAGTCCAAAGCCGGAATAGCAGCGCGGCAGTTAGTTTGGAAAATCCGGGTTTGGTCGTGGCGATCGGTGGCCGAAGATAATTTTCCCTTTGCGCCTTTGCGCCTTTGCGTTGAAATTCCCCCGTGCCTGCGACCGAAGCCATCCGCAAAAAACTGGGTTCCTTGCCGCACAAGCCGGGCATCTATCTGATGAAGGACCGGTTTGGCACGGTCATTTACGTCGGCAAGGCGCGCGACCTGCGCAAGCGCGTGAGCCAGTATTTCCATCCGTCACGCCGGCTGGGCTGGGACCTGAAATTCAACGCGCTGGTCGAGGCGATTTGTGATTTCGATTTCCACGTCGTCCGCACCGAGCCGGAGGCGTTCCTGCTTGAGGGCAAACTCATCAAGGAATTCCATCCGCGCTACAACATCAGTTTCCGCGATGACAAGCGGTTCCTGATGCTCAAGGTGAATTTGAACGACCCGATCCCAAACTTCGCCTTCACGCGGCTGCGGAAGGACGACGGGGCGCGGTATTTCGGGCCGTTCTCGAATTCGGGCGCGCTGCGCAACACGCTGGCGCTGGTGCGGCGGCAGTTCAATCTGCGTGGCTGCCGCGTGTTCACGCCGGGCGAGAGCGATTACAAGCATTGCCTCTACGCGCATTTGAAACACTGCACCGCGCCGTGCATCGGCAATGTCACCCGCGAACAATATCTGGAACAGGTGAACGCCGCGTGTGATTTCCTCGCCGGCCAATGCGCTGAAATGAAGGAGCAGCTCCAGGTCGAAATGAAGAAGGCGGCGCTCGCGCAGGATTACGAAAAGGCCGCCGGCCTGCGCGACCTCATCCGCGACCTGAAGGAAACAACGAAGAAGGAACGGAAATTTGAGCGCGTCCCGTACACGCTGCCGCTGTCCATCAATCCGAAGAACGATCTGGCGGAACTGGCGACGGTGCTCGGTTTACGGGAGCCGCCGCAGCGGATTGAGGGTTTCGACATTTCCAACATCAGCGGCACATTTGCGGTGGCGTCGCTGGTGAGTTTCAAGAACGGCCGGCCCGACCGCGCGAATTATCGCCGGTTCAAAATCAAGACCGTCGCGGGCCAGGACGATTTCGCCGGCATGGCGGAAGTGGTGAAGCGACGGTACACGAGGCTGTTGCGTGAATCTGGGAGGGACGCCGTGTCGGCGTCCCAAAATTCAGGGACAGCGGCACGCCGTCCCTCCCATGTGACGAATCTTCCCGACCTCATCCTGATCGACGGCGGCAAGGGCCAGCTCAACGCCGCGTGTTCGGAGTTGGAGAAGCTCGGCCTTGAAAAGCTTCCCATCATCGGGCTGGCCAAGGAGTTTGAGGAGATTTATCAGCCGGGCGAAAGCCGGCCGCTGCGGCTGGGGCTGGCGCATCCGGCGGTGAAGTTGCTCCAGCGCATTCGCGACGAATGTCATCGCGTGGCGAACAGCTACAACGCCCAGTTGCGCATCAAGCGTATTTCCGAAAGCGTGTTGGATGAATTTCCCGGCATCGGCGAGCAGCGCAAAGCGGCGCTGCTTAAAAAATTTGGCTCGGTGCAGCGGCTGAAAACCGCGACGTTGGAACAAATCGCCGCTGTGCCGGGTTTCGGCGGGAAAGCCGCGGCGGAGTTGAAACAGTTTCTGGAGGCGCGAAAAGAAATTCGTGTCAATTCGTGATATTTCTGGCTTGATGTTCCGATGAACGTGCAAGTGGCCATTCTCTGTGACGCGGCGACCGACGACAACGGCAAGCTGAACCTGCTCGGCGCGTTCGACACAATTTACGCGCAGCAGTTGCCGGCGGTCCATCCGCAATGCGCGGTGGCGTTGCGGGTCACCTTCGCTGCCGGCGACGAGGGCCAGCGCAAGCTGACCCTCACGTTCATCAACGCCGACGGCCGCCCGGTCATGCCGGCCATGGAAATCCCGGTGGTCATTGAGACGCCTGAAGACGTGTACTTCGTCACGCGCAACTTCATCATCAACATTCAGCAGCTCAAATTCGTCGAAGCCGGCCTGTTCTCCGTGGACGTTTTGCTGGACGGCCAGTCGCTGGCGAGCATCCCGTTGCAGGTCAAGCTGATACAGCCCGCGGCGGCGTGAAACACACGATGCCGGAGTCGGGGTGACGAGACTCAAACGTGACCCAATTTCACGTCGAAAAGCTGGAGAATCCTGACTTCGTCTCCGGCGATGCCACTTTGGACTTTGAACTTTGGATTTTGGACTTAATAATTCCCCGATGGCAAACGAACCCATCCTGCAACTCGATTTACCCGGCGTCAAAAAACTGCGCAGCGGCAAGGTGCGCGACATTTTCGACCTCGGCGACGCCCTGCTGCTCGTCGCCAGCGACCGCATTTCCGCCTTCGACGTGATCATGCCCAACGGCATCCCGCGCAAGGGCGAGGTGCTCACGCAGATTTCGCATTTCTGGTTCGAGAAATTTGCGTCGCTCGTGCCCAATCATCTGCTGGCCGGGGCAAACGATCCGTTGCCGAAAAATCTCCAGCCGTTCGCCGGCCAACTCGCGCGCCGGTCCATGATCGTTAAAAAGGCAAAGCCGCTGGCCATCGAATGCATTGTGCGCGGCTACCTCTCCGGCTCCGGCTGGAAGGAATACAAGCAGGCACAGACCGTCTGTGGCATCCAGCTGCCCGCCGGGCTGACCGAATCCGCCGAACTGCCCGAACCGATTTTCACGCCGTCCACCAAGGCCGAGGCCGGTCACGACGAAAACATTTCGTTCGCGCAGGCGCAGAAAATTGTCGGCGCTGACCTCGCCGGGCAGGCGCGCGACTTGAGCCTGAAGATTTACCGGGCCGGACGCGATTACGCCCGCCAGCGCGGCATCATCATCGCCGACACCAAGTTCGAGTTTGGATTGAGCGACGGAAAACTCATCCTGATTGACGAGGTGCTGACGCCGGATTCGTCGCGTTTCTGGCCCGCCGACCAGTATCAGCCCGGGCGCGGCCAGCCGAGCTTCGACAAACAATTCGTCCGCGACTACCTCGAAACGCTCGACTGGAACAAGACCCCGCCCGGTCCGAAACTTCCGGACGATGTCGTCGCCAAGACCTCGGCTAAATATCTCGAAGCTTACGAGTGGTTGACGGGGAATAAGCTTTGATGAATTCGCTCGTCGAAGATTTTTTGCAATATTTGCGCCACGAGCGCGGACAATCG
>CAVXLF010000011.1:0-48879 GCA_963762585.1 uncultured Verrucomicrobiae bacterium
TCCGGCTTTCCGCTTTCCGCTTTAAAGACTTGTCCTGTTGCGCACGCAGTCGCTCCAGATGCTCGATGCGATCTTCAATCGTCTCCACGTGGCCGAACATCATGGTGGCGCTCGAATACAAGCCCAGCCGATGCGCCACATCCATGACCTCAAGCCAGTCGCTGCTCATGGCCTTCAGCGGCGAGATGCGCTCGCGCACGCGGTCCACCAGAATTTCCCCGCCGCCGCCGGGAATCGAACCCAGCCCGGCCTTTACAAAATCGCCGATGATCCTGTCCAGCGGTTCGTTGAACACTTCGCGGAAATGGATGAACTCGCTGGGGCTGAAGCCGTGGATGTTGAAGCCGGGAAACTTGCCTTTGATATGCGACAGCAAATCGAGGTACCACTGCTTCGTCAGTTTGGGGTGATGCCCGCCCTGCATCAAAATCTGCGTACCGCCGAGCGCGATGGTTTCCTCGATTTTTTTGTCCAACTCGTCAAACGAGATGACGTAGGCATCGTCGTCCTTTTCCACGCGGTAGAACGCGCAGAACTTGCAATAAACGTTGCAGACGTTGGTGTAATTGACGTTGCGGTCAACGATGTAGGTGACGAGGTCGTTGCCGCGACCGTTGAAGTCCTTCGCCTTGGCCAGTTGCCGGCGGCGGTCGGCGAGCGCGCCGAGTTCCTCCAGCGGCAGATGATACAGCCGCAGGGCCTCGGCCGCATGGATGCGCTGGCCGTCCCAAACTTTCTGAAGCAACTCGTCCCATGACGCGTCGTAAATCACGGTTTAAGTTTAGCAAATGGGCGCCGTCGAAACAAGCCATCGGGTGGCAATGTCTGCTTTATTGGAGCGCGGAGGATTGCTCCGCAAGAAAGCGGGTTTTGAAACACGCGGAGCGATGCTCCGCGCTCCGTCAATCGCAAATTGACCTGTTACCCATCTATTTCAGGAGACCCGCCGGAAATTTTCCGGTTCGAGGGTGGCCAGCTCGCGGCAGACCTCCTGGATAATGTCCATTTTCCCGAGCGCCCGGGCGGCGGCGGCCTTGGACAAATGGGCTTCCACCAGTTTGGGGTCCAGCGCAATGGCCTGGTCGGCGCATTGCAACGCCTTGTCGTGACATCCCATCCGGCCGTTCAACGTGGCCAGATTCAACCAGCCGAGCTTGTGCTGGGGATTGATTTTCAACGCCTGTTCCAGGCATTGCACTCCGTCCGCCTGCCGCCGCAATTTCCGGTAAAGCAATTCCGCCAGCCCGTTCCACACCTCGAAATCGGTTGGATTCATCGCCAGCGCGTGCCGGTAGGCCTTCTCCGCCTGGGAAAATTTGCCCAGCCCGGCCAGGCCCAGGCCGAGGTAATAATGCGCCCGGTGATCGGCCGGGTTCTCCGCGCGCCATTTTTGGGCGAACGCCAGCACCTCCCGCCACAATCCCTTTTCGCACATCCTGCCGGCGATGTCCGCCCGGTCTTCCGTGTTTGGTTCCATGTTGGAATTGGCGAACCTTAGAAATTGACGGCCCCCTCGACAATCGAAATTAATCCAGCTTACCGGGCGGAGAAGATGGGATGGTACGCGCTGCAGGGTTTGAACCTGCGACCCCTTCCGTGTGAAGGAAGTGCTCTACCACTGAGCTAAGCGCGCGACCAACCATAAAAAGCCACGAAATTGAGAAAAACTCAATCTTAAAAGCGGGGCAGCCTGTCCCCATCGATCCATTACCGGTGAAACTTTCCCCGCCCGCCGGGGTTTTAAAACCAAATGCCAACCACCGGTTTCAACGGAAGAATTATCATGCGCAACTATTGCGTCGTTCTATTGGCGGCCATCGGCCTTTTAGCGTGCGCCGCGACGGCGCAGGTCACCAACGTGCCGTCAACAGAACTCGAAACGTTTGAGGCCCAAACCGGAAAGGTCATCGTCAAAGCCACCGGCCAGATCGGTTCCCTGGCCGTCGGCGCGCTGGACATAACGGTGATCAGCAAGGAGTCCATGGATGCGGGCACCGGCCGCAAGGAACACGGCATGGCCATCGAGGTGGCTGCCAACAACCAGTTCGTGTGGAAAAGGGTGGTTGACTACGACGAAATGGATTCGCTGCTCAACGGAATGGATTATCTTTCCAAAATTGACTCGAAGGTGACCGCCCTGCCCACGTTTGTCGCCAGTTACGCCACCCGGTCCGGGCTGCGCATCGGCGCCTACACCAGCCAACGGCGCGGCGACATCCAGTTCTTTCTGCAGGATTACAGCACCAACAGCGCCAAGATTTTAATCACCCCGGCCCAACTCGCCCAGTTCCAGAGTTTGGTCGAGCAGGCCAAAAAGAACCTGGATTCGCTGCAGGCTCCTCCCGGGACGTGACGGCCGGCCGTCAGCTCATTTTCTGACAACCGTGTCGCGCTGCGCCCAGTCGGGGTTGGCCTGTGGAAAATCCAGGTTGTAATGCAGGCCGCGGCTTTCCGGTCGCAGCTCCGCGCAACGCACGATCAATTCCGCCACCGTGGCGATGTTGCGCAATTCCAGCAGATCGCTGGTCACGATGAAATTCCAGTAATACTCGCGGATCTCCTGCTGCAGATGCGCCAGCCGGCTCTGCGCGCGCTGCAGCCGTTTGCCGGTGCGCACGATGCCGACGTAATCCCACATGAGCCGGCGGATTTCGTCCCAGTTGTGCGAGACCACGACCATTTCGTCCGGATTGTGCGCGTTGCCGGATTGCCACAGCGGAATTTTTGAATCCACCGGCGGCAGTGAATGGGCCATGACCTTTTCCGCCGCGCGATGCGCGCAGACCAGCGCTTCCAGAAGCGAATTGCTTGCCAGCCGGTTCGCGCCGTGCAAACCCGTGCAGGCGGCCTCGCCCACGGCGTAAAGCCCGGCGATGTCCGTCTCGCCGTCCACGTTCGTCACCACGCCGCCGCACTGGTAATGCGCCGCCGGCACCACGGGAATCGGTTCCTTGGTGATGTCCAGGCCGTAACGCAGGCACGTCTGGTAGATGTTCGGAAACCGCTCGATGATGAACCGCGCCGGCTTGTGCGTGATGTCCAGCCACACGTGCTCCGCGCCGCTCTTCTTCATCTCGCTGTCAATCGCCCGCGCCACCACGTCGCGCGGCGCCAGCGATTTCAACGGATGCCACGCATCCATGAATTCCCTGCCGTCGAGCGATTTGAGCACGCCGCCCTCGCCGCGCACGGCTTCGCTGATGAGAAATGATTTCGCCTTCGGATGATAGAGGCACGTCGGATGAAACTGGACGAATTCCATGTTCGCAATCGCCGCGCCCGCGCGATACGCCATCGCCACGCCGTCGCCGGTCGCGATGTCGGGGTTCGTCGTGTAGAGATACACCTTGCCGCAGCCGCCTGTGGCCAGCAGGGTCACCGGCGCGGTGAAGGTCCAGACGCGGGCGCCTTTTTTGTCGAACACATAAGCGCCGAGACAGCGGTTCGCCCCGGCCTGACCGAGTTTCTGGCTCGTGATCAAATCAATCGCGAGGTGATTTTCAAAAATCTGGATGTTCGGCTGGCGCGCCGCCGCGTCCAACAATGCCCGCTCGATTTCCCGGCCGGTCACGTCCTTGGCGTGCAGAATGCGCCGCTTCGAGTGTCCGCCTTCCTTGCCCAGGTCCAGTTCCCGGCCGCCGTCTTCGGCCGGGGCGTCCCGTTCGGAAAATTTCATCCCCAGCTCAATCAATTCCGCGATGCGTGCCGGGCCTTCCTGGATGATGGTGCGGACGACGCTTTCCTTGCACAAGCCCGCGCCCGCCGCCAGCGTGTCGCGCACGTGCAGCTCGAACGAATCCTCCTTGCTCGTCACCGACGCGATGCCGCCCTGCGCGTAATTGGTGTTCGACTCGGCCCGGTCCTTTTTCGTGACGATGGCCACGCGCCCACGCGGCGCGACCTTCAGCGCAAAGGTCAGGCCCGCGATGCCGCTGCCGAGTACGAGAAAGTCGAATTGTTTCATTTTGTCCAACCGTCAGGACTCCAGGGCACTGAGTTTTGATTAAGTGTTCCTCTGCGTCTCTGCGCCTCAGCGGTTCAAAATAATTCTAAAGCCGGGCATTATCAATCAACCGGGTCTTGCCAACGAATACCGCCAGCGCCATGTGCGTGCCGCGCTTTACCGTCGAAACGGGTGACAGCGTGTCCGGTTCAAAAAATTCCACGTAATCCAGCCGCGCGTCCGGTTCGCATTCAACCAGTCGCCTCACGGCGGTTTTTAGTTTTGCCGCGGGATACGGTCTTCAATTTTTTCACGGCGGCCCGGGCAATTTGGATGCCGCACCAAAGCACCGTCGCCTGCCGCCGCAAATCACCGGTGAGATATTTGTTGCGCGAACTCATCGCCAGGCCGTCGCGTTCGCGCCGCGTCGGCGCGACGATGACACGCACCGGAAAATTCAAATCCGTCACCATGCGCTGGACAATGACCGCCTGCTGCCAGTCTTTCGCGCCAAACACCGCCACGTCCGGCAACACGAGGTTGAACAACTTGGCGACGACCGTCGTCACGCCGCGAAAATGCGTGGGCCGCGACGCGCCTTCCATGGTTTGCGACAATTTTTCCTCGACCACGTAGGTGTTGAAGTTGGTGGTAGGGACGGCGCGCTGCGCTGTCCGGTCATCGCGGCGCGATGACCCTACCGGATACATCTCCCGGTCACCGGGCGCAAACACGACATCCACGCCGGCCGCGCGGCACATTTTCAGATCGCTTTCAAATTGCGCGGATATTTGGCGAGGTCCTCGGTTGGCCCGAACTGCGTCGGGTTCACATAAATGCTCACAACCACGAGCCGTTTTTGCCGGTGGCCTGGCGCGCGCGCTGGACGAGGCTAAATGCCGGCGTGCAAATAGCCCATGGTCGGCACTAAGCCGATGCGCTTGCCCGCTCGTTCCATTTTCGGTGATCCGTTGCATTTTCTTTCAAATTGCGCGGATATTTGGCGAGGTCCTCGGTTGGCCCGAACTGGGTCGGGTTCACGTAAATGCTCACCACCACGACCCCGTTCTTGCCGGCGGCCTGGCGCGCGCGCCGGACGAGGCTCAAATGTCCGGCGTGCAAATAGCCCATGGTCGGCACCAAGCCGATGCGCCTGCCCGCCCGTTGCCATTTTCGGGCGAGCCGTTGCATGGCGTCGGCGGAAGTGACCATTTGCATGGCAGCAGGTTAATGGCGATCCAACCAACAAACAAGCCGCGCAGATTGCTCCACGCGGCTTGATTTTGTAGCGGCGGTCTGCGACCGCCGGAAACTTCAGCGACGCTCACCGGGCGCCGCTACAAATTATTTAATGCCTGAACTGCAACGGCGCGCTCGCCGGCATTTCGTGGGCACAGGGCTGGTTCGTCGGCGCGTCCGGCTCGCGGTCATTCGGCGACACGATTTTGTTGGCAAGCATCCATGCCTCCACCTCTTCGCCGCTGATGTCGGGCAGCATGTGGCCGTTGATCTCAACGCACGGACTCAGCATCTGGCCGGTCTTCTCAATCATTTCCTGGCGCTGCAACGGGTCGTTGATGACGTCGCGGTCTTCAAACGGCAGGTCGTATTTGCGCAACACGGCGCGCACACCCTGGCTCCAGCCGCAGGTCGGTTTCAAATAAGCGATAATTTTTGGCTTTTCCATATATAATTCAAAATTGGTTCTCCAATGACAATATAGTGCCACATCCCTCGTGGTTCGCAATGTGTTTTTACCGTTCAATTTCTGCTTGCCGCGCGGACAGCACCTTTCGCGACGGCACGTAGTTTGCAATGAATTCGCGGTAAAAGTCCGCGAAGCTGCCGGCGGCAATGGCAGCGCGGACGTCGGCCATGACTTTCAAAAATAGATGCGAATTGTGGACGCTCACCATGCGAAGGCCGAGGATTTCATTCACGTTGAGCAGATGCCGCACATATGCCCGCGTAAAATGTTTGCAGGCAAAACAATCGCAGCCTTCTTCAATCGGCCGGAAATCCGCCTTGTAAGCGCCGCCCTTGAGGCCGAACTGCCCGCGGCGCGTGAACGCGGTGCCGTTCCGCGCCACGCGCGTCGGCAGCACGCAGTCAAACATGTCCACGCCGCGCGCAATCAGCTCGAGCATCTGCGCCGGCGTGCCCAGGCCCATGGCGTAGCGCGCCTTGGGCGCGGGCAAAAACGGTTCGGTGAATTCAATCGCCTTCAACATTTCCGGTTCCGGCTCGCCCACGCTTACCCCGCCGATGGCGTAACCGTCAAAATCCATCGCCACCAGGGCCTTCGCGCATTCCTCGCGCAACGCGGCGTTGCTGCCGCCCTGCACGATGCCGAAAACCAATTGACCCGGCGCCCGCGGTTGCTCGCGGCATTCCTGCGCCCAGCGGATGGTGCGTTCGACCGCAAGTCTCTGCTCTTTGGCCGGCGCGTCGTGCGGCGGGCATTCGTCAAAAACCATGGCGATGTCCGAACCGAGGACGCGCTGGATTTCCATCGCCTCCTTCGGACCCAGAAACAGCGGCGAGCCGTCGAGGTGCGAACGGAATTCGACGCCATGCGGCTTGATTTTCCGGATTTTGGCGAGACTGAAGACCTGGAAACCGCCGCTGTCGGTCAGGATGGGCAATTCCCAGTTCATGAACTTGTGCAGCCCGCCGGCGGCGCGGATGATGTCGAGACCGGGCCGGATGTTGAGATGATAGGTGTTGCCGAGGATGATTTGCGTGCCCATCTCCAGCAATTCGCGCGGGTCGAGCGCCTTGACGCTGGCCTGCGTGCCGACCGGCATGAACACCGGCGTATCCACGACGCCATGCGCGGTGGTCAGTTTTCCGAGGCGCGCCCGGGTGTGCGCATCCGTTTTGAGCAGTTCAAACATCGCGCGAAGGGTTACATCTGTTCCACGGTTTCAATGCCCAGCGTTTCCAAACCCTTTTTGAGAACTTGCGCCGTCAAATCGCACAGCGCCAGGCGGCTGTCCCGCACAGCGGGATCGGCCTTGAGCACCGGACAATTTTCGTAGAAGGCGGTGAACCGGCCGGCCAGCTCGAAAAGATAATTGCAGAGAAAATTCGGGCGATATTCCTCCGCCACCGCCTCCAGCGTCAGCCCGAAATTCAAAAGCTGCTTCGCCAGCGCAATTTCTTCCGCAGCCACCAATTCAATGTTCGAGGTTCGATGTTCGATGTTCGATGTTTCCGATTTCCTGAATATGCTGCGAATCCGCGTGTAGGCATATTGCAAATACGGCGCGGTGTTGCCTTGCAGCGCCAGCATCTTGTCCCAGCTGAAAACATAATCGCTCTGCCGGTTGGGCAGCAGGTCGGCGTATTTCACCGCGCCCAGACCGACCACGCGCGCGATTTCCCGGCGCTGCGCCTCCGGCAAATCCGGGTTTTTTCCGGAAACAATTTTGAGCGCGCGTTCCTCCGCCTCGTCGAGCAGATCCGCGAGCTTCACCGTCTCGCCGCTCCGCGTTTTGAACGGCTTGCCGTCCTCGCCCAGAATCGAGCCGAACCAGACGTGGGCCAGTTTGAGTTCGGAGTTCGGAGTCCGGAGTTCGGAGCTGGCATTTTGCCATTGGCGGAACGCGGTGAAGATCTGCTGGAAATGCAACTGCTGGCGGCCGTCGGTGACGTAGATGATTTCGTCGGGGTGCCAGGTTTTCAGCCGGTGTTCGAGGGTCGCCAGGTCGGTGGTGGTGTAATTGAATCCGCCGTCGCTCTTGCGGATGAGCGCGGGATGCGCCTTCAACGACGGGAGGTCGTCGAAGAAAATGGCCAGCGCGCCTTCGCTTTCCCGGGCCATGCCCCCGGCCACGAGTTCAGCCACGAGCGGTTTGAGCCGCGGATTGTAAAAGCTTTCGCCCAGCGTGAAATCGAATTTGACGCCCAGCCGCGAATAGATTTTATCAAACTGCTTTTCCGACAGCGCAATCATCTCGCGCCAGATTTTAAGGTTCTCCTCGTCGCCACCCTGGAGTTTGACGAGTTCCTGGCGGGCGGCTTCCCGGACGGTTTCCATGGCATCGCCGGTGGCGTTGACCATTTTGTAAAGCCGTTCCATTTCGCCGATGGGGTCGGCCTTGAGCGCTTCGGGTTTCAGATGATGTTTCCAACCCAGCAACAGCATCCCGAACTGCGTGCCCCAGTCGCCGATGTGATTGTCGGTGATGACGCGGTGGCCGAGCAGCCGCAGCGTGCGCGCGAGGGAATCGCCGAGGATGGTCGAGCGGATGTGCCCGACGTGCATCGGCTTGGCCACGTTCGGCGAACTGAAATCAATGACCACCGTTCGCGGCTCCGCCGCTTTGGCAAAAAACAGGTGTTCGCCGCGGACCGCGGATTCCAGCGTCCGGGCCAGACAGGAATTTTTCAGCCGGAAATTCAGGAAGCCCGCGCCGGCGATTTCCACCTTATCGCAGAATTCCGCGACCTCGAGCTTCGCCAGCACCTCCGTGGCGAGCTGGCGCGGATTCAATTTCCGCGCCTTGGCCAGCGACATCAGCGCGTTGCTCTGGTAATCGCCGAACTTCGGGTCGGGACACGGCCGGACCAGCACTGTTGAAATAATCGCCTCCGCCTCCGCTCCGCTTCGGCGCGACAAGTCCGGCAGCACGGCGCGGACGGCCTGCTGCAAGCGGAGTTCGATTTGTTTGTGCGGGAGCACGGAGAAAATTTAACCACGGATGGAACACCGATGAACACAAGATTTGTTAAACGGCTCGCGGGCAACTTTCCCCGCCGGGAAATTGGGACTCGCAGCTCCCCGAGAATCACTTCTTCCCGTATTCCTTGATGATGTTGAGCATCACCTCGGCATCCGGCGCCTGTTCGAGCGCCTGGCGGAAATCGGCCTTGTGCAGAAGCTTGGCAATGTTGGCGAGCGTATGAAGATGTTTTTGAAACTGGCCCTGCGGCACGAGAAACAGCATGACGAGCTTGACCGGCTGATTGTCGAGGGCATCGAAGTCGACCCCTTTGGGGAGCGGCCCAGCGCGCCGACGACTTCATGAATCAAATCGGTCGAGGCATGGGGAATGCCGATGCCGAACCCGATGCCGGTGCTCATGGACGTCTCGCGCTTCTTGACGGCGGCGGTCACGGCGTCGCGGTCGCCGGCCTGAATCTTGCCGGTGGCAACCAGATTGCCGATCAATTCATCAATGGCTTCCCACCGGTTCGTCGCGTGCAAATCAGGGATGATTTGTGCTTTGCTGAGTATGTCACCTAAATCCATACAAATGTCGTTGGCAATTTGAACCAGACCGCGCGGCGTTCCACAAGCGCGAAATATTTACATAATTTGGCAAACATTTTTCAAAACCAGCGCGCCAGCCGGTTCAAAACCTCGCCCGTGCCCTCCAGCCACCAGCCCAGCGCGTTTAACAGGCTGACTTTCGCCGTCAGCAACGGGACACCCAACAATAGCACACTCACGTTGCCCAGAAAGATAATTACCGCCGAAAACAGGTAGCCCTGCGACGTGATGTCCGTTTGCCGCGTCTTCAGCACGTGCCAGGTTAGCGTCACGTGAAACGCATACGCCGCGCCCACCACCAAATGGAACCACACCAGATAATCCCGCCAGTCCCAGATCAGATGGCCGATGGCAAACACGGCCACCACCAGCATCGCGTACAGCGGAAAGAAATACGGCGCGAGCGCGATGACAAAATTGGTCTTGGAAATGACGACGTGGCCGCCGTCGGAGGCCGCCTTGAATTTTTTCACGCGCCCGCCAAACAGCCACGTCCACAGCGCGTGGGTCAGTTCGTGGCCAAACACATAAATCCACATCGGCTTGGGCAGCAGCAGATAAATCACCAGCCAGCACGCCGCGCCGGCCAGAAACGGCACCCAGACCGTGTCCGCCCCGTAGCTGGAGTGCAGCACCCGCCACAACGCCAGCGCCGCGCCGGCGCAGACCGGCAACAGCAGGATGGCGATGATGAGTTTGATCCACTTCGGCACACCCAAAGATAAACCGCAGAGACGCAGAGACGCAGAGAAAAAATTTCGAGCTCTGATTTTCGGCGGTCGCAGACCGCCGCTGCAATTTTGGACTTTGAACTTTGGACTTTGGACTTAACATTCGTCCGATGACGCAAGACGAAGTCCTGCAAATTTTCCGCGACAGCGGCGCGCTGCTCGAAGGCCATTTCATCCTCCGCAGCGGCCTGCACAGCCGCCAGTTCTTTCAATGCGCCCTCGCGCTCCAGCAAATGCCCGTCGTCGAAAAACTCGGCGCGGCCCTCGCCGGCAAGGTCCGCAAACTCGGCGCGGTCACCGTCATCGCCCCCGCGCTGGGCGGACTGGTCATCGGCCAGGAAGTCGCCCGGCAATTGGGCCTGCGCTTCATCTTTCCGGAAAAAGAGGAGGGCAAACTCGTCCTGCGACGCGGATTCAAAATTACGCCCGGCGAAAAAATCCTGGTCGTGGAGGACGTGGTGACCAAGGGCGGCCGGCTCCAGGAGACGATCGACATCGTTCGCGCGCACGGTGGAAACGTGGTCGGCGCGACGGCCATTGTGGATCGCTCGAACGGCACGGTGAATTTTGGCGTGCCGTTCCACAGCTTGATTGCCCTCAAAGTCGAGGCCTTCGAAGCGGACCAATTGCCGCCCGATTTGGCGAAAATTCCTGCCGTCAAACCGGGCAGCAAATAAAAAATATCCCGCGCGAAGGCCGCGAAGGTTGCGAAGCGAGTTAAATTCTTCGCCGACTTCGCGCTCTTCGCGCGAAACCTCACCTGTGCCATTTATTGCGCCACGCCCGTTTTGACTGTGCCATCATGGCGCTTTTGGCACAGTTTTTAGGAGCCTGTTGAAACTGGAAAACTCAATTCTATCCTTTGTTTTCAATGGCTTTGTCTATTTTACGAGCGTCACGGCACCATCATTGCTTGGAAGGAGGAGACAAACTGTATTTAACCACAAGATTTTATGGCAAAAGTATTAGGCATTGATTTAGGCACCACGAACTCCTGCATGGCGGTCATGGAAGGCGGCGAGCCGTTGGTTCTGGAAAATTCCGAGGGCAAACGCACCACGCCGTCCGTCGTCGCGTTCACCAAGAACGGCGAACGCCTCGTCGGCGAAGCGGCCAAGCGCCAGGCCGTCACCAACTCGCGCAACACGGTTTACTCCATCAAACGGTTCATGGGCCGCAAATTTGATGAAGTGCAGGAAGAAATCAAACGCGTGCCTTACAAGGTGGTGAAGGCGGCCAACGGCGACGCCGCCGTGGAAGTGGAAGTGGACGGCAAACCCAAAGCCTTCACGCCGCCCGAAATTTCCGCGATGATCCTCGCCAAGCTGAAAGCCGATGCCGAAACGCGCCTCGGCGAAAAGGTCACGCAGGCCGTCATCACGGTTCCCGCTTATTTCAACGATTCCCAACGCCAGGCCACCAAGGACGCCGGCCGCATCGCCGGCCTCGAAGTGCTCCGCATCATCAATGAACCGACCGCCGCGTCGCTCGCCTACGGCCTCGACAAGAAAAAGGACGAGAAAATCGCCGTCTATGACCTCGGTGGTGGCACGTTCGACATTTCGGTTCTGGAAATCGGCGACGGCGTGTTTGAAGTCAAGGCCACCAACGGCGACACGCACCTGGGCGGTGACGATTGGGACAATCAGTTGATGGATTGGATTCTCGACGAATTCAAAAAGGAAAGCGGCATGGATTTGCGCAAACAGCCCGACGCGCTCCAACGCATCAAGGAAGAGGCCGAAAAGGCCAAGATCGCCCTGTCCAGCGCGCAGCAGTACGACATCAACCTGCCGTTCATCACCGCGGACGCCAGCGGACCGAAGCACATCCAGAAGACGCTGACCCGCGCGAAAATGGAACAGCTTACCGATTCACTTTTTGAGCGCACCATCGCGCCGGTGAAAGCCTGCTTGAAGGACTCGGGCATCGAAGCGAGCAAAATTGATGAACTCGTGCTCGTCGGCGGCATGACCCGCATGCCGCGGGTGGTTGAAACCGCGCACAAGCTCGTCAACAAACAGCCGCATCAAGGCGTGAACCCGGATGAAGTCGTCGCCATCGGCGCCGGCATCCAGGGCGGCGTGCTCAAGGGCGACGTCAAGGACGTGCTCCTGCTCGACGTGACGCCGTTGTCGCTCGGCATCGAGACGCTCGGCGGCGTGTTCACGCGGCTCATCGAGCGCAACACCACCATCCCGACCCGTAAATCGGAAATTTTCTCCACCGCCTCGGACAACCAGCCGGGCGTGGAGGTGCACGTGCTCCAGGGCGAACGCCAGTTCTCCAAGGACAACAAGACCATCGGCAAGTTTCATCTGACCGACATTCCGCCGGCCCCGCGCGGCGTGCCGCAGGTCGAAGTGACGTTCGACATTGACGCCAACGGCATTTTGCACGTGGGCGCCAAGGACCTCGGCACCGGCAAGGAACAGAAAATCACCATCACCGCCAGCAGCGGGCTTTCGAAGGACGAAATCGAGAAGATGCGCAAGGACGCCGAGCTGCACGCCGACGAGGACAAGACCAAGAAGGAAGAAATCGAAACGCGCAACGAAGCCGACAACGCGGTGTATCGCTCCGAGAAAATGGTCAAGGACACCGGCGACAAGATATCCGGCGACGACAAGGCCAAGATTGAAAAGGCCGTCGCGGACGTGAAGGAAGCGTTGAAAGGCAGCGACGCGGCGGCGATCAAGGCCGCCGCCGAGAAGCTGAACGAAGCCTGGCAGACCGTGAGCGCCGAGCTTTACAAGGCCGCCGCCGCGAAGGCGCAGGCCGAAAAAGCGCAGGGCGCCGGCCCAGCCGGTGGCCAACCCCAGGGCGAACCGCCGAAGTCCGAAGAAAAGAAGGACGAAGGCGTGATTGACGCGGAAGTCGTGGACGAGAAGAAATAAGGTACTTCTCCGCACCGCGTCGTGCGGCGGGAGTTGATTCAACAACCAAAACCAAAACAGAAAAAACAAACTATGGCACTAAACGTCAAGCCGATCGGCGACCGCATCCTGGTCGAGCCGGTCGAAGAAAAGGAAGTCAAGAAGGGCGGCATCATCATTCCCGATACCGCCAAGGAAAAGCCGCAGGAAGGCATCATCATCGCCCTCGGCACCGGCAAAACCAACGACGACGGAAAGAAAATCCCGTTTGAAGTCAAAAAGGGCGACCGCGTGCTCGTCAGCAAATACGGCGGCACGGAAATCAAGATTGACGGCAAGGAATACAAGATTTTGTCCTCGGACGACATCCTGGCCGTGCTCGACTGATTCAACAACTTAACAACTTAAAATTTAAGAACTGAATAAAATATGGCAGCAAAACAATTACTCTTTGAAGAAGCGGCGCGGCAGGCGATCCTGCGCGGCGTCCAGAAGCTCTCGCAAGGCGGTCGTCGCCACGCTCGGCCCCAAGGGCCGCAACGTGGTCATCGACAAAAAATTCGGCTCCCCCACCATCACCAAGGACGGCGTGACGGTGGCCAAGGAAATCGAGCTGGAAGATCCCTATGAAAACATGGGCGCCCAGATGGTCCGCGAAGTCGCCAGCAAAACCAGCGACACCGCCGGTGACGGCACGACCACGGCGACGGTATTGGCGGAGTCCATTTACCGTGAAGGCTTGAAATTCGTCACCTCCGGCGCCAACCCCATCGGCATCCAACGCGGCATCAACAAGGCCGTCGAAGCCGCCGTGGCGCATCTCGACAAAATCACCAAGAAGGTCAAGGACAAGGACGAGATTCGCCAGGTGGCCGCGGTTTCCGCGAACTGGGATTTCGAAATTGCCGACAAAATCGCCGAGGCGATGGACAAGGTCGGCAAGGACGGCACCATCACGGTCGAGGAAGCCAAGTCCATTGAGACGACGCTCGAAGTGGTCGAGGGCATGCAGTTCGACAAGGGCTATCTCTCGCCGTACTTCGTCACCAGCGCCGAGACGATGGAAGTGAAGCTCGAAGACGCCTACATCCTCAATTACGAAAAGAAAATCAGCAGCCTGAAGGACCTGTTGCCGTTGCTCGAAAAGGCCGCGCGCTCAGGCAAGCCGCTGCTCATCATCGCCGAAGAAGTCGAAGGCGAAGCGCTCGCGACCCTGGTCGTGAACAAGCTGCGCGGCACGTTGAACGTCTGCGCCGTAAAGGCGCCGGGCTTCGGCGACCGCCGCAAGGCCATGATGGAAGACATCGCCGTCCTCACCGGTGGCAAGTTCATCAGTGAAGACCTCGGCATCAAGCTCGAGAGCATCGAACTGACCGACCTCGGCCGGGCGAAATCCATCGTCGTGGACAAGGAAAACACCACCATCGTCGAAGGCGCCGGCAAGTCGTCCGACATCCAGGGCCGCGTGAATCAAATCCGCCGCCAGATCGAGGAGACCACCAGCGATTACGACCGCGAGAAATTGCAGGAACGCCTGGCGAAACTCGCCGGCGGCGTGGCCGTCATCAACGTCGGAGCCGCGACCGAAACCGAAATGAAGGAAAAGAAAGCCCGCGTGGAAGACGCGCTGCACGCAACCCGCGCAGCGGTCGAGGAAGGCATTGTCGCCGGCGGCGGCGTGGCCTTGCTGCGGTGCCTGCCCGCCATCGAAGCGGTCAAGACCGCGAACGAGGACGAGCAGATCGGCGTCGGCATCATCAAACGCTCCGTCGAATCACCGCTCCGGGCGCTGGCGCTCAACGCGGGCGTCGAAGGCTCGGTCATCGTTGATGCGGTCAAGAAGAGCAAGGGCAACGAAGGTTACAACGTCGCCACGGGCGAATACGAGGACCTCGTGAAAGCCGGCATCGTGGACCCGAAGAAGGTCACACGCTCCGCGCTGCAAAACGCGGCGTCCATTGCCGGATTGCTGCTCACGACCGAATGCCTCATCACCGACCTGCCGGAGAAGGACAAGCCGGCACCGGGCGGTGGCGGCCACGGCGGCGGCATGGGCGACATGGGCGGCATGGGCGGGTACTAAAATTGTAGCGGCGGTCTGTGACCGTCGCAAAAATCACGAGCGGGGCCGGGAGCAATCCCGGCCCTGTTTTTTGGAGCGCGGCTGTCCCAGCCGCAGCACATACGACAACTCCAACCCGAGGAATTTTGTGCGTTCATTTGGCAATCCTGGCGCTGCGGGTGGGACACCCGCGCTCCGTTCGTTTAAAATGCCCTTCCCGCCCCCTAAATGTTAATGTAAAGAATACTTGACATATGACAAGCATGCTTTACATTGTGAAATATGAAATTTGAATCAAAATACTTTTTGCGAATGATGGTCGGATTCATCGGATATGCCCTGGGGCTTGTCGCGTTGAACTACTTTGACGCAGAGCATCTGCCACATAGATATTGGTTGGTTCTCCTGCCGCTGATGCCGCTGCTTTATCTGGCCACCACCATTATTCGCTACGTCTCCGGATTGGATGAAATGTGGAAGAAGATTATTACCGAAGCCATGGCTTTTTCAGGACTTGCCACAGGTTTCACCTGTTTTACCTACTTGTTCCTTCGGGACATGGGTGCGCCGGAATTTCGTGCGGAATGGGCGTTTTATATGATGTGGGTTTACTATGGAATCGGAACATTCTTTTCATGGTGGAGGTATAAATGAAAAACCGACTGCGCGAACTGCGCGCGGCGAAGGAATGGTCGCAAGCCGATCTGGCCGACAAACTCGGCGTCTCGCGCCAGACCGTGAATGCCATTGAAACGGAAAAGTATGATCCCAGCCTGCCGCTGGCCTTCAAGGTGGCGCGTTTGTTCAAATCATCCATTGAGGAGATTTTTGAATTTGACGGAAATTGAATCGGATTGAACCAGAATTGGGCGGCAACCCATTCCCGCCCCGCGGGTTGCGTCCTTGGCCATCCGGCATCCAAGCTGCTGTTATAAATGAGTCGTAATAATTTTCATGAAATCTTCCCCCAAGGCGTGGCCGCCGTCCTTATGACATTGAGCCTGACGTTTAGTGGCGTATGGGCGGGTTCAAGCCATCCGGCCACGGAATATGTTGAAGGCGATGCCATCCTCACCTTCAAGTCTTCGGCCAATTTTACGAACACCCAACAGGTGCTGGCTGGACATGCGCTGGTGTGGAAGCGGCATTTCGCCGGGCTTTCCCGGCACCGGGGAAAAGAGACGGGTTTGGTGCATGCCCAAAACCGGTCGACGGCGGCACTGATTGCCGAGTTGAGCCGCGATCCGGCAGTGGAAACGGCCGAGCCGAATTATCTGCGCTGGGTGACCAGCATGCCGCCCAACGACACGTATTTTACCAACCTGTGGGGATTGCAAAACACCGGCCAGTCGGTCAACGGGCTGGCGGGCACGGCGGGCGATGATATTCATTTTATCGCGGCCTGGGCACTGGCCCAGCCGGCTCCGCCCACCACCAACCGGCCAGTGGTGGCGGTCATTGATACTGGCGTGGATTACATGCACCCGGATCTGGCCAGCAACATATGGATCAACACCGCCGAGAATCCCACGAACGGATTGGACAACGACGGGGACGGATTCATCAACGATTATTACGGCTATGATTTTGCGGATACCCTTCCCGACCCGATGGATTCCGGTTTTCACGGAACGCACGTGGCCGGCACGATTGGCGCCGTCGGCAACAACAACCTGGGTGTGATTGGAGTGGATTATCAGGCCCGGATCATGGCGCTTCGGGCGTCGAGCGACGGTCAAACGCTGCCCGATTCAGCTGTCATTGAAGCGATCCAGTACGCGACCATGATGAAAGGCCGGGGCGTAAATATCGTCGCCATCAATGAATCCTTTGGCGGTGGCGGGTCCAACAGCACCGAGGTCGCCGCCTTGCAGGCCGCCGGCAGCGCCGGCATCATCGTTTGCTGCGCGGCGGGAAACAGCACCAACGACAATGATACCACTCTCTTTTATCCCGCCAGTTACCGGTTGACCAACATGATCGTCGTGGCGGCCACGGACCAAAATGATGCCCTGGCATTTTTTTCGGACTACGGCACCAACAGCGTGGACGTGGGAGCGCCGGGCGTAAACATCCTGTCCACGTTGCCCGTGGCACTGGCCGGCACGATTGCCTCGGTGCAGCAGGGTTCCAGCGTCTACAGTGCGAACGAGTTGACCTATTCCGGCACCACCACCGGCATCACCGCCACGGTCTATGGCTGCGGGCTGGGAAATCCCACGGATTTTCCGGCCGCAGTCAGCAACAACATCGCGTTGATTGCGCGCGGAACCCTCACCTTTTCCAACAAGGTCATCAACGCCATGGCGGCCGGCGCGCGCGCCGCCATCATTTATAACAACACCGCCGGCAATTTTTCCGGCACTTTGGGAGGCTCCAACAACTGGATTCCCGCCGTCTCACTGGCCCAGGCGGATGGACTGGCAATGCAAACCAATTCGCCCGCCACCGTCATCAACGGACCCGACCCGACCCAGATTTATCAATATCTGGACGGCACTTCGATGGCGACGCCCCACGTGTCCGGCGCAGTCGCCTTCGCGGCCATGAATTTTCCAACGGAAACCGTGACCCAGCGGATTCAACGCGTCCTGACGAATGCGGATATCATCCCGGATTTGCAGGGCTGGGTGCACAACGGACGGCGGCTCAACCTGCAACGCATCGTGGACACCGACGGCAACGGCCTGCCGGACTGGTGGGAGCTGGAGTATTTCGGCCACCTGACCGGCACCGACCCGAATGCCGACCCCGATCACGATGGCATGAGCAATCTGGCCGAATGGATTGCGGGAACGAACCCGACCAATGCCGCCTCCAGCCTGAGGCTGACACTGGTGTCGGCCACCAACGCCAGCGGCACCGTGGTCAGCTGGTCGAGTGTGGCCGGGAAGAATTACTGGCTCGAACGCTCCACCAACCTGCCGACCGGCTTCAGCACCATCAGCACGAACATCGCCGCCACCGCACCCACCAACACCTTCACCGACACGGCCATTCTCCCCGGCAGCACCCGTTTCTACCGGGTGGGCGTGCAGCAATAAGAACCGGCGGGACGGAAAGGATGGATTTTGGTTTAATTGCCGTTCGTTACCTTGACGGACACGGGTTGCCAGTGGATAATTTGATGTACCGATGGGGGCGCACCGGTTTCGACCTGGGAGATGCGCCAGAGGCGGCATGCCGAGGACGATGCGTTGGCCTCGTTAATCATCGCATCAAACAAAACAGCTAACCAAGAATTAGCTCTCGCGGCCTAAGGCTGCGACGTTCGCCGGTGGACACCTGCTACGCCGGACGAACGCCATGGCAGGCATGGTTGACGGCGGAGACCGCGCGTTGTTGGCCGAGAAAATTCCATGCGGACTAGGCAGTGCGATTCGAGTCCGGACGCCATCGCATAGCAGAAAACCTTCTCCGGACTAAGCATGTAGTCGCGGCTGGTTTGTTTGCCAGGGACGCGGGTTCAACTCCCGCCGCCTCCACCACGCTTCGCTCGCAGCGGAACGGAAAACGAGACTGCCGCGCCATGGCGAAGCGAAGGCGGGCCCGTCCACAGCCCGGTGAGATGGCGAGCTACGACCCGGCAGGCCAGACTTGCTCATTTCCCCAAGCTGCTTACCCTGCCTGCGTGCGGTTGCTCGACCGATATTACTTGCGTGAATTGCTCACGCCACTCGCTTATTGCCTGGGCGGCTTTTTGCTTTTCTGGGTTTCCTATGATTTGTTCACGGATCTGGACAAATTGCAGGAGGCCAAGCTGCATTTGTTCGATGTCGTTGAATATGCCATTGCCATGACGCCGTCATTTCTGGTGACGGTGTTGCCGATATCCCTTTTGCTGGCGCTGCTCTACACGCTCACCAACCATGCGCGGCACAATGAAATCACCGCCCTGCGCGCGGCGGGCGTAAGTCTGTGGCGGTTGTGCGTGCCGTATTATCTCGTGGGGCTGGTCGCCAGCGGCGCGTTGTTTGCGCTGAATGAAATGGGCGTACCCCGGAGCACGGAATGGGCGGAACGCATTTTGAATCGCCATGTCCACAAGCCGGACGACACCCAGAATCAATTCCACGGTTTCACCAACGCGCGCTCCAGCCGGATTTGGGTTTTCAATGAATATCATCCCCAAACGGCCGAGATGTCCGGTTCGATCGTGGTGAACTGGACCCTGCCGGACGGCGCCAGCCGGAAGCTGTACGCCGACCGGGCGGTTTACTCGAAACCCGGCTGGACGTTTTTCAACGTAAAGGAGTTTGAGCAGGTCAGTGAAACCGCCCCGGTACTGCCTTATCTTCAAACCAACCTGCTGGCCATGCCGGAATTTGACGAAACGCCGGGGGAAATTGAGAACGAAATCAAAATGGGCGAATACGAAAGCCTGCACTCGCGCAAACTGAACATTCCGTTCTCGGTCCTTTGGAATTATCTGCAGCGGCACCCGCATTTGCCGCCGACCGAGGCGGGACGCTTGCTCACCAAATTATACGGGCGGCTGGCGGCTCCATGGACGTGTCTTGTGGTGGTGCTCATCGCCATTCCCTTTGGAGTGGCGTCCGGCCGGCGAAACCTTTTTGTTGGTGTGGCCGGCAGCGTTTTCATCTGCTTCACTTTTTTCGTCCTTCAGCAGGTCGGGCTGGCGTTGGGTACGGGCGGATATTTGCCCGCGTGGCTGGCGGCCTGGCTGCCAAACCTGGCTTTCGGCGTGACCGGATTGGTGCTGGCTGCCCGCGTGCGATGAAATGGAATTTCGAAACCCGTGAATGACGACCTGGCCAAACTGACGTTGCGTTTCGAGCGGCTGAGCCTGCTCTACCAGGTAAGCAACGTCATCCACTCGACGCTGGATTCACAGGAGGCGTTGCAGTTGATCGTGAGCGAGGCCGTACGCCTCATGCGCGCCTCCAGCGGCTCGGTTGTCCTGATCAATCCCACCTCGGGCTTTCTGGAGATTCACGCCGCGCAAGGGCTGCCGGCCAGCGCCGCGCGACTCCAGTTGCGGCTGGGCGAGGGCATTACCGGCTGGGTCGCGCGCCACGGCAAGCCCGCGCGCGTGGGCGACGTGACGCAGGACGCGCGCTATGTCGCCGCCCGGTCCGGCGTACGCTCGGAACTGGCCGTGCCGCTGGAGGTGAACGGGGAAACGCGCGGCGTGCTGAACGTGGATTCGGATCGCGTGGACGCCTTCAGCCCCGACGACCAGGAACTGCTGCAGGAACTGTCGGTGCAGGCGGCCAAGGTGATTCAAAACACCTGGCTTTACGAACAATTACGCCTGAAAGCGCGCCTGTTCGAATCACTCGTGAGCGTAAGCCGCACCATCAATTCCACGTTGAATCTCGACGAGGCGTTGCGGGCCATCACGCGGGAAGCGTGCGTGCTCATGCATGCGCGCATGTGTTCGCTGATGATGCTCGATGAAAGCCGGGAGTGGCTTGATTTGCGGGCCAGCTACGGCGCGGGCAAGGCGTATCTCAAAAAGCCGCGGCTGAGCGTCGAGGAAAGCGTGCTCGGGCGTCGTCGCGCGCCGCAAAAAACCGCTGCAACTGGCCAATGTCCAGACTTCCAGCCGCTATCAAAACATTGAGGTCGCGCGGCGCGAAGGCTTGGTCTCGCTGTTAAGCGTGCCGCTGGTCTTCGCCGGCCACGCCATCGGCACATTGAGCGTTTATACCGGCCAGCCTTACAATTTTTCCAATGAGGAAATCCGCATCCTGGGCGCCATGGCGGAATTATCCGGCATCGCCATCGAAAAAGCCCGGCTTTACGAGCGCATCGTGGACGCCGAGGAACAATTGCGGCAAAATGAGAAACTTTCCGCCCTCGGCCTGCTGGCCGCTGAAGTCGCACACGAAATCCGCAATCCGCTCACAGTGATGAAGCTGCTCTATCACTCGCTGAATCTAAAGTTTTCCGACGGCGACCCGCGCGCGAAGGACGCACGGTTGATTGACGCGAAAATTGACCACCTGAACAAAATCGTGGAACGGATCCTCGCCTTCGCGCGCACGACCGAACCGCAGCTCGCACCGGTGAATTTGAACGAATTGCTGGATGAACTGGGCCTGCTCGTGCGTCACAAACTGGCAAATCAAAATGTCAAACTGGTCCGCGACCTGGCCCCGGATTTGCCGGCGGTCATGGCGGACGCACCGCAACTGGAACAGGTGTTTTTGAACCTGATTCTCAATGCCGTCGAAGCCATGCCGGAGGGCGGCACGCTCGCGGTCAAATCCCGTGCCATCCGATTGCCGCGCGCGAGTGAAAGGCCGACCCATGTCGCGGTGGAATTCAAGGACACCGGCAAGGGCATGAGCCTGGAATTACAAAAGCGCGCATTCACCGCGATGTTAAGCTCAACCAAAGCCAAGGGCGCCGGGCTTGGCCTGGCCATCGTCGGCCGCATCATCGAAACCCATCGCGGCAACATCCGCATCAAATCCCGCCTCAAACACGGCACCAGCATCATCATCACGCTGCCGGTAAAGTAAGTCTGCACCGAAGCCATTCGCCCCGACCAAGGGGGATCGTCTGGCACCCGCATCGCTCCCCCCTAACGAAACAACTGCGCAATTGTCTTGCCAGAAACGGCCGGCAAATTTATTCAACGGCGTTGAAATAAATTTTATGAATTACACTAAATTACAATGGTGGGAGCGATTCCAGAAATACTACACCGAATTCCCCGGGGTGGATCTCGCCGTGGACTTGAGCCGGATGAATGTCTCCGACGAATTCTTCGCAAGCATGGAAGCCCGCGTGCAGAAGGCGTTGGGCGACATGTCAGCGCTGGAAAAGGGTGCCATTGCCAATCCTGATGAAAAGCGCATGGTGGGCCACTATTGGCTGCGAAATCCCGCGCTTGCGCCCACCCCGGAAATTCGAGTGGAAATTGAACAAACCATCAAACGGATCAAAGAATTCGCGGCTGAAATTCACACGGGGAAAATTCGCGGCCAAGGCGGCACCTTCAAAAATTACCTGTTGATTGGCATCGGCGGTTCCGCGCTCGGGCCTCAATTTGTTGCTCATGCCTTGGGCGACCCGCACACGGACAAACTCAAACCGCATTTTTTCGATAATACCGATCCGGATGGCATGGCCCGGGTCCTGGCAACCATTGGCAATGATTTGAACCGGACGCTGTGCATCGTCATTTCAAAATCCGGCGGGACAAAGGAAACACGGAACGGGATGCTCATAGCAAAGGCAGCCTACGAAAAGGCGGGATTGGACTTTGGCTCACACGCCATCGCCACCACCATGGCCGGAAGTGACCTTGATAAATACGCAAATCAAAACAAATGGCTGGCAAAATTTCCGATGTGGGATTGGGTTGGAGGACGAACCAGTGAATTATCTGCAGTTGGACTTTTGCCAGCAGCACTGCAAGGATTAGATATAACAAATCTGCTATTAGGCGCTTACGATATTGACAAGACAACCAGGAATCAAACCGTTAAAGCTAACCCAGCATTGCAACTTGCCTTGGCTTGGTTTTCATCCGGTAACGGTAAAGGTCTAAAAAACATGGTAGTTTTGCCGTATAAAGACCGTTTGGAACTGTTTTCTAAGTATCTTCAGCAGCTGGTTATGGAATCCCTGGGTAAGGAGCTTGATTTGAATCGGAACGTCGTTAATCAAGGGATTACGGTTCTTGGAAACAAGGGGGCCACCGATCAACACTCCTACATTCAGCAATTGAGGGACGGATTAAACGATTTCTTCGTTACTTTTATCGAAGTGTTAAACGATGGAAAAAGTTCAGATCTAATGGTTGAGGGCCAGGCAACAGCTGGAGATTTTCTTCACGGCTTCTTCCTGGGCACAAGACAGGCCCTGGCTGAGAATGGGCGTGAATCTATAACGATCACTGTTAAAGAAGTCTCACCACAATCTGTAGGCAAGCTGATAGCTCTATTTGAGCGTGCCGTTGGATTTTACGCTTCATTGGTTAATATCAATGCCTATCATCAACCCGGGGTTGAAGCCGGCAAAAAGGCCGCCGGAAAGGTTATCGATATACAGGGTAAGATTTTAAACTATCTTTCTGCCAATCCAGGCAAATTATTCACATTGAATGAAATAGCGCATGCTGTTAACATTGAAGAAGATATAGAAACAACGTTGAAGGTTATACAACATTTAACCGCAAATCCGATTCACCGTATTTCAAAAGCTGCAGGACGGTCTTTGCAGGATGTCAAGTATGGCTTAAACTGACAGCCTCATGTTCATTTTTCCAAAGCCTTACGATGTGATCGTAGTTGGCGCCGGTCACGCCGGCGTCGAAGCTGCCCTGGCATCTGCACGTCTGGGCTGCCAGACACTCTTGCTGACGATGAATGTCGATTCGATCGGTCAGATGTCCTGCAACCCGGCAATCGGTGGATTGGCCAAGGGACATTTGGCCCGCGAGATTGACGCGCTCGGCGGAGAAATGGGAAAGGCCACCGACATGACAGGCCTTCAATTCAGAATGTTAAACACGAAGAAAGGACCTGCTGTTTGGGCTCCACGCGCTCAGTGTGACAAAAAGGCCTATCAATTCAGACTAAAATGGGTATGCGAAAAAGAGCCGAATCTGGATGTAAGACAGGGGCAATCGGCAAAAATTCTTCACAAGGACGGTGAGGTGTTTGGCGTGGAAACAACCATGGAAGTTCAATTTCATGGCAGGGCTGTCGTTGTGACAACTGGAACATTCCTGAGGGGTCTGATGCACATCGGATCAAACCAGCAGGCCGGCGGGCGCGCTGGCGATATAGCCGCAATGAGCCTTTCATCATCGCTCAAAGAACTTGGCTTGGAGCTTGGCCGATTTAAGACAGGAACCCCGCCACGATTACTTCGCCGCTCAATTGACTTTTCAAAGACCGAAACCCAGCCTGGCGATGAGCCGGTACCCTATTTCACGTATTGGAAGGACGATTTGTTCCACATGGAACATAGCCAACAAGACCAGCCAGGGCTCAGCCCAGCACACGGCAGATATCCGCCCCGATCAATTCTTGATAGAATCAATGGTCAATTGCCTTGTCATATTACTTATACAACGCAAAAGACCGCGAAGTTGATTCGCGAAAATCTTCACAAATCTCCTTTGTATTCAGGTGTCATTGAAGGTGTTGGCCCAAGATATTGTCCTTCAATTGAAGATAAAATTGTTAGATTTAGCGACAAGGAGCGGCATCAAATTTTTCTTGAGCCTGAAGGCATCGAAACGGATGAGATTTATGTGAACGGATTTTCGACCAGCCTTCCGTTCGAAGTCCAGGTTGAATTAGTCCGAACGATTATTGGATGTGAAAACGCCGAAATTATTCGCCCGGCCTATGCGGTCGAATACGACCTCGTCTTTCCAACACAATTGTCGCCGACGCTGGAAACAAAAGTCTGCCGCAATCTTTTTCTGGCCGGCCAGATTAACGGCACATCAGGATACGAAGAAGCTGGTGCACAAGGTCTTATGGCTGGAATAAACGCTGCAAGACGGGTCAAATCGGTGGATCCCATCAGCCTTCGGCGGGATCAAGCTTACATTGGTGTTTTAATTGATGATTTAGTGACGAAGGGAACCGCCGAGCCCTATCGTATGTTCACATCCCGGGCAGAGTATCGTCTCTTGCTTCGTCAAGACAACGCAGACTTGCGTCTGTCTCGGCTCGGTTATGAAATTGGCCTTTTGCCGGAGCGTAATTTTAAAAAGTTTAGCGCCAAACAACAGTCCATTACCGGCGAATTGAATAGAATTAACACAACTCGTTTTGGTTCAGATACTTTAGCGAAGATTTTAAGCCGGCCGGAAGTTTCTTACAAAGATTTGCCCGGTAAAAACGAAACTTTGCCTGAAGAAATAATCCAGCAAGTCGAGATAGCGGTAAAATACGCCGGATACATTGAACGCCAGGAAATCGAGGTTGAAAAGTTCAAAAACATGGAAGACAAGCGCATTCCCGGCACTTTTGATTTTTCCACAGTGCCGAGTCTTCGTCTTGAGGCTTCGCAAAAACTCGCCCGGCTTCGCCCAGCCACCATTGGTCAAGCCGCACGAATTTCCGGCGTATCACCCGCTGATATCGGGATTTTGCTGGTTTGGCTGAAGCGCAATTCTGTGGCCAACGGAGCATGTGATCTTGCATCGGACTTGGAGTGCGAGCGGGTGCGACGAAAACGAGCTTGAAGGGTAGCTGTTAAAATTGGCTGTCCGACATGGATTCGAACCATGAATAACGCCTCCAAAGGGCGCTGTGTTACCATTACACCATCGGACAAACCTCGCGGAAACTAATCGTTCCATGCTGTCGGCGCAAAGCGAAAATGGTCGGAAGGCACTCATTGCCGGTTAAAGAAGGTTTGCCCGGACCACGGTTTCGCACCACAGTGTGACGGTTTGCGATGAGTGAGCAACGCTTCAACAGCACCCCGGCCGCCTGTTGCAGAGGTCGTCCCGATGGCTACAACCCTGCCGGACTTTTCCGGGCCAGCCGTCCGGCCAAAGAATGGTACGTTGAAACTTTTAGGCGAAATTCTTCAATATGGCGGGCCGGGTTATCTGCAATTTGCCATCACCAATATCTGCAATGCGGACTGCGATTTTTGCGGATTTGCGCGCTCCAAGTTTAATCCCCAGGCCCGACGCAGCGTAACATTGCAGGAAGCGCGTGACGTGATTGATATCGCGGTTAAAAACCACATTGGCTACCTGCTTTTCGTCGGTGGCGAGCCCATGGTGCATCGGGATTTGCGCGCCATGACCCGCTATGCGGCGGAACACGGCATCCACCCGATGATTTGCACGAACGGCGGGCTTTGGACGGACGAGAACATGCGCGGACTGGCCAGCGACGGCTTGAGCAGCGTCATCATGTCCATTGACTCGCACGACGTGGCGCAAACACGAGAAAAACCGCGGCCTGCCGGACGTTTGCCGGAAAATCAAACGCGCCAACGAATTTTTCCATTCGGCCGGCATTCAAACCACGGCGAGCATCACGGCCAGCCGGTTGATTGATGATTACGACAAACTGCCGGCCTTCCTGAAAACCCTCGGCTTCACAGAGCTGCACGTTCAGCTATCCGTTGACTTCGTTGGCCAGCAGTTATTTGAGTTTCAGCGATTCAGCGGCCTGGTGAATTATTCAAGAACGATGAATTGCTCGCAAGTATTTGAGAAAATCAAACAGCTGAAACGGAGCAGCGGTTTCCCGGTCGTCAACCCGATGGAATCGCTCACCGAAATGCAGCGGCATTTGCGGGGGGACCGGAAAAATTCGGCTGTCTGGGCGGGCACAAATATTTTTATCTCGATTGGAACCTCGATCTTTATCGCTGCCATTATTGGGCAAAACCCATATGCAAGGTCCAGGATTGGGATGAATCCAAGCTCATTCGCGACGGCTGCACCCGTTGCATGATTGATTGCGATCGCAACCCCAGTGTACTGCAGTTCATCGGCATCAATGCGAGCGGCGCTTTCCATAATTTGAAAAGCGGCAGGCTGCCTTCCACCGCAAAACACATCTTCGATGCCCGCAACCTGACGTCCCTGAAGGCCGTCTCGGTGGACCGCCATGGATTGGCGGCGTGTAATTCCCGTAAATTCGCCCTTGTCATCCGGCGGATTCATGATAGTTTTGCACCCCTTTTTATGAAGACGGACATTCATCCGAAATATGTGGACGCCGAGATCCGCTGCGCCTGTGGCAACGTGATCAAAACCCGCTCCACCAAGGCCGTGGTCATCGTCGGCATTTGCAACGTCTGCCATCCGTTTTACACCGGCCAGCAAAAGTTCGTGGATACCGCCGGACGCGTGGACAAATTCCAGCAGCGCGCCGCCAAGACGCAGGCCGCCCAGACCGCGTTTGCCACGAAAAAGAAAAAGAAGGCTTAGCTGCCTGAATTTTATCCGCCTGCAAGCTGCTTTGGCAGAATGCAGGCGGTTTCTTTTTCAACCATGTCCGCAACATTTACGATCTACGACTTACGATTGACGCGACTCGCACCAATCCGCGGGTCAATCGTAAATCGCCAATCGTAAATGGATCTGAGTCCACACATCGAAAAGTTCCGCCGCCGCTACGCCGAAGTCGAGACCGCGTTGAGCGATCCGAAGGCCTTCGACAACCCGCAACGCGCGCAGGAATTGTCCCGCGAATACGCCCGGCTCAAAGAGCTGGTGGCGCAGGGCGCCCATTATTTGAAAACGCTCGCCGATCTGGGGCAAAACCGGGCGTTGCTGAAATCCGAACCGGCGGAATCCGAGCTGGCGTTGATGGCGAAAGAGGAAATCACCCGGCTCGAAGCGGACGAAAAACGGCTCTCACAGCAAATCCAGTTCGGCCTTGTGCCGCCGGATCCAACCGACTCGCGCAACACCATCGTTGAAATCCGCGCCGGCGCCGGCGGCTCGGAATCCGCGCTGTTTTCCGCCGACCTTTACCGGATGTATTGTCGTTACGCCGAGGCGCGCGGCTGGAAGGTCGAAACACTCGATTCCAACCCGTCCGACCTCGGCGGCTTCAAGGAAATCGTTTTCCAGATCAACGGCACGGACGTTTTCAAGCGGCTCAAATACGAGAGCGGCGTGCACCGCGTCCAGCGCGTGCCGGCGACCGAGGCCCAGGGACGCATCCACACCAGCACCAGCACCGTCGCCGTGCTGCCCGAGGCCGAGGAGGTGGACGTCGAAATCAAGCCCGACGAAATCGAAATCAACGTCTGCCGCGCCTCCGGCAAGGGCGGACAGGGCGTGAACACCACGGATTCGGCCGTGCAAATCATTCACAAGCCGACCGGTCTGATTGTCCGTTGTGCCGACCAGCGTTCGCAGCAAAAGAATCGGATTCAAGCAATGACGGTGCTGCGCTCACGCCTGCTCGACCGGAAGATTGCCGAGGAAAACGCGAAATATGCCGCGCACCGCAAGCAGCAGGTCGGCACCGGCGAACGCAACGAAAAAATCCGCACCTACAATTTTCCGCAGAACCGCGTGACCGACCACCGCATCGAAGTGACGCTGTATAATCTGGCGAACTTCATTGAAGGCAATCTCGACCCGCTGATTGACCCGCTGATGACGCACGATCTGGAGGAGAGGTTGGCTGCATTGAAATTATAAAGTGATGCGTGACGCGTGAAACGTGACTCACGCCTCACGCCTCACGCCTCACGACCATGGCACCACAACCGAATTTTCAACCCCAAGGACTCATCTTCGACTGCGACGGCACGCTGGCCGATACGATGCCGCTGCACTGGCACGCCTGGCAAATTGTCACGCACCGTCACAATCTTCATTTTCCCGAAGACCGTTTCTATGCCTTTGGCGGCGTGCCCTCGCGCGACATTTTGAAATTGCTCGCCGAGGAACAGGGCCGGTCGCTGGACCACGTCGCCATCGCACATGAAAAGGAGGAGACGTATCTGCCGCTGATTGCGAAGGCCGAGCCGATTCATGCCGTGGTGGAAATTGCGAAGGCGAACCATGGCAAGATTCCGATGGCGGTTGCGTCCGGCGGCACGCAAAAAATCATCGGTCTGGTGCTCGACCACTTGAAAATCCGGCACCTGTTTGACGCCGTGGTGACGAGTGAAATGGTGAAAAACCAGAAGCCCGCGCCGGACATATTTCTCGAAGCCGCGCGGCGCATCGGCGTGGAACCTAAATTTTGCCGCGGCTACGAGGACACCGATCTCGGCTTGCAAGCCATTCGTGCTGCGGGAATGGAAGCAGTGGATGTGCGGGAATTGCGCAAGCGTGAAAATTACTTAGGCCAAATTACCCGGTTGCTTTCATCGTTATACCATGCGGTGAATTGAAATTCTCCGTCCGCCATATGCTCGACTCTGATAGTTCTGTATGATTCAAACCACCCATCCAAACGTAGGCGACCCAAGTTTGAACCCTCATTTATTCCGACTATGTTCAATTGCTTCAGATTCGGGCGGAACGGGTTTGGCATGAATTATGGATACTTGAGGGTCATATTGATCCAGGTATTTATTTGGTTCGATTCACCCAAACTGGCAATCCTTTTCAGTCAACGAATCCATATATTTTACGCACTTCAGCGGCAACTTGCACATTCATTTGATGATCAAACCCAACGCATGCATACCAAAAGAATAAACATATAAAAGCCTTGTGAAAATTACGCAGAGACAATGGCACACTGAAAACGACAACAATTGGACCAAAATTTTTAACCATCTCTTTGGTGGAGCATTATTCATTCTCAGCCTTGCCCCAGCTTCTTCGATTTCTCCGTCGCCGCGCGGACGGCGCTCATCACGACGCCGCGTAACTTGCCTTTTTCCAATTCATGCAGGCCTTCAATGGTCGTGCCACCGGGGCTGGTGACCTGGTCCTTGAGCGCGCCGGGATGCTGGCCGGTTTCCAAAACCATTTTGGCCGCGCCCAAACAAGTTTGCGCGGCGAGCTGCGTGGCCAGGTCACGCGGCAAACCCGCCGCCACGCCGCCGTCGCTCAAAGCTTCGATGAATTGATAAACATACGCCGGGCCGCTGCCGCTCAGGCCGGTCACGGCGTCGAGCAGCGATTCCTTCACCTGAAACGCAATGCCCACGGCGGAAAGCAGTCCCTTTGCCAGTTCACCATCCGCTGCCGTCGCGGATTTGCCAAGCGCAAACGCCGAGGCGCCCGCGCCGACGAGCGCCGGCGTGTTGGGCATGACGCGAATGACGCGCGCGCCCGGCGGCAGCGCGCCTTCAAGCTTGGCCAGCGTCACACCCGCCGCGATGGAAATGAGCAGATGGTGGTCGGTGAATTGGTTGCGTAATTCGGCCAAAACCCCGGGACATTGGTCGGGCTTGACGGCGAGAATCAGGACGCTGGCGGCCTTGGCCGCCTCCGCGTTGGATTCGGTGGTGGCGGTCCCGATTTCATCGGCAAAATATTTTCGCGCGGCGGCCACCGGATCGGCCGCCACAATGTCCTTGGGGCCGACGAATTCGGCATGAATAAAGCCGCGCGCCAGCGCGGCGCCCATTTTGCCCGCGCCGAGAAAGCCGATGGAAAGTTTGGTTGCCATGAAAATTGTGTAGCAGGTGCCCGGATTGAACGGAAGTGAAAACGCAGGGGCAATTCCCGGCTTGAATTTGCCGGGTGAAGATTTATGATAGGGGCAGCACAACCGCGACGTTAACTTTGATTTTGTGATGCCAAGCAGCCGTCGAACATGGGATTCGTTTGAAGCGATGCGCCAGGCCGCCAATGAGGGCGATCCGCAGGCGCAATGCTATCTGGGCGTCTGTTTCCAGAACGGCCAGGGCGTGACGCAGGAACATCAGGAGGCGGTGAAATGGTTCCGGCGCGCGGCGGAACAGGGCGATCCGGTGGCGCAATGCTATCTGGGCGTGAGCTACCTGCATGGCACGGGCGTGCCCCAGGAATTCGGCGAGGCGGCCAAGTGGCTGCGCGAGGCGGCGGAACAGGGCGACCCGGCGGCGCAGTTCAACCTGGGGGTGCTTTACGAAACTGGCCAGGGCGTGACGCAAAATTTCGCAGAGGCCGTCAAATGGTATCGCGAAGCGGCCAACCGCGGCTACCCCGCGGCGCAATTCAACCTGGGCGTCTTTTACGAAACCGGGCAGGTCGTGCCGCAAAATTTTGCGGAAGCGGCCAAATGGTATCGTGCGGCCGCCGAGCAGGAATGCGCCCCCGCCCAATGCAATCTCGGCTTGTGCTACCAGACCGGACGCGGGGTGGAACAGAACCAGCAGGAAGCCATGAAATGGTTCATCCGCGCAGCCCGGCAAGGCGATAAAACCGCGCAACACAATCTCGGTTTGCATTACGCCTCAATCGAAACCGCCGAGGCTGCGGAGGCCGCCGAAACCACCGAAGGCGCGGAGAGAATCGCCGGAAAGCACAACGCCCACGGGTTAACGGGCCAATTCCTCGAGCTTCGCGCTGGCGTGCCCACGGTCAATCGTTCCGCCGGCCAGGTCCCAGCCTTCGGCCAGTGATTTTGTCCGGCCGGCCACAAACAGCGCGGCGGCGCTGTTGAGCAACACCGCGTCGCGTTTGGGACCGCGCTCTTCGCCGCGGAAAATGCGGCGGATGATTTCCGCGTTGGCCTGCGCGGTCGCCACCCATCAAATCCGCCAGCGTTGCGGTCTGCAGTGGAAATTGTTCCGGCGACAGGGTGGAAACCGTAAATCCGCGTTCCTGGTAAAATTCGGCGATGGTGTTTTCGCCGAGCGTCGAGAGTTCGTCAATGGCGCCCTGGACCTGGGACCCGGGATCCCGGACCTGCCCGCACACGACCATGGCCCGGCGGACGCCCAGCGATTGGAGCACCCGCGCCAGTGGTTCGCAAAGTTCGGGCTGCGGGACGCCCACCAGCATGGCGGAGGGCCGCGCGGGATTCAGCAACGGACCAAGATAGTTGAAAATCGTCCGCTGCCCGCGCCCGGCGCAGATTTTCCGCGCGGGCCCAATGTGCTTGAACGCGGGGTGCCAGGCCGGGGCAAAGAAAAAGGCGAACCGGCGCTCCTGCAATGAACGCACGGCTTCCGGCGGAGTCAAATCGATCCGCACGCCGAGCGCCTCCAAAACATCCGCGCTGCCGGCCTGCGAAGTAACCGCCCGGTTACCGTGCTTGGCAACGGTCACGCCGGCCGCGGCGCAAATCAGCGCGGCGGCGGTGGAGATGTTGAACGTGCCCAGGCGGTCGCCGCCGGTGCCGACCACATCGAGAATTTCGCGGGCGTTCCGCCAGGCGGGATCAAGCGGCGGCGGAATGGACTTGTCGCGCAGCGCCCGGGCGAACGCGGCGATTTCATCCGGCGTCTCGCCTTTTTGCGCGAGCGCGGTCAGAAAGTCGGCCTTGACCGACGCCGGAATTTTTTCGTCGGCCAACTCGTCCACGGCCTGGCGGACCTGCTCGTCCGTGAGCGGACCCGCGTGGGCGAGTTGGGGGATGAACTTTTCGAGCACGGAACGATTCTAAGAACGGGAAATCGCCGCTTAAAGCGGAAAGTGCACCGGATGGCACTTAATCCGCCTTGACGAAAATATGGACAGATGCGGAAAATCCCGTAACTTGTCGTTTCCGGTCGCTGTCTCAATCATTGGACGGCCAAGCTATTGAATTTTATGGCAGAAAATCGCAGTCATTCCTGGACGAAGTGGGGAATCATCATAACGGTTGCCCTGGTCATCGTGGTTTGTGGCATTTGGTATTTTCATCAGGGGCACGATGACACGTCGGCTTATCAGACAGTGACGGTGGCGCGCGGCGAATTGACCCAGCTGGTGACGGCGACGGGCACGTTGAAACCCGTGATAAACGTAACGGTCGGCAGCCAGGTGTCCGGCAGCATCAGCAAGCTTTACGTCGATTACAATTCGATGGTGAGCCAAGGAGGTCATCGCGGAGATTGATCCTCGGACGTATCACGCCGCGATCGAACAAGCCGAGGCCGATCTGGCCAATGCCAGGGCGAATCTGGAATTGCAGCAGGCCGAGGCGGAGCGCAGTGTCGAGTTGTTCACGAACAAGCTGGTTTCCAGTTCCGACTACGACACGGCGGTCGCAAAGCTGCACGAGGCCGAGGCCATGGTGCAAATCAAACAGGCTGCGTTGGACAACGCCAACGCGAATTTGGGTTATTGCAAAATTTGTTCGCCCGTGGATGGCATCGTGATTTCGCGTTCGATCGACCTTGGCCAGACCGTGGCGTCCAGTTTCAACACGCCAACCCTTTTTCAAATCGCAAACGATCTGACGAAAATGCAGATCGATTCGAGCGTGGCCGAAGCCGACATTGGCAGCGTGGTGAATGGCCAGAGCGCGATTTCACGGTGGACGCGTATCCCGATCGGATTTTCGCGGCAAGGTCATGCAGGTGCGCAATTCGCCCACAACGTCAACAATGTCGTCACTTACGATTGTGTCATCAGTGTGACCAATTCGGATTACAAATTGAAACCGGGAATGACGGCGAACATTTCCTTCATTGTCGCCGAACATGAAAATGCGTTGAGCATCCCGAATGCGGCCCTGCGGTTCCATCCGCCGGATTACGCCGTGGTGGTAACCAATTCTGCCGCGGCGTCAATGGGGCGAGCAACAGCGTCAATTTTGCCGGCACGTCCGGCGGGCAGGGCCATCGGAGCAGTCACGCCCATGGCGAACGCCCGGTTTTTCACACCGTCTTTTTGCTTTCCGGCAAGGGTGGCGATGCGAAGCTGCAGCCGGTGCAGATCCGGACCGGCATCACCGACGGCATTTCGACCGAGGTGATTTCGGGGCTGGACGAAGGCGCGCAGGTCGTGACCGGCATGGCTTCAACCGGCACCCAGGCCGTCAAGACATCGAGCCCGTTTGGGCGGTGGTTCCCCAGAATGCGTTGAGCCGATTCGCCGTGCAGACCAATCCCGTCATCAAGCTTGCCGACATCCACAAGGTGTATCACACCGGCGAAGTGGACGTCCACGCCGTGCGCGGGATTTCGCTGGAGATTTTTCCGGGCGAATTTGTGGCGCATGATGGGTTCGAGCGGCTCCGGCAAAAGCACGCTGATGAACATGATCGGCGCACTTGACCGTCCTACTGGCGGCAATTATCTGCTGGATGGCATTGACGTTTCCACGCTCGACCGCGATTCGCTCGCGGATATCCGCAACGAAAAGATCGGCTTCGTCTTCCAGGGTTTCAACCTGCTTTCGCGAACGTCGGCACTGGAAAATGTTGAAATGCCAATGCTTTACAATCGCCACCGGATCCAGTCGCATGAGCAGTAGGAGCGTGCCATGCACGCGCTCGAACTCGTGGGCCTCGGCCAGCGCGCCGACCATCATCCGAACCAGCTTTCCGGCGGCCAGCAACAGCGCGTCGCCATCGCCCGCGCGCTGGTGAACCGGCCGTCGCTCTTGCTCGCGGACGAGCCGACGGGAAATCTGGACAGCCAGACGAGCATCGAAATCATGGGCGTGTTCCAGAAGTTGAACAATCAGGGCATCACCATCGTCATGGTTACGCACGAACTGGACGTGGCGCGTTTCACCAAGCGCATGGTCGTTTTGCGCGACGGGAAAATCGTTACGGACGAAGCGGTGCAGAACCGTTCGATTGCGGAAAAGGAATTGCAGCAGCTTCACGTGGCACAGCAAGCGGTCAAACTCGCGTCATGAGAATTTTCGCTTCACTCAAAATCGCCGGGCGGGCGTTGCGCCGGAACAAGATGCGTTCGCTGCTGACGATGCTCGGCATCATCATCGGCGTCGGCGCTGTCATCGGCTCGGTGAGCTTGACTTCCGGTGCGACCAAACAAGTCGAGGATCAGGTCAGCCAGCCTGGGCGAAAACGTGATCACGGTTTTTTCCGGCAATTTCACCAGTGGCGCAATGCGCGGCGGCTGGGGCAGTGCGCCAACGCTGACGGTGGCCGATGCCAATGGCGATTGGCGGGTTGAAAAATGTCGTGGCCGTCAGCCCGGAAGTGCGGGACCGCGAACAGGTGCTGGCGAACGGCCTGAACTGGAACACGCAGGTCATGGGCGAATCACCCGATTATCCGCAAATCCGCAACTGGAGCATCGCCAGCGGCGCGATGTTTTCCGACCGGAGGTGCGCAGCCTCGCGAAATCCGCCATGATTGGCAAAACCGTGGCCGACGAGTTGTTTCCCAATGAAGACCCGGTCGGCCAGACCATCCGCATCCGGAATCTTCCATTTCTGGTCGTCGGTGTGCTTGCCCCCAAAGGCTTTAATCTGTTCGGCCAGGATCAAGACGACACGGTCGTCGTCCCTTATACGAGCCACATGCACCGCATCACCACCCGCACATTTGTAAACGACGTGCTGGTGGAGGCCGCCAACGACAAGGTGATCGACAGCGTGCAGAATGAAATCACGGATTTGCTGCTCACCCGCCATCGGAGCAAGGAACAGGATTTCACCGTGCGCAACCAACTGGAATTGATGCAGGCCGTCACGGCCACGTCGCGCGCTATGAGCTTTACTGCTTGCCGGGGTTGCCGCCGTCTCGCTCATCGTCGGCGGCATCGGCATCATGAACATCATGCTGGTCAGCGTTACGGAGCGAACCCGTGAAATTGGCATTCGCATGGCCGTAGGCGCGCGGGCGGCGGACATCCTCGTGCAATTTTTGATTGAAGCCGTCACCTTGAGCGCGATCGGCGGTTCCATCGGCATCATCGGCGGCGTTGGCTTCTCGACCCTTGTCGCCTACTTAAAGGACATGCCCACCGTCACACCGGTCGCCTGGATCGCCATCGCGTTCATTTCCAGCGCCATCATCGGCATCATTTCCGGATTTTATCCCGCCTGGAAAGCTTCCAAGCTCGACCCGATTGAAGCGTTACACTATGAATAAGCGTGTGACGGCTGAATTCCTGTCCACGCATACGCCTGCGCTTTTTAAGGCCGCCGTAACCCGCGCGGCGGACTTGTTGCGTTCCGGCGAAGTGGTTGCGCTGCCGACGGAAACGGTTTATGGCCTGGCCGCCAATGCACTGGATGGAGAGGCGGTCGCAAAAATTTTCCGAATCAAGGGCCGGCCGGCGGACAATCCCGTCATCGTTCACGTGTCGAGCCTTGAAATGGCGAAACGTTGCGTGAACGATTGGCCGGACAACGCGGATCGATTGGCGAAGGCATTTTGGCCCGGCCCGCTCACGCTCGTGTTGCCGCGCGCAAGGGAGATTCCCGACATTGTCACCGCCGGCGGCGCAACGGTTGGCGTGCGCTGGCCCGGACATCCCTTCATTCAAGCCGTGATCGGTGCCTGTGGTTTTCCCCTGGCCGCGCCCAGCGCGAATTTATCCACCCGGGTCTCCCCGACGAACGTGGAACACGTCCGCCGACAGCTTGGCGGCAAGATTTCCATGATGGTTGACGGCGGCCAATCACAGGTGGGCATTGAATCCACCGTGCTGGATTTGACGGTTTCGCCGCCGGAAATTTTGCGGCCGGGGATGATTCGGGCTGAATCACTGGCGGCGGTCATTGGAAACGTCGGACAGCGGACAGCGGACAGCGAACGCCGAACGTTGCGCAGTCCCGGTCTTTCAAAAAAACATTACGCGCCAAAAGCCAGGCTGGTGGTTTTGAACTGGCGGAATGATGCGGATTTGGACTCTCGACTCTCAACCTGCAACCTGCAACCTGCGGCCGGCCACATCATTGCGCATACCCGGATTCCATCCGGTGAAAAATTTGCCGGCGTAAGTGTCATCCCGCACGACGCCGAGGCATTCGCGCGGGCGATTTACGCCGAGTTGCACCGGTGCGACGAGGCGGGCGCGGAATGGATTGTGGTCGAAGCGCCACCGGAAACCCCGGAATGGCAAGGCATTGCCGACCGGTTGAAACGCGCCGCCGCTTGAATTCCGGAGACCGCGGGAGAAAATTATTTCTGGAGTTTCCAGCGATCCGCATCGGTCAGGAACACGCGCTCGGGGAAAAAGCCCCTGGGTGCGTGGTACAAGGGAAAGCCGGTCGGAATTTTACCTTGCGCCACGGCTTGAAGAATGAAATTGCCCCAACTGTGTTCGTCGGCCCGCATCCAACCCGGAGCGAATTTGACGTCCATGGTCACGGGCGTGAGGTAAAGCGCCTGTACCGGCTTCATGTAATCATTGATGGCAAAGAAGTCATCCTGGGCGTTCAACGTCAGCCAGACGCATTGGCGCTGGCCGTACCACGCCACCGCCCACGGGACGTCACTCATGGTCAGTTCGTCCGGTTTCATCCAACCGCCAATCAACTGAATGTCCGGCGGATAGTACGGTGGAAAAACCACGGGGACGGTTTTGGGCGGTAACACGGTGAAAGCCATCGGTAAACAGCATAATCCGACAAATACGATTTTCACCACCAGACGCAGTTCCCGAAGTGGCAGCACCATTTGATCGAGCAAAATCAGAAACAAACTCACGCCGTAGATGAACACCAGCGGGGTCAACAGCACCAAAAGATTTTCGGAATTGATCTCGGGCGATTCCTCCGAAAGCTGCGTCCGTCCCAATGCCTGGACCACCACGAAGACCGCCAGACACATCAACAAGAAATAGCGCAACCGTCGCACGGCCAGGCTGCGAAAACTCAACAGCAGACCTGTCAAAAACAACATGCTCACCCAACTGCCGCCCAATTTGGGCAGGGCATCCTGCAGGATGGGACGCAGGTTGGCCAAAAACTTGTGTATATACAGCGCGAGGCCCAGGGCGGATGAGAGATCCGGATGTACGGAGCGTTCCAGTTGAAACCCCTGGAAAGGCACTGGTCCCTTCCACGACCGCGAAACTCGCCGTGCCAAACGGCGTGCCGCTGAGGGTAAAATTACGAATAATCCAGGGGGTCAGCACCAGCGCGAACGTGGCGAACGCCGTCACCGCACACAACACCCGCCGTTGCCCGCCGAATAAAATGAGAAAGAGCACGACCGGAACAATCACCCAGCCAAAGGCATATCGTGTGAGCGCTCCCCCGCCGGCCACCACTCCCGTTGCAATGGCCAGACCGAGCAACCGTCCGATGAGTGGCTTCGGTTCGCGCGCCGCTTCTTCCATCAGCAGGATGCACCACGTCAGCCCGATGAAAATGATGATCAGCAACAGGGTGGACAGCCCGGACGCGCTGAACCGCCACAGCAATTCACACCCCAGCACCAGGATGGCGGAAAGCCACGCCACATTCACATCGAACAGTTTTCGCGCCAGAAAGAACGTCAGCGCCACCACCGCCAACAAAAGCAGTTCATTGAACACCGCAATCAGAAAATCCGGTTCATAGCGCCAAAAACTTCCGTTGTTGCTCCAAAAGGTGCTTTTAAGGTTCAGGGGATACTGGAATGGGAGCACTTTCATCAAGCCCGCCAGCACGAAGGGATATACCGGCGGATTGGCCAGATCCGGATGGGCGGTCTTGATTTGCGCGAAGTCCGCGCCGGCAGCTTGCCAGTGCATCCGCCGTCTTGGCCTGGCTGTGGCTTTGCACGAGGTAAAGGCTGAACGGACGGATGAACAGCGTGGTATAACCATTGCCTTCCGCAATATTGTGCGCCAGTTGCGCCGAATCCATCGCCTCCTGCGTGGCGAAGTTGCGATAGCCATACAAATTATAGATGACCACCAGGAACAGAACGGCGATGCCAAAGGCGGCAATTTTCAGGTAACGCGCCCCCGCGCCTTGTTCAAATTTGTGAATCCAATCTTGTAAAACAGGCATAATCAAAAATCTTCCAGATGATACGTGTGCAGTTTGCGATGAAACGTCCGCCGGCTCATGCCGACTTTTTTGGCGGCCAGCGTACGATTGCCATTGGTCTCTTTCAAGGCGTGAATAATCAATTGTTTCTCCGCCTCCTTCACTGTCAAATCATTTCGCGCAAACAATGGCGCCTTGCCGGCACCCCCGCCCGGACCGCCGCGCACCGATGGCGGCAAATCGCGGGCCGAAACTTTTTCACCCCGGCACAAAACCACCGCGTGCTCAATGGCCGTGCGCAACTCGCGCACGTTGCCCGGCCAGGAATAATTCATGAGCCATTCAAGCGCGTCGGCCGTGAAATCGTTCACGGATTTGCCGTTCTCGCTGCGCGAATTCGCGCAAAAACCTCTGCGCCAGCAGCGGAATGTCGCCCGGCCTTTCGCGCAAGGGCGGCAGATGGATTTCCACCACGCGCAGCCGGAAAAACAAATCCTCGCGAAATGTCCCGGCCTTGACCATTTCCTCCAGATTTTTATTGGTCGCGGTAATGAGCCGGACATCCGCCGTCAGGGTTTTGTTGGAGCCGACCCGTTCAAACGTCCGCTCGCCCAAAAAGCGCAACAGCTTCACCTGGATGGTCGCGTCAATCTCGCCGATTTCGTCCAGAAACAGTGTGCCACCCTGGGCCTGCTCGAAACGTCCGATGCGCCGTTCGTGGGCGCCGGTGAACGCGCCCTTTTCGTGGCCGAACAACTCGCTTTCCAACAGCGTCGGCGCCAGCGCCGCGCCATGCACAATCACCAGCGGCTGCTGCGCGCGCGGACTGAGCCGGTGAATCGCCTTCGCAATGAGCTCCTTGCCCGTGCCACTCTCGCCCGTGACCAGAACCGTGGCGCGCGACGGCGCCACCTGCTGGACGACGTCGAATATTTCCTTCATGGCGGGCGATTCCCCAACGATGTTTTCCAGACCGAACCGGGTGTCGAGCTGCCGGCGCAAGGAAAGATTTTCCGTTTCGAGGCCCTGCCGGCGCAACGCGCGGGCGATGCGCAGCTCCAGCTCGTCAATTTGCAGACGGCCCTTGGGAAGATAATCATCCGCGCCGCGTTTCATGGCGTCCACCGCCAGCTCTTCCGAGCCATAAGCGGTCATCAGAATGCAAACCGGAGGCCGGGCGAGCGACTTGGCGCGCGCAATCAATTTCATCCCGTCTTCGCTCGGCAGCCGAAAATCCGTCAGCAGGGCATCGAAATTTTCACGTTCGAGCAAATCCATCGCCGCCTTCGCGTCCTGGGCCACGTAAACATCGTAACGATCCTCCAGCGCCGCCCGCAGACCATCGCGCGTCGGCTTCTCGTCGTCCACAATCAATAAGGTCGGTTTTTCCGTCACAATTTTTCAACCGCGGATGCCGGCGCACCCCTGCGGGCATGATTGAATTGATTTAGGTTCAGGGGCGCTCATCCGCGGTGGCCGTTTTTTCCTCGAGCAATCGCGGGCTGCGTTCATGCCGCGGCAGCCAGACGCGGAACGTCGTGCCGCGGTCGGCATGACTTTCCAGTTCGAGCCGGCCGCCGTGCGAGCGCACGATCCGCTGCACAATCATCAAGCCCAGGCCCGTGCCGGTCTTCTTGGTGGTAAAAAAGGGCTCAAAAATGCGATTGATCTGCTCCTGGGGAATGCCGCCGCCGGTGTCCGCCACGCTCACCCACACCCCATCCGGGTCCTCGCCGGTTTGCAACGTCAGCGTGCCGCCCTTGGTCATCGCCTGCATCGCGTTTTTGATGAGATTCACCAAAACCTGCTGCATCTGCGTCGCGTCCGCCGGCGCCGCCGGCAGTTGACGCGCCAGTTTTGTCTTCACGCTCAACTCGCGGTTGTTCAATTCCGGCTTGAGCAGATCCAGGGTCTTTTCAACAATTTCGTTCAGCGAAACCGGTTTCAGCTGTGGCAAGGCGGGTCGAATCGCCCCCAAAAATTGGGTTACGATGTAATCCAGCCGGTTGATTTCCCCTTTGGCCACGTCGAGGTATTGAGACAGTTTGCGTGAAATCTCCACCGCGTTGGCTCCCCCGGCGGGCGCCGGCGTATGCGCCCGCGAAACCCACTTGGAACCGGCTGCGTCCGCCTTGAATTTTTTCAACTCCCGCTCCATCAGCTGCAAATGAATGTGCAGCGCATTGAGCGGGTTCCCGATTTCATGCGCGACGCTCGCGGCCAGCAAGGTGAGCGCCTGGACCCGTTCGCTTTCGATCGCTTCAAAAGTTTTTTGCCGGGTCTCGGTGGCATCATGCAAAATCAGCGCGACGCCGGAACTGCCGGCGGCCTTGCCGTCGAGCGGCGCGGCATACAGACGCAAAAATCGCGGCCGCGGATAGTTCACTTCAAATTCATGCCGGGCGACATGCGAGCCGCCTTCGCTGTCAAAGCGTGAAAGGGTTTCCCAATCCAGTTCCGGCAGGTAGCGCATAACGGGCTGGCCTTCGATTCCCGTCTGCAGGCCCAGCAAACGGGTGACAGCCTGATTGAAGTAAATAATCCGGCCTTGTTCATCCACCACCAGCACCCCGTCTTCAATCGTGTTGAACAGGGTTTCAAGAAAACTGCGTTCGCGCGCCAGTCGTTCAACGACCGTTTGCAAACCTTCTGCGTCCAGCCGCCCAATGCGGCCCAGCACCTTGTCTAAAAAACTGGATTTAGGCGCAACCATTCGTAAATATTAACAAATTAAACAGAGCCGCAGCGTGCCAACATGGCGCATTATAGATGACAAAACTGAAATTGCAAGGGCTTTTATGGCACATCATTTTGTTTCGGATGTCAGTGCCAAAAAGACTTCTTCCAGCGGGCCGGAGGTGCCGCTTAACTTGCGCAGTTCATCCCGGGTGCCCACGGCAATCAGTTTTCCCGTGTGCATGATGCCAATGCGGTCCGCCATTTCCTCGGCCACGCTGAGCTCGTGCGTGGACATCAGCACGGTCATGCCCGCGCGCGACCGCTCCTTCAACACGTCTTTCACCACACGCGCGTGTTGCGGGTCCAGACCGACCATCGGCTCATCAACGACAAAGACTTCCGGACGGTGCAACAGCGCGGACACAATGGCCACGCGCTGGCGCGTGCCGTGCGAAAGACTTTCGAGCGGGAGATTGGCAAAGTCGGCCAGATGAAAGCGCGGGACTAATTCCTTCACGTTCATTTCGATTTGCGCGTCGGTCATGCCGAACAACTGCCCGGTGAAGCGGAAAAATTCCAGGGCCGTGAGTTTATCGTAAAGAAAGGGAAAATCCGGCACATAGGCGAGACGGCGGCGCACTTCGATCGGCTCCCCCTGCGCATCGAAACCGCAAACTCGCGCAGCGCCGGCGCTCGGCTTCATCAACCCGGCGATCATTTTCAGCGTCGTGGTCTTGCCGGCGGCATTGGGGCCGAGCATCGCAAAAAATTCTCCGCGCGGGATGGCCAGGGTCAGCTCGTTGACCGCGACCAGGTTGCCGAATTTTTTGGTGAGTTGGAGGAGTTCGATCACGGCTGGTTCAGGGATTGCCGGGTTGGTCGAAGGCGGCGGTAATGTCGCCGGGCAGTGAGACGCGCAAAATTTCCCCGAGCGTGCTGACGTAAATGACCACGGGATGATCGAGCACCCGCGTTTCCAGGCGATAGACGGGCACCGGTTCCCGGCCGATGGTCAGGCGCTCACGCCGCGCCTCCCAATGAAGGTCTTGCGCGAACCGGGTTGAGGTGGGAGGCAAAACCGGCAAATCCAGTCCGGCGATCCCTGCGCCGCCAGGATTTCCAGCGAAGGCACCCAACCATTTGTTCGGATTTTGCAAATCGTCAAAGCTGAACACGCGCTCGGTGTCGACCCCTTCGGCGGTAATTTTCAGATGAACGGTTTGTTCATCCGCCAGCGAGTGAATTTCAGCCACGATGAAATGCGAGGACACCTTCAGATTAAATTCACGCCACTCGCGCCGGCGCGAAAATTCGATCTGGCCATAAAACGTCAGGCGATTGGTGTAATCGCCCAGGCCCACATTGCCGGAAAACCGGAGCTGATAGCCGGCGTGAAGATTGACGCTTTCCGGCACCGGTTTGCCGTCGTCCAGCGTGGCCATTTCCTCCTCCACCCTCGTGGACAATTCGCAGAAACCAGTGCGCTGGCCGTTTTGATAGACATTCAACGAGGAAATGTCCGGCGCAGTCAAAATTTTCTGCCAGACCAGGGCCGGGGGCACGCGAACGCCGACGCCATGGGATTCGTATTCAGCGCGCCACAGAAGCACGTTCATCGCGACCCAAAACGCGGCAATCGACAGAAATGTGATGCGGGGAATCATGCGGCCGCTTATGAAGCGGGAATGTTCAAAAGCTGACCGACCCGCATCCGCTTGGGCTCCAAACCTGGATTGGCGGCCAGCAACGCGTCCAGTGAAATGCCGTATCGATGGGCAATGCGGACGGCGGTTTCGCCGGCCGCGACCATGTGCGTGCGGGCTGCTGTCTTTGCCGTCGCGACATGCGCCGGACGGATTTCATCCGAACCCTTCACGGGCGTGGCAACCGCCGGCGCCGGTTCCGGTGAAACGGGGGCTGTGGATGACGGTGTCACCGCGGCCCGGACGGTCGCCAGGGACGGTTGATTTTTCGCCGCCGACTGGCTCGCATAATAGGCACGCCATTTGTTGACCTCGTCCTGCAATTGCTGGTTTTGCTCGATCAACTGGTTGATTTGATTTTGCGCGGCCGGCGTGCTGGGCAATGGCATCACTTCGGCAGCCAGCTGTTGTTTGCAACTTTCAATGCGCTGCCTGATGACCTCCGCGTTGCCCGCGTCGGTGCATAGCTTCAGATATTGCTGATAATGATAAATCGCCGCGGCCGGATCGGATTCCTTTTCATCGTAAAGCCAGCCGAGTTCAAAATGAGCCGCGGATGAATGCGGATTTGCTTCCAGCGATTCCTCAAATGCCTGGATGGCCCCCTGATAATCCATGGCATTGATGCGGCTCTTGCCGAGCACAAAATGCGGCTCTTTTTCCTCGTCCGACTGACTCTGGCCCGATGGCAGGCAGCCGCTCAGCGCGAGCCCGAGCCAAACGGCCAGCACGCTGAACATGAAGCGATACCCAAATGACATGATGCGAACCTAAACGAACCCTGCGACGGGTGCAATCGCGCGTTGGGGCCAGGTAAAAACCCGCAGGTCAAACCGGCAAAAGCGGCTTGAGATTCCCCGGTGCCGGGCGCAACTTGTCGTGGATTGCGCGCGTGGCGGAATTGGCAGACGCGCCAGACTTAGGATCTGGTCCCGCAAGGGTTGGAGGTTCAAGTCCTCTCGCGCGCACCATATTTTGGGGGGGCGAAAAATGCCGCGGCCCGGCCGCTGGAGAAACCTCACCGGGCCGCCCGGCGCAGTTGATCTTTTTTCTCCTCCAGCTCCGTTTGAAGTTTCCGGCGCTCGGCCACCCATTGCTGCCGCACCGTCTCAACTTTTTCAACCTCGCCCGCCGCACCGGCCCGGGCCATCTCATCTTTCAACGCAATCTCGCGCTCGGCGACTTTGGCGGCATATTTGGAATCCAGTTCGGCCAGTTCCTGCTTCTGCGCCGGGCTCAATTTTTTTGCCGGGGCGTCCTTGTTCAAACGCTCCATCGCGAGTTCATAGGCGGTCTTCATGTTTTAATTGGGGAGGATTGCCGTGTCGGCGACCCTGATCTTAATTTTGGGACGGCGACACGCCGTCCCTCCCGTTTATGTTTTCTTCTTCCATGGCTGGCTCGGAAATTTGATGGGCGGCGGCTGGGTCCGTGCCATTGGCAACCCGGCATCGCTTCCCGCCGACGCTTCCGGGTCCTTGCTTTTCGCGGCGTCGGCGCGCCACGATTCAATCTTCGCCTGCAAGCCGTGATGTTCGGCGGTCGGTTTGTCGCCGGCCTTCATGTAAAACAGCGAAAGATTCGTGTGCACGAGCTGTTCGCGCGGGCGAAGCTGCTCGGCCTTGTGGCCTTCGGCGATGGCCGCGGCATAATCGCCCTGGCGATAATGCGCCATGCCCAGCGCCAGTTGCGCGTCAAAGTGCGCGGGGTCGGCGGCCAGCAGCGCCTTGAGCCGGGCAACGGCCCCGTCGAAGTCGCCGCGGCTGAAGGCGAACATCGCTTCATCGTATTGTTCCTGTAACGTCATGTGGCCGGATGGACGCTAACGCACCCGGCTGTGCCCGCGCAAGCCGCCGTTGGCGGCAATAGAATTTTTCCCTGGGCCGCCCAAGGATATAATTAATGCTAATTTACATTTTTTGCCACCCTCAAAGCAGTCCGGTAAATATACATAACTTATTTTTTAACAACAACATATACATAAGATTAGAATTTGACACGCTGGCTGCGCGTGGCTTAACGTGACATGGCAACGGTGTCGTGTTGATTCGCTTTCTGCGATGCAGTTCACCTTGCGCGTCAAAAACAGATTTGAGGTCTCATGAGTGACACAATGGCAACTGCGTCGTCCCCGGGCGGCGCGCCGAAGGTTTTGAAAGTTAACGAAGCGGTGATCCGCATCGCCGGCAATTCGCAGGACGGCATCCAGGCCATCGGCGGATTTCTGGCGCGACTGGCCGGCCGCAGCGAACAGGAGGTCATGACCTTCATGACCATCCCGTCCACGATTTCGGGCGGCCCTTCGATTTTCCAGGTCCGGATCGGTTCCGGCGAAGTCCTGACCGCGGGCGATGACGCCGATGTGCTGCTGGCCTTCTATCAACATTCGTACGAGGACCACATCGGTTCGCTCAAGAAGAACGGGATTGTGCTTTACGACACCGATCACGTCGAGCCGAAGCCGGAGTGGCAGAAGGATTATCATCATGTGGGCATCCCCATTTCGTCGCTCACCATCGAAGCCATCGGCGGCACGGCCAAGGACAAGGGCAAAAACATTTACGCCCTGGGTCTCATCGCGCGGATGTTCGACCTGAATGTGCCGCGGCTTGAAAAGCTCATCGCCGAGCGCTTCGGCGGCAAGGACGAGAGCATTGTCAAAAACGCGCTCGCGGCGTTTCACGGCGGTTATTCGCATAACGTCAGCAATTTGCTGGAAACCTTCCGGTTTTCGGAAAGCCAGAAGCGCGACGGCCAGCAGGTCGTCATGAACGGCAACGAGGCGCTGGGCCACGGCCTGATTGCCGCGGGCATCCGGTTCGGCGCCGGCTATCCCATTACGCCCTGGTCCGACATCATGGAACTGCTGCGGCGGGAACTGCCGAAATACGGCGGCATGTTTGTCCAATGCGAGGATGAAATCGCCTCCATCTCCATGGCTTTGGGCGCCAGCTACGCGGGTCGCCTCGCGGTGACCGGTTCGAGCGGTCCGGGCATTTCCCTGAAAAGCGAAGGCATCAGTTGGGCGGTGATGGCCGAGATACCGCTGATTATTGTGGATGTGCAGCGCGGCGGCCCGTCCACCGGCATGCCGACCAGCGTGGAACAATCCGATCTGTACATTGCCTGCTTCGGCGGACATGGCGACGCGCCGCGCGTGGTGATTGCGCCGGCAAACGTCGAGGACTGCTTTTACACGGCCATTGAAGCCGTCAACATTGCGCGCAAATACAACGTGCCGGTTTTGATCGTGAGCGACCAGGCGATTGCCACACGCATCGAGGCTTTTCTGGAGCCGAACCTGGAAAAAATCTGCCAGAACATTTCCCCCGACCTTTCGCCCGTCGCCGATTTCAAGCCGTACGATTTGTCCACCCCGGACGGCATCGTGCCGCGCGTCGTGCCCGGCACGCGCGTCAACAGCGGCAAATATCCGATTGCCACCGGCCTGGAACACGACGAAATGGGGCATCCGACCGCGTCGCCGAAATTGCACATGCAAATGACCGCCAAGCGTCGCAAAAAACTTCAAGCGCTGGCCGCCACGCTGCCGGTGCCGAAAATTTACGGGCCGCCCGAAGGCAACGTGCTGCTGGTCGGCTGGGGCTCGACCCGGGGACCGATTTGTGAAGCCGTGGACCGCGCCCGGGCGGCGGGCGACAGCATTTCGTCTCTGCATCTGCGCCATCTCAATCCGCTGCCCAACGGGCTCGACGACATCTTTTCCGGGTTTCATCACGTCCTGGTGATCGAGATGAACGATGAAGGCCTTTACGGCCAGGCCCAGCTGGCGACGCTGTTGCGCGGGCGTTATGGCGATCCGCGCATCCGCAGCATCAGCAAGACTGACGGGCTGACGTGGAAGGTGAAGGAAATTCTCGCGGCCGTAAAAGCGAAGTTATCCTCGAACGGCGAAGCCAGGAAAGCGGTCTAACCATTTGTCCGGGAGAATGATTTAAATTTTATGAGTGAAGCCATTGTTGAAATACCCGAGCGCGTCCCGCAAAGCGGGATTGCCGCGGCGCCACCGGCGCCCGGCACCGAGCGCAAGGGTCTGACGAAAAAAGAGATCGCCGCCGATCACCCGACGTGGTGCCCCGGTTGCGGCGATTTCTCGGTGCTCGCGCTTTACTTCAAGCTCATTGAGAAGCGCAAGATGTGGCACGAAAACATCACAACCGTCGCGGGCATCGGCTGCTCCAGCCGGTTCCCGTATTTCGTGCAGGCGCATGGGGTGCATTACATTCATGGACGCGCGCTGCCGTTTGCCACGGGCGTTTCCCTTTCCCGGCCGGACCTGCATGTGTTTGTTTTCGGCGGTGACGGCGACGCGTTTTCCATCGGCGGCAATCATTTCAATCATACCGCGCGCAAAAACGTCAAGATGACCTACGTGGTCATGGACAACTGGGTTTATGGCCTGACGAAAAAGCAGACCTCGCCCACGTCGCCGCTCGGGTTCAAGAGCAAGACCGACCAGTGGGGCGCGGTGGATTATCCCATCAACCCGATGAAACAGGCGATTTCCGCTGGCGCCACGTTTGTTGCGCGCACCACGTCCACGAACCCGAACCACGTGCTGGCGATGATGGAGGCGGCGATGGACCACGACGGTTTCGGCTTCATCGAATGCCTGAGCGAATGCGTGGAGTTTTACGAAGGCGCGTTCGACGCCGCGAACCCGCGCAAAGGCGGCGTGTTCCGGGAGGTCCCGAAGGATCACGACGTGACCGATGAGCTGTCCGCCTACAAACTGGCCGGGGCGGATTTCCCGGGTTATTTCGGCATCTTTTATAAAACCCTGAAGCCGACCAAGAATGCGAAGGAAGGCGAGATCATCAAGTCGTACCAAAGCAAGGTCACCGGCCTGAAAGACTGGCAGATTCTCCAGAAAAGCTTCGACCGGATGAAATAAATCCGTTTGCGATATTCGATTTGCGATTTAAGAGCCGGTGGATTTCCCCGGCTCTTAATTTTTTTGTGGCGCGTTATTCGTAAATCGTAAATCGTGAATCCAATGCCGATTTACGAGTTTGCCTTTCCGATATGACCACTGACCGGAGATACGGGGTGAAAGCCGTTTATTTTACGTTCGAAGGGCTGAGTTCCTTTTCAACGTCCCTTTATTCCTATTACGTTTATTTTTTGATGCGGGACGAGTTTGGCTTTGGCAACAAGGGCAACCTCGCCTTTGCCGCGTTGAACGGCCTCATTTACACCATCTCCGCCTGGCAGGCCGGACGGTTCGCCCAGCGCCACGGCTATTTCACCGCGCTCAAAATCGGGTTCAGCTTGATGAGTGTGGCCCTGGCCGCCGGCTCGCAACTTCACTCGGCGGCCGGCGTGATGGTCGCCACCGGCCTGCTCAACGTCGGCATGTGCTTCCTGTGGCCGACCATCGAGGCGCTCGTCAGCGAGGGCGGTAACGCCGTCACCCTGCCGCGCGCGGTCGGCACCTACAACGTCGTCTGGGCTTCTACAAACGCCCTGGCCCTTTTCGGCGGCGGCACGCTGGTGGAAGCGTTCGGGTTCAAGGTCATTTTTTATGTGCCGCTGGTCCTGTGCCTGGCGCAACTGGCAGCGGTGTGCTGGCTGGAAAAGCGCGTGACCGGCACAGCGCCGGTCACCCACGCCGAACCCGCGCCCGCGTCCGTGCCCGAACCCAACCGGCCTTCACGGGCGAAAGCGCAGGCATTCCTGCGCATGGCCTGGCTCGCCAATCCGTTCGCCTACATCGCCATCAATACGTTAATCCCCGAGCTGCCGGGCCTGGCTACGCGGTTTCATCTCTCGCCGATGTTCGCCGGCTTTGCCTGTTCGCTCTGGGGCTTCGTGCGGTTCGGGACGTTTCTGACGCTCTGGTATTGGACCGGCTGGCATTACCGGTTCCGCTGGCTGGTGGCGGCGTTTGCCCTGCTCATCGTTTCGTTTGCCGCGATTCTCACCGTGCCGAGCCTGGCGGTGTTGATTGCGGCGCAGATTTTCTTCGGCGGCGCCATCGGGCTGATTTACTACTCATCGCTGTTCTATTCGATGGACGCGGGCGAAGCCAAGGGCGACCACGGCGGCATCCACGAGGCCGCCATCGGCGTCGGCAATTGCATCGGCCCGGCGGCCGGCGCGGTGACGCTGCAATTCCTGCCGCAGGTTGTCCACGGCGGCGCGGTGGCCGCGAGCGGCCTGTTGCTGTGTGGTTTCGGCGCGCTGCTGGCCATCTGGAAAACCGCCCGGTAAAGCCTGGAAAAAACATCCAACATCCAACATTCAACTCCCAACATCGAACGGGCCGGCCGATGCGATTTCATTGGATGTTCGAAGTTGGATGTTGGATGTTCGATGTTCTTTCGGCCAACTTTTCTCCCTCGTCCTTTGGCGCCTTTGTGGTTAAGCTTTTTCCATGTCCG
>CAVXLF010000012.1:0-191958 GCA_963762585.1 uncultured Verrucomicrobiae bacterium
CGCAAAGGTATTTATGAATTGCTCATCCTGAACGAAGCGATGCGCCCGTTGATTTTAAACCGGACGCCCGCCTCGACCATCGCGGCTAGGGCCATCGAACAAGGGATGCGCACGCTGCGCACCGACGGCTGGAACAAGGTGAAAGCGGGGGAGACCACCATCGAAGAAGTCCTGCGGGTCACCCAGATCGAGGAACACATGGACGCGCTCGTTGGCGATACCAAAACCGAAATGTGGGTCAAGACGTGAGACGGATCCTGTCACCTCAAATTTTTTCCTGATATGGCCCGCTGGCAATTTTGCAACATTCTTCACGCGGGCGCCGACGCGCACCGGCTCTGGCAATTCGACGCCAAAGGCGAGGGCTTCGCGCTCAAGCGCGAGCACAGCGGCGCGTCCGGCGAACCGTTGCCATTCAATCTGGTGGCCAAGTCATGGCGCTCATTGTGGCAGCCAAAGCTGAACGTCGCGTGGCTGCCGCCGGAAAACGTTTTTCTGCGCGTGGTCGAGCTGCCCAGGATCAGTTTTGAGGAGACGCTGGCGATGGTGGAGTTGCAATTGGAGAAGCTGTCGCCCCTGCCCGTGGCGCAAATCGTGTGGATGGTCCACGGGTTGCAGTCAACCACGGGCGATTTGCAAACCGTCATTGTCGTCATCGCCGCCCGCCATGCGGTCGAGGAATTTCTCGGCAAACTCGAAGGTCAAGGTTATCTGGCCGACCGGCTCGAGGCGCCCATGCTGGATGAGTTGGAAGCCACGCCGGCGACGGAAGACGGCGCCTGGGTTTATCCCGCCGCGTTGGCCGGGCAGAATGTCGCGCTGGTGGCGTGGTGGTGCGGCGGCCGGTTGCGGAATTTGAGCTTCATGGTCTTGTCGTCAACCGGAGACCGCGCCAAGAGCCTGAAGGATCAACTGGCCCAGCTGATCTGGGCCGGCGAATTGGAGGGCTGGCTGACCACGTCGCCCGCCTGGCATCTGGTTGCCGACGGGGCCGTGGCGGCAGAATGGGAAAGTGTCCTGCACGCCAGCCTGGGCGAGCCGGTGCCGGTGACACCGCCGCTGCCGGTCGTGGAACTCGCCGCCCGCACCGCGCGGCGTTCGACGCAAGCCAAGGTGCAGGCCACCTTGCTGCCGCAGGAATTTTCCACCAGATATCATCAGCAGTTTGTGGATCGATTGTGGCTGCGCGGCCTGATGGCAACGGGAATTTTGTACACGGTCTGCGTCGTGATTTATTTTTTTGCGACGCAGGTACTGGGTTACCGCACGCATCAGGTGGAGCAACAGGCCGCGGCGTGGAGCGACAGTTACACCAACGCGCTGCAGCTCAAGGCGCGGTTTGATGTGCTCAACAAACGGCAGGATTTGAAATACGCGGCGCTCGATTGCTGGAAAATTGTCGCCGAGCAACTGCCCGCCGGGATTTCGCTGCAACGGCTGAGTTTTGCCGATGGCGAGAAATTGTCCCTGAATGGAGTCGTCCCATCGGACCAGATCATTCAAATCACCGATCACTTCTACGACGCGGTTCGGAAAGCGAAGCTGGACGGCCAGCCCATGTTTGATCCTTCTGGCGGTGAGGATCTGACTTATCGCCAGCAGGGCAGTGATTCAATGAGCTGGTATTTTTCGCTCGCGCTGGCGCACAAGCAGGAGGCTGTGCCGTGAAGAAATATTTCGCCCAATTGCGTCCGCTGGAGCGCCGGCTGGCCGTCGCGGTTTTGGTGGTTTTGTTTCTGGTGCTGAACTACGTGTTCGTCTGGCCGCATTTTTCCGATTGGAGCAACTTGCGGGATCGCCAGGAGGACGCCCGGCGCCAGCTGGCGCTTTACCAGACGACCATCACCCAGTCGGGCGGCTATCGAAGCGCTGGTCAAAAAAATGGAAGGCGAGGGCGGGGCGGTTGCGCCCGAGGACCAGGCCATCAATTTTCTTCGCACGATCCAGTCGCAGGCCACGCGCAGCGGCGTGGGCATAGTCAACATGTCGCGGCAAATGACCCATACGAATGAGTTTTTCGTCGAGCTGGCGCAAAACATCAATGTCATTGCCAACGACCAGCAACTGGTTGATTTTCTGTACAAGCTGGGTTCCGACGCTTCCATGATTCGCGTGAGTGACCTGGAGTTGCAGCCCGACCCCGTCCATCAGCATCTCAATGCCAGCATCCGGCTGATTGCCAGCTATCAGAAGGCGTCAAGAGCCGATTTGAAGAACCCAACCGCAAAACTGAAATGACTGTGAAAACCACCACGTTCGTCCTGCTCGTGCTTTTAACCGGTCTTGGCCTCCAGGCGCAAATGCCACCCAGCCTGCGTCCGGGATTCCAACGCCCGGGGTCATGCCCATCAACCCGGCCGCCAGCGCCGCCACCAACCGGTCCGCTGTGCCGCCGATGTTTTCGCCGTCACCGGGCGCCCCGGTGGCCGGGTCGCCAGCTCCCGTGGCTCCGGCGGAACAAATGATTCCCCCTGGTGACATTAATTTTGAAGGAGTGGACGTGGACCAGGTACTGGATGTTTACTCGCGCTTTGTGGGGCGCACCCTGTTGCGGGCGAGCCTGCCGGCGGCGAAAATTGTGCTCCACACGGAAACGCCCCTGACCAAGGACGAAGTGATTCAGGCGTTGCAAGGGGTGCTCGCACTCAATGGCATCGCCCTCATCAACATCGGCGACAAATTCGTAAAGGCTGTGCCCGTGGGGCAGGCCGGCCAGGAAGGCGAGTCGTTCAGCGACGCGAACGCCTCGCAAATGCCCGACGTTGGCCAATACGTCACGCACATTGTCCAGTTGAAATACACCAAGCCGTCGGAATTGGCCCCCATTTTGCAGCAATTCGCCAAAATCCCGAACGCGGCCTTCCCGATTGACAGCAATGGGATTCTCATCCTTCGCGATAATGCCGAAAACATCAAACGGATGCTCGAATTTATCGACCAGGTGGACGTGGAGGTGCCGGAGGAATTCGTCTCGGAGGTGATTCCGATCAAATACGCCATGGTGGACGACATCGCCAATGCGCTGAACAGCCTCGGCGGTTCCAGCACGGCCATCGGCAATGCCACCACTCCCGGCGGCGCCGGGGGGGGTCGCCTTGGCGGCGGCCTGGGCGGGGGCATCGGCGGCGGGGCAAACCAATATCAGCCCAATCAGACACGATCGTTGGGAGCGACTCCAAACGGAACTCCCAGTTCGGGCAATTCGTTCAGTCAACGGCTGCAGTCCCTCATTCAACGCGCGTCGTCGGCCGGGGGGGGGATCAAATCCAGCTCCTGGGTCCGACCAAAATCATCGCCGATGAGCGGAGCAATTCGCTGCTCGTTTTTGCCAGCCGGCAGGACATGGATACCATCAGCAACATTGTGGCCAAGCTCGACGTGTTGCTGCCCCAGGTGCTTATCGAATCGGTGATCATGGACGTGTCACTGATCAACGGCTGGAATTTTGGCATTTCGGCGGCGCAAAATCCGAAAGTTTTCAACCCAACGGCTGGCGTGGCCGGCGCTGGCGCCATGAACAACGGCACGTCATTTTTTAATTTCCTGCAAAACGTGACCACCAACGGTGCCTTCAGTCTGGGAACGAATTCATCCGCCATTTTCGGGAATGTCGCTCCCGGCGGTTTGAGTTACTTTGGAAACATCGGTCCGACCTGGGACGTGGCGTTGCAGGCGGCGGCGTCGGACAGTTCGGTTTCCATCATCCAGCGCCCGCGCATCCAGACTTCCCAGGCCAAGGAAGCGCAATTCTTTGTCGGCAGCACGGTGCCTTATGTCAGCAGTGTTTACTACAACAGCGGCATTGGCACCGGCGCCAGCTCCTCGTATAACCAGTTGCAGGTCGGCATCTCGCTGGACGTCACGCCGTTTATCAATCCCAACGGCCTGGTGGTGATGGACATCCAACAGGAAATCGACGATATCAACGGCTATACCCAGATCTCCGGCGTGGGCAATGTCCCCAACACCGACAAGCGCACGCTTTCGTCCGAGGTCGCCGTCAAAGATCGCGACACCATCATCCTGGGCGGCTTCATCCGAACGGAAAAGGACAAGAACAAAAGCGGGGTTCCCTTGCTGCAGGACGTGCCGATCCTGGGCAGTCTGTTCAGCAGCCGCACCAGCAACAAGACCCGCGACGAACTCCTCGTGCTGATGCGTCCAACGGTGATGCGAACTCCGGAATTGGCGGCGGCGCAGACCACCGCGGAAGAACAACGGTTGCCCGGCATTTCGGGTGCGATCGCCGATGACAAGGCGGAGGAGCGCAAGGCCGTACGGGCGGAGCAAAAGCGCGAGCGGGCGCGATCTTCCTGGCAAAAAACGCAGGATTCATCTTTTCAATCAGCGCCCCCAGGATGGTCTGGTTTATACCAACACCGTTGCCTTCCCTGACTCGGGAGCGGTACCCGCCCGGACCGCACCGCAAAGCCAGATGGAACCGACGCCGGGCCGGCCGAAGCCCTCACGCCCTACATCCGGGAACCAATTATTTCAGTCCCTGTCGCCGGATGGTTATGTGAATACCAACGCCGTGGCTGAGCCAAACCCGTAGGGCAACATTTTTAATTTTACCTTAACAGCAGCGTGTTGGTATCGGTGTCGCTGGAAAGGATTCCCTCCAGACTTTGGATCGGGTGCAACGGCATCAGCAGGAATTTGGGAAGGTAAACCGGCTCAAACCTGCGGCTGCTGGAGGGTGCCGGTGATTTTGTATTCAAACAGTTTGCTGACCGGCCACAGCGCGGTGCTGAGGAACGGGCCGACCACCCATGTGTCGCGCAGCAACTCGGCGGTCACCCGCGCGTTCACGCGACTTTGCAAGTCCACCGTGCCGGCATATTGCATCCGCATCATGGTCGAGCGGAATTCCAGATCGTCCGAAAACATCACGCCGTTGGTCATTCCAAAGCGCATCGCCGCATCCGTCGCGCGGCTGCTGCCCAGGCCGGGCATGACGGTGTTTAACATCGGCGACAAAACGCCAAAAACGGGGACGTCCCAAAGCAATCCGTCGTGCACATTGGCCTGGCCATAGCCGTTCCAGGTGCGCCAGTTTTCCGAATTTGCGCTCGTCATCACGAACCGTCCGCTTAACACGCCTTCCAGATGGTTGGTCGGCGACGCCAAATCCGTGGCCAGCAAATGCAGGTCCGCGTTTCTCACCTTGGTGGTAAATTCAAAATCCGCGCCCTCCTTGGGACGAAAATCAAAATGGGCCACGCCGCTGGCGTCTCCGCCATAAAAGGCCGCCGTCAGGTTGGTCAGCACCAACGTCTCGCCCAGCCAGTGAACCTGTCCGGTGATGCGCGCCGTTTTGAGTTTCAGCCAATCGAGCGGCGCGCCGTCCGTTTCAAACCACAAATCCGCATCGTCCATGCCGTGCAACGGCGCGTAGCCGTTCACGCGCGCCGGGCAGGGCTGCCCAAAGTGATAGGGTTCCATCACCTCGCCGGCCTTGGGTCCGATGGCGCGCGCCACCGCCCGCGGATCGGCGGTGCTGACACCGTTGGTGAAGTAAATCCGCCACGAGTTGAAGTCCACCGTGATGCCATCCGCCGTCATCCGTTGTGCGCCGGCCTGCACCTGGGGTTGGAAAAATTCAAGAACCCGGTTGGTGTACCCGAAGGTGCTTTCGACGCTGCTCACGGGTTCGCCGCGAATGGTGAAATTCGTCAACGCCAGCCGACCGGCGGCGCCGAGGCCGTCGTCATTGGACAAACAACCCCATGCGTCCGCGTCCAAAAACAACGGCTGTTTGAAGGTGAACAGTTCCAGGGCCCGTTCGGCATGGCTTGAGGCCAGGAGGGGCCGGATGGCTTCCGGCGCCAGCGCGCCTTGCACGTGCCAGTGATAACTTTTCGTGACGTCGTTCTCGATGTCCGTGAGGGCGAGCCCGCCCTCGGGGCGGGTTACGGCGAGATGAGGCAGCCGCCAGACGAGATTGGAGTAGGAAAAATCCCCGTAGGCCGAGTCAGCCGCGATGCCGCGAAACGCGCCGTTGGTCACGGCAAATTCACCAGCGAGCCGTATCGTTGGCCGCACTTCGCCCCGCCAATCGGGCTGGCGGTTTGTCCACGCGGGCAGTGTCAGATGAACCCCCGGCGCGCAAAGCCGGCGGCTGCGTCCAGGAAAATTGCGCCAGCCAGTTTTGGGTCTTTTCCGTCAGCAAAGACCCAATGGCGCGCGGATCGAAGCACGACGAATTGGTGAACGCAAACTCGCGCGTAGCCACGTTTAAGCGCGCGCCGGCATCCAGCCGGCCGCCGCCCAGTTCGGCGGACAAGTTGGTCACGACCAGTTCCGGCGCGCGCCAAAACCCCTTGCACTCGATGGACTGGGCGTTCAGTTGGTCCGATGCCAAACCGGTCAGTTGCGCCGTCCATTCAACCCGATACGGCTGGAGGTTGGTCCACCAGGCCCACGACGGGTCGGAATTTGTCAGCGCCCCGGTCTGCGCTCTCAGCCCGGCGGCGAGCTGGAAGGTGCGGGCGCGACCCCAAGGGGTGTCGCGGCGGCGCTGGCCGTCAAATGAATCCAAAACGAACGGGGATCGCGGGCATCGCCGTTCACCGCCAGACTTAATTGCGGCGTGCCGGCAAAATGAATGTCGCGCAGCGTATTCCCAAATTGTTGCCAGCGGGCCCGCCACGCGGCGGCGTTGGTGGTTGCGCCGTGGAAAATTTGCCAATGCCGCAGGGCGGAAGCATGGGCGATGTCGCCGGACAAGTCAGTTTCGCGCCGGCAAAGTCGGCCTGAAAATTATCCAGCGACCAGGTGTCATTGGCTTGAAAGCGCAAATCCGCCTGCACGTGGTCGAGCACCAGTGTGTTGGTGTGTGATAGCGGCCACGTAAATCTGCCCTGGCGCAAGACCAGTCCCTTGAGCTGCCATTGGCGGTGCAGCAAGGCATGGTAATCCAGCCGCAGTTGAACCTGTTGGAGCAAAAATACCGGGCCCCCGGCTTTCTCGGCGCGGCCAACGCGAACGTTGTCGGCGACCAGCCCGCGTCGGAGACTCAGGCGCAAGCGGGCAAATTCCAGTTCGATTCCGCGCGTGCGCAGCGTTTCGACCAGCGGCCGTTTTAGAAAATCCGGCAAACCGATTTGATTCAGCCAGACCACGATGCAAACCAAAACGACCAGCGCGAGCATCGCCAGGCGGCGCAACCGGCGGAACAGCACCCGACAACCTTGCCAGAAGCCAGAGGAAACGCGCATATCAGGGAACGTTCGCCGGAATGGAAAGATAACTCAAGACGAACTGATAAAGCACCGGCGGAAACACAAAAGCCCAGCGTTCGCCGTCCAGCGTCACGGCGGCCAGCGCGGTTTGCGAGCCGGACAGGCCAAAATCCACCGTGTGTTTGACACCATTTTTAAGTTCGAAGGTGATGGCCAGGTTCTCCGGTTTAAGCCCAAATTTCTGGGGATCGGTCACGTTGCGCGCCAGCCAGGCGGTGGCGGTGAGTTCGCCAAACCGGTGCGCGGTTTCCTCGATGGCGGCGGGAATGATGATGCCCTGTGAACCGGGCGCCAGCGACCATTGATTGGCTCCGTCATGAACGATTTGCCGGGTCTTGCCGTCCTGGTGAATGATGATTCGTGCCACGTCGGCTTCCGGAAAATCCCAGATCCGCCGGTTGCGGAGTTCCCAGTCGGCCTCCGGCAGCTGCTTGAAATCCTCCAGTGAGATGGCATAAACAAAATCCTCGTCCGCGCGCCGCACATAAACCTCGTTGGTTTGGGTCGCGCCAAAGAGCAATTGGGCGATGACCGCGTTGGTGTCGCCTGCGGCCGAAAACAAGGTAATCTGCCGTGTGGGAGTGGCCAGTCCATAGGCCGGCCAGTCCGGCGCGGTTACCACGTCCTTGACAAATTCCGCGACCCGCAGGCTCGCAAGCATTTTGATGAACACGGGCACGCTTTCGGCATCCACGGGAAATTTTTCCCCGACCATGCGCCAGCTGTTCGTGCCCTGCCGCTGCAGGGTGAAACTGGTGTCGCCGCGCACTTCAATTTCGGCCACCGGAACGGACAGCTCCAGCAGATACGGGTCGCGAAAATCATTCACCGGGCCGAACCACGGTGTCAGTGGGTCCTGGGCCGTGGTGACGACGGCGTCCCAGCCTTCGCGCCGGGCATAGACCAGCGCCGCATCATTGGTCGGGTTTTTTCCGACGTGGAGGGCGGTGACAAAATTCGTTCCGCCACCGATCCACAAGTCAAGGTCGGCGGGCTGCAGGTCGAACGAGGTCAAATCCGCCTTGGGGTTGTCGGTCACGAACTGTGAAACCTGAGCGGTTTGCAGGTGTTGGAGCGCTTCGGCAATCCGGCCGTTGTCGGCTCGTGCCGCGAGCGGGCGGGTCATCTGCCAGAGATGATTGGTGGCGTTGCGGTGAAGTTCAATCACCTTCGTGCTGTTGGTCAGGACAATCCAGTCGGGCGCGTCGCCATGGAAATCGACCAGCGCCGTGTCGCGCCAATCGTTGAACGAGCGCGGAAGGTATTTGAGCCAGTCGGCGTCGGCGACAAATGCGCCGTCGGTCCCGACGACGCGAAGAAAAACCTGGTCGCCGGGCGGGGTTTTGTTGCCCACCTGAAGATGCCAGCGCTGGCCGTCGGCTTCGATCACGAGCGAAATACGGGGCGGTTCAAAGCCGTAATCCGCCTCGGTGCTGTGTTGATCGCGAAGCTCACTGGCACTGATGCGAATGGCGGGCGTGAGTTTCTGCAACGCGGTCAGCAAGGCTTCCACGGCCGCGGGTTGTGCCGGATAAACCACCGGCTTGGTCAGGAGCCACGTGCCGTTGGTGTGGTCAGCTTGAATTTCGAGCGCATTGGCGGGAATCACGTGGACGCTCGTGACCGCTGAGGGTTGCAGGTCTGGCAGGATGACAGAAGCTTCCGTTCCGGCCGGCCGCAAAAAATGGTCAAAGGCGAAAATGAACGCGAACAGCGCGGCGGCGACCATCAGCCAGATCCAGGTATTCTTCGAGTTCATTATTTTCTCCGGCGCAGCCAGACCAATCCGCCCAACGCCAGCACCCCGCCGGGCAACGCCCCCAGCAACAGCCAGCGGACCTGGGACTGTTGCTGCCGCGTCATGATCAGCCGGAATTCGACCACGGGCCGCGGGCCGATGCCTTCAGCAAGGTGGGCCGGTCCAGCAGCCAATTGACGGCGTAACCGGCGAAATCGCGGTTGGCGCCGTCGTTGATCAGCTGGTTGTCAAGAAACAACGAATCGCCCGCCACCACCATCCGGCCACCGCTGCGCGGCGGCCAAGCCTTTAACCTCATTTTTTTCAACCGCCACCATCAGCGGATAGCCGCGCGGTGGCAGGCCGTGTTCGTTCATCAGCCCGGAAGCGGGGCTGGAAAAAGCCAGCTCATCCACCTGGGGTGCGTCGGCGGGCGGGTTTTGCCGGTGATGCGGCTGACGGGGCGCGGAAAGACCAGTTGCAACACCAGTCCGGTCGAGCGGATCGACAACGGGATGCTGGCTGAAATTGTAAACCAGCACATCCTGGCCGGAGATGGTGTTCTTGGGTTCCTGCACCACATCGGCGCCGACGTTCACGCCCCATTGCCGGAGAATATCTTCAAGACCCGTGGGGTGTTGGATGGAGGATAATTCAGCAGCAAAAACAAGCGTCCGCCGGGAAAGGTATTGTTCGATTTTTTGCAGTTCCAGATTGGAAAACAGGGTCCGGGGACCGGCAATGATGAGCAGGTTGCAGTCGGCGGGCATCGCATTGTCACCGGCCAGTTCGAGCGGTTCCACTTGGATGTAATTTTGCCCCAGGACAGCGGCGAATTTCAGATAGCCGCCATCCCCGCTGTCGGTGAGCGACGGTTCGCCGTGGCCCTGCAGAAAATACGCCTTGAACGGCTTGGGGCTTTCCAGCGCGAGCAGCGTCGGACGTAAACATCATTTCGCCAAGAAACGCGACGGGCTTTTTCCGAAACTCCCGCTCCTTTGCGTTCGGAACTTCTTCCAGCGTATATTTGGCCAGGGCGTCGCCGGGAACAATTTTGGGCAGCCGGCCGCCGCCGCAATCAAAGATGATGAGGTTTTTTCGGTCGGGCGAATTGAGTTTGTATTGCGCCTTGACGGTCTCCGCCTCACCCGCATCGCGAATGTAATCCACCGTGCGGATTGAAAGTTTCGGGTTGACGGCGTGATACTCGTTTAACAAGGCAACGATGGTCGGGTAAAAATCATCCTGGGTGTCGTAATACAGCGTCACGGTGACATGATTCGTCAGGGCCTGGAGCACGTCCTCCGTGCGCGGGGAAATTTGGATCCGCGTCTGCGAACTGAGATAAAACCGCCCGGGGAACAGACTGCCCAGATAATTGACCATCACCACCACGGCCAGCACCAGGGCCGTTCGCACGACCACGTCGAAGCCGATTTTCCACCGGCGACCCGGCGAGAAACTCGGTTGGGATTTGGGTTTGGCACTCATCTTATTTCCAGCGCCGGCTTTCCACCACGCGCAGGGTCAAAAACAGGAAAAGCAGTGTGAGACTCACGTAAAAAATCAACGTGCGCGTGTCCACCACGCCGCCGGCAAAATCGTTCATTTGATCGAACAATCCAAAGTAGGAGAGCAGTTGCGTCTTCCATTGCGCCGTCGTGGTGAGCGCCTGGGCCAGGAATCCGAGTGCAAACAGGCTGACGCCCAACACAAAGCTGATCATCGCCGCCGCCATCTGGCTGCGGGTGAGCGCCGAGGCAAAGCAGCCCAGCGACAAAAAGAGGCAGCCGACCAGAAACACCCCCAGATACATTCCGCCAATCATGCCCGGATCGAGGGTGCCCGGTTGGTCCGTGAAATGCCGCACAATGAAGAGGCAGCCCAGCATCGGCAGCCACATGACGGTGTAAAAAATGATCGCGGCCGTGAATTTTGCCGCGACGACCTGCCAGTCGCTCACCGGCGTCGTCATCAGGGTTTCGAACGTGCCGGTAAATTTTTCCAGGGCGAACAACCGCATCGTGATGATCGGCGTGGCCAGCAACACGATGAGCCAGAAGAAATAGGTCCGGTAGAACAATTCCGTGACCGGCAAGGGCGACGGATCGCTGCCAAGGTTGGTCATCAGCACCACAAAACTCCACCCGATGAGGAGCGTCACCGCGGCGATGATGACGTAACCTGTGACGGAAAAAAAGAAGGCCGCCAGCTCCCGGCGTGTGAGCGTCAAAAAAATTCGCATCAGTTTTCTTCCTCTTCGCCGGGCTGCGTTACCTGGACGTAAATATCCTCCAACGAATGGCGGTTGCGCGTCAATTCGCGCAACACCCAGCCGTTTTGCAGCGCCAGGGTGAAAATCACCGGTCGCAAATCCAGGCCGTCACGCGGGGTCAGCGCGCAACGCTGAAACTCGCCTTCGCTGGCCGACACGTCGAAATATTCAATCTCGGGCACTTGCGACCAGCACTCGCGCAACGCGGCCGCCGGGGCCGCCAGTTCCACGATGATTTGACTCTTCCCCGCCACGAGCCGTTGCAGGTTTTCCGGCGTGTCGGCGGCAAGGATTTTGCCGTCGTACATGATGAGCATCCGGTTGCACATCATTTCCGCTTCGGGAAGAATATGCGTCGAAATGAGCACCGTGTGTGCCTGGGCGAGACCTTTGATCAACTGCCGGACCGTGCGAATCTGATGCGGATCGAGGCCGATGGTCGGTTCGTCGAGAATGATCAATTCCGGGTCGTGCACCAGCGCGTCTGCCATGCCCACGCGCTGCCGGTAGCCTTTTGACAGTTGCCCGATGATGCGGCGGCCCACGTCCGTCAATCCGCATTGCTCCATGACTGTGCTCACGCGCTCGCGGGAACGCCGCCAGCCCAGCCCCTTCAGCCGGGCGCGAAATTTCAAGTATTCACGCACGCGCATTTCGAGATAAAGCGGGTTGTTTTCCGGCATGTACCCAATCCGGCGGCGCACTTCGGCCGATTGGTGGAAGACATCAAAGCCGGCCACGCGCACCGTGCCGGATGTCGCCGGCAGGTAACACGCGAGAATCCGCATGGTCGTGCTTTTGCCCGCGCCGTTCGGGCCGAGCAGCCCGACGATTTCGCCGCGGGCGACCGTGAACGAAATGCCGGCCACAGCGGTGCGGCCGGCGTAGCGCTTTGTCAAATTTGACACTTCGATCATCGCATTGTCGTTCATCGCAGCTTCGCGAAGTTTAACCGGAAAAACGGGGTTTCGGCCAACAAAAACTCACTCCCCAACGCAGGTCGGTTTCTCCAAACAGGCAGTTCAACCGTATGCTCCGTTCAAAATTTTACACACCGACTTGACTTTGCCCGGTCGTCGGCGCAAAAGCAATTTCAAGATGTCTCCAACTTCCGGGAATTTTTATGCCTTGTGGCGCGTCCGGCTGGGCGCGGTGAACACCCTGCGTGACGAAAATGACCTGCCCCCCGAACGCCTGTTGCAGGCCGTCTGGCTGCACCAACGCCTGCGCCGGGACCGGCTCCAAACAGCGGACGGGAAACCCGTTCGTGTATTTCATCCCGGCTTTCCCAGCGCCGGGGGCGGGCCGGACTTTTTCGGCGCGGTGATCCAGATTGGCGCCGGTGCGCCGCTTTCCGGCGATGTGGAAATTGATCTGCGCGCCGGCGGCTGGCGGGCGCACGGCCACGACCGCAATCCGAATTTCAAAAATGTCATCTTGCAGGTCGTCTGGGATGACACGGAGGTTCGCGCTTCGGCGCCTCAGAACCGGGGGTTGCCGGACCAACCGACGCCAGGACTCCAACCGTTGCCGCCCCGGCTCGCCTTGAGCTGCTCGCTGGATGCGCCCTTGAGCGAACTTCATTTGTGGCTCGAAAGTGAATCACCGCGGCGGTTTCCGGAAAATTTACGCGGCCAATGCTGCCCACCGTTGAGTGAGCTGGAGACAACCCGGTTGACCGGCCTCCTGTGCGAAGCCGGCGGCGCACGCTTTCAATCCAAGGCCGCGCACTTTCGTGCCCGCGCGCAGCAGGTGGGTTGGGAACAATCGCTTTGGGAGGGACTGTTCCGCGCGCTCGGCTACCAACACAACGCCTGGCCGATGCAAACGCTGGCGGAATTACACGGGCGCTGGACGCGTGGCGTGGATTCGGCGTTTGACTTGCAGGCGCGGCTGTTCGGCGTCAGCGGCTTGTTGCCGCCGGAATTGCCACGCGGGCCGGCGGGCGACGATGGTTATTTGCGGCGCGTCTGGGATCGCTGGTGGCGCGAGCGCGATGCCTTTGATGATTGTATTCTGCCGCGCGCGGCGTGGAAATTTCACGGCTTGCGCCCGGCGAATCAACCGCAACGCCGGCTGGCGCTCGCGGCGCGCTGGCTCGCGGCCGGCGACACGGTCCCGCGGCTGGAACGCTGGTGCGCCGCGGATTTGCCGGATGAAAAGTTGTCCCATTCGTTGCGGGAAATTTTCGAAGTGGGGCACGATGAATTTTGGTCATGGCATTGGACGTTCCGCTCGGCGCGTTTGAAGAAACCGCAGCCGTTGCTGGGCGACGCACGCGTGACGGATCTGGCCGTCAACGTGGTTTTGCCCTGGCTCTGGACGCGGGCGGTCGAAGGCAAAAGCGCGAAACTGCAACGCGTCGTTGAGCGGCGCTATTTCGCGTGGCCGCCCGCCCAGGACAATGCCGTGCTGCGCCTGGCGCGGCAGCGTTTGCTGGGAACCGGCCGGGGTCGCTGGTGCCGGAGCGCTGCGGCCCAGCAGGGTTTGATGCAAATCGCCCGTGACTTCTGCGGGCACGCCAACGCCATGTGCGAGCCTTGTCGCTTCCCGGAACTGGTGCGCGGTTGGTGCGCCGGATAAGCCTGAACCCGACCAAGGTTGGGTCAGTAGGTGGCGACCGAGACGCGGAGGACCAGCTGGTTCGGAGCTGAAATCCAGTCCGCCATCCGTCTGGTCGCCATTCAAGAGGCGGAGAAACTTGAAGCCGCCGTTCTCGTAGGTTCCCTCTTCCACGCGTAAAAACTGGCGGTGTCGGTCCGGCGCGGTGGGTTGGAAATCAACGCGGCAGTGGAATCCGGCCACCAAAAACTGGTTGTCCTTGAGTTGGGCCACCAGGGCGCCGCCCATCGGTTGGGGATTGCCCGCCGGATGACCGTATCGCGACCAGACGCCATAGGAGACGGTGGCGTTCCACGCTCCGAACGAAAGCGTTTGCGTGAGCTGGCCCGGTTCTTCGGCCACCGCCTGGAGCCGGCCTTCGAAATTCAGCCGGGCGATCTCCCGCGCCATGGGATTGATCAGTTGATAGGTGGGCGCAAAGGGGGCGACGAATTCCTCGGTCCCGGTCCGGGCCCAGGGCGGAAGCGCTTCATCCTTCGGTCGGGCAGCATCGGGAATGGTCTGGATGCGGGTGAAATCCATGCCGAAAGGCGACCAGCCGATGGCCTGATGGCCCAATGCAAAAAAGAAAAACCGCGGACTGCCGCCGGTCTCGGGCACAAACAGCGGATTATCATCGCGCTGGTAGAGCTTGAGCATTTTTACGTAGCCGGCGGCGTCGGTGGCGTAGTCATCAGGCGAGATCATGTCGAGTGCGGGCGCGGCGGTTTTCCAGATGGGAACGATGTTGTCCGACGGGCCGCCATCCGCATAACTGGCCGGGCTGCCCGGCTTGGCAGGGTCCCGCCAGACCGCGCCCCGCTGGGTGCCCGGCGCGGCATTGACATAGAGCGGGAGCGGATAAACCGCCTTGCCGGCGGCGGCCACCTGCCCGATGTATTTCGCCACCGCCCAGTTGTGGAAACAGACCTCGGCGTCCGGGCCGAAGGCTTCCTTCCAGTTTGGCGCCGGCCCGGCGGAGGGCACGTGCATGGCCTGGAGCACATCGGCCGGGACCGGGCCGTTAAAAAGTTTCTGCGCCACGGGGGAATGATCGCGCATGTTCCCGCCCGTGCCGGGTTCATTCTCCACCTGGACCATCAGCACGGTGCGCTGCGGGTCGGCCGTTTTAAGGTGGGCCAGCAACGCGGCAAAAGCCCGGGTGTCCGCTGCGAGCGAGGCGGTGGCGAAAGGCGAGGGCGAATCCACCGCGCGGCCTTGCTCGTCAATTACATGCGCATAGCGTTCAGGATCCAGCTTCATCCATTCCGGCATGTAATGCTGGCTGCCGTTCTTCCAGGTGGCGAACCAGAGCAGTACCAGATGCACCTGATGTTCCCGGGCCTGGGCCAGAAGGGTGTCAACGACACGATAATCGAACTGGCCGGGCTGGGGTTCGAATTGTTCCCAATAGACCGGGATCTCGACGGTGTTCGCATGCATGAATTCAATGGCCGGCCACACCTGGGGCAGCATGGCGGGCCAGCCGCTCGAGTTGTTCACCTGCGCGCCCAGAATGAAATAAGGCGCATCATCAACCAACAGGGCGTAACGCCCGTCCTGCTTCACGATGCGGGGAATCGGCTGTTCCTTTGCCTGCGCGAAGGTGTTTGGGGCGATAAAGGCGAATAGGACAGCGAGTGCGGCGGAAACCAGGCTGCGCCGGGAGATGAGTTTGAGCGCACGCGGGAACGATGAGATGGCCACGCCGGAAATGTTAAGCCAGGCCCTCCGCGCACTCAATCAAAACCCGGGTCAACAAGTGTCTGGTTGTCTTCCGGAACGGGCGCGGTCCGGCGGGGCGGGCGGTTACTTGACCTCGACTTTTGCGAACGGATTATTCGTAAAGCCGCCGGATTTTGGTTCGGACGGAGTGGGCGGCGGGGCAAGATGATTGTTTGCCGGAGCCGGGGTCTGGCCGCCTTCGACCTCGCGCGGATTTTTTGCGCGTTTGGCGCGCGGCAGCGGGCTGACCATCACGTTGATGCCGCGTCCGATGAGCTTCGGTTCGAAGTCGGGATGACCGTAGGGCGCCAGGTCGGCCAGAAACTTGCGGATGACCTGAAACCCGAATTCCGTGTGCGCCATTTCGCGTCCGCGGAATTTCAGCGCGACTTTCACCTTCATGTCCTCGCACAGGAAATCAATCGCGTGCATGACCTTGATGCCGAGATCGTGCGGGTCAATGCGCGGGCTGAGTTGGACCTCTTTGACGGTCGAGGCGTGCTGATGTTTCTTTGAGTCCTTGTCCTTCTTGGCCTGTTCGTAGCGGAACTTGCCAAAGTCCACAATCCGGCACACGGGCGGCGTTGCGGTGGGGGAAATTTCCACCAGGTCCACCCCCGACTGCCGCGCCAGCATCAGCGCTTCGTTCAGCGAGATGACGCCGATGTTTTTGTCGTGCGCGTCAATCACCCGCACCTCGCGGGCACGGATTTTGCCGTTGACCCGGACGAACGAGGCAGGGGAAAAGTTGCGTGGAACAAAAGGGCGGCTCAAGACACCCTCGTCGGTTGTGGCTGTACTGGATGGTTCTGCATCAAAAATACCGGCAACTGCCAGAATAGATTACAATCGCGTAATTAAGCAATTCATGGGCCTTTACGCAAGGAAAATAAACATAATTATCCCCGTGCCAAAATGGCCCGGTTGGCCGCGTCATAGACCCGTTTTAACGGGACCTTGGCCCGGGCTGCCAGTTTTTTGCACGATTCAAATTCCGGCGCGGCTTGAACCACTTTCCCTTTAAACCGGCCCAATTTTATCGTGACCCGGCCAAACGGCGTTTTGACGGCGGCGAATTCACGCCGCAACTTGCGCCGCTCCGCCCGCGTGCGGCGCACGCCAAACGCGCTGGTCTCGCACAAAATCATTTCGCTGAATTTGTCCGCGTCCGGTTCCGTACACAACACCGTGAGCAAGGCGCCGGGCCGGTTCTTCTTCATGTGAAGGGGGGTGTAAAAGACATCCAGCGCGCCCGCCGCCAGCGCCGTTTCGACAAAATGACCGAGGATTTCCGGGTTCAGATCGTCGAGATTGGTTTCAAGCACCGCAATGGTGTCCGTTTCCCAATCCGGCCTGGGCCGGACCGGTGGTTCCCGCTTTGGATTTCGGGCCCCGGGTTGGGGACGTGCTGCCCAGCACGGCGCGCAGGACATTGGGCCGGGTTTTGTTTTCGCGCGTGCCCAGGCCGAAGCCGATCTTTCCGGCAACCAGATTTTGCATCGGCTCAAAACCCTCGGCGAATTCAGCCAGCAACGCCGCGCCCGTGGGCGTGACCAGTTCATGCGGTTCATCGCATTGCGTGATGCCGATGCCGCGTGCGCCCAGAATGGCCAGGGTCGCCGGGGCCGGAACGGGAAATCGTCCATGCGCGCAATCCACCCAGCCCACGCCTTCAATCACCGGCGAGGCGAGCACGCGCGGTTTGCCGAGCATTTCCAGCGCGAGGCACACGCCCACGATGTCCACGATGGAATCCACCGCGCCGACCTCGTGGAAATGCACGTGTTCCGGCGGCAGGCCGTGAATTTTTCCCTCGGCTTCGGCAATGCGTTGGAACACCGCCACGGCCTTCTGCTTCACCCACGATGACAATTTGCTTTGCGCGATGAGCTTTTTAATCTGGGTGAACGTCCGGTTTTCGCCATGATGATGGTGGTGATGATGCCCGTGTTCGTGGGGATGTCCATGGTCGTGGTCGTCGGTCAGGTGGACATCCAGTTTCACGCCGGCAATCCCGGATTTTTGCCGGCGGGTGACGTGAAGGTGATAGCCGCCGAGTTTTAATTTCTTCAGCTCGCGCTCCAGTTTGTGCGCGTCCACGCCCAAATCAATCAGCGCGCCGGCAAACATGTCGCCGCTGATACCGCTGAAAAGATCGAGATAAAGCGTTTTCATTGTCATGTAGCGGCGGTCTGTGACCGTCGCAATCTTTCGTCCAGGCGCAAGGGCTGTATTTCTCCCTGATATGGCCATTGTGACCAGTCAGTGACCAGACCAGCACGAACCGAATTTTCAACCATGTAAAGCCAATTGTTTGAATAGGATTCCGTTGAGCGAAGGATATGGTCAAAAAAACCTTTCTGCCAATGGGGTGCCGCGGTCTTGGAAGATCTCAGTACTTTCGACAAAAAGTTTTTCAGGCTTTTGATCCAGTCGGAAAGATTTTTGGATGGCGGTGGCAATTTGACAAACAAATGAATGTGATCAGGCATCAAAATATATCGACCGACAAAAACATTTCTCTTCAGGGCCTCACGGCAAAACTGAACAAAAGCCTCATGGACTGACCGTTGGGCGAGAACTGCCTTCCGATCCTCCGTGCAAAAGGTTACGAAACAAACCGGATTTTCGACATACAGCTGCTCCAGGCGATGCAGGCGTTCCATAAGATATTTGCGGCGGTCACAGACCGCCGCTACATAACGCATTGATCTGGCTCGCGGCGTATCCGGCGCCGAAACCGTTGTCGATGTTCACCACCGTCACACCGCTGCCGCAACTGTTCAACATGCCGAGCAACGCGGCCAGCCCGCCGAAACTGGCGCCGTAACCGATGCTGGTCGGCACGGCAATCACCGGCCGGGAGACCAGGCCGGCGATGACGCTCGGCAACGCGCCTTCCATGCCCGCCACGACAATCAATACGTTCGCGCTTTGAATCGTTTCCAGATGCGGAAAAAGCCGGTGCAGCCCCGCCACCCCGACATCGTGGACGCGGGTAACCCGGTTGCCCATGATTTCCGCCGTGACCGAGGCTTCCTCGGCCACCGGCAGGTCGCTCGTGCCGGCGCAAACGACCGCGATGAAACCCGGGCGTTTCGGCAGGGGTCTGGCCTCGATGGTCACACAGCGCGCCCGCGCGTGATAAACGGCGTGCTTGAATTTTTTGCGCAAGGCCCGGGCGTGTTCGGGCGCGATGCGGGTGATCAGCACGCGGCGTTCGCGCGCCAGGATTTTGGCGGCGATTTTGACCGTCTGCTCCGGCGTCTTGCCGGAACCAAAAATCACCTCGGGAAAGCCCCGGCGCAACGCGCGATGCGTGTCCACCTGCGCAAAGCCGAGGTCGGCCACCGGCGCGGATTGAAAGGCGCGCAGAATCTTTCCGCGGGGAATTTCTCCGGCGCGAAACGCGTCCAACAGTTTTATGGCTTCATCCGTGGTCACAAGGGGAGGATGGCTATTCCGGGGTGAAATTGGAAACTGGAAATTTCAAACAAATCAGCGGTGATGCCGGAAGAGCCGTTGCCGGTTTTTAAGCAGATACCAGACGATGAGCACATTCAACGCCAGCACAATCAGCAGTCCCAATTGGGGATGTTTGAACAACACCGTTCGGGGGTGGTCCGGCAAACCGGGGTTGAGGCGGCGCAACAGTTCAAAAATTTCAATCGGGATGAAAAAGGCCGATTCGCCAATCGCCAGCCAGATGGCCCATTTCGCGCGGAACACCAGTCCCAGGCCTTCGATGAGCAGAAACAATCCGCAGAGAAACGTGCCCGACGCGAACACGCGCACGTTGGTGGGCGTGACGGTGTCCAGCCATTCGCCGATGTTGGTAAAAAAGGCCCGTTCCGGGTCGAGATGCACCCACCGCAAAAACTGGTCGAACACGTCCGACAAATCCCGGTTCGCCAGCGAAAAGACACCCAGCGCCAGCAGGATGAGCACGGCGCCTTTGATCAGCTTGACCGCGATGATGAAGTAAAGCGTCGGCGCGGGTCTTCTTCGAAACGGACGATTTTGCGTTTTCAGTCATCAGCGGATTTTCGGCAGCAACCAATTCAACAATTCGCCAATCGCCAGGCGCTCCTGTTTGCCATCGTCGCGGTAACGCAGCGTCACCGTGTCTTTTAATTCCGGCTTTTCGCCCAGCGTGTCGAAATCAATCGTCACGCAGAACGGCGTGCCGGCCTCGTCCTGGCGCGCGTAACGGCGGCCAATCGAACCGCCGTCGTCGTAAAATACATTCATCCACGGAACGCAGCAAGTCGCGGACTTCCTGCGCCTTCCTCACCAGTTCAGGCTTGTTCTTGAGCAGCGGCAGCACGGCCACCTTGATGGGCGCGACGCGCGGGTGAAATTTCAAAATCACCCGCGTTTCAGTTTTGCCCTTGGCGTCGGTTTCGCTGGCTTCGCTGTAAGCATGGCAAATCAAGGCGAGGATGAGACGGTCCACGCCCGCCGAGGGTTCAATCACGTGCGGAACATATTGGCCCTTGGCCAGGCCATCGGCGTCTTCCTTCGCGTCCTTTTCCGCCTTCGCCGGGTCGACCCCCATTTTCGTGAGATACTTCAGGCGCGCCTCGTAATAGCGCTTCGACAACCCGGCCTTCGCCGCTTCGTCCAGCCTGCCCCAGGCGGCGCGGAGTTCCTCGTCGAAGACGCCCATCGGCTTGCCGGAGAACCGTTCGTGCTGGCTCAAATCGAAATCGCTGCGCGCGGCGATGCCTTCGAGTTCCTGGGTGCCGAACGGGAACTTGAACAAAAGGTCCACGCAGGCGCGCGCATAATGCGCGAGTTCCTCCGGCTTTTGCCAGTATTCAACCAGGGTCGTGCGCGGCAGGCCGATGCCTTCATAAAATTTGATCCGCTCCTCAACCCAATACTTGTGCCATTCCTTCCAACCCCAGGCGGCGGAGGTTTCCAGTTTCAAGTTTTCAGTTTTCAGTTCCGAAGATTCCGGCGGAACCCTTGAAACGGAAGACTGGATGGCTTCGATTACTTCATCCGGCTTGATGAAAAATTCCAGTTCCATCTGCTCGAACTCGCGCGAGCGAAAGGTGAAATTGCGCGGCGTCACTTCGTTGCGGAACGCCTTGCCGACCTGGGCGATGCCGAACGGCACCTTCTGGCGCGACGTTTCGAGGACGTTTTTGAACTGCGCAAAAATGGCCTGCGCGGTTTCCGGTCGAAGATAGGCGATGGCCGAGTCGTCCTGCACCGGGCCGACATGGGTCTGGAACATCAGATTGAATGCCCGCGGAGGGGTTTTCTCACCGTGGCATTCGGAAACCATTTTGCTGGGCTTTTGCGGGCAGGGGATTTCGCTGGTCTGGTCGGCGCGGAACCGACCTTTGCACGTCTTGCAGTCAATCATCGGATCGCTGAACGTGTCCACGTGGCCGCTGGCTTCCCAAATTTTCGGCGACATGATGATGGTGGCTTCGAGGCCGGCCACGTCGTCGCGCTGGCGGGTCATGGTATTCCACCAGAGCTCCTTGACGTTGCGCTTGAGTTCCGCGCCCAGCGGGCCGTAATCCCAAAAACCATTGATGCCACCGTAAATTTCGGAGGATTGGAAAATAAATCCGCGCCGCTTGCACAGCGACACGATTTTTTCCATCAACACATTTTCCTTCGGTTCGGCCATAGGGTTGGCCAGTGTTTGCGATGCGCGCGGCGCTGTAAATGAGATTTTAACCGGCTGAAACGCGTTTCCGGCGCGTGGGGTTCACGCGCGTTGCGTAAAAATTTCACGCATCACCGCATTTTCCTTTCGCCGGAACTTGATTTCATTGGCCGTTTCGCCATTTTTTTATTTGGCATCATCAGTGCTAAGGAATTTTCCAGCAATAAGCATTGACAGGCGGTGCGACTGAGATAGAGTCGGCCAACTAACGCTCAAACGAACAAAACCAAATCACTTAGTGAACGTATGAAAAGAATTCTGAAATCAAAAAAGGCTTTTACCCTGATTGAACTGCTGGTGGTGATCGCCATCATCGCCATTCTGGCGGCCATGTTGCTGCCGGCGCTCGCCGCCGCCAAGCGCAAGGCGCAACGCGTCAACTGCGTGAGCAATCTCAAACAAATCGGCCTCGCCTTCCGGATGTGGGGGGATGACAATAACGATCGCTACCCGCAGACGGTTTCCAGCGCTCAGGGTGGTGCGCTGGAGTATATTTACAGTCAGGGACACTCCACCGCCGGTTTTACCACTTATGCCGAATCGGCGCCTTTTGTGGTGACGTCCAATACCTTGGATAATCCGGCGCTGTTGGCTTGTCCTGCGGACACGGTCAGTCCGCATGGCGCCCAGGCTACCAATTGGAGTGAGTTCTTCAACGCCGGCGCACTATTACGAAGTTGCCCGGTTATACGAGTTATTTCGTTGGCGGCGATGCCGTTGATACGCAACCCCAGTCCATCCTGGCCGGTGACCGCAATATTGGCAACCAAACCGCTGCTCAGGCTGGAACTTCAGCCCCCGCGGCGCAGATGTGTCCGCAGTCAAGCCGCAAATCAGGCAGCTAATGGTCGCTGGCGACCGGGGGACAGGTTCTTTACAAGGACCAAGACTGGAACACATGGGCATGGTCGGCCAATGATCTCCATTTGGGGGTTGGCAACATATTGCTGGGTGACGGCAGCGCCCAACAGACGGCGGTTCTCGATTTGCAAACGGACTTGCTCAACGCCACGAACAGCGCCGGGTCAAAGCCCTTTTATAATTTCCCAAACGGAATCTAACGCGGTTGGCGTTTAATAATCACCACGACGAGGCATCCGTTTGGATGCCTCGTTTTTTTTGCAATGAAGCCGGGTGGGTGAACTGCGATCTGTCGGAACGTTCCCCGGGAATTTCAAGGGGTGTTGCCGGCGTCCTGCCTTTTCAGCTTTCCTGAAAGCCGTTGCCCGGCAAAAAAATTCTGCAACAGCGCGCGGCACTCCGCCTCATGCACGCCGCCAGTGATTTCACAACGATGGTTCAATGACGGGAACTGCAGCAGGTTCATCGCGCTTCCCGCCGCGCCCGCCTTCGGGTCGCTCACGCCAAAGACCACCCGCGCCAGCCGCGTATGCACCACCGCGCCCGCGCACATCGGGCATGGCTCTTTTGTCACGTAAAGCGTGCAATCGGTCAGCCGCCAGTCACCCGTGACCTCCTCCGCCTGGGTGAGCGCCAGCATTTCCGCATGCGCGGTCGCGTCTTTCAGCAGTTCGACCTGGTTGAACGCCCGCGCGATGACGCGGCCCGCGCGCACAATGACCGCGCCAACCGGGACTTCGCCCGCTTCATAGGCCCGGGCAGCCTGGCGCAGCGCCTCGCTCATGAAGTGCTGGTCGCTCTGCAGATCAATGTTGGGTTCGTCGGTAAATCAGGCTCGGATTTCTGAGGATCGATTGTGTTTGGGCCGCGAGCGGCTTGCCAAAAAAATCTTAAATCGTAAATCATCGAATCGCAAATCTCAGCCGCGACTCTTCCAGCGTCCACTCGTTATTCCCGTCGGCCTGGCAATGGCAATGAGCCGCGAAAAAGCCGCCGCGATGCTGCCAGAACCACGGCCAGATTTGTTCCCGGTCGGTTTGCGGGATTTTCACATTTGCCAGCGCCGTCCGCGGGAAGAATTGAAACCGCCCCTCGGCATGGGCCGGTGGCAGCGTTTTCAGTTTCGCCTTCACCTCAAACAAAAACATCAGCCAGTGCGTCTGGCCCTGGTAGCCGTGTTCGCTGACGAGGCCGGTCAGATGCAAATCCGCCGTCCGGACCGTGATGCCCAGTTCCTCCCCGGCCTCGCGGCCGGCGCAGGTGTAAGGCGACTCGCCCAGGTCCATTTTCAACTTGCCGCCGCACGGGCTCCAGAAACCGCGGTTCGGTTCCTGCGCCCGTTCAAGCAGCAGCACGTCGTCGCGCTCATTGAAGCAATAAAGCAGCGTCGCGACCTTGTAAGGCAAAACCATGGCGCGAGTTTTGAATTCCGACCGGCAAATGTCGAGCGCGTAAAATTCCGTTGTCACCGCGGGCCAAAACCGTAGCATCGGGGTTCCAGATTCATGAAGCATTTCAAAATTGCAGCGCTGGCCGGCGACGGCATTGGACCGGAAGTGATGCGTGAAGCCATCAAGGTTTTGCGCGTCACGGAGGGGAAGTTTGAATTCAGGCTCGACCTCACCGAGGCGCCGGTCGGCTGGGCGGGCATTGACGCCGCGGGCCGGGCGCTGCCCGACGCCACACTCGCGCTCTGCAAAGATTCGGACGCCATTTTGTTCGGCTCCGTCGGCCTGCCGGACCGCGATCCGACAATTCCCAAGGAGGAGCGGCCCGAGCGGGCCGCCTTGCTGCGCATCCGCAAGGAGTTCGGCCTGTTCGCCAATCTGCGCCCGGTGGTTTTGTGGCCGGAACTGGCCCACGCCTGTCCGTTGGCCAGGGAACGCCAGGCGCCGGGCATTGATATTCTGGTCGTCCGGGAACTGACCGGCGGCATGTATTTTGGCCAGCCCAAAAAAACCGAGGACCTCGGCGGCGGCCAGCGCCGGGCGATTGACACCATGGTTTACACGACGCCGGAAATTGAACGCATTGCGCACGTCGCCTTTCGCGCCGCGGCCGGGCGCCGGGGGAAGGTGACCAGCATTGACAAGGCCAATGTGCTCGAAAATGGCGTGCTGTGGCGCGAGGTCGTCACGCATGTCGGCAAACAATATCCCAAAGTGACGCTGGAACACCTGTTCGTGGACAATGCCGCGATGCAACTCGTGCTCAAGCCTGCGCAATTTGACGTGATGCTCTGCGAAAACATGTTCGGCGACATTTTGAGCGATGAGGCGGCGGCGCTCGGCGGTTCGCTGGGCCTGTTGCCCAGCGCGAGCCTGGGCGCCACCAGCGGCGAACGCACGTTTGGCTTTTATGAACCCGCCGGCGGCACCGCGCCGGACATCGCCGGGAAAAATCTTGCGAATCCCATCGCGCAAATCATGTCGGCGGCCATGATGTTGCTTTATAGTTTTAATTTATCCGATGCCCATAACGCCATCGTTGGCGCGGTTGGCCAGGCCATCAAAGCCGGCAACCGCACCGGCGATATTTTCAGCGCCAATGAACCCGACGCCCGCAAAATCGGCACGCGCGAAATGGGCGATGCCATTGCGGCGGCGATTTGAGGGTGAAAAACCTCACCGAACATCTTTGGTTTGAGGTCCCCCATCGCCGGGGGTTCATCAACCTTACCGGTACGGTTGAGGAATTGGTCAGGAAAAGCGGGGTCCAGGAGGGCATCTGCCTGGTGAATGCCATGCATATAACGGCGTCGGTGTTCATCAATGATGCCGAGGACGGTTTGCTGCATGACTACGATGCATGGCTGGAAAAACTCGCGCCCCACGAACCTACCGGGCAATACCTGCATAATCGCACCGGTGAGGACAACGCCGATGCGCACCTGAAACGTCAGATCATGGGGCGCGAGGTCGTCGTGGCCATCACCCGGGGCCGGCTGGATCTCGGCCCGTGGGAACAGATTTTTTACGGTGAATTTGACGGCCGCCGCCGGAAGCGCGTGCTGGTGAAAATCATCGGCGAATAATTCGGTTGCGGTGGGACGGATTTCACGCGCAATATGACCGAAGCCGATATGATGAAATCAGCCTTGATTTTACTGCTGGCGTCCGCGGTGGGGCTTCACGCGGCGGACCTGGCCAAAACCAATTCTCCGTCCGAAGACGCCAATGCCTCCGCCGCCAGGAAATCGGAGGTGGCCATTCCCGACGCGACACATCAACCGGTGTTTACCACCAACACCGTGACCATGGCCGGCCGGCGCGTGAGCTACGTGGCCGAAACCGGAATGCTGCCGATCCTGAAACCTGACGGAACGTCGAGTGCCTCGGTTTTTTACGTCGCTTATACGCGCCTGGACGGGACCAACGCCGCCACGCGGCCCGTCACGTTCTGTTTCAACGGCGGCCCTGGTTCCTCCTCCGTGTGGCTGCATCTCGGCGCGCTGGGACCGCGCCGGGCCAGCATGAATGAGGACGGCACATTGCCCAAACCACCCTTCAGCCTGGTGGACAACCCCTGTTCGATTCTGGACGGCAGCGATCTGGTGTTCATTGATCCGGTGGCGACCGGGTTCAGCCGCGCGGCGAAGGATGAAAAGGCCGAACAATTTTTCAGCCAGACCGCCGACCTGGACTCCGTCGGTGAATTCATCCGGCTTTGGACGACGCGGCACGAACGCTGGCTTTCGCCGAAATTTCTCTGCGGCGAAAGTTACGGGGTCTTTCGCGCCGCGGGGCTGGCGGAACGTCTGCGCTCGCGTTACGGCCTGTATCTCAACGGCCTGATTCTGGTGTCGGGCGTCCTGGATTTCGCCACCATTGAGGACGGGTCGGGCAATGATTTGCCGTTTGTACTGTTCCTGCCCAATTACACCGCCACCGCGCATTACTTCAAAAAGCTGCCACCGGACCTGCAAAGCGATTTGCCCGGGGCGCTGGCCGAGGCGCGCGCATTTGCGAAAGGCGAATACGCCTCCGCCTTGCAACAGGGCGCGGCTTTGCCCGCTGATGAGCGTGAAAAAATTGTCGCCGAACTGGCGCGGCTCACGGGTTTGAAACCGCAGGTCATTGAGGACAACCATCTCCGGATCGACAGCGGCGTCTTCCGCAAACAGTTGTTGCGCGACGAGGGTTTGATTCTCGGCGCCTATGACGCACGCATCACCGGCCGCGATGACGACCCGGCTTCGCCGTATCCCGACTTCGATCCGTCCTACGCGGCAACCTACGGGCCGTTCGCGGCGGCCATGAACGCGTACGTGCGCCAGGAATTGAAGTTCGAGGATGATTTGCCCTATGAAATCATCGCCGGGGTGCAGCCGTGGAATTATGGCGCGCACAATGATTATCCCAACGTGAGCGACCAGCTCGCATCCGTGATGAACCAGAATCCTTACATGCGCGTGCTGGTACTTAACGGCATGCGCGACCTGGTTTGCCCTCCGGACACGATGCGTTACGCGCTTGATCACATGCCGCTCGACCCGGCTTACCGCACGAACATCACCTACGCCACCTTTGAAGCCGGCCACATGATGTACGTGAACCTGCCGGACTTGAAAAAATTGCACCAGGTTTTGGAAGATTTCCTGAAATAATCCGGGCGGGTCGCCGGGTGGCCGCCGGATTGGGGCGCGGCGACCGCCGTTCCCGCCCGTTCATTCCTGCACGCGGATCAAGGTTTTGATGGCGTGATTGCCCGCGGCCATGGTCTGGAACAATTCCGGCAGCCGGCTTAACGGACATTCGCCGTCCACAAAATCCCGCGCGCGAACCACCCCGGCTTCGATGAACGCCAGCGCCCGCCGGACTGCGCGCGGCGTGTGATGAAAACTCGCGAGCAGGGTCAGATTGGAATAGTGAATCAATTCCGTCTCGAAGGACACCCGGGCGCCGGCCGGGCAGCCGCCAAAAAAATTCACCGTGCCGCCCTTGCGCACGAGTTGCACGGCGGCCTCCCAGGTTTCCGGCCGGCCGACCGCTTCGATGACTGCGTCAAACGGTTTGCGGGCGGCGCGGCGGATGTTCGCGACCAGCTCGCGGCCGTCACCAATGTCAATGACCGGTTCCGCGCCCAGCCGTTGCGCGGCCTGCAACCGGGCCGGTCGCCGGCCGGCCACCGTCACGTTGGCGCCAAGATTTTTTGCCAGCGCCACGAACATCAGGCCGATCGGACCGGCGCCGATGACCAGCACGTTTTGTCCGGCCCGCAGTTTTATGTCTTCCACGCCTTGAACCACACAGGCCAGCGGTTCGACGAGCGCGGCGTCGCGGAAATCCGTTTCCGGCTTGAGCCGCAGCAGGTTTTTTTGGACGAGTGGCGCGGGAATGACAATGGCTTCAGCGTAAGCGCCGTTGAGGAACAACAGATTTTCGCAAAGATTTTCCTGTTCGTTGCGGCAAAAAAAACATTCGCCGCAGGGCGCGGAATTGGCCGGGACGACGCGGTCGCCGATTTGCCAGTCGGCAGGGTGCGTCACTCCGTGCGCGCCGCGGATGGCATCCGGGCGGGCGGCGGGCAAGGGACTGCCCGCCCGACCCTCCGCAACTTCCGAGATGACGCCGGCGAGTTCGTGGCCGAAGACGGCGGGCGGCACGATCATTCGGGCATGATAGCCGCGTTTGAAAACCTTCAGGTCGGTGCCGCAGGTGAGCGCGGCCTCAATGCGGACGCGGACTTCGCCCGGTTTCAGCGGCGGCGGCGCAAGGTCCTCGATTTGAATGTGTTCTTTACCGTGAAGAATGGCGGCTTTCACGGTCGCAGTATAAGACCGCGAACAATTGGAGCGGAAGAAAAGTTTTTATGACCGCGCCGGCCCCGGATCAGTAAACGCTCCAGCCTGACCGTTGTAGGACTGTGAGCCTCGGGGCGATGGGCGGAATCCCGCTCTGTTTCAGAAAATTGACGTCAAACGCCCAAGCGCGGGTGGGCGCATTGTAATAAGTGCCGGGCGCGATCCAATGATTCGTCGCATATTGGCTGGGAAACATGACGATAACAGAGCCATTGTAGGTCGAACGTTACGCCGGTCCAGTTCTCCAACAAACGGATGAAATTTTCCAGGCCGCCGCTGTAATTGGCGCTGGCGGTGGGGACGATGCCTTCCATGGTGGCAGCGTTGATGGTGGTGGCGCCAGGGGTTCGTGAACCGAGGGCCGTACCCGAGTGTGTAGCTATCACTCCAAGTGGTGGAAAGGGCGGTGATGGAATCGCCTATCAGCATGGCCGGCAGGGCATTGACCACGTTGGTGCCGTTATTGAGCGACGAGCCGTTGGCGTTGTAATTGCCCAACACATAGAGCGGGTCAGGGGTGACGACGGTAAGGCCGCGGCCGTTATCGTACGGCAGGGTGCCGCCATTGGCCAGCCGCACCGAGGGAAGGCTGGAACTGCTGCTCGGGGCATTGTTATAGACATAGACGGAATCAATCGGCAGCCCGGTATCGTTGACCAGCTGAGTATTGAACGTGCTGCCGCTCGAGTTGGTAATCCAGGTTGCCAGTGCGCCCACGTTGAGTTGGACGGCATTGACGGTTTTCCCTTCGCGATAATCATAGAAGGTCGTGTTGGTTGCAAATGAGTAGGTCCAGTTTGTGTATTTGGTGGCGCCGAGGTTGGTGACAGTCATTACGTCATAAGGAATCGGCGTCATGTTGATTACGTTGTTCGAATCCTGGATAAAGGCTGAAATCTTGCCGCTGGGGGAATTGGAAACAATCAAGGAGGCTTGGTTGGCAAAATAGACCTGACCGGTGGGGGAATAAGGGCTGGTGCCGGCCGGGGGAAGCCCGAGCAAGGCCCGAACGGCAATGGGATCATTCGTCGTGCCGATGGGCATGACCAGAGATGTGGCATTGGTAACGGGGTTCTGGCTAAACGTGGGCGCGGTGGCGTCGGTTTTGGTTAAAAGCCAGGGATTGGCACTGTTCGTACTGACCACCCCAACCGCTTGAACGGTCGAGCCAAAGGTGGACAACCCTCGCGCCCAGATGCTTTGATTGCAGAATACCGGTCCGCCCAGGGTCATGGCCTGGCCGGGATCAACTTCCATGTTGATATAGTAAAAGGCCATATTCTGGGTGATGGGAATGGATGCCAGTTGAAATGTTTGCTGGACCGTCGCTGAAACGGTGTAGGGTTGATTGACGGTGGTGGCGGTGGAAATGGCCGTGCAGGTGACCACGTAGGCGTGCATTCCATTATAGTTGGAACTGAACAAGGTGGACCAATTGGTGGTCCAGTTGATCGGGAGGATGCTCACATAGGTCGGGTAACTGCTGTTCAATGGATTGCTGAACGTGAACTGGATCGGCCAGCTGTTGGTGGCGGGAATGCAGCTGAGGCTGTTGGTCATGTAAAAATTGGTGGGAGTGGTGACAAAATAGTTTTTAAAAAAATCAGCCGTCATTTTGGCGATGACGCTTTCGGTCGCGCCTTCGGCGGCGCCCTCGCTCGCGCCGAACAAATTGTTGCGTTCGGTCTGCCGGGCGTTGCTGTTGCTCCAATCCATCACGCTGCCCAGCAGCAACAGCGCCACCCCGACAAAAATCAGGACGATCAACAAGGCATAACCCCGGGTGCCGGGCTGGAAAATTTTGCGCGTGATTTTCATGGTTGTCTTCGTTGACGGTTTCAATGGGCGTTTCAATTACTGCGTGCGGGGAGTCATCTCCGTTTGGAAGGTGTAACAATCGTAAACCGTGGTTGGAACCTTGTAATTGGTTATGAGAAATTGCAGGGTCATTCTGATGGCGAAATTTTCCACGCTGGTGGATGAGATGTTGACGCCATTGCAATCCACGGTCTGGAACGCCGTGTTGTTGGTGATGCCGAAACCGATGGTTATCTTGTTGGTGTTGGCGCCAAAAATTTCAAAGAGCGCGTCGGCGTTGGTGTCCAGATAGAGCAGATTGCCGCTGCCGGTGGGAGGATAGATCATCAAGGAATTGCCGGTGGTGTAGGTTGGGCTGAATGTGGCCAGGCTGGTTCCGTTTCCCACCACCACCAGATTGGCGTTGCGGACCTGGTTTTGGATTTGATTCAAGGCCTTGAGGCTGGCCGCGGTGAACTTCAGCTTGCTGGTCGTGAGCGCGTTGATGTGGAACCCGAAAAGCTGCACCGAGATCATCGCCGCCACCACGATCAGGAAAATCGCCATGGCGCTCATCAATTCCACCAGGGTCCAGCCACGGATCCGGGTGGGCCGGGGTAGCGCCCCCGGGGACTGGTAATTGGACAGTAGTTTCATCAGCTTCCCGCGCGATAGGTGATTACAGTGTTGGTGTACCATGTGCTGGTGATGGGAAAGAACCACTTGCTGTCAGAACGATACTGGCGGACCCACGGATTGGGTGTCATGGAGATGGTGGTGATCTTTAGAATATTTGTAACGCTCACAGTTTGCCCGCTGGCGGGGACCACCAGCGCGTTGGTATAGATGATGGTGTTTGTCCCCACGGGAGCCCCATCGGGATTAACTCCGGGACCGGCGGCGGTATAAACATCCCAGTTTGCGGCCCGGGCCTGTTCGATGGATTCAATTGTCAAGGCCTGAACGGCCAGGGACATGGAACTCCATTCCGCCCGGTAGTTGGTTTGGACGTAACCGTAAATCATGCCGGCCATGGCCAGCGCCAAAATGGTGACCGACATCACCACCTCCACCAGTGTGAATGCCGCGCCTGCTTTTGGCTTGGCGGTTTGCTTGTAGCGAGTCACCATATCACGAGTTTTAATTTTGGAATGAGGCCAATTGCCTGTTGTCAGACAAAATACAGCAAGCGTTATACCATTATTAGGCCCTTCCGCAGATATGCCATCCACCCGCCATCCACCCATGAATCGGTTTGGCCGCCCGTTGAAGCTGTCCGAAAAATTGACAAAGTCCATCGGTCACAAGGCTGGCTGGGGGGAGGCGGTAAACGGCCCGTCTGGCTTGTTTTAAGGCCTGGGCGGATTGCGCGGCGCTTTGATGAAATTTACCTCCCGCAGATAAATCGGCGCCAACTTGTCGCCATCCACGAAGTCGCAGCGTCCCGCGGCAAGCCGTCCCAGTGTCGCTGCCGATGGAAACAGGATTTTGCCTTGGGGCAGCCACCGGGTCACCTCCGGGCCGACCCAGATTTCACCCGCGCTGGCGCGCGCGGAAATCCCGGGCGAGGCCGCGAGGTGCAATGGCTCGATTTCCTTCCAACCGCCTGAAGAAATTTCATATGCGGCCAGATAAAGTTCATTCCGTTGCGCGTCAATCACCACGTTCACACGGCCAAAAATATTTTCCGCCCGGGCCTGCGCCGCCAGACAGTCGGCGCTGCTGACGCCCAGCAATTTCACGCCGCGCGCCAGTTGCCAGCCCTGCGCCACCGAAAGGGCCACCCGGACGCCCGTGTAGGAACCCGGCCCCAGCCCGACGGCAATCACCTCGATTTGTTCGCGCCCGATGCCGGTCTCCGCCAGAACCTCTTCAATCAGGCCCAGCGCATGCGTCCCGCCCGGCCCGCGCTCCACGGCTTCCGCGTCAATTTGCGGGTTGCCCGGGCGCACGACCGCCACGCTGCGTTGCGCCGAGGAAAATTCAAGCGCCAGGATCGTCATAAGTAATTTTTCGTTCCATCCCGCCGCCGATTTCAATTTTGACCTTCACCAAATTCCCCGGACCCACCACCCCGGACGCCAGGCCCGAAAGTTTCTCCGCCCATTCGACCACAGTCACGCCGTCCGGCTGCAAAAATTCTTCCAGCCCCGCCGCGACGATTTGTCCGGGGGTTTCCAGCCGGTACAGGTCCAGATGAAACAACCGCAGCCGCCCGCCGCCATATTCATTCACCAGGGTGAACGTCGGCGAATGCACGCGCGCGGTGATGCCGAGTCCGCGGGCGACGCCTTTCACCAGCTCCGTTTTGCCCGCGCCCAGGTCGCCGGACAGGGCCATCACGAATCCGCGCTGCGCGGCGCGCCCCCATGCTTCGCCCAGCGCCCGGGTTTCCGCCGGACTATTTGAAATGTTCGTAGCCATGAACGCCCAACCTTTGCGCGCCGGTTTGGTCGCGGACCATGATGCTGTCGCCGGCGACCATTTTCCCGATGCAACTCAATTTCAATTTCGGAAATTGTCTTTTCCACGCATCCAGCAATTTCACCGCGTCGCCGGCCGCCACCGTGAATAACAACTCAAAATCCTCGCCGTCCGTGAGCGCGGCGGCGAATGGCGTTTTCGCGGAGGGCGTATTGCGCGCGATGGCCTTCGCCGCCCGGCTGATGGGAATTGCCGGTTTGAACAATTCCGCGCCCAGCCCGCCGGCTTTCAACAGGTGGCGCAAATCGCCGGCCAGCCCGTCGCTCAAATCAATCATCGCGTGAACGGGAAAATGCTGCGCCAGCCAGCGCGCCTCGGCCAGGCGCGGCTCAAAATCCAGATGTTTGCCGGCGGCGGAACCGCCCAGTTCGCCGGTCACAAAAATCGCGTCGCCGGCTTCGGTGGTCGAGCGCAGGATTTGTTTTCCCCGGCTGACGGTTCCCAGCAGGGCGACGGAAATAAAGATGCGCTCCGGGTTCGCCGTGGTTTCGCCGCCCACGATGGCCACGCCGTGTTTTTTGGCGAGCGCGTTCAGTCCCGCGTATATTTTTTCGATGGTCTCCGGCTGGAAGGATTGTGGCAGTCCGAGGGTCACCAGGGCGGCGGCCGGCGTGCCGGCCATGGCCGCAATGTCGCTGAGGCAGCGGGCGAGCGCCTTGCGCCCGATTTTTTCCGGCGGGGCGCCCTTCTCAAAATGAATGCCTTCCACCACGGCGTCGGTTTTGAACAGCAACAACCGGTCCGGGAGTCCGAAATCCAGCACAGCGCAATCGTCGCCGGCGCCGGTCACCACCGTTTGGTTGGCCGGCAGCGCCTGGGTCAGCTTCGCGATGAGTTCAAATTCATTCACGACGGGCCGGGTCTGAGTTGATTTTGAAAACCGCAGAGCAGGGCGAGGTTTACCGCGTTAAACAGCGCGTGGCCCGTGATGGGCGCGAGCAGGCTGCCGGTTTTTTCATACAGCCAGGTCAGCACCAGGGCCAGTAGAAACAGGGGAATAAACGCCGCCGCGTCCAGATGAATGAGGGCGAACAGAAAATTGACGCCGAACCACGCCAGCCGCGGCCACCCGCGTTGCTTGACGAACGGGTACAACACGCCCCGAAAAATAAATTCCTCGGCCACCGGCCCGATGACCACATAAAACACGCCCAGATAGACGTACAGCCACAAGGCCCGGGCGCCATTCAGTGCCGCCACCGCGGCTTCCGTTTCCGGTGGCCAGCCGAGCCGGGTGAGCGCATGCGCCGATGCGCTTTGCAAGAACCACGCCACCGGCAGAAACAGGCACACGACGGGCACGGCCGGAAACCAGGCGCGGTGCCATAGGGTCCGGTGCCAGCCGAAAGCGTCGCGCCAGTTCACCTGGTGCAGCCGCAAAAAAATTGGAATCAACATCCAGGTTGCGCCTTGAAACGCGAGGGTGCCGAGCACCACCGCCCCGGAACCGGCCGGCGGTTGAAACGCGGCGAACCCGGCCTTGCCGAGCAGGCTGATGATGGCCAGTCCCAGACAAAGACTGGCCAGTTGCGCCGTGCAAAACCAGATTACGACTTCCGGTCGCCAGGGTTTGGCGGATAACATGCCGCCAGCCTAGCGCAGCCGTGGATTGCTGACGACGCAAAATTGGCTTCGTTTTTCGTTTTGCCGCCGCTTCCGGCGCATCCTATCTTCCGGTAATGGTCGTCGAACACACCAACCGCCTGGCCCGGGAGAAATCGCCCTACCTGCTCCAGCACGCGCACAACCCGGTGGACTGGTTCGCCTGGGGCGGCGAGGCCTTCGACCGGGCGCGCGCGGAAAACCAGCCGATTTTTCTCAGCATCGGCTACGCCACCTGCCACTGGTGCCACGTCATGGAGCGTGAAACGTTTGAAAATGAGGAGGTCGCCAAATTTCTGAACGCGCATTTTGTCAGCATCAAGGTGGATCGCGAGGAACGGCCGGATGTGGACAAAATTTACATGACGTTCGTCCAGGCCACGACCGGCGGCGGCGGCTGGCCCCTCAACGTTTTTCTTGCGCCGGACCGGAAGCCGTTCTTTGGCGGCACCTATTTCCCGCCGGACAACCGTCAGGGTCGCCCGGGCTTTTTGACTTTGCTTCGGCAAATCGCCGCGCTTTGGCAGGAACGCCGGGACGAACTCACGAATTCCGCCGGTGAAATGCACGCGCGGCTCGCAACGGCCACCGCGGGTTCCCCGGAGCCGGATTTTTTGCCGACGGCGGACGTGCTGCGCCACGCCGTGACGGTTTTCAAGGCCGCCTACGACCCGCGTCACGGCGGTTTTGGCGGCGCGCCGAAGTTTCCGCAGCCGAGCGTCCCGTTGTTGCTGCTCCGCGGCGCGAAACGTTTTCAAGACGAACCAGCCACGCGCATGGTTTTGCACACGTGCGAACGCATGGCCGCCGGCGGCATTCACGATCAGCTCGGCGGCGGCTTCGCGCGTTATGCGGTGGACGCCGAGTGGCTCGTGCCGCACTTCGAGAAAATGCTCTACGACAATGCGCAACTGGCCCAACTTTACCTCGACGCCTTTCTCATCAGCGGCGACGCCCGTCATGCGGATATTGTCCGCGACATTCTCGATTACGTTTTGCGCGACCTGACCCATCCCGCCGGCGGTTTCTACTCCGCCGAGGACGCCGACAGCGAAGGTCACGAGGGAAAATTCTACTGCTGGACGAAAAAAGAACTCTCCGCGCTGCTGACCGTCGAGGAATTCAACGCGGCCGTCCGTTGTTTCGGCCTCACGGAAAATGGAAATTTCGTTGACCACAGCCACCCGCAGCCGTTGTCCGGGCAAAATGTTTTGAGCCTGGCAAACCCATCCGGGAGGGACGGCGTGCCGCCGTCCCCAAATTCACCTTCCGAAAAGGACGTGGACGCCGATCGGGCATCCCTCGCCAGCGAGAACACCCTGCTGGCTTCCGCCAAACGGAAAATGTTCGAAGCGCGCTGCCGCCGCGTGCGTCCGCTGCTCGACGATAAAATCCTCTCGTCCTGGAACGGCTTGATGCTTGGTGCGCTGGCGCGCGCGGCGGTTGTGCTCGGCGAAGAAAAATATCGCGCGGCGGCGGGGAAAAATCTGGCGTTTATCCGGGAAAAATTATGGGACGAAGCGTCGGGAACGCTGTTCCACCGCTGGCGTGACGGCGAACGCGACGATGTTCAATTGCTCGAAGCCTATGCTTTCCTGTCCGACGGGGTGATTCAACTTTACGAAGCCACGCTGGATCCGGAGCATCTCGATTTTGCGATTGCGCTCGCCGAAACCATGATGGTGAAATTTTACGACCCGGAAAATGGCGGCTTCTGGCAAAGCGCCGCCGACGCGAAGGATTTGATTCTGCGGGTGAAAGACGATTATGACGGGGCGGAACCTTCCGGCAATTCCGTCGCCACGCTGGCATTGTTGAAACTCGCGGCCATCACCGGCCGTGACGATTTGCGGAAACCGGCCGAAACCACCTTGCGACGATTTGCGCACCGGCTGCAAAATGTTCCCCAAGCCATGCCGTTCCTGCTGCACGCGGTGGATTTCTGGCTGGAAGAACCCCGCCGCGTGGTCGTTGCCGGGGATGCGGAGGCTGCGAAATTTCAGGACTTGTTGCGCGCCGCCCATTCGGTTTATCAGCCGAACAAGGTGGTATTGGGAAACCGCGGCGCCGTGGGCGAATTCGTGCGGACCATGCCCGCCAAGGACGGCGCGGTGGTCTATCTTTGCACCGGCACCGCCTGCCAGCCGCCGACGAGCCAGCCGGAGAAACTGCGCCGGCTGCTTCGCTGACCACGGAATGGATTGTGGCTGAATTGTTTTGGGACAGTTTTCGGGCCGGGTCTGCGTCAATTGAATCCGGGCCATCGTTTAATCCGCAGATTTTCATCAAAAGTTCCACCCGCATGGTGTTTCAGGGACGGCATGGAATTTGCGCGGGAACCAACGTCACAAGACGTATATCTATGAAGTTCTCTTTTGAAGTGGGCGAATTGGAAAAACATTCTGTCGAATTTAATTTCAACCAGCTTTGCGGCACGCTGCTCATCCGCGTGGACAACAAGCCCGTTCATCGGGCCACCCGCCTTTTAAACGAGCCGGTTCACGAAGTCTTCGACTTCATGGTCGGCGACGCCGAGCGATGGCCGGTGCGGATTGAAAAGCGGCGCAAACCCTTGTTCGGCTCCCGCAATGTTCTCTACGTCAATCATCGCTTGACGCGGGTGGTGGAGGGTTTTTAGTCGCGGGTTCGCGCGGCATCCCCTTGTAGTCGCGCGGCGGCTGAATTCTTCGCAAGGCCCGGCGCAAGGATTCGATTTCCCGTTCGTCGGCGGATTGCTGGCGTTCCGCCAGCTCGACCAGCTCGCGCACTTCCTCCATTTGCTCCAGGGTCTGCTCCAACGATTCGACAATCTGCCGCACTTCGTCAAGCGCCTGGCGCATGGCGGGAGCGTCCATCCGGCCGTGACCGCCGGCCAGGGTCGTCGCCGAAGTTTCCGGTTGGGGCGCGGTCGTTTCCTCGCCGGGCGTACCGGAGGGATGATCCGTGGGTGTGCCTGACGCCGTGGGTCCGTCTGGCCGCGGGCCGCGACCCCGGCCCCGTCCGCCACGCCGTCCGCGCCGCCGTCCGCCGCCCGGGCTTCGCGGTGGCGCAGAAAGATTTGATTCCGTTGGTTGTGCTTCGGGTGAAACCATTTCTTCCGCGAAGCATGGCGTGCCGGCAGGCAAATGCAATCGCGAAGTGTGACTACTTTTTCACAAACAACGCCAGCGAAGCCGTGTAGCCGTGCAGGAAGTTCTTTTCGCCGACCGGCCCGATTTCGCCGTTGCAGAAAAATCCGGTGAGTCCGAGGGGGCCGAGCCGTTGCTGCACCATTTCGGCGTCGTGATTCGGCGCGCCAAAGAGACCCTGGCCGCGGCCGTTGCAGCAGCAAAGGCAGCCGCCATAAATCGGCGCGCCGCCGAGCTGTTTTCTCGCGCGCGCCAGCAGTTCGTTCATGTCCTCGGTCGCCGCCGCCGCGTCACGCCGCTGGAATTGCATGGTCTGCCCCGCGCGCGGCATGGCGCCGACGGACAGCACGCCGGAATTGGGATCGCCGCCGATGAGATTGCGCACGAGAAAATCGCCGCGGTGGAAATCTTCGAGGTATTCGTTGACGACCAGGCCGATGAACAGGTTGCCGCGGGCTTTTTGCTGTTCGGCGGCCGGAAGTTTTTGAAACGTCTCCGCCAGCACCGCATAGGCGGGGCGATTGGCGATCTGGCGGATCAAGTTTTGTTCGACCCGCGTGAGCGTCCACGTCTCGCCGATGGGCGTGCAGCCCTGGGAAATGACACTCGCCAGTTTCACGTCGCCGCCGAAGGAAATGGCCACCCCGCCGTCCTCAAACACGTCGCCGTTCAAATAGACCTGCGTGGTCTGGTCGGAAAAAACCCCGCTGGCCAGTCCGCCGAGCGCGGGCAGCGGCGCGTAGGCCTGGTTCCAGGAATGCAGCCAGTTTTCCGCGACGAGATGAAACGGGTCGATGAACACCAGCCAGCCATTCGTGTGGTTGCGCGGAACGCCGGTGGCCGAAGTCCAGTAGGCCGCGCCGTTGGCTTCCTCCACCTGCTTCTGGGTAAAGCGGAACCCCTTCAATTCCGCCCCCGGCAGGGAATAGAGCGCGAGCACAAAACCGGACGCGCCTTCAATTTCGTTCGCCCCGGCGATCAAGCCGGTGCTGGAACAACCCGCCAGCAGCGGAATCCGGGCATGAACGCGCAGGATCTCCAGCGTCTGCCGCGCGTGCGGGAAAAATTTTGGCGACATGAAAACCAGGCCGAGCGAAACCTGCGGCGCCAGAAGTTGCGCGCGCAGGTTCTCCGCCCACTGGCGGAGTCCGGTTTCGTCAAAACCGTCCGGCCAGTGTGCGGCGATGGAGAATTCCGTGTTCACAATGCTACCTTAACCATGCCACAACTTTCTCGCCCGACCAAATTTCTTTGACCGGCTGGCGCTCGCGGGCGATGGCGGCCCGTTTGCCGTTCACCAGAACCTCCGCGGCCAGCGGGCGCGCGTTGTAATTTGATGCCATGACAAACCCATAGGCGCCGGCGCTTAACAACGCCAGATAATCGCCCTCGCCCACCTTGGGCAGCAGGCGGTCCTTGCAAAAATAATCGCCGGACTCGCAAACGCCGCCGACCACATCGGCTTTCAGGGTTCCGCCGGTTGGGCGGTTGAGCGGCACGATTTCGTGGTAGGCGTCGTAAAACGCGGGGCGGATCAAATCGTTCATCGCGGCGTCCACGATGACAAAATTCTTCCGGCCCGTGCGTTTCAGGTATTCGACCCGTGTGACCAGGATGCCCGCGTTGCCGGAAATGAACCGGCCCGGCTCCAATAAAATTTTCAGGCCCAGCGGCTGCAACAGCGGCAGCAGGCGCGCGGCGTATTTTTCCGGCGTTAAAATGTCCCGGGCGGCGGCGGATTTCCACCAATCCGCCGCACCGCTGGCCAGCGCGGGCTGATAGACAATGCCCAATCCGCCGCCGATGCTGAAAAAGTCCAGCGGGTATTGTTGCGCCAGGCGGCGCACCAGCGGCAGCACTTTGCGGAGGGCCTTCTCGAAGGGAGCCACCGTGGTGAGCTGCGAACCGATATGCATCTGTAATCCGCGCAGGCGCAGGTTTTTCAACCGGGCCGCGCGGGCATAGACGCCCTCGATTTGTTCGAACGCGATGCCAAATTTATTCTCGTAGGTGCCGGTGGTGATTTTTGCGTGGGTCAATGCCTCAACGTTCGGGTTCACGCGCACGGCGACGGGTGCGATTTTGTTCAGCCGCGCGGCGACACGATTAATGCGATGCAACTCCGCCTCACTCTCGGCGTTGAGTGAATAAACGTTCTGCCGCAGCGCAAATTCAATTTCACCTTCGGTTTTTCCCACGCCGGCAAACACGCAGCGGCGCGGATCGCCGCCCGCCGCCAGGACCCGCTGCAATTCACCCCCGCTGACAATGTCGAAACCGCTGCCCAGATTGGCCAGCACGCGGAGAACGGACAGGTTGCCATTCGCCTTGAGCGCAAAGCAGATGAGATGTTCCACCGGCGCCATCGCCGCGTCGAGCCTTCGGAAATGCCCGGTCAGCGTGCGCTGCGAATAGACGTAAAGCGGCGTGCCGAACCGGCGTGCGAGCGCTTCAACGGCGACTCCTTCGCAGAACAGCTTCTGGCCGACATAACGAAAATCGTGCATGGCTCAAAGTCTAAAGTTGGTGGCCTGTGGTGGCAAAGAAAAAGCCCGCCGGCGGGAGCCGGCGGGCAAAAAGCGGGCGGCTCGCTATTGGGATTTGGCCAGAATTTTTGCGCGCTCGGCCTGATATTGCTCCGGCGTGATGACGCTGGAGGTGTATTTCTCAAGCAAAGCCTGGAGTTGCGCCTGCTGGGTGGGGGAAATTGGCAGCGGCGGCGCGGTGATTGGCTGCAGGCCCAACTCTCTTCCGGGGCTGGCCGCCTGGTCGTTTTGCGCCGGCTCCGCCGGAACGGATTGGACTGCGGTTGGCGCCGGAGCGGGAATGGCCGTTGGCGCGGCAGGCGCTACTGATGCGGCAGAGGTTGTCGCTGCGGGCGTCTCCCCTTCCGTCGTCCCTGCCGGGAGGCTGCCCGAAGGTGGCGGCACAGGTGCGAAAAAGCTGTTTCCTGAACTTGCAGTCGTTGGCGCGGCTGGCTCCGTCGGCTGGGCGGGAGCCTCAGCCGGTGAAGCGTCCATGGTGGGTGCCGGTGGCGGCGTCGCCGGCACGGCGGCGCCGGAGGGAGTGACCACCACTGGCGTCGGCTGGGGTTGTGCCGGTACCGCGCTGGCCGCGGTTGGATTTGCTTCGGCCGCCGGCGGACTTTGCATCGTTGGTGCCGCCGTTGGTGCGGCGGCGGCAGGTTGGGCCGGTGCGGCGGGCATGGCGGGAGCGGCTCCCGGCGGATTTTGCATCGGTGGTGGAGTCGGGGAAACAGCGGCGGCGGGCGCCGGCTGGGCCGGTTGTTCCGGAATCCTGGGCGCGGGCGTTTGCACGTTCGTGGGCGCCGATGGCGTGTCCAACTCGCGCAGTTTTTCCTCCAGCGCCGAGCGGGCGGCGGCTTGAGCGGGATTGTCGTCTGCCCGGACGGTCATGAAACCCGCGCAAAAGGCCGCCGCGCAAACCGCAAGGTAAAACTTGGAAATTCGCATAATCTTTCCTTACCTCAATTTTTCGCCGGATGCAATAGCTTTCCGGCCTCAGCCAATCAGCTTTCGCCACACGCTGGGCAGCGGATAAGCCAGCACGGAACCGAGCACGATGCCATACACTTCGCCCCGGGAAATTTTGACGCCTTGTCGCAGTTCCAGCACGTTGGCGGCGCGCAACCGTTCAATTGTCTTGATGCCGATCAAAATCGGCCACGCGCAGGCGAGGCGGACGCGCATCTGCCCGCGCGGGAGCGCATTCGTGTAGTCCCAGCCGGCCCGCAAATGGGATTCCGCCACATCAAGGTAACGATGGTACAGCGGGCGGAACCGGGATTCGTTCACGGGCGACAACAAAACGGACGGCATCAATCCGACCTGGTCCAGGTCCAGGGATGGCAGATAACAGCGGCCCTTGTGCAAATCCGCCGGCAAATCGCGCAGGATGTTGACCAGTTGCAGGCCCTTGCCAAAACGAATGCTGTCACTGAACAGTTGCGCGTCCTCCAGTTCGGCGCGCGGAAACAGATGCGCGCGGCACACCTGGGTCCAGAACTCGCCGACACAGCCGGCGACGCGATACGTGTAATCATCGAGTTCGACGGCGGATTTGAGCATGATGATGTTTTCGGCGGACGCGTCGTTAAAACGGTCCAGGTCCAGTTGCTGGCCGCCGATAATGGTGTCGAGCACGCCGCGAACCCGTTGCTGGTCGGCGGCGGAAAAGGTTTTCAGCCACGCGAGGCTGTCTTCGACCTTCTCCAGCAACTGGCGTTCGACCGGCGAGGCCTGTTGTTTGGTGAGTTCGCCGAAATTCAGCGGTGCGGTGGATCTGCCCAGGATGCGGGCGCGGAGTTTTTGCAGCGCGTCGAGCCGGTGTTCGAGCGGGACGATTTCCGTGTCGGCGATGGTGTCGGTGGTGCGCGCGAGCAGATAGGCGAGGCCGATCTGCGGGCGTACGGCGGCGGGCAGCACGCGCAGCGTCAGATAAAACGAGCGCGAGGTCGCTTTCAGCAAATCATTCATCTCACGACAATTGTTCCCGCCAGCGCGCCAGCTGCTTTGCGACTTCCCTGGTTCCCGGTGCGCCGGTCAGGTTTCGTTTTGCCATCGCGCGTTTCAAGTTGAACACCGCCAACGCATCGCGGCCAAAGGTTTTGTCCACGGATTGCAATTCCGCCAGCGTGAGCCGGTTCAGCGGTTTTGCCGGCATTTTCCGCCAGCGCCACGACTGCGCCGACGACATGATGCGCCTGCCGGAACGGCATTCCCTTTTTGACGAGATAATCCGCCAGATCCGTTGCCAGCAACGACGGGTCGCTGGCGGCAGCGGCACAAGCGGCGCGATTGACCCGGGTGTTCCGCAACATGGCGGCCATGAGCCGCGTGGTGGCGCGCACGGTGTCAGTCGGTATCGAACAGCCGTTCCTTGTCCTCCTGCAAATCGCGGTTGTAGGTCATCGGCAGTCCTTTGAGCAGCGTGAGCAGCGCGACGAGGTTGCCGATGACGCGGCCGGATTTGCCGCGCGCCAGTTCGGCGACATCGGGATTTTTCTTTTGCGGCATCAGCGAGGAGCCGGTGGTGTAGGCATCGGCAATCTTGAGGTAATTGAATTCCGCGCTGGTCCACAGAATCAAATCCTCCGCGAGCCGCGACAGATGCACGGCCAGCAACGCGGCGGCGGCGCAAAATTCGACGGCGAAATCACGGTCGCTGACGGCGTCCATGGAGTTTTGCGTGAGTTGCAGTTTGCCGCCGGCGTCCACAAAGCCGAGCAATTTGGCGACCAGCACGCGGTCCAAGGGCAGCGTGGAACCGGCAATCGCGCCGCTGCCGAGCGGGCAGACGTTTACGCGATAGCGGCAATCCCAAAGTCGCTCGCAGTCGCGTTCGAGCATTTCGACGTAGGCCAGCAGATGGTGCGCGAGATAAACCGGTTGCGCCCGTTGCAGGTGGGTGTAGCCGGGAATCAGCACGTCGGGGTTTTTTTCACCCAGCGAGACGAGCGCCCGCTGCAGATCGGTGATTTCGCCGAGCAGCGAAACAATTCCGTCGCGCAGCCAGAGGCGCAAGTCGAGGGCGACCTGGTCGTTGCGCGAACGACCGGTGTGCAGTTTCGCGCCGGCCGGCACGCGCCGGGTGAGCTCGGCTTCGAGGTTCATGTGAACGTCTTCCAGTTCGGGCTTCCACTTGAATTTCCCGGCAGCGATTTCCTTCGCGATGGCATCGAGGCCGCCGACGATGGCGAGGCATTCCTTTTTCGAGAGCACGCCGATTTTTTGGAGCATGGTGGCGTGGGCCATCGAGCCGAGGATGTCGTGCCGCCAGAGCCGCCAGTCAAAAGAAACGGATTCGGTGAATTGCGCCACGTCCGCGCCGGGGCTGTGCGCGAAGCGTCCACTGCGGGAGACGGGAGAAATTTTTTTCATGCGCTTTAGATTTAACACCCGCGGAACGCGGCTGCCCACAGATTTTGAGATGCGGCGGGAAAATTCAATCCCAAAGACGGATTAAAATTGCTTAAAAAGCTCATTGCTCCCCCGGCACGAATGTGAAATGTTCCCTGCCACAGCCATGAGCGAGTTTAAATTTGCCTGCCCGGTTTGCGGCCAACGCATGGCGGTGGAGTCCAGCGCGAGCGGTGCGCAGGTGGAATGCCCAACCTGTTTCCAGATCATCATCGTGCCGAAGGCGCCGGCGGAGGGTTCGAAATATCAATTGTCCGCGACGCAATTCCTCAAGCCGGTCTTCCTCCCGCCGCCGGTGAAAGCCGCGCCGCCGGTGGTGCATCAAAGAAAATCCGCGTTGTTGATTTTCGCGCTGATTCTGGTGTGCGCCGCCAGCGTGGCCCTGCTGGTCCGGGAAAAAATTGTTCAATCCCGGCAGGAACAGGCAAATGCCGCCACCACCAATGCGGCTCCATTTGCCGTCAGCCCGCTCTGGACCCTGGATTTGACGAATGCGGTCTTTCCAGACGGGCCGGCGGCGGGAAAAATTCACGGCAAAGATTTTGTCTGCCGGCGGGCGGTCTTTCAGAATGGCCAGTTGATGTTGCGGTCGAGCGCGGACCGGGACGCAGACATAACGGTGAACCTCTATGTTTCCACGAACGTTTTTTCCACCAACACCATTGAAATCCTGAGCGGCCGGAATTTTGAGGCCGGCACGAATCATGCCGGTTTTGCGCCCGGCGCCTGGTTGTCCTGGCATGATGGCGACCTGCTGGTCATGGAACGGTTCACCAACGGCTTTGCGTTGAAGCTGGAATTCGAAGCGGTATCGAGCAATCAGTTGCCGGGCAGGATTTATCTTTGTCTGCCGGATCTGGCAAAAAGCTGTGTCGCGGGAAAATTTACTGCGGAAATTCGGAATTCCCGCGCCGCGCCGTTGACTGTGAAGGTTTGCCGCCCCGTCATGTCCCCACCGGTTGCCGGAAAGCAAATCAACGCCCGCGCGGATCTGGGACTGGAACGGAAGGTCCTCCGGTTGCTTGCCCAACGCAAACAGACGCTGGCGCTGGCCGAATCCTGCACCGGCGGTTGCCTGGCGCACCGGCTCACGAATGTGCCGGGCGCCTCGGCGGTCTTCCTGGGCGGTGTGGTCGCTTACAGCAATGCGGCGAAACAAAAGCTGCTCGGGGTGCGCGCCCGAACGCTGGCGGCGCGCGGCGCGGTGAGTGAGGCGGTCGCACGGGAAATGGCCGAAGGCGCGCGGAAAAAATTCGGCGCGGATTTTGCGCTGGGGGTGACCGGCATCGCCGGACCCGGCGGCGGGACCCGGAAGAAACCGGTGGGAACGGTTTTCCTGGCGTTGTCCGGGGCGTTCGGAACGGTGGTGCAACATCAATTGAATTTTCAGCCCCGCGCGCGCTTCAAGGAAATCACCGCCCGGCAGGCGCTGGAGTTGCTATCGGCGCGGCTGATGAAACCCTGAGGTGTTTTATGCTTGAGAGCGAAATCGTTTTTGGTAAAGTGGCAGGGTTGGATGATTGCGCCGAAGTGGAAAGTGGAAGATGGTGTTTTCAGAACATGGCCCCGACCGTTGATTCATTGGCTGAGCCGAACCATGACACCGCCGAAGTTGTTGAGACCACAACCAAGCGACGCGGTTTGCTGTTGATTGTGGACGACGAGGACGGCCCGCGCCAGTCGTTGCGCGTTATTTTCAAGGATGAATACGATTTGCTGATGGCCGAGGACGGGCCGACGGCGATTGAGCTGGCGCAAAAACATCCGATTGACGTGGCGGTGCTGGACATCCGCATGGCCGGCATGTCGGGCATTGAAGTTCTGGAACGCCTCAAATACGTGAACCCGGATATCGAGGCGGTCATGATGACGGCCTTCGAGACGACGGACACCATCCGGCAGGCATTGCGGCTGCGCGCGTGTGACTACATCAACAAGCCCTTTGACATCGCGACCATTCGTTCCGCCGTCGGCCAGGCCATGCAACGCCGGATGCTGGAAAGTGAAATTCACAGCAGCGCGGAAAAAGTCCAGGAATTGCTGACGGAACTGCAGAACCAGCGCATCGAGGAGCAGATCGCCAAAACCCGCGGCGACATTTATGCCAGCATCATCCACGACATCAACGGCCCGCTGACGGTCATTTCCGGTTTCGTGCAGGTGCTCAACCAGCGGCTCAACCGTACGGCGCAACTGGAGGTGGAGGATCTGGAATTCGTCAAGGACCGCCTGCGCATCATTTCCCGGCAGGTGGGCAATTGCATTGAAATTTCCCGGCGCTACCTGGGTTTCCTCCGCCGCCAGTCGGATGAACGCGCCCCACGCGTCAGCGTCAACCAGTTGCTCAAGGACCTGGAGCAGCTCATGCGCGTGCATCCCAGCGTGCAGGAAAATGAATTCAGCATCACCCCGCTGGCCGAGGACATGGGCGTCAAAATCAATGGCACCGACCTCATCCAGATTTTGCTCAATCTGGCCGTCAACGCCTTCCAATGCGTGCCGCACAAGCATCGCGTGGAAGTCGGCGGCGAAATGCTGCGTGCGCCGCTGGAACTCTCCAAGTTCAAAGACAGCCCGAATGACCGGCTGCTGAACGTGGAAAGCGCCGACAACACCCCGCCGCTGGTCAAGCTTTGGGTGCGTGACGATGGGCTGGGCATTCCGCCGGAAGTGCTGCCGAAAATTTTTCAACCTTACTTCACCACCAAAGGCGTGCGCCAGGGGACCGGGCTCGGCTTGAGCATCGTTCATCGGCTCATCAAGGAAGGCAACGGCGCGTTGCACGTTCATACCAGCCCGGCAAGGGCACCACTTTCACGATTTATCTGCCCGGTTCGAATCCGGCGAAATAAACGGAAAGCCGGCTGGCTTCGGTCTGGAAGCAACGTTCATCCTGGACAATGTGATTCAATACGGAAATGCGGTTTTCATCTTACGCTTCGTTAGCCAAGTAATCACGACTGATTCTGTATTGATATCGATATAAGATATATTGCTATTCGCAACGCAAAAAATGCGCGGCGTTGGCCAAAACACGGGTAGTAGATTCCGGCCTGTTCACCGACGTTATTCCTTGAAATGGGTGCAAATGGTTGCGCCCCAACAAACCAATCAAATGGAGCAACGACGATGAAAAGAATCATTCTGCTTGCAGGCATTGTCAGTTTTGCCACCGCGCTGGCGGTTTCCGCCGCGGAGCCAAAGGACAACCTGGGGCACTTCGTGCGCCCGCTGCCACGGCGCGGATGGCAAAGGCCAGACCAACATGGGCCGGAGGCTCGGCGCCAAGGATTACACCGACGCGGGCGTGCAGTCCGCGCTGACGGATGATGCCGCGTTCAAAGCCATCAAGGAAGGGTTCAAGGACAAGGATGGCAAAACGGTGATGAGGCCGGCCGATAAGTTGTCGGACGAAGAAATTAAAGGCCTGGTGGCCTACCTGCGGACTTTTAAGAAGTAACGCGTCGAAATTTGTGATTTGCACCACGCGGCCAGCGGATGAAAACCGCGAGGGGTGGTTTGTCATCTGAGCGGTATTGAAATTTCCGTTGGCCGCAAATGAAACAACTGCCATGACTGCAACCGGTGCTCGTCCAGCGTTCGTTCCCCGCCCAAGCGTGGGGCGAGCGCCGGCTCCGGAGCACAGCGAGGGTGTGGCTCTGTCTGCTGGCAGTTTCCGGGCTGGCGGTCGCCAGCGCAGTGGCCCAGGGAACGGCCCCGACCAACGCGCCGGAAAAATTTGCGAATGCCGATTGCCTGGCCTGCCATCTGGACCCCAACACCACCCGTATCGTCAATGGGAAGACCGAGTCGCTGGTTTTTCCCACCAATGCCTTTGCGCATTCCGTCCACGCCCAGCTTGCCTGCGTGGACTGCCACAACGGCATCAAGGACCTCGTCCATGACCCGCTGCGGCCCGCCGAATTGCACCCCGTGCCACGAGCAGAGGCAAAGGATTACGCGACCAGCATTCACGGCGTCAGCCATCTGCTCGGCGCGTCCGGCGCCGCCAATTGCTGGGATTGTCACGGTTCGCACGATATTTTGCCGGTCAAGGACCCGACCTCGCCGGTGTTCAAATTGAACCAGCCCTTTACCTGCGCGAAGTGCCACAGCAACGCCGGTCTGACGAAGGAATATGAAATCAATCATCCCGAAGCCGCGGCACAATACATGGAAAGCATCCATGGCCGTGCGCTGCTCAAAATGGGCTTGATCGTCGCGCCGTCCTGCGACGATTGCCACGGCGTGCATGACATCAAGCGCGCGGTGGACCGTGATTCACCCATCAACCACGCCAACGTCGCCAAAACCTGCGGCAAATGTCATATCGGCGTCGAAAAGATTTACGACCAGAGCATTCACGGACAATTGCTGGCCCGGGGCGACCCGCGCGGGCCGGTCTGCACGGATTGCCATACCGCCCATGACATCGTCAATCCGGAGGGCAATAATTTCAAGGCCATCAGCGACGAGCGTTGCGGGAAATGTCATGCCGACCGGCTGGCGCATTACCGGGACACCTACCACGGCAAGGCGGTGGCCTTGGGCCGGCCCAACGTGGCGCCGATGGTCGCGGCCTGTTACGACTGCCACGGTTACCATGACGTGCAGCCGCCGTCCGATCCGCGGTCGCACCTGTCCGCCACCAACATCCTGGCCACCTGCCAGCAATGTCATCCCGGCGCCACCATCAAGTTCACCGAGTACCAGCCCCACGCCAACCCGCTGGATGGAAAAAATTATCCGCTGCTCCACGCGGTGTTTCTGGCCATGACCGGCCTGCTCGTCGGCACGTTCGCCTTCTTCGGCCTGCACACCCTCGGCTGGCTCGTGCGCGCGGTCTATCTTTACCTGCATGACACGAAGAAATTCCGCGAGGCCAAGATTCAGTCGCAGGTGGACGGCGAATGGTTCACGCGTTTCTCCCCCTTCGAGCGCTTCCTGCATTTCCTGGTGGTGACGAGTTTCCTGCTGCTGGTCGTCACCGGCATGCCGCTGAAATTTTACTACACGGACTGGGCCAAGGTAATCTTTCACATCCTCGGCGGCCCGGAAACGGCGCGGACCTTGCACCGGCTCGGCGCCATCGTCACCTTCTTTTACTTTGGCCTGCACCTCGCGGCATTGACGGGCAAGGCCTGGAAAGGGCGGAAAACCTTGCGCGACCCGGCGAGCGGCCGGTTCCAGTTCCAACGGCTCTGGAAAGCCCTGTTCGGACCCGATTCCATGGTGCCCACGTTTCAGGACTGGCGCGATTTGGTGGCGCACAACAAATGGTTCTTCGGCCGAGGCCCGAAACCCGAGTTTGACCGTTGGACCTACTGGGAAAAATTCGATTACTTCGCCGTGTTCTGGGGCGTGGCCATCATCGGCGCGTCGGGTTTGATCATGTGGTTCCCGGAATTCTTCACCCGGTTCCTGCCGGGCTGGGTGATCAACATCGCCCTGATTCTGCACTCGGACGAGGCGTTGCTGGCGGCGGGCTTTATTTTCTCCATCCACTTTTTTAACACGCATTTCCGGATTGAAAAATTCCCGATGGACACCGTCATCTTCTCCGGCCGCGTTTCCAAGGCCGAGATGCTGCACGAGCGCAAGCGCTGGTACGACCGGCTGGTGGCGGAAGGCCGGCTGGACGAGCACCGCGTCAAGGATGAATGGGAGCGCTGGAAGAACATCGCGCGCTCGTTTGGCTATTTCTTTTTCGGCCTCGGCATCCTTTTGCTGGTTCTGATCATTTACGCCATGGCCACGCGCCTGACGCACTGAGGCTGGCGCAAATTCCGCCGGCCGCATCGTCAAAATCGGCGTAACAAATGGCAGGCCGCGTTAAGTGGTTCGGTTCGCACCGTCTGATATTGATAATATGGGCAATCGCCGACAGATGCTGAAAATGGCTTTGACCGGGCTGTGGCTGATGCTCGCCGCCGGAGCCGCGGCGGCGCCGGCGATGTCCGATGATGATTGTCTGGTTTGCCACGCCGATAACACCCTGACCACCACCAATGCAGCGGGCCGGCAGATTTCATTGTTCGTGGACAAGGCCCGGCTCGCGGCGTCGGTCCACCGAACGAACTCCTGCGTCAGTTGCCATGCCGACATCACGGCGGCGCATCCCGACGACAACCGGCCCGTGCTGCCGGTCAATTGCGCCGTCTGCCATCCCCGGCAAACCGCCAGTTATGGCGCCAGTGTTCATGGCCTGGCCCTGAAGGTGGGCGACCAAACCGCCGCCACCTGCCAGGATTGCCACGATGCGCACAACATTCTTCCGCCCACGTCACCCGCTTCGCCGTTGTATTTTTCACGGCAGGCCGACACGTGCGGCCAATGCCACGTTTTGGAGGCGGCGGACTGGGCGAAAAGCGTCCATGGAAAAGCGGTGATGGCGGGCAATCGCGACGCTCCGACCTGCACCGATTGCCATGCCGAACATAAAATCGAGTCTTTGAAGGGCGGTTCCGCGCTGAAAATTTCCGACGTATGCAGCCGGTGCCACGCGTCCGTGCGGCTGGATTCCCAATACAATCTGCCGGCTGACCGGGTGAGAACCTATGTCGAAAGCTATCACGGTCTGGCCGCGCAATATGGTTCGACCGTCGTCGCCAATTGCGCCAGTTGCCACGGCTTCCACAAAATTCTGCCTTCCTCGGACCCGGATTCCATGATCAACACGAACCACCTCGTCACCACCTGCGGTCAATGTCACCCCGGCGCCAACCGGATGTTTGTGAGCGGCAAAATCCACCTGGACCTGGCCGCGACCTCCGGGGAACGGGATTGGGCGGGCCGGATCAACGGCTGGGTGCGGCGGATTTATCTGGCGCTCATCTTCGGCGTCGTGGGCGCGATGTTTGTCCACAACGCACTGTTGTTTTTGAGGAAGACGGCCGCGCACTATCGCGCCGGCGCGCGAACAGTTTTGCGCATGAGCCTTTCCCAGCGCTGGCAGCACGTCGTGCTCGCGTCCAGTTTCATCATTCTGGCCATCACCGGCTTTGCCCTGAAATTCCCGGATTCGTGGCTGGCCAAGTTGCTTGGCGCGAACGAGTCGTTCCGCCGCTGGACCCATCGCATTGCCGGCATCATCCTGTTGCTCGTGGGGGTTTATCATTTGATTTATCTGCTGCTGACCCCGGATGGCCGGCGCCTGGTGAAGGATTTGTTCCCGGTCAAAAAAGACCTGGCGGATATGGGGTGTGCTGCGCGTTATCTCACGGGCTGGAGCCGGGAAAAACCAAAAATCGGCCGGTTCGGCTACGCGGAGAAGATGGAATACTGGGCCGTGGTATGGGGCACCCTCATCATGGGCGTCACCGGGTTGATGATCTGGTTCAAGATGGACGTGACGGCCTACCTGCCGCGCTGGATTGTGGACGTGGCGCTGACGATTCATTATTACGAGGCGTTGCTGGCGTGCCTGGCCATCGTGGTCTGGCACTTCTACCACGTCATTTTCGACCCCGATGTTTATCCGCTCAACCCGGCCTGCTGGGATGGCCATGTTTCCGGGGAATGGCAGAAGCATGAACATCCGCTGGAGGAACAGACGCTTCCACCGGCGACAACCAATGCAAATCCTGGGCAGACTGAACCGGAGGGAAAACCGCCGCCGGCGGCCAGCAACACTTCCCACCCGGTACGCTGAAGCATCAATGGCAGCGCGGATTTCATCTGCAGGGGCCATTCTTTATGCCCGGAATTTGGCAAACAGGTTGCTATAGAAGCGGCCATGAACCTGCGTTTAATCATGGTCGCCGCACTCGGCCTGCTCGGGGCGGTGTCGGTTTGGGCTGACGAAAAGCTGCCGGTGCTTCGGGCCGGCACCAACGTTTACAGCAATGTCACCGTGCTCAGTGTCTCCGCCACCGACGTGTTTTTCACCTATAACAACGGGAAAGGCATGGCCAACGCGAAGCTGAAGAACCTCAGTCCCGACCTGCAAAAGCATTTTAATTATAACCCGGCCGCTGCCAGCGCCGTGGAACAAAAGCAGACCCGGGAAAACATTGAATATCGAAAGGAAGATTATCAGGCGGCCGATGTTTTTGGGGCCGCGACGCCGTCGGATGAAACCCGTCCCCGTCCGCCCGCCGCCGCCCATGCGTCGGATTTAAACTGGAGCACCGATTTTTACCGGGAGCTGGAGCAAGCCCGGGCGGACGGAAAAACGGTGTTGCTCCACTTTACCGGTTCCGACTGGTGCCCGTGGTGCATCAAGTTTGACCATGAAGTGCTGGATACCGACCAGTTCGCCACCTATGCCCAAAACAAGCTGGAATTGGTGCTGGTGGATTTTCCGCGCAATAAACCCCAGGATGACGCCCTCAAAGAAGCCAATCAGGCGCTCGCCAGGAAATACAATGTTGACGGCTATCCGACGTTCGTGCTGGTGAACAGCGCGGGTAACGAACTGGGCCGGCAGGTGGGCTACCGCGGAGGCGGTCCCGGCGCCTTTATCTCCGAGTTGGACGGGTTCAGCCGATAGTAAAATGCCGGGCCGCCGCAGCTAATTCCCCAGATACCCGCGCGGGTCCACAATCTTTCCGGCAATCGCGCTCGCCGCCACGGTCATCGGTGACGCGAGAAACACTTTCGATTCCTTGTCGCCCATGCGGCCGGGAAAATTCCGGTTCGTCGCGCTGATGCAGTTGATGCCGGGCTTGTTGATGCGGCCAAACGTGTCCACCGGCCCGCCCAGGCATGCCGCGCAGCCGGCGTTCTCCGTCATCTGCACGCCGGCGTTCACGAGAATGTCCCAGACGGTTTGTTTGCCCCAGTAGGTCGTCTGCAAATCGCGCACGATCTCCGGCGTCGCCGGCACCCCGAACGTGTCAATCGCCACGTGCTTGCCCCGCAACACCCGCGCGAACTCCACAAAATCGCTCGTCTTGCCGCCGGTGCACGAGCCGACATAGGCGCGGTCCAGTTTGATGTGTCCCATCTCCTTCGCCTTTTTACGCTGGCCCGGATCGGGATGGCACGCCACCGTCGGTTCGAGCTGGTCGAGATTCACGACCAGTTCGTAAACAAACTTTTCGTCCTGGTCGCGCGCAACCGGCTCGTACGTGGCTTTCGTGCCGTTCAATTTCACGCGCGCGTCCACGTATTCCTGCGTGCGCGAATCGAATTCAAAAATGGCGTTCTTGCCGCCCGCTTCGATGGCCATGTTCGCGATGGTCATGCGGTCGTCAATCGAGAGCGACGCGGTACCCGAGCCGTCGAATTGCATCGCGCGATACGTCGCGCCGTCAAAACCGATTTCGCCGATGCAATGGAGAATCACGTCCTTGGCCATCACGCCCGGCTGCAATCTGCCTTCGAGCCGGAAATGCATTGTCTCGGGGACCTTGATAAGCAATTTGCCCGTGCCCATGACGAAACCGGCGTCCGTGTTGCCGATGCCGGTGGCGAACTGGTTGAACGCGCCCGCCATGCAGGTGTGCGAGTCCGTGCCGAACAAAATTTCGCCGGGCCGCGTGTGGCCCTTTTGCGGCAACGCCGTGTGACAGACGCCCGCGTATTGCGAACCGTACTGCCGCTTAAGGTGGCCTTTGCTCATGTCGAAATGCCAGTGGCCGTTCGGATCGTCAATCACGTCGTAGAAATACGCGATGTCCTGCTCCTTCACGAAATCGCGGAGGATGTCCACGTTGCGGTTCGATTTGGAATCGGCGGTGAAAATGTAGTGGTCGGGGATGATGACAATCCTGCTTTTGTCCCAGACCTTCGCGTCCTTGCCGAACTCGCGTTTGAACACGCCGATGGTGCCCGGCCCGCAGACGTCATGCGTCATGAGCACGTCGGCGTTCACCCAGATGTTGTCGCCGGCCTGCACGCGCGGCTTGCCGGCCGCCCGGGCGAGGATTTTTTCCGTCAAAGTCATAGAGTGACACCATAGCCGATGCCGCAGGCAAGTTCAACTGAACAAAAGTGGTGGCGAACAATCTTCGCCTGCTCACAGGGGCAAAGTGTTTCCATTTGACTAGACAACAGACGAGGCACAATTTTAACCGCATGGGACTTGAAGGTGTCGAAATTGTGATGAAGGTCGAAGAAACTTTCGATATAGCCATCGAAGATTCCGAAGCCGAAAAAACCGTTACGCCTGGCCTTTTGATTGAACTGGTGTTGAGCAAGGTTGGACGGACAAGTGATGCGACTTGTCTGACGCAACGTGCATTTCACCGTTTAAGAGCTTCGCTGATGCGGCAGTTCGGCTTGAAACGAAATCAAATTAAACCAGAAAATATGTTGGCGAGCTTGTTTCCACGTTCAACCAGAAAGGAACAAATCCGCCAAATCTTGGACGATATCGGCTTGGGCAAAGATATTGAATTCGTTCGTCCTGATTGGCTCATTCGTTTAATCCTGCTGACGATGTTTTCCGGCGCGATCGTCACCGCCGTTTTTCTCGCGTGGCATCCAATCTCTTCACAAAACCTATTTCTGACCCTCTTCTTCGCTTCGCCGATCGTAGCAGGTGTTTTATTCCTCATCATTTTCGGCTGGCTTGCCTTTCTGGCGACTCGTTGGATGCGCATTGAATTCCGACCGTCAATGCCAACCATCGGCCATCTTTCTCGTTGGATTGTTGCCAACGCTCCAGACGTAGTCAAAGCGCCTCCCGGCAAGTGGAATCGCGAACAGGTTGCTGAAATCGTGAAAGAAATTGTAATTAAGATTCTAGGTTGCGACAAAGAATACCGCGAAGATGCTAACTTTGTAAAAGATTTAGGTATGAGTTGAAAACACGTGAATCTCCCAGCCGCATCCAGCCGGAGCAGGCAATGGCCGTAATCCACGCGGCGTCTACCCGCCTGAATCCCAACGGGATTCAAATCATCCAACCCAGCGTTGACGCGCAGCGGCTACGCTGGGTCAACGTCCCGCAAAATTCATCAACCCTGAAAGGTTGAATCAAACCGTTGTCTTCATTGACGCAACCCCTTCAGGGTGGAATTTGTCTTGGGCGATAACCCAAGGTAGCTCGTTCATCGCAACCTTGGGTTTGATGATTTCAATTTCGTCTATTGCATTTCTGCGGCAGACTCCCGACCTGCGTGACGCCATCCGATACTTTTTTGGACCTGCTCCGCGGCGACGCGCCGGCTTGCGGGGCCGAAGCCTCGGGGCGAAGGCCCGTGCTCGCGCTCGCGCCGATGCAGGACGTGACCTCGCTCAGCTTCATGCGCGTCATCGCGCGTTACGGCGGGCCGGATGCCTATTGGACGGAATACTTCCGCGTCCACGGCGATTCACGCCTGGATAAATGGATTCTCCGTCCATCACCGAAAATCCCACCGGCCGGCCCGTCGTTGCGCAGATGATTGGCAACGATATTCCCGCCCTCGTTCGCACCGCAAAGGAACTCCAAAAACATCCCGTCGCGGCAATTGAGCTGAATCTCGGCTGTCCGGCTCCCATCGTTTATCGCAAATGCGCCGGCGGCGGGCTGTTGCGCGAGCCGCAACGCATTGACGCCATTCTCGGCGCGCTGCGTGACGCCATAACCATTCCGTTCACCGTCAAAACGCGCATTGGATTTGAGTCGCCGACCGAATTTGACACGTTGCTGCCGTTGTTCGCGAAACATCCGATTGATTTGCTCACCGTCCATGCGCGCACCGTAAAACAAATGTACCGGCCCGGGGTGCGCTACGATCTCATCGCGCGGGCGGCGCGCGAGTTGCGCTGTCCGGTGCTGGCCAACGGCAACGTCCACAGCGCCGCGCATGCCGGGACGGTGCTGGCCGAAACCGGCGTGCGCGGGCTGATGATTGGGCGCGGCGCCATCCGCAACCCGTGGCTGTTCGATCAGATTCGTGCCCAACTGCGCGGTGAAGACAATCCAGTTGCCGCCCGGGCGCGACGTGTTGGCGTACATCCGCGAACTTTGGGAAAGCGAAATCACGCCAAGCCTGCAGGAATTGACCCAGGTACAGCGGATGAAGAAATTCCTGAACTTCATCGGTGAAGGCGTGGACGAAAAATTTCTGTTCGAAATCCGCCGCGTGGCCACGAGCGCGGATTTCTTCCGCGTCTGTGAAAATTTTCTGGACCACGACCGGCCACTGACGCTGGAGCCGCCGGCCGCGTTGGAAACGCCTTTGGATTTGCCAACGGCATTTTGATTCAATCCCTTCTCCTGTCCGAGGCACGCCGCGTCCCCGATTTTTTTGACTTCGCCGCCGCAAAATTGGTTGCGGTGTTTTTCCGGTTTGAGCCGTGCATTTTCCCTGATTCATTGAGGAATTGAATTTTTGAGGGCGGCATCGTTTTTGCTCCAGACGAGGCATGTTTTATTCGTACCGGGGTGTCGTTGCCTGTTTGCGTATGGATTAAACCAATCCTTATGCGAAGAAAGATATTGGTGGTGGAAGATGATCCGGATCAACTTGAACTGATTCGCTGGAACCTCAGAAACGCCGGGTTTGCCATCGGCACCGCCTCCAACGGAGTTGACGCGCTCGTCAAAACCCGCTCGGTGTTGCCGGACTTGATTGTGCTGGATTTGATGCTGCCGCAGTTGAACGGGCTCGATATTTGCCGGACCTTGCGGGAAAACCCCGCCACCGCCACCATTCCGGTCATCATGCTCACCGGCATGCACAGCCACCTGACCCGTCTGGCGGGCTTTGAGGCCGGCATCAACGTTTTTCTCACCAAGCCGTATCTGCCGGAGGAACTCCTATCGAAGGTGGAAGAATTATTGCGGCCAACCGCCACCACTGCCAAAACCTCCCGCAAATCGAAATCAAAAACCGACCGGCCCGGTTCAAATAAAAAATCGCTGCCCAATTCGTAACGGCGGCCTTTGCCCGTCCCGGAACATGCTCACCTGATCTTGATGCGAAATGCGCTCGCGTCGCTGATTTTGGCCAGGTCGCCTTGGTAAAATTCGTCGCGGTATTCGTCGGTTTCCAGCAGGTGCTGCGTGAGCTCCTTTTTGTCGCGTTTGATGATGAATTTCAGCTCGTCCAAATCGTCCGACCAGCGGAACCCGTTGAAGAACTCCGCGCCGGCGAACTGCGTCTTGTAGAGCGCCGTTTGCGAATAGCAGGTGCCGAGGTAAAGCTGTTTGAAGCCGCGTTCCGCGAACAGCGCCGCCGCCGAGGTCATCATGAACATGCCGAGGTTGCGCGCATAATAATTCAAATCGTAAAAGGCGTAATAGTAAAACGCCAGCGTCTTGCCTTCGAGGTAGAGCGTGGCCACGCCGATTTCGCCGCCCGTCTTCGCGTCCGTGAACACGAGCAGATGCGAGATGATGGGTGAACCGAACAGCGCATCGAGCCGCTCAAACGTCATCACGTCCTTGCCGAATTTGATGTCCGCGTAGGTCTTGAAAAATTGGCGGCGGTCGGGCGTGTAATTGTATTTGTCGCGCGGCACGAGCTTCACCTCGATGCCCGCGCCCTTGCGCAAAATGCGGCGGTTCTCGGATGACGGCTGGAACTTCGCCAGGTTTACGCGGATCTGGCGGCAGAGATAAAACCGGTCCAGATTGCGCGACGACGGCAGAAAGCCCGCGTCAAAAATGTCCGCCGGCGTTTCGCCCGCCTCCGGCACCGCCCAGATGGCGTAGGGAAACTGGTAATTGTCGTAGTCGGAATTTTGTTCGGAGAAAAGGAGTTTCACGGTTTTATTGGGCCACCGATGGCCACGGATGAAACGCAGATGGATTCATCCCCCAATCTGGGTTTATCTGTGTCCATCGGTGGCTAAAACAGTTTCGATTTTTGCCGGCGCGGATTTGCCGTTCACCGATTTCCGCCGCAGCCGCAGCCGCCAGTTGGTCAGCACGTCGTAACTCACCGAGTTTTTCAATTTGGCCATGTCGTGCACGGTGATTTCCTCGTTGCCCTGGCGGCCCATGATGACGGCTTCGTCCCACATCTGCGCCTCGGGAATGTCCGTGACGTCCACCATCAACGCGTCCATGGCGATGCCGCCAATGAGCGGGGCGCGCTGGCCGCGGATGAGCGCGCCGCCCTGATTCCGCACGCGCGGAAAACCGTCGCCGTAACCAATGGGCAGAATCGCAATCCGACGCTCCGACGAGCGCGGTATAGCGCATGCCATAGCCGACCACCTCGCCGGGTTTCAATTTTTGAATCGCCGCGATGCGCGCCTTCACCGACATGACCGGTTCAATGCCGGGAATCCGGCGGCAGACCGACGACGGAAAAACGCCGTACAGCAGGATGCCGACGCGGACCATGTCGAGGTGCGCCTGCGGCAAATCGAGAAAACCGCCGCTATTGCAGGTATGCCGCAGTTTCACGGGAATTTTCCGCTGCGCCAGCGCAAGCAAAACTTCGTTGTAGCGCGAAAACTGGAGATTCGCGAACGTCTTGTCCGTTTCGTCCGATTGCGCGAAATGCGTCATCACGCCTTCGAGCCGCAGCGATTTCTCGGAACAAATCTGTTCGATGAGCGGCAGCGCCTCGTCCCAGCGCACGCCATAGCGGCTCATGCCGGTGTGAATTTTCAGATGCACCGGCACCCGTTTGCCGTGGGCGGCGGCGATCTGCGCCAGCTTGCGAACGGTATGCAATTCGTTCACGCAAACGGTCAGGTCGTGCTCGACGCACCACGGGAGTTCGGCTTCCTGCCGTTCGCCCAGCAACAACAACGGCGCGGTGATGCCCGCGTCACGAAGCACCATCGCCTCTTCGAGCGTGCTCAGGCCGAATCCCCACGCGCCTTCCTCCAGCGCAATCTTCGCCACGTCGAGCGCGCCATGGCCGTACGCCTCGTCCTTCACGACGGCGAGCAGCCGCACATTTTTCGGCAGGTCACGGCGGATGAGCTGCAGGTTGCGGCGCAACCGGCCGAGGTCAATCTCGGTCCACGCGGGGCGCAGCGGAAAAGCTGTCGAATCGAAATCCATAAAACGCTGGGATTGTTTAACCACGAATCATGCCAAATGGCACGGAAAATTAGTAGTGGTATACGGTTTGACCGGAGCGCGGAGCATTGCTCCGCCCAAACCAATATGAGCAGTTTGCGGAGCAATGCTCCGCGCTCCAAAAACGCAAGAACCCGTAAAAATCCATGCAATCCGGGTCAAACGCTTCCCGGCGGCCACAAACTTTGACCAACGTCCGTCCGGAAATAGCTGCCCACGACGCGGATTTTGCGGATGTTTGCGTAAGCCCTGGCTATCGCCGCGTCCAGTGTCGGCGCCAATGCAATCACGTCGGCGATGCGATGGCCCGTGGAGACGAGCTGGCCATCCGCGCCGCGCGCCACTTCGTTCCACCAGACGTCACAATCGAACTGGCCGTCCACTTCCAATGGCAGATGCGGGCTGCGGACCTGGGTGAACGGATAGCCGTAGCCGGCCACCGTGAGCGAGCAGCCGAAGTTTGATTTGTCCTTGAACTGCGGGGCGAGTTTTTCGTTCCGGGTGGTTCGCCGGACGGTTTCCACCGGATTTTTTAGCATCTGCAAAATCATCGGGCCGGAGGTGACGCCGATGCGGATGTTATATTCGATGACATGCCATTGGCCAAGTGGCTGCAACGCCTTCGTCGCATCGGGACGGCGACGAGGCGTCGCCGCCACTTTGACGGCAGTGACCTGGATCGGCCCATGGTAATTCACTTTGCGCAGCCACGGCAGCAGCGGATGGATGAGCTGCCGGGCCAGGCCGTATTTGTCATGCGGGTCGCGCTCGACGATTCCGCCGAGCGGCGCGCCGGCGACGATGCCCTGGTTGCCGTCGAACGCGTATTTGTATTCCTGATTGGTGACGAGCGAATAAATCTCGCCGCCGCTGACCAGCGCAATGTGCCCGGCCTCGGCGCGTCCGAGGTATTCCTGTAAAAAAACGCCCTCGGCATAATTGACGTGCCGCAGCCATGCCCGCGTGTCCTCGACGGTTTCGCACAGGATGGTGTGAATCGGACTGGTCGGCGAGCAGAGCGGGTTTTTGATGACGAACGGCTGCGGATGGTCTGCCAGGATTTTTTCAGCTTCGAGCCGGTTTGAGGCGACGTAAGCCTGCGGAAACGGAATCTTGAAGTCCGCGCAGAGTTTCCGGGCGAAATCCCGTTCGCGCTCGATGCGCATCGCCTCGCGCGTGGGGCTGAAAATACCAACGCCGGACTTCAGCAAATCCTTCGCCCACGGCGCGAGCGCCCAGTCAATGGATTGGGGAATGACGATGTCCACGCCGGTTTTCTTGATGAGCGGGACCGGGCTGGGAAATGCGTCGCGTGAAAAGGTCGGCCCCACGAGCGACGGCGGGTAATGGCCGTAATTGCGCGTGAGATACGTTGAGACGTTTGCGCCCGCGTCCGTCAAGGCGCGTCCGAGGCTGTGCGCAAACGAGCCGACGCCGAGAATCATCACCGACGTCGCTGCATCCGGCCGTTCTGATGGTTTGCGAGGCATGAAATTCTTTCGGCCGGAGTGTTTCCGAATTTGGCCAACGGCGCAATGACAAGCTCACGGAAGACTGGAGCCAGCTGCCGGATTTGAACCGGCGACCGGCGGTTTACAAATGCACAGTACGAGTGTGATTAACGGGTAGGTTATCGGAGGCTGAAGGCTGTTAATCAAAAATCAAGTCATGCATTGTAAGATATGGCTTGACTTTTTATGAATAAGCATTCCAATTGCTAATGAATTGGCGGAATGGCAACCATCAGCCCAATATGAAGTCTGCCCACCTGAAATGTCTGCTGTTCGCATTACTGTTTACGACGGCGGAAACCGCGCCGGCGCAGTTGATCAACGGAGATTTCGAAACCGGCGAGTTCACGGATTGGACGCTCTTCAACACAACGCATGGCGGAAGCGCGATTACTCCTCAGGTGGTTCAATTCGATACGGCGGGCCCCGGGATGCCATCGTACAGTGCCGAGTTCGAAGTGGGTGTAACCAGCGGTGCGATTGGTGGCGGTGGTTTGGGACAAGGCAGTGGAATTTATCAATATGTACCCCTTGACGCGGGCCAGCTTAGTGTTTCCCTGGATATTGCCGCGAGAGTTCAATGTGCAAACGCCGATGCCGGATCCTTCGAACTGCTTCTGGATGGAACTGCTGTTGACAGTCACGCCTTTGGCCTGGTCTACGGAGCGGAAACAACGTTGCGCTCGACTTTGAGCTACTCCGGGGCGGTCACAGCCGGCACGCATGAAATCGCAATTGAAACGCTTCGTGGCTATGCGACTGATGGTTGCACCCCGTTTCAGTATCTCGCCAATATCTCGTTAAGCGTTACTCCCGTGCCGGAACCCACGGCAACAGGGCTTATGTTCGTTGGTCTGGCTGCGTTCGCGGTCGGAACCCGGCGCAGATAACCGAACCTATCGCCATATTGGCTGTGTGTTTGCCGAATGCGTCAAATGGGGAATCAGGTGACCAAACGGTGACTTGACCTGCGAAAGTTGGGACCGCCCGAAATGCGTGTTTAAGCAGCAAACAGCCAAAGGTAAACGGGTTGTTTTTAAGTGGAGCCAGTTGTCGGATTTGAACCGACGACCGACGGTTTACAAAACCGTTGCTCTACCACTGAGCTAAACTGGCGCTGATGTTATTTATTACGCGGTAGGCGGCGGTTTGGCAAGTCAACGCGCGAGCGCCACGAGATAGCGTTGCACGCGCGTGGCGTCGTCTTTCAGGCCCAGTTCGAGATAAATCTGGTGCAGGTTGCTGCAGATCCGCAAAAAAATCCGGCGCGGGCTGACCGGGGCCAGATATTCCTCGCGCAGATCATAATTCCCGCGCACGAGATAATGCACGCAGTCGGCCTTGGTCAGCAGCCGGCCGCGGTTGAAGACGTCCACGTAAATCTCACCGGCCGCGGACTGGTGGCGGCAGATGAAATGTCCGGGCAGGCCGATGCCGACAATCGGCAGCCGCAACCGCCGCGCCAGCAGCATGTAAAACAGGCAAAGCGAAATCGGATTGCCCGTCCGCCGGTCGAGCACGCGATTCAGGTAGCTGTTGTCCGGGTCATAATAATTTTGTTCGTTGCCCTTGAAGCCGAGTTCGCCGAAAAGGTGGTCGCTGATTTTTCCCAGCATCGCATTGGCGCGTCCGTGGCGGTCGGTACGCTCGCGCAGCGCGTTCGCATAACCATCGAGCAGCGCCTGATAGGCTTCCACGTTGATTTCGGGAAATTGCGTCCGGGCCAGCAGCCACGCGGCGGATTCCAGGTCAAATTCCTCGCCATGGTTCAGGCAGAAACTGAGAAAACGGTTGTCGCCCGCCTGCTGGTCGATGTGCCGGATGATTTCCTGGACGCGCCGGCGCAGCAGCGGATCGTTGCTCAAGGCATGGGGCCGCAGCCATTCACACGCGGTGCCGCCTTCGGCCAGAATTTGCTCGCGCACGGCTTGATAAACCCCCGCATTCTCATCCCCCAGCAGATTAAGCAGCGCGGCGTGGCGGCGTTCCGTCGTCGTCGCTTTCGAGGCACCTCGCTGGGTTTTTGAAGGCATGTGGCTTGGCCGGCAGTGAACCAGAAGCGCCGCGCGCCCGTCAATAAAATCTGCGCGGATCAAACCATGGACGGCGCCAGGATTGCGTCGCTCATGCCGTGGACGATTTTTTTATCGGCCGGAACAATGGTCGCCAGCACGCCGCCGAGTTGCGGGCGCGCTGTATCGCCTTCGCCCGCAACGAAATAGTACGGGCACAACCGGACCCGGCCGTTCATCGGCACGACGGTGTTTTTTTCAAAATCAAACCACTGCGCCTCGACGGTCTTCGGTTTTTCATAACGTTGCAACACGAACGGCGAGGTTGAAAAATCCGTCAGAGCCCGGTCCACCGCCGCGCTCCAGTCTGCGTGCGACAAATCGCTGCCGAGATAGACGCCGCGCGCGCCCCACGCGTGCTCGGAAAAGCCGGACACCTTCAAAATCAATTCGCGCTGGCGTTGCGACAGTGTTTTGAGCTGCTGCCAGTCGGTCAGGTTCAGCTCGGGAATCGCTGCATGCGGCGGCAGCGGCGCCGGATCCACCAGCCACGTGTAGGGAATCAGTTTTTGCAGGCGCGCCAGAAATCCCTCGCCCAGTTCCCCGCGCCAGAAATCACGCAGGTTCCGGTTCCACAAAAGCGCGAACAACAGCTTCTCCTCAAAAATCGGTTTCGGCGGCGGCGTCAACCGGATTTTTTTGTCGGCGGCCAGTTCAAAAATCCGTTTGGAATCCGGCACGTTCGCCAGATCGAACAGTTCAAAGAACCGGTAAATGGCGTCGCCGTCGGCGAAGCCGTTAAATTTTGAATTTTGAATTTTGAATTTTGAATTCCCAGGTTGATTTGCGATCCATTCCATTTCCGGTCGGTACGTCGCGGCTTCCTCGGAAACGACGATATGAATGTTTTTCGCGTCGCCAAAAATGCTTTCAAAGCCGCGAATCATTCCATCCGCGCCGCCGATTAATTCCTGGGAGGGGCGGCGGGTCGCCGTCCCTGAATTGTCTGTTGGTGTTTCCGAAGTTTGGGATGGCGACACGCCGTCCCGCCCAAGGTTGGAATACGTCTGCCCCAGCCACGCCGTCAGGCCGATGCCGCCGGGCACGGAATCGAGTTCGGTGATGCTGAGGCCGGGTTCGGTCAGCAAAATGTCCGGCCGGATGACGCGCGGCACCTCGTTTTTAAACGCGGGTGAACGCTGCAGCTCGATCAATCCGGCGGGCTTGCCGCGGTCCAGCAGTTCCGCGATCCACGCGGACTGTTTTCCCTCCACGCTGCGCCGGTAAAGCAGATTGACGGCGCGATAAAACTGGAGCAGCACCCGGCCCAGCGATTCAATCTCCTTCGCCACGTTTTCTCCGAGCGCAAATGGCTCCGGCGAAATGCGCCAGTCGAGTCCGGCAAAAAGCCCGTCTTTGGGGATTTGCCCGCGAACCGAATGCGCGACATCCGCCGCGGATTTGGGATTGGAAGAAACAGCGTCCACGCCGGAGACAGTAAGCTGCAAAATGTTCAGCGTCAAAAAAGAACGCCGGCCGGCCGCCGCGGCTGCCTTCCGGCGGGGCGATTTATCTTCACGGGCTGTTCAACAGCCCGCGATAAAACATCTGCATTGCATTGGTTGTGGGCATGAAAAATTCAAACGAGTTGCTCGCCAGCCGGTTGGTATTGACTGCCGACCAATGAATCAAGTCGGTGGACGATTGAAGCGTATAAGTTTGTCCGGTCTGACCGTTGAGCCAGATGCCCAGTTGTCCGGGCGGGCTGTTGTAGCCGGCTTGCAGGCTGAAGACGTTGGTTGCGGGCAACACAAAGAGCGTGATGCTCTGGGCCGGGAGTGTATTGCTGATGGTTCCGCCGCCGTAAGGCAGGTCCGCCAGGCGGGTGATGTTATTGGTCGAGGCGAGCTGCCAGACCTGCGCGGTTCCGCTGCCGGCAAAGTTGGTGAGGCTGAGCGAAAACGGCGTCGACCCGGTGAGGACCTTGTTGACCACCATGATGGTCAGGGCGTTGTCATTGGTTCGAATGGCGGCAAAGGCCGAAAGATTGTCCGGGTTTGGCACCGTCGCCGCCACGCTGGTGTCACCAAAGGCGGATTGGTTGCCGTCATAGTTGCGATAGAGTTTCATGGCCAGATAGGTCGGCGTGCCCGAGTCCGGTGTTGTCCAACGGGTGGCCAGATCAAGTCCTTCCCGACCGAAAATGCCGAGCAGGTCGGCCTGGGCGGTCGCACCGTTCATGGACGGTTCAGCGCCCCAGTTGTATTCGGTGACGCCGGTTTTGGTTCCGGGATAGTTCGTTGCCACCCAGCTTTTCATGCGGGGGATCAACATGATGACACTGTTGATCCAGCTGGGGTCCACGTAATTGGAATCCCAGAACTGGCGGGTGCATTGGTTCCGCAGAAGCTGGGTGGCCACGGTGGTGTCGCTGCTGCCCACGCTGCCTTCCTGCGGATAACAATGGAGGGTAAAATAGTCGAGCAACCGCCGGCCGCTGCCCAGGTCATGCTGGTGAATCTGATTCAGCAGCCACGGCAGGTAATCCCATCCCCCATTGGTGCTGCGGTCGGGAAAATTTGCCGGGGTCCAATTATTGTGGCTGGCCCATTGTTGATCATAACCGCTGTACAGGTAGCCATTCCAACCCCATTCCTCCGGTCCGCAAACCAGCGCGTCGGGATCGTTGGACTTCACCATGCCGGCATAGGTAAAAAAATCGTTGCGAATTTCCTGCATGGTCGGCCCGACCGGATGAACGTCCTGGTGCGTCGAGAACCAGATGCTTTCCTCGTTATCCATGAGGTAATAGCGCACCCCGCCGTTGGTGGCGGCACCCCACTGACCGAGCAGGTGCTGAACGTAACCCTGCTGAAAGGCGGAGTTGGTGGGGAAATTGGCGTCATTCGGATTGTTCCAGGTAATGGGGGTGTTGTTGGTGACGCTGATGCCGTTGCCGGCAACGGTGAAATACGGGTCAACCGAAGTTTGCGGACCATAGTTGCTGACGGCATAGCTGGCCAGGATGGCGCGGCCCGGCCCCAGCCGGGGCATCCAGCCGATCATGGGGATGGTGATCATTGCCTGCGCGCCGCCGTTTTTGCTGTTGGCGACAAAATCATCCGCGGTGGCGCCCGGCGTTGCGCTGGTGTCCGGATAACTTTCAAAATACCAGTCCGCCGCCAGATTGTGCGCGTTAATCTGCCAGTTATATCGGGTTTCGCTGTTGCCGCCGGACCGGTTCATCGTGAAATTCAAATCCGCCAACTGATTCGAGGTCGCGAAGGCCGTGCCGTAAATCTGGGGGCTGATCGGATGACGATTGGCGCCGGCATCCACGGACACGGTGACGGCAGCGTTGGTGGTGGGCGGAAGCGGTGGTCCGGCCACCAACACCACGTCATCCAGATAAAAGACCGGCTGGGCTGTTCCGGTGCGGTCGGCGAGCCAGAATCCGTCAATCAGGGGCTGGCCCGGTGCGACGAGGGTGGAAATGGGGGCGTTGATCTGTTGCCAGGTGTTTTGGGGCAGAGCCGCCAGATCGACCTCGCCGCCGACCACGGTGTTGCCGATCACCACCTGCAACTTCAACAACTGACCGCCGGCCGGACCGCCATTGACCCAGAAACTCAGGTTCGTAAAGCTGGAAGGGTCAAAGGGCGTGTTGTCATGAAGGAAAAAACCGCCCCAGGCGCCCTCGGTTACGCTGATGGAATCGGAACCGGTGTGCACCGGGCTGGTGTTCGCCAGATTCACCGTGGCCCAACTCCAATCCACCCACCCGCTCGAAAGCGAATCGGCGTAGATGGTTTGATTGCTTTGTGCATTTGCTGGTGTGACGCCGAAGAAAACGAACAGTCCGCAACAGCCGGATAGAAAGGCCAAGGTACGACTCCGCATAGACCCTCATCCGAGCATGGCTTGTTCCAACGCGCATGGCCCCGGTTCTCATTCCAAAAATCGGGACGTTGACGTTGTAGTTGAGGGGAGCTTTAAGGACGCGAGCCTTAACGGGACACGCGGGTGTCCGAAATGAATGCAGTGTTGGAACGGGAAATGGCAGATTTTCCTAGACCCGGATTTGTCCGGTCCCGATGCCAATCCATTTGTAGCTGGTCAATTCGTCCAGGCCCATCGGGCCGCGCGCGCCGATTTTGTCGGTGCTGATGCCGATTTCCGCGCCCATGCCGAATTCGCCGCCGTCGGTGAACCGCGTGGAGGCGTTCCAATAAACCGCTGCGGAATCCACTTCGGCCAGGAACTGCCGCGCGTGCGCCTCGTTCTTCGTCACGATGCTGTCCGAGTGCGCCGAGCCGTAGTGATTAATGTGGTCAATCGCCTGCTTCACACCGTCCACGACCCGCACGTTCAGGATGTAGTCGTTGTATTCGGTGAACCAATCCTGTTCCGTGGCCCGTTTGATGGCGGATTGGGTGTTATGCATCGAGCATTTCAAAATGGCCTCGGCATCCGCATCCGCGCGCAATTCCACCCGCTTTTCGCTGAGCCGCTGGCCAACCGCCGGTAAAAACTGCGCGGCAATCTGCTTGTCCACCAGCAGGGTTTCCATGGCGTTGCAAACGGCGGGGCGCTGGACCTTGGCGTTCAGGGCGATGGCCTCCGCCATTTTCAGGTCCGCGTCGGCGTCCACGTAAACGTGGCAGACGCCCTTGTAATGTTTGATGACCGGCACCTTCGAGCATTCGGCCACGGCACGGATCAACCCTTCGCCGCCGCGCGGCAGGCACAAATCAATATATTGCGTGAGCGACAGCAGGATGGGAATCGCCTCGCGATCGGTCACGGGCACGACTTGAATCGCGTGTCCGGGAAATCTGGCCAGCGCTTGTTTGCCCGCCTCAATCATCGTCCGGGCGATGAGCTGATTGGAATGCATCGCTTCCTTCCCGCCGCGCAAAATGGTGGCGTTGCCGGATTTGAAACACAGGCCGGCGGCGTCCGCGGTCACGTTGGGCCGGGATTCGTAAATGATGACCACGACGCCGATGGGGGTGGAAATCTTTTGGAGCTTCAAACCGTTGGGCCGGACGCGTTCGTCCAGGATGCGACCAACTGGATCGGGCAACGCCGCGACCTCGCGCAGTCCTTTGGCCATGGCGGCGATGCGTTGGTCATCCAGCTTGAGCCGGTCGAGCATGGCGGACGAAAGCCCGAGCTTGGTGCCGGCATCGAGGTCGAGCGCGTTCGCCTGTTTGAGCGCGTCAGAATTTTTCTCGAGCGCATCGGCCATGGCGAGCAAACAATCATTCTTCTCGCGCGTGGTCAGTTGCGCGAGTTCGCGCGACGCCGCCTTGGCCTGTCTGGCCAGTCGCGTCATTTGTTCCGTCAAGGTCACAGACAGGATAATACGCTAAAAAAGCCGATTGAAAAATGGGAAATTCCAACCTCGCGAGGGCGAATGGCAATCCGCCCGCCCCTCAGTCCTTTGGCCGCGCCGCCGCCCGCAGCGCCTCGGCCAGCTGTTGGGCCGTCCATTGGTTGCCATTAAATTGTTGGTAAATGCGGCCCTGCGGGTCGAGCACCACGGTTCGGAGGTTGTGCGAAAGGCTGTTTCCCTGGCGCATGACCATCAATCCCAGGCGTGGCACGAGGCGGGCCAGCGTGTTGGTGGTGGCGCCGGCAAAAAGCCAATGGGCGGCGTTGGTGCCGCGAAACTCATCGGCATACTCCGACAACACCTGGGACGTGTCGAATTCCGGGTCAAAGGAGATGGAAAGAAACAGCCAGTTGGTCGGGGCATTGGTCGTTGCGAGCAGCAGGGCACGCGCCTGATCAAAGTTCCGGTTCATCAGGGGGCAATAATTGGGCAGCGGACAGCGCGTGAAAAAGAACGTAAACGCCACCGCGCTGCCGCGTAAGTCGGAGAAGTGGATCTGGCGCCCGTCTTCAGTCACCAGGTTACCGTTCGGCAGCATGTCCCCCGGTTTCAGTGTGGTAAACCGGTCGCCGGTCACGGGCATGGAATCGGTGATGGCTTTGTCGGTGTGTCCCACGCGTTGAATGTTTTCCACCCAGGCATTGGTCCGGCCCACGACCAGGGTGAAGGCGATTTTGTCACCGGCCGAGACGCCCTCCAGTTCGTTGGTGTCGTTGACGGGAAAAGGCATCGTCATTTCCATCATGTAGCCGGGAATGGCCTGATGATGGATGGTGACCTGGCGCTGGTCGGGCGCGATTTGTTCCACCACGCCGCTTGCGGGATAGGATTGAACCGTCTCGCCACCGGCGTCTGGTGTCGCGCTGATGATGGCACCGCCAGCCGCGAGTAATGACCAAAGTGCGCCAGCCAGGCGCACACGCTTCGCGGCGGCTGATTTCAAAATGCTCATTTCCTTAGTTGATGGATTTCGTTGGTCACCGCCTCCGGTGCGCCGTTGTTCAAACCGTCAAAATAGTCCCGCACGTGGCCCTGCGGATCCACCACGGCGATGCGTTCGATATGGGCAAAATTGCCCGGCATATAGCCGAAAGCATTATTTGTGTCCTTGGCCAGAAAACTGGTGCCAATCAGGTTGCGAATCACGCCCGCATCGCCGGTCAGAAGCAACCAGCGGTTGGTGTCGGAGGTGAAATATTCGCCGTATTTCGCCAGCACCGGCACCGTGTCGTCCTCCGGATCCACGGTCAGCGACACCAGCCGCACATCAGGTTGGTTGCTGGTGAGTTGCTGAATCTTTCCCATCTGACTGCTGACAATGGGGCAGGTCAGCGAGCAGCTGGTGAACAGGAAACTCACCACGAGATATTTGCCGTTCAGGTCCGCCCGCGTGACAGCACGGCCGGTCTGGTCGGTGAGGGAAAAATTGACCAGTTGCCGCGGGTGATCCGGCGCCATCGCGAGCGGGGAGGCATCATCCGGGGGCGGTTCCGGCGCGTTGACATGGTGGTTTAATGCATACATCAGCAGCCAGAAGCCGGTTCCAAAGACCAGGGACATGACGATTGCGGCATAAAAAAACAGCCGCTCGCTGTTGGATGATTTGGAACCGGCTTTTTCAGGCATGTGATTTTTATTTCGACCCGGCTTTGGCGTCGGCCAGCTTCTTCAGGTATTTGTCCGGGTCCTTGTCAAAGGCCGCCTTTTCGGATTTGTCACAAACCTTGATTTCCTGGCCTTTATAGACAAACACGTAAGGCCCGCCCATCGGGCCTCCTAATTTCATACCGCAAACGAGGCAGGTGTCGAGCGGATACGGTTTGGGTTTTGGGTCATCGGCGCGGCTCGTGAGTGAGATCGCGACGATGGTTGCCGTCAGCACAATGGCGAGGAGGCATTTTATATTTTTCATGTTTCCTTTTGGTTGTTGGTTATCGGTTGTTGGTTGGGATGAGAATCAGAACATATAACTCGCGCTCACCTTGAACAGCACCGGCGCGGCGAGTTGATTGCCGGTGAAGTGTTGGAAAACCGGGAATTCCGCGTCCGCATAGATTTTCACCGGATGAACGTGGAATTCGATTCCGGGTGAAAGCATGAGCCGCTGATAGCCGCTGTCGTCGGGGCTCGCGTTGGAACCGTGGTCGCTCGTGCGTTCGGAAATGATGACCTGGGCCACGGGCGAAACCCGCACGCGGCCGATGGCCAGCCCCTTGTAATCAATGCCGCCGGCGGCATCCACTTCCGTCCCGGGGCGGTAGCCGGCCTGCGTCAGCGTTGGCACATCCAACAATGCCTGCGCAAACCAGTCCCACTTGTCGTCCGGGGTGATGTTGCCGCGATAAAAACCGCCGAGCAAAAGGTCCGTGCTGCCCGAGCCGATTTGCGTGTCGCGGTCCACCACATCCGACTCGTGAGTGTAACTGCCCGTCGGCAATTTTAAACCGAACGTCACGCCGGCCGACGAATCCGCGAAGAATCCCGTGTAGATGCCTTCGAGCCGCAGGTCGCCCAGCTGGCTCCAGCTTCGGGACGCAATGTCGCCGCCGCCGAGGTCTGTCTGGAAAAGACGGAAGTCATAAGGCACCTCCAGTTGCGCGCCCCATTGGTCATTGAACATGTATTGCAGGCCCAGGGTGATAAAGTCCGTCTCGATTTTTTTGTCGCTGTTGTTTGCCGCCGGCGCCTGCGATGTGCCGCTCCAGTTGCGGTTCTGGTTCTGATAATCGTATTGAAGAAAGGCCATCCCACCCGGGCCGCCCGGAAACATGGAACTCGTGCCCACGTCAAACACCCCGCAACCGCACGCGCAGGCATGAACCACGCCGGGCGCGAGCATTCCGGCCAGCAAACCACCGCCCAATTTTATTGCTCCCAAATTATTTTTTTTATTTTTCATTTTCTAAATTCCAAATTGCGAAACCACGCCATCAGGCGGATCTCAGGTTGAATTATTTTTTGCAAAATCAGGTAGGGTCGGCGCGCTGCGCCGACCGGACACCGCAGTGCGGTGCCCCTACCATAAATGAGGATCAAACCGGGAAACTGCGCGGCGGGGGCGTCAGCGGTGGTTGCGGGAGCGCTCCCGCAAACCGGTCCGTGACGGGCAGAAGTTGAAAACGGGAAGGGGCAATCGGAACGAAGTTCGCTTTGACCGGCGGAAATTCAAGTTTCTGGGTTTGCGCCGTGAACTCGCTTTTCTTTTCGGCCTGGCGGGCCGCGGCGATCGCCCGGCAAATCGGACAGGGATATTTGCCGTCGAATGTGCGGGTCACGGACTCGGATAGCGAGTGTGAGCGCAAATTATCCGCGAGCATCGTCGTCCATGCAACCGATTGCAGCGCGGCCCAATGGGCGCCGGTGGTCGCGATGAGCGCCACAATCACAAACCATTTGCCAAACCGGACAAACACAAGAACAAGCTAGCCGCGGTCCGCCAAATCGCAAGCGCCAATCACGAAATCCGCCGGTTCAGGCCGGCGGCGAATCATTTTCAGAAATCCATACCAATGTGCCGTCGGGTATCAAATCGAACAGCGGAATCAAATCCGCGTCGGCCAGATGAATGCAGCCGCAGGAGGCGGGCTGGCCGATGCTCATCTGGTCCGCCGTGCCATGCAGGTAAATGTAACGCGCGTGCGAATCCACGTTGCCGCCGCGATTGAATCCGGGTTCGAGCCCTTCCAGCCAGAGGATGCGCGTGGTGATTTTGGCGTCCGCAAATCCTGGCTGTGACGTGTGGCCGACCCCCTTGCGCGCCTTGAAAACTGTTCCCGCCGGCTCGCCGGCGCCGATTTTTTCCGCAATGCGATGCAAGCCGAGCGGCGTGCGATTCGAGCCTTCCGTCTGGCCGATGCCGAAGCGCGAAGTGGAACAGGGCATTTTTTTTACGAAATTGTAGCGGCGGTCTGTGACCACCGCTGCAGCTTTTTCAAACAATGAAACCGTTTGTCCGGCGATATTGACGATGAGAAGATATCGGGTTGGCGAAATGCCGTGTTTTTCGCAGGCCGGGAAGATGTCAACGCAAAGACGCGAAGCCGCGGGAGCATTCATGGAATCGATTCATTCAAGCGGTCGTTTACCTCTGCGCCTCTGCGTCTCTGCGTTAAAATCCGCAGCTCGCTTTATTTCAATTTTTTCACGAGCACCTTGGAATTTCTGCCGCTTTGCTCGTATTTTTCGCGGCGGGCGGGCGGCAGATCGTCGGGGGTGCCCTCGCCGAAGCCGCCCTTCGATTGAAAATAGGTGAACGCCTGCGTCGAGAGCGTGATGAGCTCGCTCAATCCCATTTCGCGCGCCTTGTTTTCGATGAACTGGATCAGTTTCCGCCCGATGCCCTGGTTTTCGTTCGACGAACTGACATACAGGCACGCCAGTTCGCCTTTTTTCTGTTCGGGATAGACGTGCAGCGCCACGCAGGCGACCGGATTTTTATCAATTTCAAAAATGAAATAGTCGCCGAGATTTTTTTCAATCGCCGCCTTGCTGCGCTTGACCAATTCGTCCGTTTCCACGGCCTTCTGGGTGAGGACCTGGATCGCCCGCACGTCCTTTTTCCGCGCGGGCCGGATTTGCTGGTATTCGTTGGCGTAAATCAGCGTGCCGATGCCGTCGTTGGAAAACACCTCCGCGAGCAGCCCTTCGTCCACCTTGCCGTTGATGATGTGCACCCGCGGCACGCCGGCCTTGCAGGCGGCCGCCGCGTGCTGCGCCTTGGACAGGATTTCCGGCGCGAATCCCGGACTGTTCTGTTGCAGCAGATTTTGCAGCTCGGACACAAGCATCTGCCGGATGAGCTGCTGGTTGTAGCGCAAACCGTCCTGGGTCGTGATGAAAATCAGCTTGATGGCCTTGAGCGCCTCGGCCACCGCCACCGCCACCCCGTCGGAATTCACGCGATACGTCTTGCCGTCGCCGTCGAAACCGAGCGGCGGAATGACGGGGATGACGTCCTGGGCCAGCAACGTTTGCAACAGCGCGGCATCCACCCGCTCGACCTTGCCGGTGAACAACTGGTCCACGCCCTGGATGATGCCGACCGGATGCGCGATGATGACGTTGGTGCTGGCGGCGCGCAGGTCGTTGGCTGAAAGGCCTTCGAGGATTTCGTGCGTGAGCCGGTTGGCGGCGGTGAGCGCGAGCTTGAGCGTGGCGGCATCGGTGATGCCGGCGCCGTCGAGATTGGAGGGCGGGACTTTTTGTTCCTCGGCGAGCGCCTTGATTTGCGCCGACGCGCCATGCACGAGCACGACGCGGATGCTCAACGAGCGCAACACCGCCACGTCCAGCAGCAGCGTGGCGAAATTCTCATCGGTGACAATCGCGCCGTCCACCGCGAGGATGAACGTCTTGTCGCGGAATTGCGGAATGTATTGCAGGATGCCCCGCAGGTCGGTCGGTTTCACGTTTGGCTAATCATTCAATCGTCTACGCCAAACAAGTATTCGTTTTTTGGCGGGATTCAAATATTTATTTCTGGCCCAGGATGGATTTTAACGCGCCGAGGCACCGCTCGTTTTCCGGCGGCGTGCCGATGGAGATGCGGATCCATTCCGGCAACTGGTAGCCGCCCATCGGACGCACAATCACCCCTTGTTTTTGCAGCGATTCAAACACGCGCTGGCCGTCGCCAACGCGGACCAGAATGAAATTGGCGTGCGACGGAACGTAATCGAGCTTCAGACTGCGAAATGCCTGCTCGAAGAATTTCAGCCCGGCAAAGTTATTCGCGCGGGTTTTGCGGACGTGTTCAACGTCATCCAACGCGGCGAGCGCGGCGGTTTGGGCGAGCAGGTTGAGATTGAACGGCTGCCGGATTTTTTCCAGCGCGGCAATCAATTCGACGTTGCCGATGCCGTAGCCGATGCGCAGTCCGGCCAGCCCGTGGATCTTCGAGAACGTCCGCATCAAAATCAGGTTCGACCGCGTGCCGAGGCGGACGAGCGGAGACAAATCCAGCGGGTCGTCCAGAAAATCAAGGTACGCCTCGTCCATCACCAGCAACACGTTGTCGGGCACGTCATTTACGAACCGGATGACTTCCTCGCGTGGCGCGAGCGTGCCGGTGGGATTGTTCGGGTTCGCCACGAAGACGATGCGGGTTTGCGGCGTGATGGCGCGGAGCATGGCAGCGAGGTCGTGCCCGTAATTTTTTGCCGGAACCGTGATCAGGTTCGCGCCAAAGAGTCTCGTGACGATGGGATAAACCGCGAAGCAATATTGCGACACGATCACATCCGTGCCGGGCGCGAGCAGCGCGTGCCCGATGAATTCAATGATTTCGTTCGAGCCGTTGCCAAAAATCAAATGTGCCGGCTCGACGCCAAGCTTCCCGGCGAGCTTTTGTTTGAGGTAAAACGCATTGCCGTCGGGATACAGGTTCACGCCGGCCAGCGCCTTTTGCATCGCGGCCAGGGCGAGCGGCGAGGGTCCGAACGGGTTCTCATTCGACGCCAGCTTGATGATGGTTTCGGCGGGCAGGCCGAGTTCGCGCGCCACCTCCTCAATCGGGCGGCCCGGCTGGTACACCGGCAGATTTTTCAGCGCAGCATTGATGGGTAGAACCATTAAATTTTTAGTTTTTAATTTTTAATTTTGAGTTGGCTCCGTTTGATTGGGTTGTTTTAACAATGGCAGTCAAAATGCGGATTAACTCCAAACTTTCGTTTTCGAGCAACGTGATTCTTGATTCGGTGATAATTTTTGAGTCACGCAAGAGCCGCAACCAGTAATGAGTTTCCCTTGCTTCTTTGGAGGCAATGGACATTTTTGCGATAAAATCCGCCCGACTTACTCCTGCCAGGGCTTCCTCGACATTTGAACCAATGGCCGTGCCGGAACGTAAAATCTGTCCTGCAATCTCAAACTCTTTTTGCGCTTTCAACCATCCTGCCAGCGTGATGGTTCGCAAGGCAAAAGCATAGCTTTTGTCTTTAATAATGCTGGATTTCATGCCGGACGGATGCTGCAACTAAAAACTAAAAATTTAAAACTTAAAATCATCATAGCGCATCTATGATCTTTTTGACGTTCACGTTTTGGGCGACAATATTGCGGATGAGCGAAATTTTTTCGGCGTCGGTCGGCCGCGTTTTGACGGTCAGGTTATGGACCTTGGAAGCGACCTTGTAACTGTCGGCCTTGGCCAGCAGCACGGGGATGGGCATGGTTTGAAGGGCCTTGATCACGCTCTCGGAGGGCCGCAGGCCGCCGGTCAAAACAATCCCGGCCATCTTGTCCTCGCTGTGCGGGTTCAGGGTCGCCCCGGCGGCCAGGAGGATGTCCTCGCGGTCGCCGGGCGTGATGAGCAGCACGCCGCGCCGGAAGAACTGCATGGCGTTTTGCGCGCCCATCGCGCCCACGACGACATCGTTCACCGGCAGGTTGAGGGTGGGCGGTCGATTGAGCAGTTCGGCGTGCAGTTCCTCGCGGATCGAATCCATGGTGGGATCGCAAAGGATCTGTTCGTACGGCAACACGCCCAGCAAATCCAATCCTTTGCGTTTCAAGCCGCGCCGGGCGAAATCCGTGACGTAATCCACCTTTTCCCCCAGCACCTTGTTGAGGATGACGCCGATGACCTCGACGCCCTCCTTTTCAAACAGCGCCTGGTTGAGCGCGATTTCGTCAATCGGCTTCCCGATGCCGCCCTGGCTGACGATGATGACCTTGGCGCCGAGCAGCTTGGCCACGCGCGCGTTGGACAAATCAAACACCGACCCCACGCCGGCGTGCCCGGAACCTTCGCACAGCACAAAATCCTTCTCCCAGGCGACCCGGTCGAAGGCCTTCTGGATTTTTTTGATGAGCGCCTCATTGTTCGCGGCCAGCAGATATTTGCGGGTGAAATCCGGCTCGACGGCAATCGGGCTCATGTCCACCAGCGGGCAGTTCATCTGGTAAACGGCATCCATGAGCACGGTGTCCTCGTCAATTTTTTGTTCCTCGATTTCGACGAAGCGCTGGCCGACGGGCTTGATGTAGCCGATGCGCGGGAACGGTTCCTGCAGCGCGGCGATCAGGCCGAGCGACACGGTGGTTTTGCCGTCGTTCTGGCGCGTGGCGGCAATGAAAACGCGCGGCGTGACGGTGTTCATGGCGGATTATTCTCCCGGCAGACGCGCGTCCGCGCCCGGATAAAGTTTTTGGTAATCAATCGACTGGACGCCGACAATCGCGGCCACGCCGAGAATGTCGTGTGCGTTCGAACCGCGCGAAACGTCTGCGGCGGGCCGGTTCAGGCCCAATAGAATCTGGCCGTAGGCATTGGCGTGGCCGACCAGCCGGACGAGTTTGCTGGCAATGTTGCCCGAATTCAGGTCCGGAAAAATCAACACGTTCGCCTTTCCCGCCACCTTGCTGTCGTGCAGCTTGCGTTCGGCGATTTCCGGTGCGAGCGCGGCGTCCACCTGCAATTCACCGTCGAAGTCGGCTTCCACGAACATTTGTTCGGCCTTGCGCCGGGCCACGGCGGTGGCGGCCTGGACCTTGCCGACGGACGGATGCGCTGCGCTGCCCTTGGTGGAAAAGGACAGCAACGCCACGCGCGGCCGCGCGCCGAGCATGTGGCGGGCCAGTTGCGCGGTGGAAACGGCGATGTCGGCCAGTTGATCCACGGTCGGATCGGGAATGACGCCGCAATCGGCCATGAACAACACGCCCTGCTCGCCGATGCGCGTGTCCTCGACCTCCATCACCATGCAGCTGGAGGCCGTGGTGATGTTCGGCGCAGGCTTGATGATCTGAAACAGCGGCCGCAGCAGGCTGCTGGTGATGTGCGAGGCCCCGGAAATCAGGCCGTCGGCCTGGTGCATTGCCAGCATCATCGTGCCAAAATAATTCGGCTGCAGCATGGCTTCGCGCGCTTCCGGCGCTTTCACGCCCTTTTCGCGGCGCAACCGGAAGAAGCGGTTGGTAAAATTTTCCAGCTCCTCGCTCACCGGCGGATTGATGATGCGGATGCCTTCGAGCGGCAGGTTCAAACCGTCCGCGACGGCCTTCACCCGGGCCGCGTCACCGAGCACGATGGGGGCGCCGAGCCGCAGGGCGTAAAACTGCCGGGCCGCCTGCAGGATGCGCGGTTCCTCGCCCTCGGGGAAGACGACCCGTTTGGGATGGCGCTGCAATTTTTCGATGACGTTGCCTATGAAACGCATGGCAACAGATTAGCGGCGAAACCCGAAACTGCAAAATGAATTTGCCGCGGAAAAGTTTTGCAGCCGCAGGGAATGGGTCCAACGTCAAAAATGACATGGACTGAAGTCATGATGGGGGATATGTTTGCGGCGGTTGTTGGCATAATAATTATGTTTCAGGAGGGGCGGGATGAATGAAGCAATAATCGCATCTGGCTGGATGCCTCCGGCCGGTTAATTTCAAAACGCACCATCAAAAACCAGCAAATGCTCTATGGGAAAAGATCTTCCACCAGGCGATCCGGAACATCACGCACGCTTTTGGACTTATGTGGTAATAATGCTGATGGTCTCGGTTTTCATGGTTTTTGCTTTCATTGCGTGGGAGGACTGGCAACAGAGAAAACAATTGTCAGGCAGCGCCCCAACCCCCGGTTCCGATCCTGTGCCAACCGCATGGAATGGTTCGAATATTACCTCAACCAATGATTTGGCGCCACTGCTCCTGTCCACCAATTTAAATTGAGGCGTTCTCCGCTTTTAGGCAGTGGTACAATTTGCGGTTTTCGGAGCGCGGAGCAATGCTCCGCGAGAACCAAGGTTTACGCTGGCGGAGCAATGCTCCGCGCTCCATTTAAACCGTACCACTACCCGCTTTTACCCCGCATTGACTTGATCGCCAGCAGTCGCTAGGCTTTGTAATTCAATGCTTGAGGCGATTGAGAAACTTCTGATGTTACAGGAACGCGACCGGCAAATCCGCCGCGTCGAACAGGAGTTGGAACATATCGGGCCGGAACGTGAAACCCTCCGCGCCAAGGCCGCGGCGACGCAAACGCAACTGGACGCCGCCAAACTTCGCGGCAAACAAATCGAGTCCGACCGCAAACGGCTCGAACTCGATGTCGAGGAGAAGAAAACGCAGATCGAGCGATACGCCAATCAGCAGCTGCAAACGCGCAAGAACGAGGAGTATCGCGCGCTCGCCCATGAAATCGAGCTGTGCAAGGAGGCCATCGTCAAAATCGAGGATCAGGAGATTGTTTTGATGGAACAGGGCGAGGCGGCGCAAAGGGAGGTTGCCCGCGCAACCCAGGAGGACAACGCGGCGAAGAAACAGGCTGAAAATCAAATCGCGGAACTGAATCAGCGCGAGGCCAATTTGAAGCAGGAACTCGCCGAATTGCAAAGCGGCCGCGCGGAACTGGCGGCGGCGGTGGAGGAAGTGGCGCGCCTGCGGTATGAACGGCTTTACAAAAGCAAGGGCGACAACGTCGTGGTCGGCATCCAGCATGGCGTTTGCGGCGGCTGCCACATGAAATTGCCGGCGCAGACGCTGGTCACCTGCCGATCGCAATTGGAAATTGTCGGTTGCATCAACTGCGGCCGGATATTGTATTACACCCGCGACATGGCGCTGGCCGTGGCGGAATAAAAGGCCTGGACGCCCGTTACGAACGCCGAAAACGGCTTGCCCGGAGTGATGCGCCCCGCTGAAATCAGGTCTTTACCCACCGGAAGGCCGTGTCCTAATCAGGTAGGGACGGCGCGCCGCGCCGTCCGCGCCGCGTTCAGCGGCGCAAGGGGTGAGATGTGAAATTTGGGTGGGGGATGTGATTCATTTCGCCCGCTGCTACGCGGGCGAGGACATCGCAGCGCGATGTCCCTACCACCCAATTGGGACAACCCCCACCGGAAACCGCGCTTGCGTTCATGCCCTTGGTGATTATACTCAGCGGCTCTCGTGCTTCTGAAATGACGGCAGCATGGTGTTTTTTTAACGATTGATTTTATGGCAACAGCAAACGACCTCCGCCGCGGCATGGCGATCAGTTATAACGGCGATATTTGTGTGGTGCTCGACATGCAGCACCGCACGCCGGGCAATCTGCGCGCATTCGTGCAGGCGACACTCCGCAGCATCCGCACCGGCAAATCGTCCGACGTCCGGTTCAGCTCCACGGAACGCATCGAGCCGGTGCCGATGATCACCAAAAAAATGGAATACAGCTACAAGGACGGCGAGGATTACGTTTTTACCGACCCGGAAACCTACGAAACGGTCACGCTGGCCGCGGAACTGGTCGGCGACACGAAAAATTTTCTCGTGGAAAACGCCACGGTGACGGTGACCTTCGTCGAGGAAAAGGCGGTATCGATCGAATTGCCGTCGAGCGTGGTGCTGGCGGTGGCGGACGCGCCGGAAGGCGTCCGGGGCGACTCGTCGAACAACGTGCAAAAGCCGGTGACGCTCGAAACCGGCATCACGGTGCAGGTGCCCTTGTTCATCAAGACCGGCGAGAAGATCAAGGTGGACACCCGCACCGGCAAATACATGGAACGCGCCTGACGGGTTGAAGGTTGAGGATTAAGCAGTTGAAGCCCGCCGCGCGCGGGCTTTTTTTTTACCGCTGGAATTGCTTTTCAAGGCGTGCAGATTGGGTTATTCCTGTTTCGACACGTATGTCCGTTCAGACCAAAGGAGAGCAGTTGTTTCGCGGCATCGCCGTTTCCGCCGGCATTTGCCGGGGCAAAATCCTTGTGCTCCACCGTGCCCGCCACATTATTGGCCGGCGCGGGCTGGCCGATGGCGAACTCACCGAAGAGGTGGGCCGTTTTGAAAAAGCCCTGGTCCAGACCCGCCAGCAAATTTTGGAAATCCAGGACAAGGTGCTGGAGAATCTCAGTGCGAAGGAGGCGGACATTTTTGAAGCGCACCTGTTGATGCTGGAGGACCAGGTCCTGGTGGACGAGGTCATCCGGATGGTCCGCGACCAAAAGGTCAACGCCGACTACGCCTTTCACACCGTGGCGGAACGTTACGTGACGGCACTGGTGGCGGCGGACGACGAATATCTTCGCGAACGCGCGAGCGACATGCGGGATTTGACGGCCCGGGTGCTGGACAATTTGCTGGAGGTCAAAGACGAATTTGATCTGCGCCATATCACCGAGCCGTGCATTCTGGTCAGCCACGACCTCAGCCCGTCCACCACGGCGCAACTGGACAAAAAGTTCGTGCTGGGCTTTGCCACCGACATAGGCGGGCAGACCTCGCACACGGCTATCATGGCGCGGTCGTTGGGCATCCCTGCTGCGGTTGGCCTCCAAACCATCAGCCAGGAATTGAACAGCGGCGACTACGCGCTGCTCGACGGTTACAATGGCACCCTCGTCGTCAATCCCACCGACCAGACGCTGTTCGAATACGGCCAGCTGGCAAAAATCAAGGCGTCGCTGGATGAAAAGCTTCAGGAAATACGGCAACAGCCTGCCGTCACCCTCGATGGTAAATTCATTCATCTCTCCGCGAACATCGAGGACCAGCACGACATCGAAGCCGTCCTGACGCACGGCGCGGAGGGCGTCGGACTGTTTCGCACGGAATATCTGTTCATCAACCGGGAAAGCCTGCCGAACGAGGAGGAGCAGTACCAATCCTATCGCAAGGTCGCCGCGGCGCTGAAACCGAATCCGGTCATCATCCGCACGCTGGACCTGGGCGGCGATAAATTTGCCTCACACCTCCAACTGGCCAAGGAGGTCAATCCGTTCCTTGGCTGGCGCGCCATCCGCTTCTGCCTCGCGCAACCTGAACTGTTTCGTGCCCAGCTCCGCGCCATTTTGCGCGCCAGCGCCGAGGGCAACATCAAGATGATGTACCCGATGATTTCCGGTCTGGAAGAATTGAACCAGGCCAACGCGCTGGTCGAAAAGTGCCGGGCTGAACTGCGCGCCGAAGGGCAGCCGTTCGACGAGAAAATGGATATCGGCGCGATGATTGAAATTCCGTCCGCGGCGCTCATCGCCGACTCGCTGGCCAAGCGGGTGAAATTCTTCAGCATCGGCAGCAATGACCTCATCCAATACACGCTGGCCGCCGACCGCACGAACGAGAAGGTATCGCATCTATACGAACCGACACACCCCGCGATCATCCGCCTTATCAAGGTGACGGTGGACGCAGCGCATCGGCACGGCATCTGGACCGGCGTCTGCGGCGAAATCGCCGGCGACCCCGTGCTGGCGGCGTTGTTGATCGGTCTCGGCGTGGATGAATTGAGCACCGCGCCCCCCGTCATTGCCCAGGTCAAATACATGGTGCGCCGGCTCAAATTGAATGAAGCCCAGGCGCTGGCCGAATTTGCGCTCCAATGCGAATCGCCCTCGGAAATACATGCACGTTGCCGGGAGCTGGCCCGCCAGACGGCGCCGAGCCTGTTTGAAAGCAAAAGCTGATCCGTGCATTTCATAATCTCCGAGTTTTTGATTGCCCGGCGGGTGATAATCTTTTTGAATTCTGGTTTGCGCGTGCATTCGTGAATAAATTGACCAGCCAACCCATTCCCTCGTCCATCACAACGTGAATTTCGATCCCAATATTCATCCGCACCGCCGCCATGACCCGTTGAGCGGCGAATGGGTGCTGGTCTCCCCCCACCGCACCCAGCGTCCGTGGCAGGGTCGGCGTGAAGAAAGCGCTTCCGCCAGCCGTCCGGCCCACGACCCCAAGTGTTATCTCTGTCCGGGCAACGTGCGCGCGGGCGGCGCCGTCAATCCCCGCTACACGGAACCACTGGTGTTCACCAACGATTTCGCCGCGCTGCTGCCTGATGTGCCGGCCGGCAGGAGCGATACCGGCGGGTTGTTCCGCTGCGAACCCGTGCGGGGCGAGTGCCGGGTCATTTGTTTTTCGCCGCGCCACGACCTGACGCTGCCCGAAATGGCGGTGGAGGATGTTTTGCGGGTGGTGAACGTCTGGGCGGACCAGGTCAACCAACTGGGCGCCAAATATCGCTGGGTCCAGATTTTCGAAAACAAGGGTGAGGTCATGGGCTGTTCAAATCCGCATCCCCACGGCCAGATTTGGGCCGGCAATTTTCTGCCCCGCCTCGTGGTCCCGGAGGATCGCAACCAGAAGCATTATTTTGAAAAGCACCAACGCCGGCTGTTGCTGGACTACGTGGAAAAGGAATTACAGCTGAACGAGCGGGTCATTGAAGCCAACCCGCACTGGGTGACGCTGGTGCCGTATTGGGCGGTCTGGCCGTTTGAACTGCTGCTGCTGCCGCGCCGCCCGGTCAAACGCCTGCCGGAATTGACCGCGGACGAGCGCCGGAGCCTGGCGGACATTTTGAAGCGCAGCCTCACGCGCTACGACAACCTGTTTGAAACGAGCTTTCCTTATTCGATGGGCTGGCACGGCGCGCCGACGGACGACGGCGCTTACGAGCACTGGCAGTTGCACGCGCATTTTTATCCGCCGCTGCTGCGCTCGGCCACGGTGAAGAAGTTCATGGTCGGCTACGAAATGCTGGCCGAACCGCAACGCGACCTCACGCCCGAGCAGGCCGCCAAACGCCTGGGGGAAACGGCGACCCGCCACTTCAAGGAACGGGCGACGGAGTGAATTCCGCGGTCGGAATTCAAGTTCTGGCCGTTTCCGGCCGGCAACCCAGGCCTGAACGCCAATTTCTTGTGCCGACTCATCACGTATCTGTTTGACGGTCGCCATGCCCAGCGCAAATAATGGTTTCAAACATGGAAACTGATTCCAGAGCATGAAAGTCATCATTTTGGCCGCCGGTTATGCCACGCGTTTGTATCCGCTGACGCTCACGCAACCCAAGCCGTTGCTGCCCGTCGCCGGCAAGCCGATGATCGAGCACGTTCTCGACAACCTCGCGCCCATCGGCGGCATTGACCGCGTTTTTGTCGTCACCAACGCCAAGTTCGCCGGTCATTTCCAGCAATGGTCGGATCAGCATCAGGCGGCAAAATCGAAATGGAATTTTACCGTCGTCAACGACGGCACGACCAGCGACGCCGACAAGCTTGGCGCCATCGGCGACATCCATTTTGTCCTCAAAACGCAGCCGGTGGACGACGACCTGATTGTCGTGGCCGGCGACAATCTGTTCAGCGAGCCGCTCGGCGATTTTGGAAAATTCTGCCGTGAGAAAAACGCGCCGGTGCTGGCGCTCTACGACGTGGGCGATCTGGAACAAATCAAGAAATACAGTTCCATTTCGGTGGCGGCGGACGGCCGGATCACCGCCTTTGAGGAAAAACCCAAACACCCGGCCAGCACGCTCGCCGGCATTGCGCTTTATTATTATCCGAAAGCGGCGGTCGCCTTCATCCGGCAATATATTGCCGAAGGCAACAACCCCGACCAGCCCGGGCGGCTGGTGCAATGGCTTTATCCGCGCACGCCGGTTTATACCTGGCGCGTGCCGGGACTGTGGTTTGACATCGGCTCCAAGGAGACGCTGGAAGAAGCCAACCGGATTTTCTCAAAGCTTTGAAGCGGAGCGCGGGCGGCTCGCCCGCGATGACGCGGACGAGCCGTCCGCGCTCCTCATTCACTTCGCAATCACGACGGCGTAATTCTTTTTGCCTTTACGGAAAAGCAGATATTCTCCGCAAAGCAAATCGCTGAGAGTTACGTCTCGTTGAAAATTTGTTTCGCGATCGTTGTTTATATAAATTCCACCACCTTCGATGTCTTTTCGTGCTTGGCCTTTGGATGAACACAAACCGACGTGGACCAGAATTTCCACCAGTGGAATGCCAGCGCCACCAAATTTTGTTTTTCAATTTCCGTTGTCGGAAACTTCGCCCAGTAATACATTTAAAAAATTCTGGGTCATTTTCTATTTGGGTCCGTTTCGCCAAACAGAACAGCACTGGCACCAAGCATTTACCGCCGCGTCTTTTCCGTGAATTAATTGTGTCATTTCATTGGCCAAACCCTGTGTGCGTCTCTTGCCCCGGGGTTTTGCGCATGTTTAGCTTCAAGGTCATCAATTTGTTCTTTTGGACTATATATCGAGAAATATTTCAAATAACGAATTATATCCCGGTCATCGGTGTTGATCCAAAATTGGTAAAATTTATAGACACTCGTGCGTTTCGGATCGAGCCAGATGGCGCCGGCTTCGGTCTTGCCGAATTTCGTGCCGTCGGCATTGGTGATGAGCGGCAACGTGAGGCCGTAGGCGGGCTTGCCCAGTTTTTTCCGGATAAGGTCAATGCCGGCGGTGATATTGCCCCATTGATCACTGCCGCCGATTTGCAGTTCGCAGCCGTGTTTCTCGTAAAGTTTCAGGAAGTCAAATGCCTGGAGCAGCATGTAGCTGAATTCGGTGTAGCTGATGCCAACCTCGCGGTCTTCCATCCGCGCGCGGACGCTTTCCTTGGCGACCATCTGGTTGACGGAAAAATATTTCCCGATGTCGCGCAGAAAATCGAGGAACGGAACATTGGCCGTCCAGGAGGCGTTGTCCACGAGCCGGGCCGGATTTTGTTTGGTTTCAAAATCGAGCAGGCGTTTGAGCTGTTCCTTGACGCTGGCGATGTTGTGTTCCAGCACCTCCTTCGTGAGCAACTGCCGCTCCTGCGTCTTGCCACTGGGATCGCCGATGGAGCCGGTTGCGCCGCCGGCCACGGCGATGGGATGATGCCCGAGCAATTGGAAACGCCGCAATGCGAGCAACGGCACGAGATTGCCGACGTGCAGGCTGTCGGCGGTTGGATCAAAGCCGCAATAAAGTGTGACGGGCGCGGAAATCTTTTTGGCCAGTTCCGGCGCGTCGGTGCAATCGGCAATGAGACCGCGCCATTTCAGTTCTTCCAGAATGCTCACGGGAGCAGGTTAAATTGCCGGTTTCCAATTGCCAATGGCCAATTCGAGGTTCGTGGTTGGAGTTCAAGCCTTGGCTTGTCCGCTCCCGGTTCAACTTTGGACTTTGGACTTCGGGCTGGGGACTTTAACCTTGGCGCGATGTCACAGATGCTCAAGTCGTCCAGCGCGATGGCCGCTGCCACCCTGACCAGCCGCCTGCTCGGGATGGTGCGCGAGATGGTCTATGCGCGGTTCATGGGGGACGGCTGGGTGGCCGGGGCGTTTCAGTTCGCGTTCACGATTCCCAACCTGTTCCGCCGCCTGCTCGGCGAAGGCGCATTGACGGCGGCCTTCATTCCCATCTTCAAGGAAAAGGAAAAAACCCACGGCGAAATTGAGATGTGGCGCGCGGCCAACGCGGTGATTTCCGGGTTGGTCGTCGCCGCGAGCGTGGTGGTGGCGCTGGTTATGCTCGGCCTTTCCCTCGTCCTGGCGGCGCATCAATTTGATGTGCAGACCGAGCTGATGTTGCGGCTGCTGCGGGTCATGTTTCCCTACATGCTGCTGGTCTGCGTCGCGGCGGCGTTCATGGGCATGCTGAACGCGCGCGGCCATTTTTTCATCCCGGCCATGGGAGCGACGATGCTCAACATTGTGATGATTGCGTCCGTGGTCTGGCTCGCCCCCCGGCTGGGGTTGGAATACCCAAACGGCGAACGGCTGCCGCACCAGATTTTCGCGCTGGCCATCGGCGTGCTGGCGGCGGGGGTGGCGCAGGCGGCCTTCCAGATGCCGACGCTCTGGCGCGATGGTTTTCGTTATCGCTGGGTTTCGCCGTGGCGCGACGAAACGGTGCGCCGCGTGATTTACAAAATGATTCCGGGCACGATTGGCGTGGCCGCGTTCCAGATCAACGTGACGCTGGTCCTGGCCATCGCGTTCTGGGTCAACCCGCAAATCGTCGCGTCCTTCAATTACGCGGTGCGTCTGATGGAACTGCCCCAGGGCATGTTCGGCATTTCCCTCGCGACCTACCTGCTGCCGACGCTGGCCGGCCTGGCCGCCGAAAAGAATTACACCGAATTTCGCGCCACGCTGCGGCACGGCCTGGGCACCCTGTTTTTTCTGAATTTAATTGCGGCCATCCTGCTGGTGGTGCTGGCCGAGCCCATTGTCCGCCTGATTTTCGAGCACGGCAAATTCAACGATGCGTCCACCGCGCGCGCGGCATTCGCGCTCATGTGCCTCGCGCCGGGCTTGGTCGCGTTTTCCACCGTCAACATTCTGGCCCGCGCCTTTTATGCGCTCGGCGACACGCAAACGCCGATGAAGGTCAGCATCGCGTGCCTTGTCGGTAAACCTCATTCTGGCCGTTTTGCTGGTCATGCCCCTTCGCCAGGGCGGCCTCGGGCTGGCAAACACGTTCACTTCCATCTGCAATGTCTGTCTGCTGTTTTACCTGCTGCGCCGGAAACTCACCGGGCTCGAAATGGAACCGCTGCGCGCGACCCTTCTGCCGCTGGCTGTGGCCGGGGCGCTGGCCGGAGTGATTGCGTGGACCGGCTGGCGATTTTGGGAAAACTCGCTCGGCCATCAAACGCTCGCGCTGAAAATCGGCGAAGTGTTCGCGCCGGCGGGAATCGCCGGTCTGGTTTACTGGCTGGCGGCGCTGGCATTTAAAATTCCGGCAGCGAAGGAAATGGTGGAGTTTGCCTTCGCCCGGTTCAAACGGTAGGGCGGGCGGCGCGCAACGGAGTGCGCGCCCTACCCGGTGACGGGCACCACCGCCGTCCAGCAATTCCGGCCGAACTGTGATTTAAATTTTTCCACCAATGATTCGCCGGCCGCCGCATTTTCGGCGATGGCAAACGTGGTCGAACCGCTGCCGGACATGAGCGCGGCCAGCGCGCCGTTGGCGCGGAGGAATTCCTGGTACAGGGCCAGCACCGGATATTTTTCGAGGACGGGCGCTTCGAGCGAGTTGTACAGTCCGGCGCCAATGGCCGGGCCCTGGCTGGTCTGCAGCTGGGAAATCAATTGCTGGGCGCGGCCCGGCCGGCCGTTCAAGGCGGCGGGAAACCGCGCGAGCGCCTGGTAAGCCCACGCGGTCGAAACGCCAAAGCCGGGATGGATCAACAGCCACGCCTTGCCGCGCAGGATGGGGAAAAAATCCAGCGGTTGAATTATCTCACCGCGCCCCGTTGCCAGCGCCGGCTGGTTTTGCAGAAAAAACGGAACATCCGAGCCGAGCGTCGCGGCGAGTCCGGCCAACATCGCCGGCGACAGTGGCTGGCCGAACAGTTCATTCAGGGCGAGCAGCGTGGTTGCCGCATTGCCGCTGCCGCCGCCGAGACCGGCGGCCAGCGGAATTTTTTTCTCCAGGTGGATCTTGACGCCCTCTTTGATTTTGGCCGCCTGCAAAAAAGCGGTGGCCGCGCGGTGAACGAGATTCTGCGCATCGGCCGGCAGGCCGGCCTCGGAGCAGGAAAGGTCAATGCCATGGCCGGTGCGTGCCAACGTCAGGTAATCATGGAGGCTGACGGGATGCAGGATGGTCTCGAGTTCGTGAAAGCCATCGGCGCGCCGGCCGAGGATGTTCAGCAGCAGATTGACCTTGCAGAATGATTTCGTTTCGAGGTGCATCAAAGCCGCCTCAACATAAAAACGCGCCAGCGAAAAACAGCTGGCGCGTCGGGCAAAACGGTTCCGGCCACGGTTAGTTGTCGAACACGTGGAACCGGCTGCCGGGAACGAGCGGGGCAACGTCGCCGCCGTTGAAACCCACGTAGGTATCGGTGTCAAACAACGAGTCAGACACCAAGGCCGGCCGATAATTGTCGGGATATGCGGGTTCCGGCGCGACGTATCGGGTCAAAACGGGGTGGTACGGCGGGAACGGGAAACTGACCACTTCATAGATCCCCATTCCGGTGCGGGCCAGGGAGTGGTCGACGCCGCGGATGAACCCGGTGGTGTACCCGGCGTCCGGCGAATCAAACACCGCGGTTTGTTCCATGGACTGGCGCAGTTCGCCGCCGCGAACCACTTCGGAAACATTACTCACGCCGCGACCGAGCTTGGATTCCGGCCCCGCGCAGCCGGAGACGAGCAACGCGGCCAGACCGGCCACGCCGAGAAGAGAGATTGCGTTACGCATAAATTCTCAAGTTGACTAACGCAGCTTACGGCAAATGCACCGGATGTAAAGCCCGTTTTACGGTTTGCGCCCGGCACGATTTCACGGTCGGGAATCCGCTTCCGGTCCGCGGGCGCGTTTCTTTTCCTGGCGATCCCAGTACCACGCGATCCAGACGGTGACCTCGTAAAGCATATAGAGCGGAACGGCCATCAGGATTTGAGTGATGACTTCCGGGGTGGTCAGCAACGCCCCGAGCACCAGGACAATGACGATCATGTAACGCCACATGCTCCGGAGCATGCGATAATCCAGCACGCCGATTTTGACGAGCGTAAGAATCACGACGGGCAGCTCAAACCCCAATCCCATGCCCAACATGAACTTGCAGACGAAGCTGATGTAATCGCCCGCGCGCCATTGCAGCGCGCCGAAGCCGAGCCATTGCGAATACATCTGCGACGCGGACAGCGCCACCGGCATCAAAATAAAATAACAGAATGCCACGCCGGTGAGGAAAAGTCCGGTGCCGACCAACAACCCCCGGTAAATGTATTTGCGCTCGCGCAGTTTCAGCGCCGGGAAGACAAACGCCGCGATGAAATAAAGGATGAATGGCGATGCCAGCAACAGGCCGCCATAGAAGGCAACTTGAAACGCGATGAAAAATCCCTCGACCGGGCTGAGGTTGATCAGGTCAATCTGGAGCCGTTGCGCCCGGTCGGCGGCGCGCGGGTCGGCATCCACCCGCCAGCCGAGCACCCGGTTCGTTCCGAGGGTGAGCGGCTCGACCTCGACGGACACAAACCGGTTGGTGCCGAGATTCAGCGAGTGCTGCTGTTCCGGGTTGAGTTGGAAGTTGCCGAGGTGATTGGTGCCGAAGCTGACGCTGACGATCTGGTTGGGGCCGGAATAATGAATCCGGGCGTGTCCCAGCGGCCAGCGGATGATTTGAACAACGTAGTTGCCGGCGATGAGGCAGAGCAGCATGGCCACGGCCAGCGCGACAACGCTCTTGATGAGCACCCAGCGGAAATCCTCAAGGTGTTCGAGAAACGTTTTGACCGGGCCGCCCTCGGCCTCGTCGAGGCGTTCCGTTTCGTGGTCGCCGGCCATGCCAGAAACATTCCGCCGTCAGGCTTTGGGTGGAGGGGGGGACTGCGAAACGGTCTGCGCAGGTGGTGCGGGATTCTTGGCGGCGGACTGGTTCTGTGGCGCAGGCGTTTCTTCGCCCGCTTTTTGAACTTCGTCCGTTACCTCGCGCGTCGCCTTCTTGAATTCCTTGATGCCCGTGCCCAAGCCCTTGGCCAGTTCGGGCAATTTTTTTGCCCCGAACAGAATCAGTACAACGGCCAGAATCAAAACGATTTCCCAGCCGCCAAACCAGCCTGCAAACATGACTTTCATAAATATGTCGAGCTTTTGGAACGTTACGCCCGGTTCATCCATTAGTAAAGCGCCAAAAAAAGCGCGCGGGCAGCCTGCCCGCGCGGTGAAATTCAAACCGCAATCCCAGAATTCGCGGACGAGCCGTCCGCGCTCCGGCATCACGCGCCGGTTTTGGGATGCAACAGCACAAAGTCGTCCCGCCGGTTTTGGGACCAGGCGGAATCGTCGTGGCCGGGGTTGACCGGCTTGTCCTTGCCGTAGCTGATGGTGCGAATACGCGACGCATCAATGCCCAATCGGGCCAGCGCCTGGCGCGCGGCCAGGGCGCGGCGTTCGCCCAGCGAGCGGTTGTATTCCTCGGTGCCGCGCTCGTCGCAATTGCCCTCGATCAGCAGTTTGGTGTTCGGATCGGAGCTTAAGGCTGATGCAACGGACTGAAGGCTGGCATGTTCGCTGCGCCGGATGGCGGCGCTGTCGTAGGCAAAATGAATCGTGTAAGCCGCCAGCGCCGCGCGGTCTTCCGTCATGTTGTCAAATTCCTCCAGGCTGGCCGTCTGGCCGCCGCCGACCTGTCCGCCCGACATCGTGCCACCTTCCCCAGGGTTGTTGACCAGGCCTCCCTGGCCCGGCGGAATGGGCGTGACCCCATAGGGCTTATGGTTTCTGCAACCGGTGGCAACAAGGGTGACGGCGAGCGCGAATGCCATTGGGTAAATCAGCTTCATCATTTTCATAATTTTTTCTTTAGTTAAAGGTTTGTTTAAACAGTAAAAATTCATCTGGCCCACGCCGGTTCCGAATCGTTCCCCGGAATCTGGCGAATATCCTTGACTTGTTTTGTGTATACGTCAAGCAAAGACAACACATCCCGATAGGCCGCCGTGCGCCGCGAAAAAATCAAGGTGCGGGAGTTCGACGACCACGACGGGTCCTGTCCGCGCAGCAGAATCGTCGCGTTGCCACCGTCCGCCGGCACCACGCAAATGTCAAACTCGCCCATTTGTGATGTGAAGGCAATCCATTTGCCGTCCGGCGACCAGTCCGGTTCGGTCGGATTGGCAACGCCCACCGTGGGAATGCGCTGAATTTCGCCGCCCTCGGCGGGGACCTTGGCCAGCATCCGACGCTCGTGAATTTTGGTCGCAAAACAAATCCACCGCCCGTCCGGTGACCAGCAGGGCGACGATTCGTCCTCCGGCGTTGCGGTCATTTGTTTCAAATTTGAACCGTCGGCATTGCAGACCCACACGTCCGGGCTGCCGCTTTTGCTCAAAATCAGGGCCACCCGGGTGCCATCCGGCGACACCGCCGCGCTGGTGTTCAGGCCGGAATAACCGGCGATGACGCGGCGCTGGCCGGTGGCGAGGTTGTGGTAAAAAATGTCCGGATTGCCGAGTTTATAGGACGTGTAATAAAGCGCTGCGCGCCCCGGCGCCCACGCGGGCGCGGCCACGATGGTGCTGTCCGGGGTGATGGATTGCGCATTGTGACCGTCGAAATCCGCGACGTAAATTTTGCCGTCGCCGCTGGGGGACTGGACCTTGAACGCGATTTTTGTCTGCGCGATGCCCTTCTTGCCGGTGATGGCCTGCACGATGTCGTCGGCAAACGCATGGGCCTGCTGCCGGCTGGTGCCGTTATAGCTGCGCGAAAGCAGTGTGCTCCGGGCAAAGCGATCCACGACGCGCCCCTGCACCGCGCCGGCGCTGCTGCCGCTGATTTGATACTGCGCGGCGTCGGGGCTGACAAACGCGAAGCCCTGGACATAAAGGTCAAATTTTAAAATATCCGTGACTTCGCTGCCAAAGCCGTCGAGCGAAACGGGAATCGGTTTGGTGTTGCCGATGGTCTGCACTTCGCGCGTGATGGTGATTTCGTTCTGGCCGGGCGCGAATTGGGCGGCAAACATCGCGAGCAGGACCGGCAGACAAATTTTAATACAATTTTTCATTCGAGCATTTTTCTAAGTTGGGGATTAAAGCCGATGGTGTAGGGCCGCTGTTGGTCCGTGGTTCCCTCCGGAAACGGCGCAATGAATGTGACCCGCTCAATGGTTTTTTGCACCGAGGCGTCCAGGGCGGCATCCCCGGATGATTCGATGATGCGCGCGGAAATCACCGTGCCGTCGCTGGCAATGGTGACCCGCACTTTTACGATTTCATTCTCATTGGCGACGGTGTCCAGCGGGACCTGTGCCCAGGCCTGGTCGTAAACGCTTTTGACGGCGTCGGCATAGTTTGCGTAGGCCGCGCTGCTGTTGCCCGGCATGTCAATCGTCGTGCTGGATGAAAGATTATGTTTCAAGCTCTGAATCGCCTTGCGCAGTGCCCGCGCCCGCTTCGCCGCGTCGTCGGGAGCACTTTTCGACGCGGTGCGGGTTACGCGTTGGGTGTTGATTTGAATCTTGTGCGGCTGGACCTTGTCCGGCGCCGGCTTGGGCGGTTCGGGGGTGAACATTTTTTCCAACCTTTCGGTAAGCGTGGGCGGCGTTACGACCGGCTGGGGCGCGGGCGGGGTTGGTTGCGGGGTCGGCGGCGTCTCCACGGGGGTGGGCGCAGGCGGTTGGGCGTTCCGCACGCCGCTGGTGAAGGGCGCGTCAATCAAGTTGGCCGGAATGACGTCAAGCACCTGTAAATCGTCGTCCTTGGGCCGGGGTTTAAAGAACCCCGAACAAAGGAGCGTCACCAGCAGGAGCAGGTGAACGCCCGCTGTGGCCAGGACACATTTTTTTTGCAACCGGTTCATTTGTTCGGTTCGGTGCGCAACGAGTAACGCGTGATGCCATTGCGCTGGCAGCCGTCAATGATCGCGGCAATGTATTTGTAGGGATCTTCCTGATCCGCACGAATATAAACAATAAGGTTCGGGTTGGCGCGAAAATCCGCCGCCAGTTGCGCGATTATTTCATCGAACGCCATCCGCCGCCGGTCAAGCGCATAAACACCCGTCGCGCTGACTTCGACGGTGCGAACGTCCCGTTTGTTCACCGATTTGTCCGGCTGGCCGCCGCGCGGGAGCTTGAGATTGATGCTTTGCTCCAGCAACGGGGTGGTGATGACGAAAATGATGAGCAGCACGAACGCCAGGTCGAGCAGCGGCGTGATATTGATCTCGCTCAGCGTCACCAGATAACTGCGTTGTGAAAATCGTCTCATGTTTGTGACACGTGACGCGTGACACGCGACGGGATAATCATGTCACCCGTCGCTGGTCACTCGTCACCCATTCATTCTTCTTCCAGAAATTCCGATTCCATTTTGGAAACCAGCTCCTGCGCAAAATTGTCGAGGCCCACGGTAAACACCCGCAAATTATGTACCAACCAGTTGTAGCCGAACATCGAGGGAATGGCCACGAGCAGGCCGGCCACGGTGGTAATCAGCGCCGCGGCAACCCCGGGCGCCATTGCTTGCAACGTCGCCGCGCCCTGCGGCGCCTGCGCGATGCCGCCGAATGCACTCATCACGCCCCAAACCGTGCCCAGCAAACCGAGGAACGGCGCGCCACTGACGGCGATGGCGAGCCAGATCAGGCCGGATTCCAGCTTCAAGGATTCCTGCGCGACAATATTTTCGATGGCGCGCTTGACGTGTTCCATGTTCTTGAGCGTGACGCGCTGACGGCGCCGTTCACCGCCGGGGCCGCGTAACCGGGCGTCCAGTTGCGTGCAGCCGACCTGATAAACCTCGTACAGCGGGCAGCCCTCGACCTGCAGCTTGCGGTCAAACAGGTCGAGCACGGATTTTTGCGAGCGGAATTCCTCGTTGAAATAATAATTCAGCCGGCGCGCGCGGCGCATTTGCAGCGCCTTGGAGGTCATCACCGACCAGGCAATCACCGAAAAGACGGCGAGACAGGCGATGACGGCCTTGCCTTCCGGCGTTGCCTGTTTCCATACATAAAGGAGTTCCGCTTGATTGGAAGCGGCCCCCACGACAGCAAACGATAATACGTTCATCATACCGACAATTTACCGGGTGGTGAGGAACCGATGTTGCGGCCAAGCGGCAGGGGGTCGAGCAAATTCCTGCCGTGCAGGAATTACTACCCGCCCGGCCGAAAATAGCAACGACTTTTTTTGCAAAAAATAAACCCCGGTTTCCCCGCTTGTCGCCCGCGCAATTTTGTGTACAAAGGAATCCGATGTCCCGCCCGCGTCTTATTGCCTGGTTGCTCGCGCTCATCACGCTGACGGCGTATCTGCCGGTGGCGCGTGACGGCTTTTCGTGTTTCGACGACGACGATTACGTCACCAGCAATCGCGTCGTTCAAAACGGCCTGACCGGGGCTGGAATCCGATGGGCGTTTACGACCTGGCACGCGGCCAACTGGCATCCGCTGACCTGGCTCTCGCATATGCTGGATTGCGAACTGTTCGGCCTGAACGCCGGGGCGCAGCATGACGTCAACGTCCTGTTTCACACGGCCAACGCGGTGTTGCTGCTGCTATGGTTGTTCCGGCTGACCGGCAGGTTGTGGCCCAGTGCGTTTGTGGCCGCGTTGTTTGCCTGGCATCCGTTGCACGTCGAATCGGTTGCCTGGATTTCCGAACGCAAGGACGTGTTGAGCACGTTCTTTGAACTGCTGGCGCTTTTGGCCTACACACACTTTGTCCTGAAATCGCAAGCCGGGAATCAGAAGTCCGGGACCCGCCGGGGCCATGTTTCCATCTGTGACTTCCGGCCTCCGACGTCCGGCCATTACTGGCTGGCGGTGGTTTGTTTTGCGCTGGGTTTGATGGCCAAACCCATGCTGGTGACGCTTCCCGGTGTATTGTTGCTGTTGGACTACTGGCCGTGGCAAAGGCTTTCCAACGATGAAGTGCGCGGCGCCCGGTCTTCAGTTTTCAAGCCCCCATTTTTTACCTTTCTGCGCCTGGTGGTGGAAAAATGGCCGTTCTTTTTGCTCGCGGCGGTTTCGTGCGTCCTCACCTTTCTGGCGCAACACAGCGCCGGCGCGGTGGTCTCGCTGGCCAGGGCGCCGCTGCCGTACCGTTTGGAAAACGTCCCCGTCGCTTACGCGCGTTATTTGCTGAAAATGATCTGGCCGGCCCGGCTCGCCATTTTTTATCCCCTCCATTTCCCGTCCTGGCCGGCGGTGGTGTTGTCGTTGGCGGTGTTGGTTGCGATTTCCGGGCTGGTCTGGCGGATGCGCCGGCCCTGTCCCTACGGGCTGGTGGGCTGGCTTTGGTTTCTGGGCACGCTGCTGCCCGTGATTGGCCTGGTGCAGGTCGGCGGCGCGGCGCTGGCGGACCGTTACGCTTACTTTCCGTCCGTCGGCATTTTTCTCGCCCTCACGCTCGGCCTTCGTGAACTGGCGATACGATTTCGCGTCCCCCAGCCGCGGGTTGCCGTCGCCGCCGGTTTGGGGTTGCTGGCGTGTCTGGCGTTGACGGAAAACCAGCTGCGTTACTGGCGGGATGATGTCGCCCTTTTCTCTCATGCCATCGCCGTCACGAAGGACAATGACATGGCATATCTCAATCTGGGCTTCGCCCTGGAAAGCGAAGGGCAGGACGCCAAAGCCCTGGTTGCTTTTCGCAAGGCGCAATCGATTAATCCAAGCCGCGCCGAAACGCACAACAACGTCGCCAATCTGCTTGATGCGGCCAGCCAGTCAAGTGAAGCGCTGGCCGAATATCAGATCGCGCTGCGGATCAATCCCAATTATGTGGCGGCGCACAACAACCTCGGCACGTTGCTCGTTGAACTTGGCCGGTTCGACGAGGCCATGAATCAATACGCCGGGGCGGCGCGATTGGACCCCGACGACTGGCACGCGCCATATTTGATGGGCAAGGCGTTGCTCCGACAGGGCCGCGATCCGGAAGCCATTGCCCATTTTCAACAAGCGTTGAATCTTGATCCCAACAACCTCAAGACCCTCGCTTTGCTGGCTCAAGTGCTGGCCTCGGATGAAAATCCACAAGTCCGCGACGGCTCCGCCGCCTACACCCTGGCGTCCAGGGCCAACACCCTGACGGGTGGCGCTCAACCAGCAATGCTGGACGTGCTGGCGATGGCTTGCGCTGAACTCAATCGCTTCGATGACGCGCAAAAGGCCGAGCAGGACGCCCTCGATTTCGCCCGGGCTTACGACCTGACCAACGACCTCGCGGTCATCGGGCAACGGTTGCAACAGTATCAAAACCACCAGCCGCTCCGCCAATCCTTCACCAATGCGCCCTTGAAGGAATTCCCTAAAAAGTAAATTGCGTCAGCGCGCGCAACCTCCGCTTGACCCGCGGATCCTTCGCCGCCGATTTCAAATCAAAAGGCCCGCTCAGCCACGGCATCGGAAAAATTCTTTTCCCGTCGAAATGTTCCGCCAGCAGACCGGCATTGGTCCGGGTGGCAATATCCGGTGCGGGCGGCGACACCAGGACAATGCGCGCCCGGGCCGCTGCGCCGGCCGGCAGGGCTTCCACGGTCAACCGGGCCTGATTTACCGCGCCCAGCCGGTTGGGGCAGACAATGATTGGTGTGGCGCGCAATGACGCAATCAGATCGCGCGAATCGAAATTTTCACCCAACGAACTCAGCAACCCGCCCGCCCCCTCGACGAGCAAAAAATCAAAACGCTTTTGCATCATGCGAATGTACGCGAGCACCGTCGACAATTTTACCTGCTTCCGTTCCCGGCGCGCGGCCAGCAACGGCGCCAGCGGCGCGCGGAAATGCCACGGATTGACTTCATCCAGCACCAGGGCGCCGGCCGACGCGGCGCAAAGCCGGCGGGCATCGTCACGTCCGCCGGAGCAGACCGGTTTGAGCGCCGCCGCCGGGACGCCGCGTTCGCGCAAATACCGCGTCAGCAATGCGGTCAGCACCGTTTTGCCGGCGCCGGTGTCCGTGCCGGTGATGAAGAAGGTGGTTTGCTTCATTTCCGCAATATCAAAGCCGAAATATCGCGGGCAAGCCATTAAAACCGTTGACGTTCCCGGCCTGCTTCACGTAAGCTGCGCGGCTCGCTGATAATTGAAAAAATCGAAAATTACCGTGAACATCACCGTTGAAAATCTGGCCCCGTGCAAAAAACTGCTGCGGGTGGAGGTGGAGGCGAAGGCCGTGGACGAGGCCTTTGATTCCACGGCAAAGGAATTTCAGAAGCAGGCGTCGCTGCCCGGTTTCCGCCCCGGCAAGGCGCCGCGCGCGATGGTGCTCAAAAAATACGAGTCCGACATCAAGGACGAGGTCAAACGCAAACTCATCGGCGATGCGTACCGCCGGGCGGTGGACGAAAAGAAAATCACCGTGGTCGGCCACCCGGACATCGAGGAAATCCAGTTCGGCCCCGGCCAGGCGCTGCAATTCGCCGCGACGATTGAGACCGCGCCGGAATTCCCGCTGCCGGATTACAAGGGGCTGCCCGTCAAACGCGAGGTGAAATCGGTCACGGAGGCGGACGTGGAGCGCGCCTTGAAATTGCTGGCCCAGCAACACGTAAAATTTGAAACGGTCCCGCGCGAATTGCGATTGGGCGATATTGCCGTGGTGAATTACACCGGCACCTGCGACGGAAAGCCGATCACCGACATTGCGCCGGGGGCGAAGGGGCTGGCCGAACAGAAAAATTTCTGGGTGGACATTGCGCCGGAGACGTTCCTGCCCGGTTTTGCCGATCAGCTCGTGGGTGCCAGGGCGGGTGAGAAGCGCACGGTCAACACGGATTTTCCGGCCAATTTCGCCACCCCGGAGCTGGCGGGCAAAACGGGTGTTTTTGACGTGGAACTGGTCGAGGTGAAGGAAAAGGTTCTGCCGCCGCTGGACGACGCGTTCGCCAAAAAATACGGCGCGGAGAACCTGGAAAAACTCCATGAAGGAGTTCGCCGCGATTTGGAAAACGAGTTGAAATATTCGCAATCCCGGGCGGTTCGCGGCCAGCTGGTCCAGGGCCTCCTGGGCCGGGTGAATTTTGATCTGCCGGAGACGGCGGTGGCGCACGAGACCCGCAACGTGGTCTATGACATTGTGCGCGAAAATTCGCAGCGCGGCGTGGGGCGCGACGTGATTGAAAAGCAAAAAGACGAGATTTATTCGGCCGCCACGCGCAGCGCGAAGGAGCGCGTGAAGCTGTCGTTTCTGATTCAGCGCATCGCCGAACAGGAAAAAATCGCGGTGACGGAGGAGGAAGCCGTGCGGCGGGCGCAGACGCTGGCGGCGATGTATCAAATCCCGCTGGACAAATTCATCAAGGATTTGCAGAAACGCAACGGCGTGATGGAGCTTTACGACCAGGTGGCGCATGAAAAGGTGCTGGCTTTCCTTGAACAAAATGCCAAAATTGAGGACGTGGTGCCGGCGCCGGCCGAAACCGGTGCCGCCGCGAAATAACCAGATGGTTACCTCCGGGCGTGCCGGAGCGTCTGGGAAATGACGGGCTCGGACCAACCGCAACTTTGGCCGCCGCCCGGAGTTTATTTTAACCAGCGCGGGCTCCGCGCCTTTTTGGCAAGATGAAAAGTTCCAGAGTTTTCCTTTTTTTATTATTCACGGCCCTGGTGGCCGCCGCCCAAACCACCACCAACACCGTCGCGATGCGCCCGATGTCGCTCACGGATTGCATCCAGCAGGCGTTGCAGCAGAACTTCGACGTCCAAATCCAGCGGTATAATCCGCAAATCGCGCTCTACAATTTGCGCGCGTATTATAGCGGCTATGATCCTACTTTCAGCATGACTGGTGAGCACGATTACAACGCATATTCCAGCGCCTACAATTCAGTCAATAGCATCACCAATGTACCGAGCTCCTTGTCCCGCGTGAACAAATTCGGTCCCGGTATCAAAGGTTCAATGCCGTGGGGATTGACCTATGGTCTTAGTGGCAGCATTGACGAGTCCACCGGTACTCAACCGGATTATTCGAGCGGTTCCATTGGCGTCACTTTAACCCAGCCGTTGTTGAAGGGCTTCTGGATTGATACCACCCGGTTGAACATTCGCGTCGCCAAAAACCGGCTGAAATATTCCGAGCAGGGATTGCGCCAACAACTCATTACCTCCGTCACCGACGTCGTCACCGCCTATTTCGAACTCATCTATGCCCAGCAAAACGTGCAGGTGCAGCAACAGTCACTGGACCTCGCCCAAACGCAGCTCGACCAGGACAAGCAGCGTGTGCAAATCGGCACGCTCGCCATCCTGAGCGTCCAGCAGGATGAATCTCAGGTGGCGCAAAACCAGGCCAATTTGATCGCCGCGCAGAGCACGCTCGACACGGACCAGAACGCTCTGAAAAATCTGCTGACCGACGATTATTCCAAATGGTACGATGTGGACATCCAGCCCACGGCAACGATGGGGGCCCTGCAGCAGCAGATTGATTTGCAGGACAGTTGGAGCAAGGGTCTGGCCGAACGCCCCGACCTGTTGCAGGCCAAACTGAACGTGGAGCAACAGGGCATCCAGTTGAAGTACTACCGCAACCAGCTTTTTCCTGAACTCGATTTGACCGGCTCTTATGGTTTCAATGGCGCGGGAACCGAATATCGAGGTACTTTTAACCAGTTCAACCAGGGCAACTCTCCATTTTACACGTATGGTGCGGCGTTGACCGTGCCGTTGAGCAACGTCGGGCCGCGCAACCAATACAAATCCACCAAGGCAACACTGCAACAAATCCTGTTACAACTCAAACAATTGGAACAGAATATCATGGTGGACATTGACAACGCGGTGAAGCAGGTGGAATCCGACTATCAAAGCGTGCAGGCTACGCGGCAGGCGCGCATTTACGCCGAGGCCGCGCTTGATGCCGAACAAAAAACCTATGGCGTCGGCAAAGCCACCACCTTCGAAGTGTTAACCTATCAAAATAATCTAACCACCGCCCGCTCGGCGGAAATCCGCGCCCTGGCCAATTACAACGAAGCGCTCGCCACCCTGGCGCAGCAGGAAGGCACCATCCTGGAACAGTACAACATCAATCTCGAAGCCAAGTAAAAATCTTAATCATAATCCTCCTCTTAATCGCAAGCCGCGGCCGACAGAAGATTACGATTAAGAGTTAAGACTAAGATTAAGAACCAGGACCAAGCGGCTTTACCAGAACTGCCAGGCGCCCTGCCACGCCACCCACACGCCGAGCAGAAAATTCGTGATCGCGTGCGCCGTCATTGCGTCACCCAGACGGTTTTTGCGCAACACCAGCCATTGATACGCCATGCCGCACAGGATGCCCGCCAGCCATTGGAAATGGGAAAAGCCAAAAACGGCCGCCGTCGCAAAAAATGGCAGCGGCGAAAACCGGTTGAGTGGAACGGACATAAAATCCGGTCTGGCAAAATAGCGGTACAAAAACGAGCGGTAAAACACCTCCTCCAGCGGTGGCACCACCAGGGTCGAGCCGAGAATCCGCGTTACAATCATCAGCCACGCCAGCGCCGAATTGGTGCCGAACTGCGCGTGGGGATTCCAGACCACGCCGCTGTTGAAGAATTTTGGATAGAATCGATCCAGCCCCACCCACATGACAAACACCGCGACGCCGACCACCACGGCTTCCCAACTCAGGGCCCAGCGCATTTCCAAGACCAGGGGTCGCATTTCCCAAATCAGCCAGACGGCCACAACGGTTTTGGCCAGATAAAACCAATAGGCCGACGCCGGGCTGAATTCGCCCTGGCCGAACGTCAGCACGAGAAAAATTACAAACGGCGCCACGCGGGCAATCAAGGGCGATGCGCCCAGGAATCGCTTCAGGAATTGCACGCAATACAATGGCGGGAATTTTATTGCCGGTTCAAGCTCAGAACGTTCGTTTCCGTCCCGCTTTGCAGGGTGACGTCGTCGTGCGAAATCGCCGCCACGCGGAACTCCGCCACCTGATCACCGACAAAAACCGTCTTGCCGCTGACAATGGCGCACGGTCGCGTCGCATCATACAAAATGCCCTGTAACTTTGGTTCCGGCGGCCGGGTGGGAACCACCGCCACAATATTCGTGGCGGACGGGGCGTTGGTGGCCGCGGGCGGCACCACGGGCCCGGCAACCGCTGCCACTTGCTGGGTGGCGACGATCGGGGGCGCGCTGGCAACCGGCGGCGCGTGTTTGGACCGCGACAGTCCGATAAAAATTCCGGCGGCGGCCAGCAATAAAATTATCAGCACCGGCGTCAGCCAGCTCCGGCCTCCCGGCGCGGCGGATTCGATCGGCGCCAGCGGCGGCGGCGCTGCCGGCGGATTTTGTGGCCGTGATTGGCTGGCCTGTTTGAGTGCGTCGTTGATCAGGCTCATGAGTGGATGTCTCCTTCGAGTTCGCAGATGGCACGGCTGACCATCCGGTAGTTGATGCGTTCAGATTGTTCGACAAAACCGGCCAGCAGCGCCTTGTCGCAAACCGCATTGACCAGCCGCGGAATGCCGCCGCTGTAATGAAAAATGCGCCAGAAAGCAGGCTGTGTGAAATGCGGCATGCCATTGGCGCCGGCCAGCTCCAGGCGGTGCTGGACGTATTGACCGACCTCGGCGCGGGTCAGCGGTGCGAGATGATACCGCACCGTGATGCGCTGGCGAAGCTGGCGCAGGCGCGGGTTGTTCAGGCGGTCGCGCAATTCCGGCTGGCCAAGCAGAACAATCTGCAACAGCTTGCGGTCGTCCAGTTCAATGTTGGAGAGCAGCCGCACCTGTTCGAGCAGGTCATCCGTCAAATTTTGCGCCTCATCGATGATGAGCACGCAATCCCGGTCGTTTTGCGCCTGGGTGAGCAGATGTTCGTTGATGGTCGCGATGATTTCCAGCCGGTCGCGGCCCGACACATCCAGGCCGAATTCGGCGGCGATGGCCCGCATCAATTCCTCGGCACTCATCACCGGATTGAGAATCAACGCGGTGGAAAAGCGCGGGTCGAGCTGTTCGAGCAGCGCGCGGCACAGGGTCGTCTTGCCCGCACCCACCTCGCCGGTGAGCTGGACAAAACCTTTCCGCTCGCGGATGCCGTAAAGCAAATGATTGATCGCCTCGCGGTGTTTCGTGCTGTTAAACAGAAATCGCGGGTTCGGCGTGATGTCAAACGGCGCCTGTCGCAGACCGTAATAATCCAGGTACATGCGCGGTTATGAGCAGAAACCGTGCTCAACGAACAGAAATTTCCCCTTAAAAGAGGGCTAATCTGGCAGAATTTTTCGCACCGCCCGGATCAGGGCCGCTGCCTCCGCCGTCGTTCCCACCGTGATGCGGAGGTGGTTTTTGACCTCCGGAAAATCGAACCACCGGACCAGAATTTTTTGCGCCCGCAACTTGTGCAGCCACTCCTGCGCGGAGAAGCGCAACGGTTGGACGAGGATAAAATTCGCCTGGCTCGGAAAAACCCGGAAACCCAGCTTTGTCAACTCGCGGCCCAGCCACTCGCGGGTGGCGATGATCTTTTTGAAATTCGCGCGGTAATACGGCAGGTCATTCAACGTGGCCATGGCGGCAGCCTGGCCAAGGCCGTTCACATTGTAGCTGTCGCGGATTTTGTGCAGCGCGGCGATGAGGGCGGGGTGTCCGACAAAATAACCGACCCGCTGGAAGCACAGCGAATACGCCTTGGAGAAGGTTCGTGCCACGAGCACGTATGGAAATTTCCGCGCCAGTTTCATCGCGTGTTCCTGCGCGAAATCCACATAGGCTTCGTCGAGAATGATGACGCCCTTCTGCGCCCGGCAAAGTTTGTCCAGCTCCGACGTTTTATAACCGCGCCCGCCCGGCGCGTTGGGGGTCGTCACATACGTCAGCGCCGCGTCGAATTTCCAGATTCCGTCACGTTTCAATTCGGCCACGCCGGGCAGGCTGAAATCCGGCTTGAGCGGCACTGGATTTTTTGCCGCGCCATGGATGTCCGCCAGCACAGGATACAACGAGTAGCTCGGTGTGAAATATTGCACGACCGACTTTGGACTTTGGACTTTGGATTTTGGCCCCGGCTCCACAAACGCCCTTGTTGCCAGCGCCAGCAGTTCATCCGAGCCGTTGCCCACGATGATATTGTCCGCGTGACAACCGTGCAGCTTCGCCAGTTTTTCGCGCAGCAACTGCGCAGTCGGATTCGGATACAGCCGCAGCCGCCCGTCCACCGCCGCCTTGACCGCCGCCAGCACCTTTGGCGACGGCGGATACGGGTTCTCATTCGTGTTGAGCTTGATCAACCCCTTGATCTTGGGCTGTTCGCCATAGACGTAAGGCTGCAACGCGCGCACCAGCGGGCGGATCAAAAACTTCGAACTTTTCATTTTGTGGAACGAATTTCAGCAGAACGTCCGTGTGCGCCCAACCCTTCGAGCTCCGCGAATTTCTTCACTGCCGGCAGCGCTTTTTTGAGCGCGGCGCGGCTGTATTCCACCACACTCGTGCGGCGCTGGAACTGGTCCACGGTCAGGCCGGCAAAGGATGCGCCGGCGCCGCCGGTCGGCAGCGTGTGGCTCGGCCCGGCCACGTAATCGCCCAACACCGTCGGCGACCACGGGCCGAGAAAAATCGCGCCCGCGGTCAAAATGGCCGCGGAAACCTTGCGCGGGTTGCGCGTCATCACTTCGCAATGCTCCGGTGCCAGCTGGTTGGCCAGCGCCACACCGTCGGCGAGCGACTTCACCTGAATCAGCCAGCTGTTGTTTTGAAGCGCGCGTTGAATGAACTCGCGCCGGGCCAGTTTCGGCAATTGCTGCGTGATTTCCTTTTGGACCGCTTTCACAATTTTATGCGAGGTCGTCACCAGCCAGACCCGCTCGTGGCCGGAGCCGTGTTCAGCCTGCGCCAGCATGTCGGCGGCGATGAATTTCGGATTCGCGGTTTCATCCGCCAGCACGAGCAATTCGCTCGGGCCGGGCAGCAAATCAATCGCCACATGGCCGACGAGCAGGCGTTTGGCGGTGACCACGTAAGCGTTGCCGGGACCGAAAATTTTCTGGACCCGGCGGATGGTGCTCGTGCCATAAGCCAGCGCCGCGATCGCCTGCGCCCCGCCGACGCGGTAAATTTCCGTTGCGCCCGCCGCGCGCGCGGCGAAGAGCAGGGCGGGGTTGATCCCGCCATTCCTGCCGCAGGGCGTGCAGACGACGATCTCCGGGCAGCCCGCAACTTTCGCCAGCGTGATGGTCATCAAGGCGGTCGAGACCAGCGGCGCCGTGCCGCCGGGGATGTAAACCCCCACGCGCTGAAACGGATCAAACTTCTCGCCCACGCTTGCGCCGTGCGAATTTTTCATCTGCCAGTTTTTGCGCAGTGATTTTCTGGCGAACGCGGCGACGTTCTTCTCCGCCTCGGTGACGGCGGCGCGCAAAGATTCATCGGCTTTGAGGGACGCGACCATCAGTTCGGCCTGGGTCACGGCGAGCTGGTTGGCCGCCAGCTTTGCGCCGTCAAATTGTTCGGTGAATTCCAGCAGCGCGTCGTCGCCGCGCACATAAACCTCATGCAGGATGGCGCGGGTACGCTCTTCAATTCCGGCGTCGAACAGGCTGGAGGAAACCAACAGTTCGCGAAGTTTTTCGGCAAAGTTCGCGTCCGTGGGGCGGATGACTTTCATGTGGCAGGTTAGGAAATTTTGGGGGCAAAGTCAAAACGGCTGGAAGTTTGTAAGTTGAACCATGGAAGAGCCTGCGTAAAAGCACTCCGGCTCGTGGGTTTTGTTGCCGGCCGGAATTGATTTATAACCGGCCAATTCTTTTATTTTCATCCGTGTTTATCTGTGGTCATCTGTGGTTAAATCGTTTGCGTCATGCGTAATCCCATCATTGCGGCGCTGGATGTGCCGACGGCCGAGGCCGCGCTGGAGCTGGCCCGGAAAATCGCGCCAGTGGTCGGCGCTTTCAAGATTGGCAGCGAATTGTTCACCGCCGCCGGACCGGACATCGTGCGCCGGATCCGCGCGACCGGCGCGGCGGTGTTCCTGGATTTGAAATTCCACGACATTCCGAACACGGTCGCCAAGGCCGTCGCTTCCGCGGTTCGCCTCGACGTGCAGATGCTCACCGTGCACACGAGCGGCGGTCCGGACATGCTCAAGGCCGCCGAGCAGGCGGCCCAGGAAACCGCGTGGGAACTGGGTCATGCGCCGCCGCTGGTGCTGGGCGTGACCGTGTTGACGAGTCTCGACAGCGCCGCTTTAAGCCAGATCGGGCTCGACACGAATGTCAGCCGGCAGGTGCGACGCCTGGCCAATATGGCCACCCAGGCCGGCCTGCGCGGCCTGGTCTGTTCGCCGCTGGAAGTGGCCGAACTCCGGCAAATGCTGACCGCCGGCGTGCAACTCGTCACCCCCGGCGTCCGGTCACAAACCAATCCCGCTGATGATCAAAAGCGGACGCTCAGTCCGCGCGAAGCCATCGCTGCCGGGGCCAACTGGCTGGTGATTGGCCGGCCGATTTACGCCGCACCGGACCCGCGCGCCGCGGCGGAAACGATTTTGGAATCGTTGAAATAAACCGCCGAGAAGCAAAGGCGCGGGGAAAACAAAATCAAAATTTTGGGTCCCGGCCACTGGGCGGCCATTTGCCGCTCGAACACGCCGCAGCCAGACGGTGGGACGCGCCAGCTATCCAATAAATTTCTTCGCCGCGATGCTGGCGTTGTGGCCGCCGAAACCAAACGAGTTGTTGATGATGGCGTTGATCTTCATTTCGCGCGCGGTGTTGGGCACGTAATCCAGATCGCATTCGGGGTCGGGTACCTGAAGATTGATGGTCGGCGGGGCGATGCCATGCTTGATGGCCAGCGCGCAGGCGGTCATTTCCACCGCGCCCGCCGCGCCCAGCATGTGACCGGTCGCGCCCTTGGTGGAGCTGACGGCGATTTTTTTGGCGCGTTCGCCGAAAACGGTCTTGATGGCCTGGGTTTCGCAAACGTCGCCCTGCGGCGTGGAGGTGCCGTGGGCGTTGATGTAGGAAATGTCCTCGAGGTTCAACCCGCCGTTTTTCAGGGCCATCCGCATGCAGCGCGCCGCGCCTTCACCGTCGGGTGATGGCGAGGTCAAATGATACGCGTCGGCGGTGTTGCCGTAGCCGACGATTTCGCAATAAATATTTCGCGCCGCGTTTTTTGGCGCGTTCCAGTTCCTCGATCACCAGCACGCCCGAGCCTTCGCCCATGACGAAGCCGTCGCGCTCCTTGTCGAACGGACGCGAAGCCCGCTGGGGGTCGTCGTTGCGCGTGCTCATGGCTTTCATGGCGCAAAAGCCGCCGATGCCGATGGGCACGATGGTGGCCTCCGCGCCGCCCGCGAACATCACCTGGGCATCGCCCATTTTGATGGCGCGCCAGGCTTCGCCGATGGCGTGGTTCGCCGTGGCGCAGGCCGAGCAGGTGGCGAAATTGGGGCCGCGCAGATTGTAAAACATCGAGAACAGTCCCGAGGCCATGTTGCTGATGAGCATCGGAATCATGAACGGCGAAAGCCGGCCCGGCCCGCGTTCGCGCAAAATTTCGAGCTGGCCGGTGGTGGTGGACAACCCGCCGATGCCCGAGCCGATGATGACGCCGATTTCGTCGCGGTTCTCCTTTTCCAGGTCGAGGCCGGAATCGAGCAGCGCCTGATACCCCGCATAGACGCCGAATTGCGAATACCGGTCCGTGCGCCGGATTTCCTTCGGCGACGGGAACGCGGGCGCGGGATCAAAGTTTTTGACCTCGCCGGCGATTTGCGTGTCGAAGGGCGACGGGTCGAAGGATTGAATCCGGTCAACGCCGCACTGGCCGGCGATCAAATTCTTCCAGAAAACGTCAGGTTGATGTCCGAGCGGCGTCACCACGCCCAGGCCGGTGATGACGACCCGGCGGTCTTGCCAATTGCTAGCCATAAATTAAACGGGGCAGCTCAAGCTGAATTCAGCCGAGGCTGCCCCGAAGCATTCAAAGTCGCAACTATTTTTGCTGATGTTCTTCGATGTACTTGACCACGTCGCCGACCGTCAGGAGTTTTTCCGCCTGTTCATCCGGCACTTCGATGCCGAATTCCTCCTCCAGCGCCATGATCAACTCGACCGTGTCGAGCGAGTCTGCGCCGAGGTCCTCGATGAATTTGGCCTCCGCCGTGACTTGATCCGGCTTGACGCCGAGTTGTTCAACAATGATGTCCCTTACGCGTTGGTCTATAGGTTTGTCAGCCATAAATTGAATTTTGCCCTGTCTCTATGCCATGACTGGCGAAATCGTCAAGCTCCAATCATAATTTTTTTCTCCGGTCAAAACCGGGGCGGGGACGTCGGGCGGGCTTTTACATCACCATGCCGCCGTCCACCGCCAAAACCTGGCCCGTGATGTAACGCGCGGCCGGGCTGGCCAGAAACAACGCCGCGTTCGCAATATCGTCGGGCTGGCCGAACAGCCCGAGCGGAATGCCCTTGAGCACGGTGGCCCGCAGTTCCTCCTTCAGCTCCGCCGTCATGTCTGTTTCGATGAAACCCGGGGCCAGCGCATTGGCCGTGATGCCCCGCGAGGCCATCTCGCGCGCCACCGATTTGGTAAAACCGATCAGGCCCGCCTTGCTCGCCGCGTAATTGGATTGGCCGGCGTTGCCGACGAGGCCGATGACCGAGGCCACGTTGATGATCCGGCCGGAACGCTGCTTGAGCAGCGCGCGGCTGAAGGCCTTGGTGAACAGAAACGCGCCCTTCAAATTCGTGTCGAGCACGGTGTCCCAATCCGCCTCGCTCATGCGCATCAGCAAATCATCGCGCGTAACGCCGGCGTTGTTGACCAGAATGTCCACCCGGCCGCACTCGGCCAGGATTTTTTCAGCGGCGGCAGTGACGGCGGCGGCGTCCGCCACGTCCACGGCATGCGCCCAGGCCTGGCGGCCCAGCGACCGGATTTCGGCGGCCACCTTTTCGGAGTTTTCCTGCGTGCGCGAAACGCAGGCGACGTTGGCGCCTTCCGCGGCGAATTTCAGCGCGATGGCGTGGCCGATGCCCCGGCCCGCGCCGGTGACGACGGCGATTTGATTGGCAAGCTGGCTCATAGATTTGGATGTTTCCGGCCACAGATGAAACACAGATTGAACACGGATTCAAAGATTTTATCTGTGTTTCATCTGTGAAAATCTGTGGCTAAACTGAAAGTGTTTTGACGGTTGCCTCCAGGCTCGCCACATCGGCAACATTCAGCATTTGCGCATTCTTATCAATTCGTTTCATAAAACCGCTCAAGGCCGTGCCCGGCCCGAGCTCAATGAAACGGGTGAAACCCTGCGCGAGCAGATGGCGCATGGATTTTTCCCATAGCACCGACGACGTGACCTGCTCGACCAGCCGCGCGCGGATTTCGTCCGGCGCACCGTGCGGCTGCGCCGTCACGTTGGAAATCACCGGCACCGCTGGCGCGGACAATGTTACCTTCGCCAGTTCCGCCTGCAATTTCGGCTGCGCGCCGGCCATGAGCGGCGAATGATACGCGCCGGCCACCGGCAACGGAATCGCACGCTTTGCGCCCCTGGCTTTGGCCAGTTCGACGGCTTTGGCGATTTTTTCCGTTTCGCCGGAAATCACGAGCTGGCCGGGGCAATTGAGGTTTGCCAGCACCACGCCCGCCTCGGCGCAAACCTCGCGCGTGGGTGCCTCGTCCAGACCGATGACCGCCGCCATGCCGCCGCGGGTCGCGTCGCAGGCTTCCTGCATGAAACGTCCGCGCTGGCGGACCACGCGAAGGCCGTCCTCGAAACTCATTGCGCCCGCCGCCGCGAGCGCCGTGAATTCTCCGAGCGACAGGCCGGCGGTGGCGTCAAACTTCAGCGCCGGCGCCTGTTCCTTGAGCAGTTGAAACGCGACCCAGCTGGCGAGAAAAATTCCGGGCTGTGCGTTTTCGGTCCGGGTCAGCTCCGGTTCCGGGCCGCTGAAGCAAATCGCCGCGAGGTCATAGCCTAGCGCGGTATTGGCGCGGTCGAACCAGGCTTTGGCCGAAGGAAACTTTTCGGCGAGGTCCTTGCCCATGCCGATCACCTGCGCGCCCTGTCCGGCAAACAACAATGCGGTTCTGGTCATAGGCACACTAAACCCGAATTTCGGGCACAGCGAAAGCCTGGAATTGGGAGTGTGCCCAAAATTGTTGAGGTCCGTGCTCCTGCCTATTGGCTGCCGTACATTTTCAAAAACTCCGACTCATTCAAAATCCTGATGCCCAGTTGTTGCGCCTTGTCGAGTTTGGAACCGGCTTCTTCACCCGCGAGAACGAAATCCGTCTTCTTGCTGACGCTGCCGGTCACTTTACCGCCGAGGGATTCAATCTTCGCCGTCGCTTCTTCGCGCGTCAGCGTCGGCAACGTGCCGGTGAGCACAAACGTTCTCCCGGCAAAAACCGGAGCGCGGAGCATTGCTCCGCCCGTTGCGCTGTCGGCTCCGGACACGCGGAGCAATGCTCCGCGCTCCGGTTTGATTTTTAATTCGCGGATGCGGGCGAGGACTTTTTTTCCGGCGCCCGACGCGAAATAATCCAGCACGCTCGCCGCCGCCACCGGGCCAACTTCCACGAGCTTCGCTTTCAAGCCGCCCGCGTCCAGCCGTGATTCAATTGCCGCAATCTCCGCCTTGAGCGCGGTATCCCGCTGTTCGCGCGCCGCCTTTTCGGTTTCGTTCTTTGGCGGATTCCGGCGCGAACGCGGGCTGATTTCGGCGCGTTCGCCTTCCTTCGCGCCGAGGTCACGGATGTCGCGCAGGACTTCAGAATGGGCGAGTGCCTCCAGCGAATCATGCGTGGCGGCAAGTTGTTTCGCCGTGGCTTCACCCACGTCGCCAATCGCCAGCGCCTGAATCCAGCGCGACAGCCGCGCGGTCTTGGCGCGTTGCAACGCTTCCAGAACCTTGGTTGCGTTTTTCTCGCCGAACACGCGCGGTTCATCATCCGTGCCGAGATTCAATTTGCCGAGTTGCTCCAGTTTCAGATTGAACAGGTCGAGCGGTTCCTTGACGAGGCCGCGTTCGATGAGTTTTTCGGCCACGATGCCGCCGAGCGACTCAATGTCGAGCGCCTTGCGTTGGGCGAAGTATTCGACGCGCCGGGTCTGTTGCGCCGGGCAACCCGCCACATTCTGACAGCGCCAGGCAACTTCCTCTTCCGAATCCATGTCGCGCGAAGAACGCGAAGTGCAACGAAGGAGAAGGTGATTTATTTTCTTCGCCACCTTCGCGCGACGTTTTGGCGGTTTTAATTTTGTCCTTCGCTATCGGCCCGCCGCATGCCGGGCATTTGCCGCCAACGTATTTGAACAAATCAAATTCCTTTGCGCCGGGCGGACGTTTGGTTTTCACCACCTCGAAGATCTCCGGGATGACCATGCCGGCCTTGCGGATGACCACGGTGTCGCCGATGCGGATGTCTTTGCGCCGGATTTCGTCCTCGTTGTGGAGGGTGGCGCGCGAGATGGTGGAGCCTTGGACAAAGACGGGTTCGAGTTCGGCCACGGGCGTGAGCACACCGGTGCGCCCAACCTGGACGGTGATGGCCTTGAGCACCGTTTCCGCCGGGGTAATCCAGGGCACGGGTTTGTGAACAATCGCGTAGCCGGGGGCGCGCGCGCGGCCGGGAATGCGCGCCCAATCGGCGAGCGTGTTCACCTTGAGCACGATGCCGTCAATCTCGTAAGGCAATTGCCGGCGCAGATCGCGATCTTCGTCGTAGTGTGCCACCACCTGCTCGCGATAAATCTTTAAAACCTCCTCGATGCCGTCACACACCCACCAGAGCTTTTGTGTGGGCAGGCCGAATCGGGCGAGGGCTTCGAGCATTTCGGAATGTTTCTTGAATGGGGTGGCTGCGATGCCTCGTCGCAAACTGGGTGGTGGCGACGCCTCGTCGCTGGCTGAAAAAAAGTCTGTTTGTTGTTTTTTAGAAAATGCGACGAGGGCGTCGCTGCTACTGAACGCGCCGGTGGCATAAAACACGGCGCGAATGGGACGTTCTGCCACGAGTTTCGGATCGAGCTGCTTGAGTGTGCCGGCGGTGGCGTTGCGAGCGTTGGGAAATGGTTTTTCGCCGGCGGCGGCGAGTCGGGCATTGATGGCCTCAAATTCCTTTGTGGCCATGTAAGCCTCGCCGCGCACTTCAAGCAGCGCGGGCGGATTTTTCAGATTCAACTCCAGCGGAATGGCGCGGACGGTTTTGAGATTGGCGGTGATGTCATCGCCTTCCGCGCCGTCGCCGCGCGTGACGCCGAGCGCCAGCCTGCCGTGACGGTAATGCACGCTGACGGACACGCCGTCCACCTTCGGTTCCAGGACATATTCGATGCGGTCGCGGCCGAGCTGTTTGCGAACGGTTGCGTCGAACGCGCGAAGTTCGGCGAGCGTGTTTTCATCCTGGGCCCGGTTGCGTTGGTCGCGGTCGGGTTCCTCGTCCTTGGTCGGATGTTCGGCGGCCTCGACCTTGTCGAGCGAGAGCATCGGCACAAGATGTTTGACACGGGCAAAACTTTCGCTGGGTGCGCCGCCGACACGTTGGGTGGGCGATTCCGGCGCGATCAGGTCGGGAAAATTTTTCTCCAATTCCTGCAATTCCTTGAACAGCTGGTCATATTCGCGGTCGGTGATGAGCGGACGGCCTTCGACGTAATAAGCGCGGTCGTGCCGGCGGATTTCGTCGGCGAGCCGGGTGTGGCGTTTTTGGGCTTCGGCTTGCGTCACGTGGAAATGATTATCGGATGCGTCGCGAAAGAAAATTCTTTTTGACTCTGTTATCAGCCGGTTTTCAGGGCTGGCCGGATTTTGCGCGGATGCTGACGACAATCCAAAACTCGATACACGACCACGGGGTTATCCGCTTCAAGCTGGTAATAAACGGCGTAAGGAAAGCGTTTGGACAGCAGCCGATGAAAGCCAAAGACCTGCCGATGAACCCCGGCGTAAAGCGCCAGCGAATCTATATCCGAAAAAAGTGAATTGAGAAAATATTCTCCGATGCCTTCCCCCTGCCGCTGGTAGAAATCCCGCCCGTCCGCCAGGTCATTAAAGGCGGACATCAGAAGGCGGATTTTCACGCCTTGCCCTTCCTTAATTTGGTCTTGGCTTGCTTCCAGTCCAGAAGCGTTTCCTCACCACGCACACGACGTTCGGAAGTTTCGCGCAACGCGTCAGCGTGCCAGGCAGGGGATTCGAATTCCGCGTCCTCCCGGCTTAAGTCCGCCCACAACGTTTCCATGAGCTTCAGTTTTTCCTGACGGGGCATCCGTTGGATTTCGAGCGTACTCATGCCCTAAACATGAAGCGCCCCAGCCAAAAATGCAAACGCTCTTTGGATTGGGCATAACGGACTTTGGCTTCGCGGAGCGTCATCGCGGGAATGTTGCAACGAGGCCACGGTCAAAGGACAGTTTTTTCGTGAGGCTGCGGGCAGCCTTTTCAGGCCATAAGTCCGTTTCGAAGCCGACCTGCCGGCAAACCGGCGCCGGTCAATGGGTCAGCGGATAGATCAGCCCCGCGACGCACAGGAGGAAACAGCAGAGAATCACCACGATGACTGTGCGGTCGAGCGGGCCGAACCTCGGCTCTTCGGAACGATTGGCAGGAACAATCGCGGTGCGTACGACATTACCGCTTTCGCTCTCGCTGTAGGCGATTTTAGTCATGGCCGGTTGTTCAGCATGGCTCGGGCCATATTGTGCGAGCCAGTTAAAAACTGAAAAGTTGTCCCAAACGACCCGGTTCAGCACGAACAGTCCTGAGATATGACACTCAAACCACGCCTGAGGCGCGTGGATTTCACTCCCTGTCCAAAGTACAAAAATTGCGCGCATCAACGGGACATCGGCCTTAACCAGCTTCACGTGAGAGTTCACTTGCCGGGCTGGAAGAATCGGAAAAACTATTTTGACCCGGCATGGGCACAAGTCCTACGCTGGGTTATGCGTGGAAATCTGGCAAAGGCGTTTGGATTGGCGAACACGGAATGGTTCCGCCGGGCGCAATTGCCGAAGTCCTATACGGATTTGTTGGGGCGTAAGCTGTTCCTGTTTCTGCTGACGTTGCAGGGGCTGGCGGCGTTCGCGCTCATCACGCTGGGTGTCATTTTGCGGAAATTCCGGACGGCCCGGAACGTCATCGGGCCGCGCATCCGGCAGGAAATCGCGCGCGCGGGCGTGGCGTTGTTGCCGATGTTTTTGTTCGTGGCGCTGGCATTGGGATTTCTGGTCATCGGACAGACGATTTCAGCCCTGGCGCGGGTCGGGGCGACCGAATATCTCGGCTCGACGATGGTGATTGTGGTGGTGCGCGAGCTGGGGCCGTTGCTGGCGGCCATGCTGGTGCTGGCGCGCGTGGGCACGGCGCATGTGATCGAACTTGGCACGGCGCGGGCGACGGGCGAGGTCGAGGCGCTGGAGGCGCTGGGCATTGACCCGGTGCATTACCTGATTGTGCCGCGGGTCATCGGCATGGCCGTGGGCGTTTTTTCGCTGACGGTCTATTTGATCATCGGCGCGCTGGTGAGCGGGTATTTGTTCGCGTTTTTGCAGGACGTGCCGCTCACGCCGGGCGATTATTTCAAGCAGATCGCCGGGGCGCTGGGCTGGCTGGATTTCGTGCTGCTGGCGTTGAAGACGATCGCGTTCGGCTTTTTCATCGCCATCGTGACGTGTTACCACGGGCTGGCGCGGCCGCTGCGGCTGGAGGACGTTTCGCGGGTGACGGTGCGCGCGGTGTCGCAGGGCGTCATTGTGTGTGTCCTGATTGATGCGTTGTTCATCCTGCTTTACCTCGTCACATGAGCGACCCGGAAAACACGGCGGTGATTGAAATGCGCGACGCCAGCGTCGGCGCCATGCGCGACATCAGTTTCATCGTTTTGGAAGAGGTTAACTGGTCGGTGGCGCCGGGGGAATTTTGGGTGGTCGCCGGCCAGCAACATTCGGGCAAAAGCGATTTGTTGAAGCTGACCGCCGGGTTGATGTCGCCGGTGCGGGGCGACTGCCGGCTTTTCGGGGCGGAAACCCGGACATTCGACGAGACAAAACTGGCGGAACGGCTGCGGGTGGGATTGGTGTTTGCGGGCGGGCAATTGTTCAATCACCTCACCCTTCGGGAGAACGTGGCGCTGCCGCTGGAATATCATCGCGGTTTGCCGCCCGATGAGGCGGCGCGGGCGGTGCAGACGTTGCTGGAACTGCTGGAATTGACGCCGCTGGCCGAGGTCACGCCGGCCAACGTAAGCGGCAACTGGCGCCAGCGCGCGGCGCTGGCCCGGGCGCTGATGCTCAAGCCGGAACTGCTGCTGCTGGACAATCCGCTGGCCGGTCTCGGCCCGCGGCACCAGCAGTGGTGGCTGCGGTTCCTCGACCGGTTGTGGCGCGGACACGATGGGTGCGGCGGCCGGCCGATGACCCTGGTGGTGACGACGGAAGATTTGCGGCCCTGGCGGAGTGAAAACCGGAAATTTGCGCTGTTGCGCGGCAAAAAATTCTTTCCCCTTGGCGCCTGGAACGATGTAGCATCCACGAACGATCCGGTGGTGAAAGAATTAATGGCCGCAACGGTTGAATGGACCTCTTAATCTTAAGAGTCATCGTAATCTTAATCTGCCGGAGATCAGGATTACGATTAAGATTAGGATCAGGATTACGATTAAGAAATAATTTATGGCCTTGCAAGACCTGACCCCGCAATTGCGCACGCGCCTGAGCCGCATGGAACGCGCGGTGGGCTGGTTTGTGTTTGTGGCGGCGGCGCTGCTGTTGTTCGGTTTCGGCTATTACCTTTACCACACGGCCGAGCGCAAGGGCTGGTTCGTCATCAAGGCGAAATTTCACACCTACATCCAGAGCTCGGCCGGTTTGAGCGTGGGTGATCCGGTCTATATGATGGGCTTTCCGGTCGGGCAAATTGACAGCGTCCATCCGATGCAGCCGCGCGACCCGCACAACGTCGAGGTGGTTTTTGAAATCCGCGACCCATTTTTCCGCTACATCTGGACCGGCGGGTCGTATGTGAAAGTCAACGCCGCCGGATTTCTCGACCAGCGGCAATTGGAAGTCACGCGCGCGACGAATGGCAATGCGGTCGTCGTCACGCAGCCGGTCTTCGTGAAGACCGTTGACGAATTAAAACAGTTGGTGACGGAAGAACCCGGTCAATGGCAGCTCTCGCAGGATGTTCTCGATGATCAAAGCAATATGGTCTTCGGCGCTTACGCCACATTGACGGAATCCAATCTGCAGGTCATCACGGCGATGAAGGTGGATTCGCTTTACGCCTACAATAACCAGGAGAAAGACAAACATCACATCGTGGCGTCATGGCATCCGCGGAATCATCGTTATGAGAATTTCACACCCGGAAAGGACACCGCCTGGTTGAAAGCCGTGGAAGCGCCACCGGTTTCCGACCAGTTACAGGCGATGGTCACCCAGTTGCAGCAGGCGTTGCCGGGCGTTCTGGCCCTGACCAACAAACTGGCCGCCGTGCTGGACAACGCGGCCAGCGTGACGTCAAATCTTAATGTCACGCTGGTCGGGGCGCAGCCGGTGATGACGAATCTCGTGATCGTGAGCGCGCAATTGCGCGAGCCGGGCGGGCTGGGCGTCTGGGCGCTGGGCACCAATGGCAATGAGCAATTGCAGGGCGCGCTGACCAATGCCAACGCATTGCTCGCCGACACCGACACCCATCTGACCACGATTCTCGTGCAACTGGCCGGCATCACCAGCAACCTCAACGCGCAGGTGCAGGCCAACACGAACATGCTGGGCACCATTTCCAAAACGGTTGGCGACGCCGACGATTTTGTCCAGGGATTGAAGCACCACTGGCTGCTGCGTTCGGCGTTTAAAAAGGGAAACCAGGGAGACGCCAATCCGCCGCCGCCGAATTTGTCTCCGCCGCGAACGCGTTGAGGTGTCAAGCCGGCTGCCGGAGAAACCGGCGCAGGCGGTTGAGCATGGTCGAGGCGAAACGTTCGTAGGGCATGAGCACGCGGCCGTGGATCTTGATTTCGTTGATCGCCGCCAGCGTCATGCAAAAATCCAGGTCATGAAAGGCGCGGCCGTGCCGGACCCGGCGCAGCCAGCGGCCCAGGTCGGTGATTTCCTCGATTTCAGCCTTGGGGCCGGGATGAAACGACACCCGCCATTCGTCCCGGCGCAAAAAGCCGTCGGCTTCGTTTTTGGTTTCAAACCACGGATCGCACAACAAAATGCAGACGGATTTTCCGGAGCTGGCGCCAAGCCGGTAGAACACCACGCGCTTGTCCGCCTCGCAAAAATGGTCGAACGCGATGTCCAGCGCGTCCTCGGGCAGCGGCGCGAATTTGGTTTGGAAGCCGAGGTGAAAACCGCCCTGGGCGGCGCGCGATTTTTCGAAGCAAAGATTTTCCTCGAAGATCCAGCGCAGCTCGGTGGCGTAACCGCGCTTGGCGAGCAGTTGTTTCCAGGCGTCCAGTGCCTCGGTCAGGGCCGGGCGATTAAAGGGTGTTGGTGAACTCATGACGGGGACAGTTTATCACTGGTTTTGGCGAAACCAATCCACAAATTGCGCAATGCCCTCCTCGATTTTGACGCGCGGCTGATAGCCCAGCAGCGCCCGGGCCTTGGTCAGGTCGGCGTAGGTGCGGGGCACGTCGCCCGGTTGCAGGGGCAGGCGCTCGATGATGGCCTTTTTGCCCAGCGCGCTTTCAAGCAGTTCAATGAGCCGGCTCAATTTGACGGTTTGCGATCCGCCAAGGTTGAAGATTTCATAGGCAAATTTCTTCTGTGTGCAGGCGATCATGCCGTCCACGATGTCGCTGATGTAGGTGTAATCGCGTTCCGTGGAGCCGTCGCCGAAAACCGGGATGGATTTGCCCTCCTGGATGAGTTTGGCGAATTTGTGAATCGCCAGGTCCGGCCGCTGGCGCGGGCCGTAAACCGTGAAAAAGCGGAGCATCACCACGTCCATGCCATAAACGTAATGGTACACATGGCCGAGGGCTTCGCAGGCCAGCTTGCTGGCGGCGTACGGCGAAATGACCGAGAACACCGGGTCGCTTTCCGAGAACGGCACCTTGGTGTTCACGCCATAGACCGAGGAGGAGGAGGCCAGCAGCGCCTTTTTCACCCCGTGCCGCCGCGCCGCTTCCAGCACATTGACCGTGCCCTCGACGTTGACCTGCTGGAAAAATTCCGGTTCGTCCAGGCTGGGCCGGACGCCGGCGCGGGCCGCGAGATGAATCACCTGGTCAAACCGGACCTGGGCGAACAGGTTTTCCAGGGCCTTCACGTCGGACAAATTTTTGGAGACGAAGGTGAACGGTTTGCCGAGCGCCGAAATTTCGTTGAGGTTCCTTTCCTTGACCGCCGGGCTGTAAAATGAATTCAGGTCATCCAGGGCCCAGACGGCGTGGCCGTCGCGCAGCAACCGTTCGCAGACGTGCGAGCCGATGAAGCCCGCGCCGCCGGTGACCAGAAAGTTCATTGCCGAACGCTAACAGCCGGAGTGTGGTCTGTCGAGTGCGGGCAAACTAAAACGTCGAAGCGGCTGGAAAGTTTACTCCTGCTGCTCCAACTCCCTTGGCGGAGCGGGGGAAAAGTTTCAGCCAACGGGCGAAACGATGAAAACCGCGCCGCTGGCGAACGGAAAATCTCCATCAAGAATTACGCATTCAATACGTCAATCAACTGCCGCAGGCGGCTGTAATCGCGGCGGTTGAAACCGAACGCGATGCGCGCCAATCCCAGGTGGTCCTTGTCATGCATTTCTTCGGGGGTTGGCTTGATGGATTTGATCGGCGAGCTGGTGATGATGTCGGCGAAGTCCTTGTTCATGGCCGCGATGGCGGCTGCCGACGGCGCGGTTTTGAGCCGGATGACGAGCAAATCCTTCACGAACCGGCTCGAGTGAAAATTTTGGTAAAAGCGCGTGATGATTTTCACAGCTCCATCCGCGCTGTCGGTGATCTGGTACAGACTCAGGTCTTCGGGAGAGATCAGCTTGTCGCGCAGCAAATGTTCGCGCACGTTCCGGTCCCACGTCTTCCAGTAAGTGCCGCCGGGCCGGTCCATGAGCACGAGCGGCATGAGCTGGCTCTTGCCGGTCTGCATGAGCGTGAGCGCCTCGTAACCCTCGTCGAGCGTGCCGAAGCCGCCGGGAAACAGCACGATGGCGTCCGAATGCCGGATGAAAATCAATTTGCGCGTGAAAAAGTATTTGAAGGTGATGAGTTTTTTGTCCTCGGCGATGACGGGATTGGCGGACTGTTCCCACGGCAGGCGGATGTTGACGCCAAAACTGTTTTCCGGCCCGGCGCCTTCATGACCGGCCTGCATGATGCCCGGTCCGGCGCCGGTGATGACCATGAATCCGGCCTTCACAATTTTGCGCCCGAACTCGACGGCCTGTTGATATTCCCGCTGGCCGGGCGCGGTCCGGGCGGAACCAAAAATGGTGACCTTGCGAAAATGCGCATAGGGCGCGAACAACCGGAACGCGTAGCGCAGTTCCCGCACGGCGGTCTGGATGACGCGCACGTCGCCGGTGTTTTTGACGTCGGTCAACAGTTTCAGCGCGTTTTCAAGGATGTCGGCGACTTCAACTTCGTTGTGGCCGCCGCCCTTGAAGGCGATGAGTTCCCGGATGTGCTTTTGCAGTTCCAAATCGGCGGCGGACTTCGTCGTCGGTTTCGGTTGGTTCATGCGGGCAGGATAATTTTGTGGCGGACAAAAGCAAGGTGTCGCGCGAAGACCGCGAAGTTGATTTCAACCCGCCTGCTTCGCGCTACGTTTTGCGCGTTGACAATGGGCGGGGAATGACTACAGTGCACTCCCATTTTGCATCCTGCAAGGAAAGGAAGTGAGTTGCGTTGACCGAAATTAAATTAAAAAAAGGCGAGTCAGTGGATCGGGCGTTGCGCCGGCTGAAGAAAAAAGTGGACCGCGAGGGCACTTTGAAGGTCGTGCGCAATCACCGGCATTTCGAAAAGCCGAGTGAAAAACGCCGCCGCAAGGAAAAGGCCGCGCGTTTTTCCGCGATGCTGACTGCGCGTTACGCGGATCTGTAATTTGCGATTTCCAAAGCCGGGCGTGTCCGTTTAGGATGCGCCCGGCATTTTTTATGTATTCGTTTTCCACCTGCTGGAATTCCCACCGTCACATTGACGGCCGCGCCATGCTGCGCGAAATCCGCGGGCTGGGCTTTGAATACGCCGAGCTGAGCCACGGCGTTTCCATCAGCCTCATGCCCGGCATTCTGGACGCGGTGGGCGCGGGTGAGATCAAAATTTCCAGCCTCCACAATTTCTGTCCCTTGCCGATGGGCGTGACCCATGCCGCGCCGAACCTGTACGAGTTTTCCGCCGAAAAAGATTACGAACGCGAGCTGGCCATCCGTTATACGCGCAAGACGTTTGAGTTTGCGGAGCGCGTCAAGGCCGCGGCCGTGGTGCTGCACCTCGGCAGCATCGAGTTGAAGGATTACACCGGCCGGCTGTGCGACCTGCTTGAACGGGACGGAACCAAAACGCCCCAGTATGAAAAGCTCCTCGCCGAGGCCGTGGCCAAACGCGAGGCTGCCAGGGGAAAATTTGTGGCGCGCACCAACGAAACGCTCCGCCAGCTCCTGCCCGAAGCCGAAAAGCGCGGCCTGAAACTCGGTTGCGAAAACCGCCAGGCGCTGGAGGAAATTCCGCTCGAAAGCGATTTTGCGGCGTTCTTTCGCGAGTTTGCCAGTCCGAACGTGGCCTACTGGCACGACCTCGGCCACGCGCAAATCAAGGAAAACCTCGGCCTCATCCGGCACGTGCAACATCTGGAATCACTGGCTGGTCGCCTCGTTGGTTTTCATGTCCATGATGTGCAATTTCCCGACCGCGACCATTCCGCGCCCGGCACGGGCATGATTGATTATGCCGCGCTCAAGCCGTTTGTGAAACCGGAGCACATCAAGGTGTTTGAACTCAGCCCGGGGTTGCCCGTTGAAGCCGTCAAATCCGGCATCGCCCACGTCAAAAAAATCTGGGGAGACGGATGATTTGCGATTGACGAGTTGACTGGCAAGCTGGCGCGCAAATCGTATATCGTAAATCACAAATGACCACCACGGCTGGCATTTCATCACGCGAACTGGCGGCGGGAATTGTCCTGCGCTTGCAACAGGCGGGATTCAGCGCGTTCTGGGTCGGCGGTTGCGTGCGCGATTTTTTGCTCGGACGCGAACCGCAGGATTACGACATCGCCACGGACGCGCGCCCGGAGCAAATCGAAAAACTGTTCAAACGCACCATCGCCGTTGGACGCAAATTCGGCGTGATGGTGGTCGTTGAAGGCGAACACCAGTTCCAGGTTGCCACCTTTCGCGCCGAGGCGGATTACCAGGATGGCCGGCATCCCGAGCAGGTGACCTTCAGCAACGCCCAGGCGGACGCGCAACGGCGCGATTTCACCGTCAACGGGCTGTTTTACGATCCGATTGCCGAAAAGCTTCACGATTGGGTCGGCGGCGAAAAGGATTTGCGGGCCAAAATCATCCGCACCATTGGCGCGCCGGAGGAACGGTTTACCGAGGATCATTTACGCCTGTTGCGCGCAATCCGGTTCGCGGCGCAACTGGGCTTTGAAATCGAACCGCAAACCTTTGCCGCCGTCAAAAAGCTGGCGCCGAAGATTGAACTGGTCAGCGCGGAACGGGTGCGCGATGAACTGATCAAGTTGTTTGCGCCGCCGCATGCCGCGCGCGGGCTGGTGCTGCTGCTCGAAAGCCGGCTGCTGCCGGGGGTTTTGCCCGAACTCATCGCCACGATTCTTTGCCGGCAATCGCCGGATTATCATCCGGAAGGCACCGTGTTCGAACATATCCGGTTGATGCTTGAAAAACTGCCGCCGGGCGCGTCTCCCTCATTGCCGTGGGCGGTGATTTTACATGACATCGCCAAGCCGGCCACGGCCGAGCGCGATGCCGCGACCGGCGCGATTCATTTTTACGGCCACGAGAAAGTCGGCGCGGCGATGGCGGAGAGAATCCTGACCCGGCTCCGGTTCCCCAAAAAGCAAATCGAGGAAATCGTCGCATGCGTTCTAAATCACATGCAGTTCAAGGATGTGAAACAGATGCGGAAGGCGACGCTGCGGCGGTTGCTGCTGCGCGAGACGTTTCCGCTGGAACTCGAATTGCACCGGCTCGATTGCCTCGGCTCGCACGGCAATCTGGACCATTACGAATTTCTGCTGGCGCAGGCGGAGGAATTGAAACAGCAGCCGGCGCTCCATCCGCCGCTGCTCACGGGAAATGATTTGATCGAGCTGGGCCTGAAACCTGGTCCGGCGCTGGGCGCGTTGCTGGAGGAAATCCGCGAACTGCAATTGTCGGATGAATTGAAAACCCCGGACGCGGCGCGCGCGTGGGCAAAAAAACGGCTGGCGGCGCATGGCGGATGAACCGGTTCAATTGCCGGTTGACGGCGTGCTGGATTTGCACACGTTCAATCCGCGCGAAGTGAAGGATCTCGTGCCGGATTATCTGGCCGCGTGCCGGGAGCGGGGCATCCTTCAGGTGCGCCTCATCCATGGCAAGGGCATCGGCCATCTGCGCCGGACCGTTCACGCGATTTTGAAAAAGCATCCGGAGGTCATTTCCTTTACCCTGGACCATCCGCAATTTGGCGGCTGGGGCGCGACGCTCGTATGGCTTCGCCCGCTGCCGTCCGGCGGGTGAGTTTCGTTTGCGAACCAGGCAGGTTTCACCGGGTTGCCTCACCGGAAATGGATGCGGCCGTTGACGCTACTGGCCTCGACGCGTGCGCTGCCGTTGCCGAGCGTGCCCTTCAGTTTGCTGCTGACCGGAAATTCTTTTTTGACGACCAACGCGGGAAATTCGCTGCTCAGGCCGCCATTGACCGTGCTGGCCGAAACGGTTGCGTCGGCGTTTGCCGGCAGGGTGGCCTCAATGTGGCCATTGACCGTGCTGAATGACACAGTTTGATTGCCTCCGAGCGAAGCCAGTCCCGCCTCAATCCCGCCGTTGACGGTGGAAAGCTTCAGGTCGCCCGCTGTGTCCCGGGTCTGTAATCCGCCGTTGACCGTGGATGCCTCAATATCGCCGGACACATCCTCGATTACAATTTGCCCGTTGACGCTGGAAATTTGTTTGAGGCGCGCGTGTTGCGGGACTTGGATCGCATAATCCACTGTGGCATTGTTCCTTTTCCAGTCTCCGGACCACAACCAGCTCCAGGAAAAACCGGTTTCCCCGGGTGGCAGTTCCGTGTGGATGGCAATTTCGGTCGGGGACGAGTTAATGTTGATTTTGACGGCTTCGACGCTTTCCGGGGTATTGCCATGTTTAAGGGCCTTGATGGATACTTCGTTCCGGTCCCAGCCGGCGATTTCGATTCGTCCATTGACGTTGTCGAGATGGAACCGGCCCCCGGCGGATAGCGGAAACGTTCGGTTGAACCGCTGTTGAAACGGATCCGAGGTTGAAAGGTCAGCAAGGATTTTTTCCCGGTGTACGTAGGCTTGGCTGGGTTTTTCGACGGGTTGGGGCGGTGGTGGCGTTTCTACCACACCTGTTGCTGACGCCGGCAGGATTTCAATACCGTTGATTTCGGGATTTTCCTGCTGATGGATGAAGTAAATGTTCAGGTTGCCATCGGTCACTTCCACATTCACGGATTCGACGCAGGCGCGCTGGGCGCCGCCAGCCTTGTCCCAGACATCGAAATTCTTGAATTCGCGGCCTTCCACAATATACGTGAATACCCGCCCGCCCGGTCCCTTGATGGCGTCGTAGGTTTCGGCGAAATGCAATTTTACAACATAGTTGCCATTCGGAACCGGGTACGAAAACGAGGTCATGCCGTATCGTTCGCTTTGGTACAGTTCCGGATCCTTGGTATTGACGATCGCCAGGTTGTCGGAGCGTTCCGCGATTTGCCCGTCAGCAAAACCCTGGTCGGCCAGCCACAAATTGCCTTCAGAATCCGTGAGCGGCTGGGACGAACCGGCTTTGATGCGAATCGGCGGGGGCACCGGCGCGGGTGCGGCATTCTCCGGCGGTACCGAGGGCACGGGTGTCGCCATTTCCGGGGTTGATGAACCGCTGGTCGCGTCCGCGCGTGCCGTCACGCCGGGTTTTCCGCCGAACAGTGATATTTCCGGGAAGACTTCATGTGCGAGCACGACGATAAAAAAGAGGCCGATGACGATCACGCCCGCCCCGGCGGCCAGGAGCCACGGCCCCGGGCCGGTCCGGGATGGGGGCAAAGCGGTTGCCCGCGCAAACGTTTCCCGCACGTCCGGTTGCATCAGAATGATGAGCGCCCAGATGCCCATGGGCAGGCCGATCAGGCTGCAGGCCACGATGGACAAGATGGCTGCGGCCATGGCCCAGGCATGGCTCCGGAGCCGCAGCATTTGAAATGCGCCGAACCAAATCAACAGACCGGGGATTACCTTGAACAGAACAATCGCGACATCGGCCATGCCGGAAAAGGAGCCGATTCCAAAATTACCCAGCAGTGTTTCCGGCCAGTGATTATAACCAGAAACGAAAAACAAAGCGGTCAGGGCAGAAAGCAATTTCCACAGAGCACCAACCATGAGGCCCACGGCCGGCGCCACAATCCTGCCGGTGTGGGCGGCGGGCATTTCCCCTGGTGTCAATGGCGCGGGCTGGGAACCGGTACCGGTTGGAGGGACGGTTCCACCCGGCGGCGGCGTTGGTGGCGGTCCGGTGATTGGGCTGCCAGCGGCTTTCAAATCGCCGTTCTGCGGATGGAGCCAGTGGGTGATTCTCCTTCCCTGGCCATCGCTAAAGGCTTTACAGACGATTAAAATCCAGTCAATGGTGGCCCAAATGCCGCAGCCACAGATCAAGAATCCCAGCAGGATGCCCAAGGTGGGCTGGTAATCTCCACCCGTGGTGGCGCAGGCAATAATCAAGAGGATGCATCCGCCCAAAGCGGCCAGTTGCACGCACGCGGTCCAGATTTTTCCAACGTAAAACCGGTGCGCGCCGAACACACCGAAAAAGAAGGCCAGCAGAAATGCCGGAAGAACGGCCTTGTCGCTGGTGGTTTTGTTGGCGGGTATTGAGAAACCAGACGGCGTATTGCCCGCTTGGGCGGCGAATCCCGCAGCCGCCATCGTCGGCGTTCCCGCAATCGTGTCCACCGCGGTTTTTACCTGACTGGCCTGCTGATAGCGGCGCGATGGCTCTTTTTCCAACGCTTGCAGAACCACCTCGTCCAGGCGCACGTCAATTTGAACCTTTTTTGACGGCGGCTGGAATTTTCCCAGCGGCAGTTCCCCGGTGAGCATTTCATAGAACACCACGCCCAGCGAATAAATGTCCGCGCGATGGTCCACGGTCAGCGGTTTCTCAATCTGTTCGGGCGCCATGTAATGCGGCGTGCCGATAACGTGACCGGTTTCGGTGAGATGGGCAGGGCCGACCTGCGGGTCGGCCTGGACGCGCAGCAGCGCATCCCGACCGTCGAACATTTTCGCGATGCCAAAATCCGCAATCTTTACCCGGCCCTTTTTATCGATCAGCAGATTTTCCGGTTTGATGTCACGGTGGACGATGCCTTCGTTGTGGGCGAATTGCAGCGCGTCGCAGATTTGCGGAACAATGGCCAGCGCCTGTTCCGGCGCCAGCTTTCCGGCGTGTTCGACTTCACGCAGGTTGGCCCCATCCACAAATTCCATTACCAGGTAAAAAAGCCCTTCCGGTTTGCCCTCGTGGCCGCCGACGTGAGGAGGCGAAACGGCGCCGGTTGCCGTGGCCTCCGTCTCGTCACCCCGGCGGCTGCGGATGCAGCCGAAGTCATGGATGGCCACGATGTTGGGGTGGTTCAAACGCGCCAGGGCGCGAGCCTCGCGGTTGAACCGTTCGGCAAAGCCGGGATCGCCCGCGATGGCCGGCGGCAGCACCTTCAGGGCAACCAGACGGTCCAGCGCCGGCTGGCGCGCCTTGTAAACCGCCCCCATGCCGCCCTTGCCGATGAAGCCGAGGATTTCGAGCTGGGGAAAGAGTTGGGCGATTTCCTCGACGGGTGGCGGCACAAAGCGCTCGGCGGCGGCCTCGCCGGAAACGCCGGGTTCGGTCCCGGTGGGAAAGCCGGACTTGATGAGGCATTCCGGGCACAACCCCAGAGGCACATCCGGTGGCAGCGGCTTTCGGCAATTCGGGCAGATTTTTTGCGTTTCCATATCAGGCATCCTTCCATCCATTACTGAGGAAACGGCGGCAAAAGGTTGCGCATAAAATCGTCAAATCGTTGAGGGTTGAACCGTGGAACCGGGGTCGCGGCCCGTAACCGGTTCTGCCATTCAATGCCTTACGTTGCCAGCACGGCGAATAGATGGTGCAACTCTGCGTTCACTTCGCCGGGGCTGGCCACCGTCTGGGCGATTTCGTCATGCAGCAACTGGCGATAACGCTGGCGCAGGCGATGCACCGCGGATTTCACCGCGCCTTCACTGACCCCAAGCGTCACGGCCAGCTCAGCATAAGGCTGGCCGGTGCGGTCACCCACCAGGCAGGGGTTGAGCGCGGCGAACAATTCCTTCTTACCTTCCTGCTCGTATCCGGACCGAAGCCGTTGCAGGACCTTGTCGAGCAATGTCAAAGCCCAACGCCGTTCATAGTTTTGTTCCGGCGTGACGTTGTCCGCCGGTTCATGGCCATAACGGGTTTCCGCCGTGTCGAATTGCAGCGGCACGGGCAGGATGCCGCCGCCGCGCTTTTGCGCCCGCGCCTTGTCCCATTCGTCCGCGAGAAAATGGTTCATGGCCGACAACAGGAAGGAGCGGAACCGTCCTTTTTGCTGGTCGGCCTGCCCGACCCAGTTGCGCTCCAGCAGGCGCGCGAAAAATGCCTGCGTCAGGTCCTGGGCATCCTCCGGCGAATGGCCGCGGCGCCGCACGTAGGCATAAAGCGGATACCAGTAGGTCTGGCAGAGATTCGCCAGCGCCGCGTGCGCGCGGGTCGTGTCGCTGCGTCCTGCCGTCAGCACGACGGACCAATGGGTGGTGACAAACGTGGATCGTGGCGGCGCATCATTCCCGGTCGAGGTTGTGCCTGAGGCCGAAGCGGGGGAGGGCGTGGTCACGCCGCCAGACTAGCGGCCGGTGCGGAAAGCGCAAGCCGTTCAAGGCTGGGTTTTCAAATCAACCGGCAGAGATGCCACCCGAGAGTTTACCACCTGCAACAGTTTGTAACGAATCTTCACACCGGGCGGGCTGTCGGTGTAGCCGGTGATTTGCAGGATACCGGTACTGCCTTCACGAGTTTGGAAAAATGTTATCCAGCCTTCTTTGCTGGTTTTTTCCACGAGGAAACCGGGAATCACACTACCAAAAGTTTTTTGGCCCGTGGCCGCAAGGAAGGCAGAACGTTCGCGCGACATCTCGCGATTGAAATCGTCCGGTCTGAGTTGCAGCCAATCATTTCCGTCACGACCAAGCGCGACCATATCCAGACATTTCAAAGCAATCCGCCCATCAGGCATATCCTGCGCGATGGCATCAACTCCGTTCCGGATTGCCCACGCGGCAATTTCTGTATGCGCACGCGCTAAATTGGTGCGCTGCAATTCCACCAATTCCGGCGGCAGAGAGAAAAGCTGGCCAGAGTCCAGGTCAATCGCGCAATCGGTAGCAACCTCACGTGAATCGTTAAGCGTCCGTTCAATTTCAGGTCCGAATATGACAGTTCCTGTGTCGTCGGGCGCTGACGGAGCATTCGTAATCGAACTCGCTTTGCTTTCTTCGAGCGCCTCGGCCTGGGTGCCGAAATAGAGCGCGGCGAACGGTTTGCCGTCAGCAAACATCGAAAGGTGGGGCAGGCCGGGAACGATGTGCGGGTGAACCAATTCAAAACTTCCACGACCTTCGGAAATGCTCATGGTCTGCTTTGCGCCTTCGGGAAAGCCCGGTTGGTTTGTGGAAGTGATATAAAGAGCCAGCGATGCTTGATGGTGACTGACGAGATTGAAATGGCCTGTCACCACCATCTGTTCCGGGGTTCGCTCCACGGAGGTGATTTCAATAAAATCACCTTGGGGAAACCAGGCCTGGCCGATGTAATCGGATTTGACCGGATGGGAGCGGCCGGCAATCAGATGCGAAAAGACGGTCTTCGACAATTCGTAGGACAGAATCAGGACCAGAATGAATGCCGCAAACCTCCAGGCGGTACCGAAGCCGACTGACCGGGCACCCGTCGGATTTGCGTTCTGTGGATTTGCCTCGTCTGCCGGCCGTTTCCCTCCGTGGCGCGTGGCGCGCCACCGCCAGTTTGAAAACAGTCCGGCGGCGAGTCCGGCCAGAGTTCCGACGATGCCACCCGCTATTATTCCAAGGAAAATATTAAGCGGAATATTCGGTCGGAAAGGACGCCACGGAGTCAGTGCGCGATCAATCATTTCCCCCGTGTGTTCGGGCGGCCGGGCGCAATAGGTTTCGGCAATTTTGTTGGCAATTTCCGCCGCCTCCTTCGACGAGTCGCTGTAGAACCGGATCTCAATTACGCTGCTGCCGCGCACGGGTTGAACTTCCATCCTGCGCTTCATCAACATCACGGTCTCTTCGTCGCTTAAGACCTGGCCGTCGTTAAATTTCTGTCCCCAGCGCTGGCCCAGATTCAACGAAGCGGCGACCGGTTCCAGCACCGGCTGAGATTGAAGGACTTCGGACTCGGTTTGGAAATGATACGGGTCCTGCGCCGCCGGCGGGCCGGCCATGCGGACGAGCGCAATCCCCACGTAGGTTCGTGGCAAAAGGAGCGTGACACCAATTGCCAGAGTAGTGATGGCCAGAAAGACAATAAAACCGGTCAAGGCTCCGCGGTGAAGAGGCGATTTGGTGGCCGCTGGCGCAATCCCATTCTGATTTTTTCCCGATTCGACTGGAGCGGACTCAGGTCCGCCGCCACGCGGCGCGGACGTTTGCGCGATCGTCTCCACCTCCGTTTTGAGCACGCTGGCTTGCTGATAGCGCCGCTCGGGTTCTTTTTCCAACGCGTGCAAGACCACTTCGTCGAGCCGCACGTCAATTTGTACTTTTGCCGATGGCGGCTGGAATTTTCCCAACGGCAGTTCGCCGGTGAGCATTTCGTAAAAAACGACGCCCAGCGAATAGATGTCCGCGCGATGATCTACCGTCAGCGGTTTCTCGATCTGCTCCGGCGCCATGTAATGCGGGGTGCCGACCGCCTCCTTGGCGCCCGTGAGGGTTTGCTGGCCGGTTTCGTCGCCCATCATCTTCGCGATGCCGAAGTCCGCAATCTTCACCCGGCCCGATTTATCGAGCAGGATGTTCTCCGGTTTGATGTCGCGGTGGACGATGCCCTGTTCGTGGGCGTACTGCAGCGCCTCGCAAATCTTCGGCACAATCGTCAGCGCCTGTGCCGACGGCATTTTGCCGGCCTGCAGCAACTGTCGCAGATTCAGGCCGTCCACGAATTCCATCAGCAGGTAATGGAGGACCGGCGTCGCGCCTGTCTCTGACTTCGCCGGTTCCTTTTCAGATGGAGACAGGCTGGAAGCCTGTGCTACGGCGCCGAAATCGTAAACGGTGACGATGTTCGGATGATTCAAGCGCGCCAGCGCCTGGGCTTCGCGCGTGAACCGTTCGGCGAACTGTGCGTCCTGCTCCTTTTCCCGTGCCAGGATTTTGAGCGCGACGAAACGGTTCAAGCGCGGTTGCCGCGCCTTGTACACCACGCCCATGCCGCCGCGGCCAAGGCATTCAAGGATTTCCAGTTGCGGGAACAGCGACGCGATTTCGGCGGGCAACGGTGGCGGTTGGACGACCTTGGTCCCGTGCGGGCTGTTCGCGCCCGGTCCCTCCGTTTGGGTGGCGAAACCGGCCTTCAACATGCATTCGGGGCAAATGCCGCCCAGTGCGGTGGGCGGTACCGGCTTGCCGCAATGCGGACATTTTATTTCGTCGGCCATAATTCTGCTTTCACTCTGTACAAAGGAAGGATTGGCCAAAGGTTACAGCAAATCTTGATGCGTGAAACGTGAACCGTGAATAGATCATGCGTCTTGATTCACGAATCACATTTCATGTTCCAGCCAGTGTCCGGAACAGATATCGCAGTTCATCTTCAACTTCGTCCGGGCCGGACACGGTATCGGCGATGGTATCGCGCAGCAGCGCGCGATAACGCTGGCGCAACCGGTGAACAGCCACTTTCACCGCGCCCTCGCTCATGCCCAATTGCCGGGCAAGTTCCGCGTATGGCGCCGCGTCGCTCTTTCCGGCCAGCGCGACCCGCAGCGTGTCGAACAGCGCGCTTTTGCCCTGCGCGCGATATTCCTCGCCCAGCCGCTGGTAAACCTGTTCGAGCAGCGTGATGGCCCAGCGATGTTCAAACGCCTTTTCCGGCGTGAAATTTTCGACCGGGATTTCACCGAGCCGCGTCTCGGCACTTTGCAGGTCGAGCGAAATCACTTTTCCGCCGCCGCGCTTTTGGGCCCGCGCCTTGTCCCATTCGTCGGCGAGGAAATGGTTCAAGCTGGCCAGCAGGAAGGAACGGAACCGGCCTTTCTCCGGCGCGACCGTGGCGACGGCCTTGCGTTCCAGTAACCGGGCAAAGAAGGCTTGCGTCAGGTCCTGGGCGTCCTCGGGCGAATAACCGCGCCGCCGCACATAGGCATAAAGCGGATGCCAGTAGGTCTGGCAAAGGGTTTCGAGCGCGCCGCGCGCGCGGGGGGTGTCGCTGCGGCCCGCCGTCAGCACGACGGACCAGTGGGTGGTGACAAAGACCGACCGTGGCGGCTCGGGGTGAGTCGAGGTGGATTCTGACGAGGCTGACCCGGAAGTGCTCACGGCGGGAACGTAACGCCGCCCGCGCTCACAGCGCAAGCCCGCTCAACCTTCAAGTTTTTTGCGCGCGAACTCGAAAACCGCCGCGGGCGAAAGTGCGTTTAGACATTCGTTCGGTTTCGAGTAGGTGCAATGCGATTTAAGGCAGGGCGAGCAGGGCAGATCGATTTGGAGCACATCGTCGAGCTGGCGATACGGGCCGGTGCGGCGGGGTTCGGTCGGGCCGAAAAGTGCGACGAGCGGCTTGCCGAGCGCAGCCGCCACATGCATCGGGCCCGTGTCGTTGGTAATCATCAAATCGCAGAGCCGCACCCACTCGACCATTTCCAACAGCGAAGTCTGCCCGCACAAATTGAGGCAACGTTCCGGGTCAGCGCGCGAAACGATTTCGCCGAGCGGTTGGTCCTCCCCGCCGCCCAGAATGGCGAAGCGCACGCCGGAAAATTTTGCCGCCAGAAGCCGGATCAGCACGGTAAAATATTCGACCGGCCAGCGTTTGTTCGCCCAGCGCGCGCCGGGTTGGATCGCGATCCAGTCCGGTGTCCGGCGCTCCGTTTTGCCGGGCCATTTTCGTTTTATTTCAGCGGCGATTTGCGGACGCTCCGGCAGCCATTGAAAATTTCCGTGAACGGGCACGCCGAGGTGCGGCAACACGGCCAGATACCAATCCACCGCGTGGGTGTGGAACGAGGCGCGGCGGACCGCCAGATCGTAAAAGCCGCGCGCGCCTTCGCGGACCTCGTCGAGGCCGATGAGAAATTTGCCGCTGGCGAGCCAGGCGAATGCGCCGCTGCGGGCGAGGCATTGGAGGTCGATCACCCAGTCGAAGTTTTGTTCGCGCAACCAGCGGAGGCTGTGGAACATTTCCGGCCAGTGTTGGGGGGATGCCCAGCGCCGGCGCTCAAAGCGGACGACGCCGGCCAGATCCGGATCCCCTTCCAGCAACGGGGCGAGATTGGAATCTATCCACCAAAAAATTTCGCTGGCCGGCAGATGGCGCTTGAGCAATCGCAAAACGGGCAGTGCCTGGACCACGTCGCCCAGCGAGCTCGGTTTGAGAATCAGGATTTTCAATTTTTAGCAGCCACAGACAGACCCAAATGAACACGGATAAAAAATCAAAACGCAATCCTCCGCGCAACGCTGTGTTTATCTGTGGCCCTGATTGAAAGATCACCTTCCCACTTCCAGCCGTTCGGCCAGGCGTTCGGGCAGGCCGGCGGCGCGGATTTTCTTCTGGGCGGTCGCGATGTCGTATTCCAGCCGGCGCAACTCGATGGTGCCGGCGTCCGCGTCGTAAATGACGTAGGCGGCCTTGGGATTGTTGTCGCGCGGCTGGCCGACGGCGCCGACGTTGATGAAATATTTTTTGGCCGGGTCAATTTTGAATTTGGAATAGGTGCCGCCGCGCACGACGGTGTCGCGCATGAAGGCGACGGGCACATGGGTGTGGCCGAAGAAACAGATCTGGGTGTTCTGGTAGGGGAAACTGGCGGCCGCGGCGAGCTTGTCAAAGACATACCCCCAGCGCTGGGGCGCGTCGAGCGTGGCGTGGACGATGGTGAAATTGGAGACCATCCGGGTGTATTTCAATTCGCGGAGCCACAGGCGTTCCTCGGCGGAAAGCTGGGCGCGCGTCCAGCGGACGGCTTCGGCGGCGTTGGGGTTGAACCCTTCCAGGTGGTCGTCCGTGGAGCAGTATTCATCGTGATTTCCCTTCACGCAGGGGATGTCCATGCTGCGGACGATCTCGAGGCATTCCTTGGGGTTTGCGTTGTAGCCGACGACGTCGCCGAGGCAGACGTAATGGGTGGGCTTCTGTTGTTCAGCGTCCGCCAGGACGGTGCGGAACGCCTCCAGGTTGCCGTGAATGTCAGCGATGATGGCGAATTTCATTTGCGTCTATCGAATAATCTCAAATCCACGTAATTCATTTTGCGCGTCACTCCACGAGACGCTTTCGTCGCGTATAAATCCGGAAAGTCCCGCGTCGCGAATGGCTGTGCGAAAGGCTTCCAGTTCCGTGCGTGCCCCTTCGGCGATCACTTCCACGCGACCGTCCGGCAGATTGCGCACGGTGCCGGTCATTTCAAATCCGGTGGCAACGGTTTTCGCCGTGTAACGAAACCCCACACCCTGCACGGCGCCCGAGTAAAAAATGCACAGGCGACAACGCTTCATGCTGGTGCTTTGACCGGCGTTTGTCCCGACACAGCCTGATAAAGCCAAAGCTGGCGACGGGGCGCAATATTATATTACAAGATTTGGCATAAAGATTTTTCCAAGTTTTGTATTTGACCGTCCAGAAAATTTACAGTAACCAGCACGGGCTGCACTTATGAAGCGGAAGAGTTCGGGTGTCCTTGGCCGGCAGCGCATGGCGCACACACAGCAATGTTGAACGGAAAGTCATTTTTGGCGGTTGATTTTGGGGCCGGCAGCCTCAAGCTGGCGACCTTTGAAATCAACGAAGCCGGCGGTTTGCGTCTGAAAGGTTTCACCCTGAAGCCGCTGGGGCCGGCGGGCGCGGCGGAAGCCACGCGCGAAGCCGCCCTGCTCAAGGCGTTGCGGGAGACCCTCGCGGAAACCGGCGCGGGGGCGCGGAACATCAACGTTTGCGCGCCAGGCTTCCAGGTGTTTTCCAAATTCGTCAAATTGCCCCCGGTGGACGCGGGCAAGGTGACGCAAATCATCCAATACGAGGCGCAACAAAACGTGCCGTTCCCGCTGGCGGAGGTGGTTTGGGACTACCAAATTCTGGGTTCCAGTCCGACGGGCGAACTGGAAGTGCTGCTGGTTGCGATCAAATCCGAGATTGTCGAGGGATTGTTTCGCATCGCCGAGGAGGCGAAGCTGCGGCTGCAATTGTGCGACGTGTCACCGGCGGCGCTCTGCAACGCGTTTCGCTACAACTACGGTGATCTGGAGGACTGCACGATGTTGCTGGACATCGGCGCCAAGACGAGCAACCTGCTCTTTTTCGAGAAAGGCAAGGTCTTTTCCCGCAGCATCAGCCTCGGAGCCAATTCCATCACCCAGGATTTTGCGAGTGAAGCGAAGTTGAAATTTGAAATCGCCGAGCAAATCAAGGTGGCCGAGGGCTTTGTCAGCCTGGGCGGCGCGTATGAAGAGCCGGAGAATCCGAATCAGGCGGCCATTTCCAAGATTGCCCGGCAGTTCATGACGAAACTGCACATTCAGGTCAACCAGACGATCCAGTATTACCGCGGCCAGATGGGCGGGGCCGCGCCGCAGCGGCTCTTCTTGGCCGGTGGCGCTGCCATCATGCCTTACACGGCGCAATTTTTTGCCGAAAAACTCAACGCTCCGGTCGAATACTTCAATCCGTTCCGCAATGTGCAGATTGATCCGGCGGTGAATCTGGAGGAGCTCGCGCGCGTGGCGCATTCCCTGGGCGAGGTTGTCGGGCTGGGCCTGCGCAATCTGGCGAATTGTCCGGTGGAAATGAATTTGATGCCGGAAAGCACGTTGCACTGGCGCACCTTCAATGAAAAGAAACCGTATTTCACCGCGACGGTGTTCAGTCTCGTGGCGCGTGGCGTTCGCGTTCGGTTTCCTCCTGGAAAAACTGGCCAAGTCGAAGGAGGACGAACTGGAAAGACTCCAGCCGGAAGTGCAGCAACGGCAGGAGAAGGCGGATGAGTTCAACCGGATTTACACCCAGGTGGGCACCGCCCAGAAGAATGCCGCCCAAATCGCGGCCTGGATGAATGACCGGTATTATTGGGGCGACCTGCTGGCTGAATTGCGGCGCGTGCTCATTCGCTCCGAAGAAGGCGTCCAGAAGAAATTATCTGCGCAAAGAACGGGGGTGCAGGCGGGCATCTGGATCGAACAGATGACCACCATGAATTCGATGGGGTCGGCGCTCAACGCCGCAGGTGGTCCGCCGCGTTATAACAACGGAATGCCGGGGAACGAGGCGCAAACACAAACGAATCAAACCGGGGCCATGACCTTGATCTGCCGGGCGGTGAGTTTGTCCAAGGTGGATCCCGCGGCGAACAGCAGCATTGCCTACACCTTGGAGAATGAATTGCAAGCCAGCCCTTATTTCGATCCCAAGGCAACGCAACTTACCGGCCAGATCAACGCGGAGGATGCTTCGGGGACGTTCACCTTTGGGATTTCGGCGGTGCTAAAAAATCCACTGAATTTGTAGCATGGTTTGGATTAAAGAGAAATTTGGTTTTTGTCATCGGCGCCGTCATTGCTGCGGGATTGCTGGCGACGGCCGGCGTCTATGACTACCAAAACTGGCAGCGCAACAACGCGGCTTTGGATGCGCTGAATCAAACCTACGCCACGTTGCAGAGGTTAAACAGTCAAAATCCCTCGCCCGGCAATGACAAAATTGACAACATCAAAACCGCCCGCGAGCAGGGAGAGCAGTTGCAGAAATGGATTCAGCAGGCCGGGCAATACTTTCAGCCCATTGCCCCAATACCCGATTCCACCGATGGCGTCACGGATGCCAGATTTGCCTCCGCGCGGGACCACACCCTGAGTGAATTGCAAATCGAAGCGGGTACTGCCAGCGTCATCCTGCCGCCCAAATACGGTTTCTCTTTTGAAGCGGAACGAACCCTGGTTAAGTTTGCGCCCGGCAGCCTTGATGCGCTGGCCCGGCAGTTGGGTGAAGTGAAGCTGATTTGCGAAATTCTCTACACGGCCAAAATCAATTCTTTGGATGGTATCCGCCGCGTGCGGGTTTCGGATGATGATACCGGCGGGCCGCAGTCGGATTTTATCGATCAGACGGCGGTGACCAATGGGCTTGCCATTTTTGAGCCGTATGAAGTGACCTTTCGTTGTTTCAGCCAGGACCTGGGCGCGGTCTTGTCAAGTTTCGCGTCGTCGCCGCACGGGTTTATTGTGAAAGGCATCAACGTGCAACCGGCGGTCGGGGCAACGACACCATCTGCCGGTGGCGGTTTTGACCAACCGGTGACCCCGCCGGCTTATCCCTCCACTCCTGCCTTTGCCGGCCGGGGGGGCTTGCAAACGGTGCTCAATGAGCAGCTTTTAAGCGTCACCTTGGATATTGATATCGTCAAACTGTTGCCGGGGAGTTAAGCGCATGGATTTCCTAAAAAAACATTACGAAAAGATTTTGCTCGGCGTTGTATTGCTGGGGCTGGTCGGTGCCGTGGTGTTTTTGCCCTTTTTGATTTTGCACGACCGCAATCTTGTTGGACGAAACCCGTATGGGGATCATTTCACATCCCGTCAAATCGCTGGTGCCGCTGGATCTGACGGCGGAAAGCGACACCACCCAGCGCCTGCAAATGCCCTGCCGGATCGATTTTGAGACGACCAACAAGCTTTTTAATCCGGTCGAATGGCAAAAGGCGGTGGACGGGACACTCATCAAAATCGAAAGCGGCAATGAAGTGGGGCCGGGAGCTGTTGTGATTACCCGCATCAGCCCATTGTATTTCGTGCTGACGCTGGATTCGGCGGAGACCAATGAAATCGGCGCCCGTTACATCATTGGCGTGGAACGCCAGGCGGCGCCGGTGCCCTGGCAGCGGGTCAAGCGGCAACATTATGCTTCCGTTGGTGAAAAAAATGAGTCGTTCACCATCACTGACGTGCAGGGACCGCCGGCCAATCCAACCCAATTAATTTTGCAATTAACCGATTCGGGTGAGCTGACGGCCATATCCAAAGACAAACCGTTTCGCCGCGTGGATGCCTACATCGCAGCCTTAAAATACAGTCCGGAAGGCAAAAACTGGCAAGACCAGCGCGTGGGCGACGATCTGAAATTTGCGGGCGATGATTACATTGTCGTTGCCATAAACCAGAACGAGGTGGTACTATCCGCCAAATCAAACCAGAAAAAAACAACGTTAACTTACGATTCCAAATGACACCTGCTCGCAATCGCACCCGCGTCGAGCGGTGCTGATGCCGACAAACCTGATTTCAGCCATGACAAAAGCAGTTTCTGTCCCACTCGGTCTTATTCTGATACTGGCTGGCACTTTCGTGTTGCCAGCCCAAACCAACAGCCCGGTCGATATGGCGGTCAGCGAAGCGGTTTTGCGTCAAGCCGACACAGTGGTTCTCCGCCAGAAACTGGTACAAGCCAGGGATGCCGCAACGCATGGGGATTTGGTGGCTGCCGCCCGGCTTTACGAGGATGCCTACTCGCTCGTGCAGACAATTGGCTCGGGCATTCCCGCCGAGACCGAGGATACAATTTCAGGACTCGTGTCCGCGAGGTTTGAGCTGGCGCGTGAAGCCCAACGCCAGGGCGATATCAAGGATTTGCTCGATGCCGACACGCAGATCAGCCGCGTTTTGAAAGTGGACCCCAAAAATTCCGCGGCGCTTGACTTCAAGAGGCGTAATGACCGGATGATCGCCGCCTTGCGCGGCCAGGTACCCGACGACACGACCCTTCAAAAGGTCCCTGCAATTGCCAGCGAGAAAATGGAAGCTGATACACTGGTGCGAGACGGCAAACTGTTTTACGAGATGGGTAAATTTGAAGAAGCCCAGGCCAAGCTGGAAGAGGCGCTGAAGTTGGATCCGGTTAATGAAGGCGCCTTTTATTATTTGAATCTGGCCAAACAGGGCATCTATGCCCGCGAGGAGCGGATGCATACGGTGGATAATGCGACCCGCATCGTGCAGGTGACCAAGGCATGGGAATCGCCCGTGAGAAGCACCGGCCCGTTGCCGATGCCCAATCCGTATGCCACAACCAATCTCATCCATACCGGCCCCGGACGCGAGGCCATCATGAGCAAGCTTGACCGCATCCGGCTCGACAAGGTGTTTTACGATGGCCTGCCGTTGAGCGAAGTCGTTCGCAACCTGAGTGAACAGGCCAAGTTGCGCGACCCGGACAAGGTGGGCATCAATTTTCTGATTAATCCCAATCTGGACAATTCAGCGTCGGTCACCACGACTGCGACCGGTGCCGCAGGTTCCCCATTTGGCGGCCCTGGCCCTGGCCAGGCCGGTGCTGGCGCCGGTGGTCAGCAGATTGACCCCACAACCGGTTTGCCGCTTTCCACAACTCCCACGGTGGGCGGGGAGGCGGTGGATGTCAATTCCGTCATTGTTCGAATCAACCCGGCGCTCGCCGATGTGCGTATGGCGGATGCGCTGGATGCTATTGTCCAGGTTGCGGACCATTCCATTGAATATTCCGTCAATGATTATGCCGTTGTATTCTCAGCCAAGGGACCGCGTTCACCCCAGCTTTATTCGCGGACGTTTAAAGTGGATCCCAACACCTTTGTGCAAGGCTTGGAAAGCGTTGGATCGCTCGTTTTTGTAAACAGCAGCAGCGGCGGTAGTGGCGGCAGTGGCGGCAGTGGTGGCAGCAGCGGCGGCGGTGGTGGCGGCAGCAGCGGTGGTGGTGGTGGTCAAAATTCGTCCAGTGTCGGCCTTCTGGCAATTGTTAATGCCGCGCCTGGTTCGGCTGGGTCGCGCTCCAGCAGCGGCGGCGGTGGCGGCGGTGGCGGCGGTGGTGGTGGTGGTGGTCAAGGAGGTGGCAACGGCGGATTGGATTTCGTAACGACAACGAACAGCATGGTGGATGTCAGTTTGGCAGCCCGAAATTTCTTCTCGAGCCTGGGAGTAAACCTGCTCCCACCGAAAAGCGTTTTCTTCAACGACCGGCTGGGGCTGCTGTTTGTCCGCGCGACCATGCAGGATTTGGACACCATCGAAAGTGCCATTCAGGCGCTGAACCAGGTGGCGCCCCAGGTTCACATCAAGGCCCGGTTCATCCAGGTGCAGCAGAACGACAACGCCGGCCTGGGTTTTGACTGGTATTTGGGACAGTTCAACATCGGGAATTCCGTTACTGCCCAAGGCGGCAGTGCGCCGTCGTCTCGTTGTTCCGGGACCGCGGTCAATGTGCCCTTTCCGGGTCCCTACCGCCGCCAATGCGCTTTTACCTTCAAGCACGGACCAACAGATCACCAGCGGCCTGAATAATTCAGGCTCTTCCCACCCTCGCCACGATCACCGGCATCCTGACCAATCCCAATTTCCGCGTGGTGCTCCATGCCTTGGAGCAACGCACGGGCACCGAGGAACTGGCCGAGCCGGAAGTCACCACCACCAGCGGACGGCAGACCGAGATGCGGGCCACACAAATTATAACGATCATCTCGGGCTATAACTTCCAGCAAGGCTCGGCGGCGGTCGCCAGCCGGCACCGCCACTCCATAAATCAATCAATTTTTTGCAATCGAAAAATGAAAAATCATAAGCCAAATTGGATTCCTAAAGCCGCGCTGCTTATCTTGCTGTTGATCGGCGTGGGTGCGGTTGAATCTGTTCGCGCACAAATTCAACCTGGCACCTCCGCCATTACGCCGGTGGAGCAGGTCTTGGAAACCGGTCCCATCCTGGACGTTGTGCCCTATGTTCTTTCTGATGGTTACACCATCAACCTTACCCTGATTCCGTCACTGACGGAATTCAACGGTTATGACACCCCTCCCAGCGTTGCCAACGTCACCGGCGGCCTCAATGTGGTGCAGTTGCCCACGGTTCTGCCGGATTTCACCGTGCGGCAGGTTGTCACCACGGTAAATGTTTGGGATGGCCAGACCGTTGTTCTGGGCGGGTTGATTTCTTCACAAACCCAGAACGAGAATGACAAGGTGCCGGTGATTGGCGATTTGCCGATTCTGGGCCGCCTCTTCCAAAGCCAGACCAAGACAGCCATAAAAAAGAACCTGATGATTTTTGTCACTGCGACGATTGTGGATCCCGCGGGCAACCGCGTTCATTCGGATGACGAACTGCCGTTTGCGCAAAGCACCATTCCACCGCAGCCACCCGGAGCCGGACAGGCGACTGAAACCGACCGACGGGTGACGTTGCCGCCCCAACCATAACCGGTTGGTAAACCGGCGTTGGTCCACACCGTTCAATGACACGGGGAGCAAGCCTTGCAGCGCAGATGATTTTATGGACCGGTTGCTGATTGTTGACGGACATGCCTACGCGTATCGCGCCTTTCACGCGATACGTGATTTGCGCGCTCCGGATGGCCGGCCAACCAATGCGCTGTACGGCTTTATTAAAATGCTGGCGAAGCTTCGCGCCGTCATTGAGCCGACCCATTTGATTGTGGTTTGGGACGGCGGGTTGAGCGCGGAGCGCATGGCGTTGCTGCCCGAATACAAGGCGCAACGCCCTCCCATGCCGGACGATTTGAAACCGCAGCTTGATGAAATGGCCGGGTATCTACAGGCAGCGGGGATGGTTTCATTCTGCCGCGAGGGCGCGGAGGCCGACGATTATATCGCCTGTCTGGCGCGCCGGGCGGCGGACGCGGACCTGGCCGTGGTTATTGCCAGTTCCGACAAGGATTTCATGCAACTGGTCTCGAAGCGGGTTGGATTGTTCAATCCGAACGATAAAACCGAAATGATTTGGACGGACGAACAGGTTCGTACGAAGACCGGCGTGGAACCCTCGCAAATCGTGGATTGGTTGAGCCTGACCGGCGACAGTGTGGATAACATTCCCGGAGTGCCCGGGGTCGGCCCCAAAACCGCCGCTGAATTGTTGAATCAATTTGGATCGATTCGCGCCTTGTTTGAACGGCTGGATGAGGTGAAGTCCGAAAAACTTCGCGCCAACTTGCACGCGGCGAAGGACGCCGTGCAGCGCAACCGCGCCTTGGTACGCCTGCGCGATGATTTGCCATGCGAATTTTCGCCGGCGGCGCTGGCGGGAAGGCCGGCGGACGCTGCCCGGCTGCGTGAACTGTACCGGCGCTGGGGTTTCCGGACGCTGCTGGCAACCCTGGGGGAACCGGCGCGCGAGTGCCAGGCGGTTTTGATTTAGAAAAATGAATTTGAAAACAAGACTTGAAAGTCCGGTCCTGGCGGGCAATCCCGGTTCGTGCCGGTTGGATTTTGTTGGAGTAATTTTTGGACAAAATCACGGCCGGTGTTTAGAATGGCTGGAAACTTTTATGTCGCCGTTGTTCAGCCGTTCAACCGTCCATTGTAGTGCCAGACACTACAAAAAGAGTCGTAGCTTAACTGACAGACAAGGTCTCCCGGCTCGCAATAGGGTTATGTTATGAGTATGGTCGTTAAATTGGGGTTTTTCGCCCGCAAGACGGTCGCCGGCATTTGCTGGGGATTGCTGCTCGCGTTACCCGGCGTTGTCTTTGGCCAGACCGGCAATTTCACCACCAACGGCACCGAATACCCCATCGTCGGCTCGATGTTGGGGGATCAGGTTCTGCCGGATGTAGCATTGACGACCAATGACGGGGGGTTTGTCGTCTGGCAGGACAACATCACCGATGGTGACGGCTGGGGGGTGAGCGCGATGAACTTGTCGGGTTCAGGAAGTTCCTTCCGGGTCAACGTGCAGGGCGCTGGCGATCAGGAAAACCCGCGGGTGGCTTTGCTGCCGGGGGGTGGTGCGGCCTTCGTCTGGCAGGGCGGACCGTCCGGCTACCAGCACGTCTGCGCGCGGTTTCTTTCTGTGCGCGGCACCTGGCGGACGACCAACGATGTGTCGGTCAACACCTTCACCAATAATTTTCAGGTCAATCCCGCCATCGCCACCTTGACCGGCGGCAACGTCATCGTCGTTTGGGGGAGTTTTGATGAAGTCGGCCCCAGCAGCTTGCAGGACGTCTATGGCCGGACTTTTTCAATGTCGGGCACACCGATCTCCGGCGAATTTTTAATCAATGAGTTCACGAATTACAATCAGCGCACGCCGACGGTGGCGGCGCTGGCCGACGGCGGTTTTGTGGTCGCCTGGGTCTCCGAGCAGGAACGCGTGGTCGGCGCGCCGAATGCCAATGCGGTGCCCCCGAGCCAACAATCATATCCGAGCGTTGACATTTACGCGCGGCTTTACAATGCAAACGGCAGCCCGCGGAGTGATGAATTCCTGGTCAATGCCGATTCCAATCCGTGCGCTCACCCGAGTGTGGCCGCCGGTACGGACGGCGGTTTTATGATTTCCTGGGACGCGCACGACATGACCAGCCCGACCGCCAACAGCCTGGACATTTATGCCCGTTCGTATACCAGCGCCGGCGCGGGCAGCGGCAGCACGGTGGTGCGGGTGAATACATACCTTTATGGCGATCAATACGCGCCGCGCGTCAGTTCCTTGGGAACCAATTATTTGGTCGCGTGGACGAGCATGGCACAGGATGGCTCACGTGAGGGTGTTTATGGACAGTTTCTACAGGGGAACGGGTCGAAAATCGGGGGCGAATTTCAGGTGAACACCACGACGATCAGCTCGCAGATGCAGCCGGCGGCAGCCTCGGATGGCGTGAACCGGTTCCTCGTGGTGTGGACCAGTTACACCGGCAATCCTTATGGGTTCGATTTGTTTGCCCAGCGTTATCAAAACATCGGTGCCGCGTTGCAGCCGATGGCTGCGCCGTTTGTCAATGCGCCGTTCGTGGTGAGCAATAATGTGTATCAGCCGCAGTTGACGGTGTCGTGGTCGCCGATGGCGGGGCTTTCCATTTCCGATTACGAGGTTTATGTGAATGGTGCGACGACCAACATGGCGGTGGTCACCACCAATAACTGGACCATGACGGCGGCCAACGGATTGGCTGCCGGCAGTTCGAATTGGTTCCAGGTGGATTACGTCACCACCGACGGCAGCCGCTCACCCCTGTCGCCGGCGGCCGGCGGCGCGACGTGGAGCGGTTTGAACTATTACGGCATCCCGTTTGAATGGATGGAAAAATATTACGGTTACAATTTTGCAAGCTGGCCGGCCAACGTGAATGTGCCGCTCGCTCCCGGTGGATTGAGCCTCCTTCAAGTTTTCCTGAGTGGCGGCAACCCAAACGTTCCCAGCACCTGGCTGCAAACCACCCTGACCCAAACATCGCAGGGCATGCTCCTCAGTTGGAACACCCAGCCCGGCTTCACCTATCAGGTGCAGGTGCAGACGTCTCTTGGCGGTGCCTGGACCAATCTGGCCGCACCGCGGTTCGCGGCGGGCTCCAGCGATGAAATCAATGTCGGCGGTACGCCCACCGGCTATTACCGCGTCCTGCTCCTGCGCCAGTGAAATGTGTATGAGGCAATTGATAAAAAATATCTTGTGGATTGGTTTGCTGGCCGCTGGCCTGCAAACTTCATGGGCTTTTTCGTTGTTGGGGCCAAGCGCGGCGTATACGGGAGTTCCTGCCACTTTTGGTGACGCCTGGGAAGCGGAAATCATTGGTTTCGATCCGATCCCCAACTTTCTGGGCGCCCCGCCATACCTGGGCGCTGACGGGGTAGCCATTGGCCCGAAGAACATCGCCGAAGGCTATCGCCGGAACACGCCGGTGATTTATTACGCTTTCGACCAGAATTTCGCCGGCTATTTCGGCGCCGATGGCGAGCAGGCGGTCGTTCAGGCGGTCGCCGTTTTGAATGCGTTGACCAACGTGGATAGTTACAGCAGTAATTTGGTCGAATTCCCCTTGCAATCGCGGTCGCAAAATTATCAGGCGACGGTTTTGGGATTGCGGGATTTGAAATCAACGACGCTGTCCGTATTGGTGGAGCAAATGGGGTTGGCCGACTCCATCCGCTATGTATGGGTTCTGCACAATCGCCAACATTTGACGGGCGCCGCCAACTGTCCCGCAAACATGGATTATTTGGTGACCCTGCGAAATTACCCGGTCGGCGCCAGTCCGCTGAACCAGCTTCAATACTCGCTTTACGTGAACGGCGAACTTTATACTTACTACATTCCGATTGACCTGTGCGACCAGACGCCTGCTCCGCCCGACGCGGACGCGATTGAAGTGCCCGCGGATCCCCTGACCCAGACCGCGCCGGTCGCGTCGGGTGGCCAGATGGCCGCGGGGGCATTGGAAAATGGATTTTTTTACACCGGCTTGACCCGTGATGACGTGGCGGGCCTGCGTTCGCTCATGAGTTCAAACAACGTCAACCTGGAGAGTGTCGCCCCGGGAAGCACCTTGATCAGCGGCAGTGGCGGTTCGACCTTCACCAATTTGAATGACGAGTTCACGTTGATCTCCTCCAACCTGACGGCATTGGTCCTGACGTCCGCCACCAACAATCCCACCGCGTTGCAGGCGCTTTATCCGGGGCTGGTGATTACCGGTGTCAAAACCAATCTGTTCAGCGGCACTTACACTTATACGTTTGGCAATATCTATACCAATACCCTCTTTACCAACACTCCGGTTCAGATCCGGATTGTCAGCACCAATCTCGGTCCAATCAATAATCAATACGGCACCTTTGGCACCAATGTCACGACCACCACCACGACCGTCCAGTCGAACCTCCTTTCGGGAGATTTTTTCCTGATTCCCACCAACACCTGCGGCCTGGAGATTCTCCAGGTCGAGGCGACCAATGTTACGACCATCACCAACACTTTGGCCACGTTCACCAACATTTCGGGACTTTACACCAATTACATCACGACCAACTTCGTGATCTTGTCCACGAATCACACCCTGCTTGTGGCGCCTTGTGAATTTATAAACGGCACCACCAGCACAGCCACGAATGGCAACTTTGAAGGCATCGAGCGCGTTCAATTCGTGCGCGTGTCCGACAATAACATTGACCCGCTCACCGGCAACTTCGTCCTGCCGGTCACCAATACTTATTCCGAAATGGTCGTGCCGCTGGGAGGGGGCCAGGCCACCGTCGAGACGTTCCAAAGGGTGCTGACCCGGCCGGATATTCTCTTTTCCGCCGCTGACTTGTTGCCCGGACCGAGTGCGGCTAATGATTTGGTCGCCGCCTATGCCCGGAACGTTAATTTTAATTTGAGCAATATTCTGCCCGGGCTGGCCGGACCGGGGACCATTGAGCCCGGCACAACTGCTGCAACTGTTACAACTGTTACCTTCAACAAGGTCGGCCCCATACTCGAAAATCTATCCCCGGCCACTTTGAGTGAAGCCTCAGCAGGTTTGGACGGCTATATCTGGGGTTCGTTTGACAGTTCGACCAACGATCCAATCCTTTATCCCAACGGCACGAGCATAGCGACCTTGGAGGGCGACGCGCTCATCCAGATTTCTCCGGCCGCTCCGTCGTTGCCGGATGCCATCAACGGCCAGGCTTACAGCGTCACACTGTCCGTAACCGGCGGCCAGTCACCTTACACCTGGCAATTGGCGTCCGTTTCCCCGGCCTTGCCGACCAATTTGACCTTGTCAGCGGGCGGGGTCGTTTCCGGCACGCCGAATGAAAGCGGGACGTTTGAGTTTACCATTCAACTGAATGATGCTCAGGGGCACTCGGTGCAGAAAAATTATTTGATTACGATTCACTAAACCACGGCTGTCAAATGAAAGCATTTTTTTCCAAATCCGTCGGCCGGCTTCACCCCCAATGGCCGTGGCTGCTGGCGGGGTTGATTCTGTTTCCGCTGGCGGTGATGGCCACGGATTCGGGATACACCAACACCGCCGTTATTGCCTATCAGTCGAGCAGCTACGGCAGCACGGTTCCTTATTTGCCGAATATTGACGCGACCAACTTCTACAACTATGGCACTTGGGATGTTTTTACCGAGTTTTCCCAATTTCCGGGTTACAATACCGGCACGCCTTATCAAACCAAGAATACGCTGAACTACGACAATGAAGGCACCATGGTCGGCTCCGTGGGGTGGGAATTCGATTATGGGCCGCTTCCCGGTAATGGTGGTCGTGGCTGGTCGGCCAGCTTTTTTAACGATAGCTCGGGAACCATCCAAGCGGTGGACGGCGGTATTTATGCTTTGTATCCCAATTTATCCGAAGTCAGTTTTTTGTTGGTATCCGCTACAAACCTTGTAAACGAAGGGACCCTCGAAGCCGGCCCCAATGGGAAACTCGTGTTGAATGGCGGAACAGTTGATTTGTCTCTCAGCCAACTGATGATCACGGGCCTGTTGCAAAGCGGCGGCGGTATCAATGGAACGAATTTTACCCTGGACCCGGGCCTCTACGGTCAGTTTTGGGCGCAAACCAACATGCCGGCCAATTTGTCGGGTGGGCTGAATCTGTCGCTGATGAACAGCGCAACTCTGTGGACTGGATTCACGGTAGCCACACCGGTCTACGGAGTGCAGAATAACTGCTCTTCCAGCTTTATTCCAACCTCGATAGCCTCGTCAGGCCAGTTTCCTCCATGGACACCGACCGTTTCCAGCTATTTGGACTCTAACCCTACAGGCTCGAATGAAGTCCGGCAGGCAGTTTTTGTCAAATGCAGTTCCGCCGTAACTCCAAAAATTCGATTCACGCCCAGTTCAAACTTGACGAATTTGTTCCAAACCGTTGCGGTGCAACTGGCGGTCACATTGACCAATGCGTTTGACCTGTCGGTTAACACCAATACGGTTTATGTGGTGGATATTTTGGGCTCGGAGACCAATCGCGGTCTGTTGGTGAATTCCAATGTCAGTTCTTTCTATCTTTGCAACGGCGTCCTTTACCAGCCGGCCAATTATATCGTGTCCCGCTCAGACCCGTTTTTGCCCCAGACCGGCGTCAATGCGTTCGGAGCGGGCGTGCCCGGCTCCGGGACGCCCGCGCCCAACTTTCTTTACGACACAACCATGATTGCTGCCGCGGTGACCAACACTTACAGCGCCTATGATGTCTATGTTGACGATCTGGCGTCAGATCCGGTGGGTGCGGCGGCGGCAAATCTGCCCGGCCGGATACAGGTGAACGCGAATAGTTTGGATCTTACCCGGACGTGGATTGGCGCCTTGGGCGGCGTATCGCTTCAGGCCACCAACCTGGTCGGCAGCGCCGGCGCCGTTGTGGATTCTCAGAACCTGAGCTTTAACCTGGGTTCGACCAACGGATATTTGAATTTCATCAATCTGGCCAAGCTGCGTGTTTCCCGGCTGCAAGGGTCGGTCAACATCTGGAGCGCCCTTTGGACCAATTATCAGGTGGTGACAGTCAATGTTACCAACTCCGCGACAAATGTAATTCCCTTTTCGGTTTTGATCGTGGATGCGAGCTCGCTTTACTCGCAAGTGCAGGTGACGGTTCAAAATTTGATTTTGCACAGTACCAACATCACGGTCAGTGATTCCATGCTCGTGACCAATTCACTGCTGATGGATGGCCAAAGCTTTACGCTTGTGGGAAATCTTTCGATTGCTGCCCCGCTGACCTGGAATTACATCAGTGCGCCGACGCTGCGTTATTTTACCAATAACGGCACCCTTGCTGTGTCCCAAGACGCGCATTTTGGGGATGATACGGCGACGAACTATGCCGCGTTTATCAATAATGGAACCATCAATGTCGGTGGCGGTGAGACAATCAACAGCGTTTACTATCAAGACGAGGGGGTCGAAAATGCCACGGGCGGATACGCGGTGACCACTTCAACCGGCCTGGTTCAAAACGCCAGCATTACCTCCGGAAACTACCTGGATTTCACCGGCAGCGCCTTGCGGCTGAACAACGCGAATCTTTCCGCCGGGAATCAATTAAATTTCAACGTCACCAATTTCCTGTCCGACAACGGCGCCGGTTCGGGCAATGTTTTCCGTTGTACCAACGGATTCAATTTGCTCGCCAGGCCGGCGACCGGCGATTTTCTGGGAACCACGTTTATTACCACTGCGCCGGCCCGTCATACCGTGAACCACACCTGGGCCGGCCAGGATCTGGGCCCTATTGCCGCCGGATTTTCAAACAATGCCACCATCGGGATTCTGGCTTTGGTGGATGGGGGCACCAATTCGATTTCGGAACCACGTATCAACTTTAGCGGTACGGGCGTGGCCAACGGTCTGTACGTGGGCTACCTCGACATTTCCCAATGTTCCAACTTCCTGTCCAATTCGCTGGTCACCATCAGCTCCAACCTGAAAATTTATTTTGCCAGCTCCAGCGTGAACCCCACGAATTTGGATGGGCAATTTGGCGGACATTTGATTTATGTGCCGGGGGTTGCCGGCCAGTTTGCCAGCCAGAACACCAAGCTGTCCGCCGGCAGCTACAGCAGCAGTAGCGGTGGCACGTTCCAATTCTCCATCACCAGCCAGTCGGGACAGACCAATGTCATTCAGGCATCCACGAACCTGGTGAACTGGGTCCCGATTGTCACCAATGTCGGTCCCTTCAACTACACGAATACTGCGGTTTCAGGTTATCCTTACCGGTTCTACCGTGTCCTGATTCCGTAAACGCGGGTTCAAAGCCCATGAAAGTCTTCGGACTAACTGGCGGAATCGGCATGGGCAAATCCGTCGCCGCCCGGTTTCTCCGCGAGCGGGGTGTGCCGGTGGTGGATGCGGACGAACTCGCGCGCCGGTTGGTGGAGCCCGGCCAGCCTGCCCTGTCGGAAATTCAAGCGGTCTTCGGGGACAGCGTTGTCGCATCCGACGGTCAATTGCGCCGGGATAAACTTGCCAATATCGTCTTTGCGGACGCTGCCGCCCGGCAGAAACTCGAAGCCATTCTGCATCCGCGCATTCGCGAGCGCTGGCTCACGCAAATCGAAACCTGGCGTGCCGCGCCAAAGCGTGGCAACGGCGGGCGCGGGGAAAACTGCTCGCTGGCCGTGGTCGTGATTCCTCTGCTTTTTGAAACCAGGGCCGAATCGCATTTTGATAAAACCGTTTGTGTCGCCTGTTCGGCCATGGCCCAGCGTAACCGTCTGTTGGAACGCGGCTGGACGCCGGAACAAATCGATCAGCGCCTCGCCGCCCAATGGCCGGTTGGGCAAAAAATCGCCCGCGCCGATTTTGTCATCTGGACCGATGGCTTGCCGGACGTCCATGCGCAACAAATTGAACGGATGGTTGCCCGGGAGTGAACCTGCTTTCGGAAGAACATTTCCTTTTGCCGCCGGCTTCGGTTAAGCTGGACTGTCATGATTCTCACGCCTGATGAACTGCACAGCCTGGTTGGGTTGACCCACCAATCGCCTCACTCGCTGCTGGGGATGCAGCCGCTCGGCGATAAATCGGGCCTGGTTGTCCGCGCCCTTTTGCCCGATGCCGCCAGGGTTGAAATCCAGCCCACCCACGAAAAAGGCCAGCCGAAGTTTGAGCTGCAACGCATCCACAAAACCGGATTGTTTGAAGGCGTCACCAAACTGGCCACGCGCGTTTATGCCTATGACCTCGTGGTCACCGATCATCAGGGCCAGACGCGCCGGACGCGCGACGCGTTTTCGTTTTTGCCGACGCTGGGCGAATCGGATTTGTTCCTGTTCGGCAAGGGCGATGAGCGGCGCATCTACGAAAAGCTCGGCGCGCAATTGCGCGTGATCGACGGCGTTCCCGGCGTCAGTTTTGCCGTTTGGGCGCCCAATGCCCAACGCATCAGCGTGGTCGGTGATTTCAACCATTGGGACGGGCGGTTTCATCCCATGCGGCTGCTCGGCGCGTCCGGCGTCTGGGAAATCTTTATTCCCGGGGTGGGTGAAGGCGCGCATTACAAATATGAGATTCGTGACGCGCACGGAAAAATCTCGCTCAAGACCGACCCCTATGGGTTTTTCTTTGAGGTGCCCCCGAAAAACGCCGCCATCGTCTGGAACAACCAGAAATTCAAGTGGACGGACGACGCCTGGATGAAACGCCGGCGCGAACACGATCCCCTTCGTTCGCCGGTGAGCATTTACGAGGTGCATCCCGGTTCCTGGCAGAAAAAAATCAGCGGCGAATCGTTCAGCTACCGCGAACTCGCCGGGCCGCTCGTCGCCTACATCCGGCGCATGGGGTTCACGCATGTTGAATTGTTGCCCCTGGCGGAACACGCCTTTTATCCATCATGGGGTTACCAGGTGACCGGCTTTTACGCGCCGACCAGCCGTTTCGGCACGCCGGACGATTTTCAGTTTCTGGTCAACGCGCTGCATGAGGCCGGCATCGGCATCATCATTGACTGGGTGCCGGCGCATTTCCCGCGTGACGACTGGGCGCTGGCGCAATTTCGACGGCACGGCGCTGTACGAGCACGAGGACCCGCGCAAGGGCGCGCACCAGGATTGGGGCACGCTGATTTTCAATTATGGCCGCCATGAGGTGAATAATTTCCTCATCGCCAACGCGCTGTTCTGGTGCGACCGCTTTCACGTGGACGGCTTGCGCGTGGATGCCGTGGCCTCGATGCTTTATCTCGATTACTCGCGCAAGCCGGGCGAATGGATTCCCAATCAGTACGGCGGGCGCGAAAACATCGAAGCGATCGAGTTCCTGAAAAAATTCAATCACATTACGCACACGGAATTTCCCGGGGTGATGACGATTGCCGAGGAATCCACCGCGTGGCCGCTGGTGACCCGCCCGCCCTATCTCGGCGGCCTGGGTTTTTCCTTCAAATGGAACATGGGCTGGATGCACGACACGCTCGGCTATTTCGGCCGCGAACCCGTCTACCGGAAATATCATCAGAACGACCTGACGTTCGCGATGCTGTACCATCATCACGAGAATTTCATCCTGCCGCTGTCCCACGATGAGGTCGTTCACGGCAAAGGCTCGTTGCTCGGCCGGATGCCCGGGGACGACTGGCAGAAATTCGCGAACCTCCGCGCGTTGCTCGGCGTATCAATGGCTGTTTCCCGGCAAAAAGCTTTTGTTCATGGGCGGCGAATTCGGCCAGCGCGCCGAATGGAATGAAAACAGCCAGCTCGACTGGTGGCTGCTCGACGCCGGGCCGTTCCATCGCGGACTGCAAAAATTTGTCGAGGATTTGAACCGGTTTTACCGGTTGGCCCCGGGACTGTGGCAATCCGATTACGACCCCGGCGGGTTTTACTGGATTGACTGCGCCGATCGTGAGAGCAGCATTCTTTCCTTCGTCCGCCAGACCGACGACGGCTCCAACCAGCTGGCCGTGATTCTGAATCTCACGCCGGTTTTGCGGGAAAAATATCGCGTCGGACTGCCGCGCGCCGGCCGATGGCGTGAGGTGCTGAACAGCGACGCCGCCATTTATGGCGGCGGCAATCAAGGCAATCTGGGAGGGGTTGCTGCCGGAGAGATTTCCTGCCACGGCCAGCCGCATTCCGCCGAATTTTGCCTGCCGCCGTTGAGCGTGCTGGTATTTCAGCCGGAACCTAAAGCGTGAGTTGCACGATGCGTTCCTGAATCTGGCCGCTCCAGCGGTTGAAATAGCCGAACCAACGATACAGCTCCTCCAGCTTGGGTAAAATTTCCATCCGCGAGGCAGCGTTGCCGGCGTTCCACGTTTCATCCAGTGACTTCAATCCGCCGGTCAAATGTTCACCCCAGCTGTTCAATTTCCGTTGCAGCAAATTCAGCCGGTCAACCCATTCCTGCGCGCGTTCGAAGAGCTGGACCTGTCCCAGCGGCGAAGCGGTCTTGTTCTTTTCGGTGAGAAAGCCATCCGCGTTCCGGCAGGTCGTTGCGACTTCGGCAAACATATCGGCGAGGATCGGGGGGATTTGCTGGATGTCCTTCGGTTTCGCGCCGAGTTCCAGTTCGAGCAGGTGCCGCAGCCGCGATTTTGGCGCGGCCAGACAATGGTAGGCCGCATTCAGATCCGCGTAACGGCGGCTGGCCCCGGCCTTTTCCAGTTCGCCGGCGTTGTGAAAGCGATCAGGATGAAGGCCTGCGGCCAGCGTGAGAAATTTCTGCTTCAGCAAATCAGGATCAAGCCACGGCCGGCGCGGCTCGGCGAGCAGGGCAAAAGAATCAATCATTTAACCTCGAACCTCGAACTCCGAAGTTGGAACCGGCCGCCGCCCGTTCGCTGTCCGGTGTTGGGCGTTCGGGGTTCGATGGTTTTTGGAACTCACGCGCTGAAGCTCTCGCCGCAGGAACAGGTCGTGGCGGCGTTGGGATTTTTCACCTTGAACCCGCCGTCCAGCGTGTCGAGGTAATCCAGTTCGCTGCCCGTGACGTACAATGCGCTCTTGGGGTCCACCACCACGCGCACGCCGCCGCTTTCGACCAGGATGTCGCGATGGGCCGGGTTGTCCTGCAAATCCATTTTGTATTGCAGGCCGGAGCAGCCGCCGCCCAGGACCGCCACGCGCAGCACTCCGTGGGGCCGGCCTTGCTTCGCCAGCAGCGTCGACACTTTTTGCGCCGCGCTCGGCGTAAGTTTGACCAATCGCTCATCCCCAACGCGAAAGGCCGGCGGGGAGGCTGGTTTGCTGGCACGGTTGGCAATCATTCGATGTGCCACAAGTTAGCCGCGGTTGCCGTCATCGTCAACGGGTTGTGCCATTTTTAATAATCAGCGTACCGGATCCGTCCGATTTTCATTTTTTATTTTGAATGTTTCATTTTTAATTTCCGTTGTGAAACTGATTTCCTGGAACGTCAACGGCCTGCGCGCCGTGCTGAAGAAAAATTTTCTCGATTACCTCGAAACGGCCACGCCCGACGTGCTGTGCCTGCAGGAGACCAAATGCACGCCCGACCAGGTGGAACAGCTCTGGCCGCAGCATTACACCACGTATTGGAATTGCGCCGAAAAAAAGGGTTACTCCGGCACGGCGATCTTCACAAAACAGCGTCCGTTGCGGGTCACCCCGCACATCGGCATGGCGGAACATGACCGGGAAGGCCGCGTGCTCACCGCTGAATATCAGGATTTTTTTCTGGTGAATGTTTATGTGCCGAATTCCAAGCGCGAACTGGAACGGCTCCCTTACCGGCAGGTGTGGGACGCGGATTTCCTGCGCTACCTGCAGGTGCTGGAAAAGCAAAAGCCCGTGATTTTTTGCGGTGACCTCAACGTGGCGCACACGGAGATTGACCTCGCCAATCCCAAGGCCAACGTCCGTAATCATGGTTTTACCATCGAGGAGCGCAACGGGTTTACTGCGTATGTGAAGGCCGGGTTCGTGGACACCTTTCGCGAGTTTGAGAAGGGCGGGGGCTATTACACCTGGTGGAGTCCGATGAGCGGTGCGCGGTCGCGGAACGTCGGGTGGCGCATCGATTATTTTCTCATTTCCCAATCACTGCGCCCGCGCCTCAAGCGCGCGTTCATCCAGCCGGACGTGCCCGGGTCCGATCACTGTCCCGTGGGCATTGAGCTGGGGTAAAATAAAATAAATTAGCTCGTGCATTTTATCTGGCGGCCTTATAATCACCATGGCACCGGACATTGCCATCAATGAAAATACTTCTCGTCAGTCCGCAGACTCCTGACACGTTTTGGAGCTTCCGGCACGCTGTGCGTTTCGTTTCCCGGAAGGCATCCATGGCGCCGCTCGGCTTGCTGACGGTGGCGGCCATGCTTCCGCCGGAATGGAAACTCAAGCTGGTGGACCTGAACGTGGAGCGGCTCAGGGATGAAGATCTGCGCTGGGCGGATTACGTGATGGTGGGAGCCATGATCGTGCAGAAGGATTCGGTGCGGGAAATCGTCGCGCGTTGCGCGGCCTTGAGGAAAACCGTCATTGCGGGCGGACCGCTGTTCACCACCGGACACGAATCGTTTCCGGAGATTCAGCACTTTGTCCTGGGCGAGGCCGAGGAAGTGATGCCCCAGGTTGTGGCGGACCTGGAGGGCGGCCGGTTGCAGCCCATTTATCAAGCCACCCATCGCCCGGACGTTGCCCGGACGCCGGCCCCGCGTTGGGACCTCATTAATTTCCGGTATTACGTGACGATGTCGGTGCAATTCTCGCGCGGTTGCCCGTTCGATTGTGAATTTTGTGATATCATCGTGATGAATGGCCGCGTGCCCCGCACGAAAACACCGGCGCAATTGATTGCCGAGCTGGACGCGCTGGCCCGGCGCGGCTGGAAGGACATGGTGTTCGTCGTGGACGATAATTTTATCGGCAACAAACCGCGGACGAAGGCGCTGTTGCGGGAGATGATCGAGTGGCGGCGGCGCACGCGGACCCGCATCGGATTTCTCACCGAAGCATCCATGAATCTGGCCGATGACCCGGAGTTGTGCGCGCTGATGGTGGAGGCCGGTTTCAAAAAAGTTTTCGTGGGCATCGAAACGCCTTCGGTCGAGGCGCTGGAGGAATGTCACAAGCTCCAGAACCGGAACCGTGATCTGGTGGCCTCGGTGCAGACGCTGCAACGCGCCGGGCTGGAGGTCATGGGTGGATTCATCGTGGGTTTCGACAGCGACCAGAAGGACATCTTCAAGCGGCAGTTTGAATTCATCCAGCGCTCCGGCGTGGCGACAGCGATGGTGGGATTGCTGAGTGCGCTGCCGCAGACGCGATTGTGGCAGCGGTTGAAAAGCGAGGGGCGTCTGGAAGCTGAAAGCACCGGCAACAACTCCGATGCCACGTTGAACTTCAAACCCAGATTGAACCGCGAATTTCTGCAATCGGGCTACCGCGAACTGGTAAAGAAACTTTACGAGCCGCGGAACTACTATCAGCGCATCCGGACACTCCTCAAGAGCCATCGTCCAACCGGGCCGCGCCTGCACCTGTCCCGGGCCGATATCGTTGCGTTTCTAAAATCCTTCTGGGTGCTGGGCGTGTGGCATCGCGGGCGGGTGGGTTATTGGCGGCTGTTTTGGGGCACGCTCATCCGGCATCCACGCCAGTTTCCACATGCCATTGAACTGGCCATCCTCGGCTACCACTTCCGGCGCGTGGCTGATTCGTTGCGGGCGCCTTTGTCTGGCAAACGGTGACGGACCGGGATCCTGTCCCGGTGGGAATTGAAATTGCGGGAAATCACTTCACGTTCAACTCGCGCTGAATCCCGAATTTTTCAATGCGCTTGCGGAGCGTCGCGCGGGTGATGCCGAGCAACTTCGCGGCGTGGACCTGGTTGTTGCCCGTTTCCTTGAGTGCCTGGATGACCAGTTCGCGTTCCACGACGGGGATGACCTTCAATTTCGGATCGCGCTTGGCCCATTGAAACAGTTGCCTCGCCATGGCGACGGCATCGGTGGCGCCGGAACCGTCCGTGATCCCGCCGGCGGCGGAGAGCGGCGGGGCGCCGCTGCCACCCTGGCCGGTGATTTCCGGGGGCAGATCGCCCTGCAGGATCGCGTCGCTTTTGGCCATGACGTGTGCGCGGCGGATGGCGTTCTCCAGTTCGCGCACGTTGCCCGGCCAGTGATATTTTTCGAGCGCCTTGATGGCGCTGGCGGCGACGGATTTCGGCGGGCGTTGCTGTTCGTGCGCGAATTTTTTGAGGAAATAATTTACCAGCAGCGGAATGTCGCTGCGCCGCTCGCGCAACGGTGGAATGTGGATGCGGACGACGTTGAGCCGGTAAAACAGATCTTCGCGGAATTGCCGCGCGGCCACGGCGGCCTCCAACGGCTTGTTCGTGGCGGCGATGACGCGCACGTCCACCTGGATCGGCTGGTTGCCGCCGACGCGCTCGAAGGTGCCGTTTTGCAGCACGCGGAGGATTTTCGTCTGCGTCGCGGGGGTCATGTCACCGATTTCATCGAGGAAGATCGTGCCTTTGTTGCATTGCTCGAACTTGCCGATGCGCTGCAGGGTTGCGCCGGTGAAGGCGCCGCGCTCGTGGCCAAACAGTTCGCTTTCGAGCAATTGCTCGGGAATCGCGGCGCAGTTGACCGCGAGGAACGGCTGCTGGCTGCGGTGGCTGTGGTGATAAATGGCACGGGCCACGAGTTCCTTGCCGGTGCCGCTCTCGCCGGTGATGAGCGCAGTGGCGTCACTGACGGCGACCTGGCCGATGAGTTTGAAGACCTGCTGCATCGGCTCGCTGCGGCCTACGATGCCGAGTTCGTAATCCTCGGATTCAAGCAACGGCTCATAGGAAACGACCTGTTTCATGTCGCGCGCGGCCTTCAAGGCGTTGGCGACAATGTCCATGAGTTTCGGCACGTCGAACGGCTTGAGCAGATAATCGTAGGCGCCGAGCTTCATCGCTTCGATGGCCGTCTGTGTGGTGCCATAGGCGGTCATCAAAATGACCAGGAGCTTGGGGTTGGCGGCGCGGATGCGGCGGAGGGTTTCCAGGCCGTTCATGCCCCCCATGCGCACGTCCATAAGCACGAGGTCGGGCTTGAATTTTGGAATGGCCTTCAGCCCTTCCTCGCCGCTCGAAGCGGTGGCCAATTCGATTTCCGGCGAATTGAAAATCCGCTGAAACGAATACCGCACGTCCTCTTCGTCATCAATCAGCAACAGCTTGCTCATGCTTGGGGTGCAACATAACTGGTTTTTGGCGGACGAACAGCGAATTTTGTTTGCGATTCGTCATTTGACCTTGTGCGGGGCATGACCTAAAATGGCGCTCCTTTGAAAATGAAAATAATTGTTTGCGACCCGATCTCGCCCAAAGGCATCGCGCTGCTCCAACAGCGGCCTGAATTTGAAGTGGTCGTTCTGCCCAAACGGCTGCCGGAACTGGAATTGCTGCCGCTGGTGGCGGATGCCGTGGCGCTGCTGGTGCGTTCCGAAACCAAGGTCACCCGCAAGGTCATCGAGGCTGCACCCAAATTACGCGTGGTCGGCCGCGCTGGCGTCGGCGTGGACAACGTGGACGTGGAGGCGGCGACGCAACACGGCATCGTGGTCATGAATACGCCCGGCGGCAACACCGTGACCACCGCTGAACTCAGTTTTGCGATGTTGCTGTCGCTCGCGCGCAAAGTGCCGCAGGCGCACACCTCCATGGCCGCAGGCAAATGGGATCGCAAGCTGTTTCAAGGCGAGGAATTGCTGGGAAAAACGCTCGGGGTTCTGGGCATGGGCCGGATCGGTTCGGAAGTCGCCAAACGCGCGCTGGCCTTCGGGATGCACGTCATCGCGTACGACCCCTATCTCACGGAGGAACGTGCCCGGGCAGTCGGCGCGGACTTCGCGGCGGAAGTGGACAATCTTTATCGCGTGGCGGATTTCATCACGGTTCACATGCCGGTCACGCCCGAAACGAAACACATGTTGAATGCCGCCGCCTTCGCCAAAATGAAGCCTGGCGTCCGCGTCGTGAACTGTGCGCGCGGTGAAATTATTGTGGAAAACGACCTGATCGCCGCGCTCGAATCGGGCAAGGTGGCCGGTGCGGCGCTGGACGTTTATTCGGTCGAACCCTTGCCGGCCGACCACCCATTCCGGAAGCAGCCGAATTTGATTTTGACGCCGCATCTCGGCGCCAGCACGCAGGAAGCCCAGGAAAAGTGCGGCATTGAAGTGGCCGAAGTCATCACGGGCTACCTGCTGACCGGCGAGGTTCGCAATGCGGTGAATCTGCCGTATCTCGACGCCAAAACCTACGAACAGGTGAAGCCGTACCTGCCGCTCGGCGAGGCGCTCGGCAAGTTGGTGGCGCAGCTTTCACCCGCCAGCGCAGACCGTATTTACGTGACTTACGGCGGCCATGCGCGGGAATTGCCCAACACCGATCCGGTCACCCGCGCGGTGTTGCAGGGATTTCTGGCGAGCAGCGCAATCAAGGATGTCAACAACGTCAATGTTCGCGCCGCCGCCGCCAGCATCGGCATCACCGTCGAGGAAAAGAAATCCGACGAACCGGTCACCTTCAATGAATGGCTGCATGTGCAGGTGTTCAAAAACGGGCAAAAACTGATTTCGGCGGGCGGCACGTTTTTCGGCTCCCCGAACAACCCGCGCATCGTGCGATTGTACAGCACCCCGGTGGAAATCCCGGTGAGTGGCACCCTGCTGTTGCTGAACAACAAGGACCGGCCGGGCATCGTTGGCTATCTCGGCACGTTGCTGGGAAAACACAAGGTGAACATTGCGAATATGAGCCTGACGCGCGATACGGCGGGCGGGCTGGCGTTGACGGTATTGAACCTCGACAGCGTGCCGCCGCCAGCGATGCTGGAAGAACTCCAGAAAGACCCTGACATCAGCAATGTGAAAGTGGTAAAATTGTAAACGTAATCCTTGTTGGGAAGAACAAACAAAAATGAAAATGAGAACCAGAATGATTTTTTTCGCGGCGCTCGGGGCCATGTTGCTGACGTTCCCGTCTGCGCCGGCTGCCACCGCCAACGCATCGACCAATACGGCGCCGGCCGGTACGAACACCAACGTCAATTTAAATGCCACGATGACGGCGTTGTTTGGCAACCCGACGATTGCCAAAGGCAAGGGTTTTGAAATCAAGCAGGCAGATTTGGACGAGGTGATGACCGGCATCAAAGCCGCCGCAGTTTTGCGCAACCAGGCCATCCCCCCGGAGCAACTGAAGCTGATTGAAAGCGAAATGCTCAACCGGCTCATTCAGGTTGAGGTTTTGTTGCAAGAAGCCACGGATGCAGACCGGGCCGAAGGCAACAAGGTGGCGGATTTGCAAATAAAAACGCTTTTGGAACGCGCCGGCTCACGGGAAGCGCTGGATCATCAATTCATGGCTCTGGGCCTGTCCATGAACCAGCTTCGCACGCGTCTGGTGCAGGAGGGCACCGCACAAGCCGTGCTCGTTCGCGAGTTGAAAATCACCGTGACCGACGCCGAGGCCAGACAGTTTTATGATGATCATCCGGCGGAGTTCGAACAGCCGGAAATGGTCCGGGTCGCTCAGCTCTTTATGGGCATACATGATCCCGCCACGGGTGCGGAACTGTCGGATGCCGACAAGGCCGCCAAGAAAAAACAAGTCGAAGACATTTTGAAACGGGCCTCGGCTGGCGAAGATTTTAAAAAACTTGTGGCACAATATTCCGAAGACACCGTCTCCAAGGATAAAGGTGGTGAATATACCGTTGCCCGCGGCCAGACGCCGCCGGAATTTGAAGCGGCCGCGTTTTCATTGGGCACGAATCAGATCAGCGACGTTGTGATCACCGCCAGCGGCTATCACCTCATCAAGGTGCTCGAAAAAATACCGGCCAAAAAAATGGATTACGCCACGGTGGCCGACAATCTCAAGGAGGCGCTCGTTCAGCAGAAATCCGCCCGGCAGGCGCCGGCCTATCTGGCCACTTTGAAAAAGCAGGCCGGAGTGGAAATCCTTGACCCGGATTTGAAGGCGTCGGAGGAGCAAGCCGAGCCTGATCTGGGCGCGGGTGCGCCAGCCGGAAAGTAGCGAAGGGTGGGGCGGGCTTGCCAAATCGGCTGAGTCGTACCATTCTGGATTGCGTCATGAAAACACAGTTAGGAATCATCATTCTCGTTGCCGTCTGTGTGGGAATGGTCGTCGCCTTGGTCGCGGAGAAAAAAAGCGCGGACCATCAGCAAACAACGGCGACCGACACGATCTTTGATTTTTCCAATCAGCTGACGACCGCAAGTGCCAGCCTTGATGAACTGCGCCAGGTCAACCTTATGCTGACCAACGATCTGGATGCCAGCCGGCAGACGTTGACGACACTCAGCAACCAATATGTCGCAACTTCCACCTCCCTCTCCAACACCACCGTGGCGCTCAAAACTGCGCAGGATCAAATCGCCGAACTGGAAACGCAGAATCAGGAGCTGGATCAGCGCGTCGCGGACATGACCAATACCATTGATAATTTGTCCACGCAAATATCCGAAACCCAGATGAAGCTGGTGGAAACCGAGACCAATAATACGTTTCTGGAAAGTGAATTGAAACAACAGGTGGCTCAAAGGGCCGACCTGGAACGCAAATTCAACAATCTGACCCAGGTCCGGGCCCAGGTGAGGAAATTACGGGATGATTTGCTCGTCGCGCGCCGGTTGCAATGGATGCGCGAAGGCACCGATCCAGGCCAGCAACACAAAGGCGCAGAGTTGCTCATGGCGCGCGGGGCCGTGACCAACCGAATCGTGGGACCGGCCCATTACGATCTGAATGTCGAAGTCAGCTCGGACGGTTCGGTGCAGGTCGTTCCCGCCATGACCAACGCGCCGGCCACGACCAATCTGTCGTCGCCGTGAGGTGCCCCGGTGCGGGTTGCTGGTGAATTGTTCATGCCGACCTACGAATACGTTTGCGAAAAATGCGGGCACGAATTTGAGGCGTCTCAATCCATGTCCGTCCCGCCGTTGCGGGTTTGTCCGAAGGACCTTTGCCCCCGGAAAAAATGGGGCCGCGGCCTGGTGAAACGCAAAATCAGCGGCGGGGCGGGCCTGTTGTTCAAAGGCAGCGGCTTTTACATCACCGACTATCGCAGCGACGGTTATAAACGGGCGGCCAAAAAGGATTCTGCGCCCGCCAAAGCCCCCGGCGGTGACACCCCGTCCGCTCCCAAAACCGAAACCAAACCCGCCAAGCCGGCTCCGGCCAAAGCCTGACCATGTTCCGTGCGCGTTGCCTGCGCAACTCCGGTTGCGCCGCCGTTTTGCTCAGCATTTTCTGCGGGAATGCTTCGGGACAGTTATTAATGCCGGATACGGTCTCAACCCACAGTGTTTCCGGTCAGTTTATTGTCACGGGTGACCGGCCGGCGTCTTCGTTGGCTGCCACACCCGCCATTGCAACCAACACCAATTTCGTCCGGCTCGATCCGGCCTTGCTGGCTGTGTCTGCCGAGCGCATCAAACAAACACTGGGGCACGAACTCGGCGGCGATTTGGCGTCGCCGTGGCGCGGGAAGGTTTTCCTCACGTTGCAACCGGCCCGGTCGCGGGACGAAGAGGTCACCGTTCTCTCTGAACATTTCGCCGACGGCTGGAATTATCGCGTGGCGCTGCCGGATATCCTGCCCCGCACCCGTTTTCTGCGCGCCATGACCGGGGTGATGTTGCTCGAATACGCCAATCGCCGGGCCGGGGTGCGCTCGGCGGAAGTCCCCGCGTGGTTGACCGATGGGCTGTCACAGCAATTGCTCGCGCCAGATGCGGTCGAAATGGTTTTGTCCACGCCCGGTCCCACTACGGGCGGCTTTTGGGAAAGTCGGACCATCGCGACCGAACATGGCATCGACCCGCTCGCAGATGCGCGACAGGTGCTGCGTGAGCATTCCGCGTTGACGTTCGAACAATTAGGCTGGCCCACGGATGCCCAGGTGTCCGGTGACGACGACGGGGTGTATCGTGCCAGCGCACAATTGTTCGTGGACGAACTGTTGAAGTTGAAAGATGGCCCGGCGCATCTCCGGGCGATGCTGCAAATGTCGCCGCATTACTACAACTGGCAGACGGCCTTTCAACGCGCCTTCTCCGCCGATTTCGCGCAGCCGCTGGATGTGGAAAAATGGTGGGCGTTGCAGGTGATAAACTTTGTTGCGCACAGTCCCGGGCCGGCGTGGACTCCGGCGGTCAGCCGCGAAAAGCTCGACCAGATCCTTGGTGTGGCGGTGGATTTTCGGGCGGCGTCAAATGCCCTGCCGGTGCATGCTGAAGTTTCGCTGCAAGCGGTCATTCGAAATTTTGATTCCGCGCGGCAAACGGCAATCCTCGAAACCAAATTTCGCGACCTGGAACTGGCTCAACTCCACATGGCCAGGCCCTTGGCTGCCTTGACCGCCGGATATCGCGCCGTCCTGGGGGATTACCTCGGCCAGGGCCGCCAGACTGCATCCGCTGCACGTTTTCGCCGGTCCTCAACGGCCGTCCCGCAAAAAGCCGGTGCCCGTGTTACGTTGGAAAAATTGGACACCCTCGATGCGCAGAGACGCGCCATTGAATCAACCATCAAACCGGACCATTGGCAGCTGTGAGCGTTATTGGCTGGAACGTGGGTGACGTGGAAGTGGTCAACTTGACAGGGCGCGATTCCCACTTATAGTTCGCATTGAAAAATGAACGATAACCGTTTATCAGCGAATGACGGGGAGCCGCCATCGCCCCGCCAGGTTCAGGCCTTGAAAGCATTTCACTCCGCCGGTCGTGGTTTCTGGCATGACCTTTCGGACGCCGATTGGAACGACTGGCACTGGCAGCTTAAACATCGCATCACCACACCGGAACAATTGCAACGGCTGATGCCGTCGCTTACCCCCGAGGAATTCGCGGGTGCAAAACTGGCGAACCACAAGCTCGCGCTGGCCATCACGCCGTATTTTTTCAACCTCATCGATCCCGCGGACGAAAATTGCCCGATCCGGCGGCAGGTCATTCCGCGCATCGAGGAGACCCAAACCGCGGCGTGGGAGATGAGCGATCCGTGCGGCGAGGATTCACATTCCCCCGTGCCCGGGCTGGTCCATCGTTATCCTGATCGCGTGCTGTTCCTGGTCACCGACCGTTGCGCGGCGTATTGCCGCTATTGCACGCGCTCCCGGCTGGTGAGCAACGCGAGCGGCTATGATTTTCATCCCGAATTTGACCGGCAAATCGCCTACATTGCGCAACATCCGGAAATTCGCGACGTCTTGTTGAGCGGTGGCGATCCCCTGCTGCTCAGCGACGACAAGCTCGCATCGTTATTGGGCCGGTTGCGGGCGATTCCGCACGTGGAATTCCTGCGGATCGGGACGCGCATCCCGACGTTCCTGCCGCAACGCATCACCCCCGAACTCTGCGCGGTGCTGAAAAGTTTTCATCCGCTGTTCATGAGCGTTCATTCGAATCATCCGCGTGAATTGACGACGGAAGTGCGCGACGCGCTGGGCCGCCTGGCCGACGCCGGCATTCCGCTCGGCAACCAGTCCGTCCTGCTCAAGCACGTCAATGACGATGTGGCGGTGATGCAGGCGCATGTCCAGAAGCTGCTCATGTGCCGCGTGAAGCCGTATTATCTTTACCAATGCGATTTGATTTCCGGCTCGGCGCACCTGCGGGCCAGCGTCAGCAAAGGTCTGGAAATCATGGAGCAACTGCGCGGGCATACGACCGGCTACGCCGTGCCGCAATACGTGATTGACGCACCCGGCGGCGGCGGCAAGGTGCCCATCAATCCCGAATACGTCCTTTGCCGCAACGCCGGCCGCGTGCTCATCCGCAATTACGAAGGAAAAATATTCGAATATCCCGAAGCGTCCGACGGTACGCCCCTCTCCACGCCGCCGACGGAAATTGCAGAGCCGCAGCTGGTCTAGTCACCGGGAGTCAGGCGTTGGCTCGCCTTCCAAAGGGGATGGCCGTCGGCAAAACGATGCCCGCCAAACAACAAAGTTTGCTTCGTATCGAAGTTCCTTTGTTGTTAACTTTTTCCGCGCCAATGCCTCGCGAAACGTTTAAAGCCAGAACCGCGCGCCTGGAAAAAATCCTTGGCGCGCTGGACCGGACGTATCCTGAGGCGCATTGCGAACTGGATCATGCTGACCCGCTGGAGTTGCTGATTGCCACGATCCTGTCCGCGCAATGCACCGACAAACGCGTCAACCTCGTTACCCGGGAATTGTTCATAAAATATCGTTCGGCGGCGGATTATGCGAACGCGCCGCTCGCCGGATTGGAACAGGCCATCAAAACCACCGGCTTCTTCCGCAACAAAGCGAAGAACATCCAGGCGTGCTGTCGTAAACTCGTTGAGCGTCACGGCGGCCAAGTGCCGCGCACGATGGAGGAATTGACGCAATTGGATGGCGTCGGCCGCAAGACGGCTAATGTCGTTTTGGGAAACGCGTTTGGCATCAACGTCGGCATCGTCGTGGACACACACGTCGCCCGGCTGTCGCAGCGGCTTGGGTTGACGCAGCGGCAGACGCCGGAAAAAATTGAGCAGGAATTGATGGTGCTGGTGCCGCAAAAGCAATGGACACTGTTCAGTCATTGGCTTATCTGGCATGGCCGCCGCCGTTGTGGCGCGCGTAAACCGGATTGTGCAAATTGTGAAATTCTCAAGCTGTGTCCGCAAATTGGGGTGAATAAATGATGGAAGAACATCCAGCATCCAACATCCAACATCCAACGCCCATGCCTCCCGATGCGTGCGAACGAGCATTGGATATTGAGCCTTCGATGTCGAAGGTTGAATGTTCATTTCTGCTTCTCAATTCCGGCAAGTGCGATCCGGCGTTCAACATGGCGCTGGACGAGGCGTTGTTGGAAGCCATGCCGCGTTTGCAAACGCCGGTCTTGCGGTTTTACGGCTGGAAGGAACCGGCGGCGACGTTCGGCTATTTCCAGAAATATGCCGAGGTGGAACGCACGACGTTGTTGCGTCCACTGATCCGCCGTCCCACCGGCGGCGGAATCGTGCCGCACGATGCGGATTGGACTTACAGTCTCGTGTTTCCACCGGGTCGCGAATGGCACTCGTTCAAGGCCGAGGAAAGTTACCGACGGGTCCACGAGTGGATTCAATCGGCATTCGCCAGGATGGACGTTGCCACCGAACTCGCGCTGAAATCCCATCCGGCTGGGCCCGGTCAATGCTTTGTCGGTTACGAAAAATCCGACCTGCTCTGGCGCGGGAAAAAAATCGCGGGGGCAGCCCAGCGGCGGAACCATCTGGGTCTGCTCATTCAAGGTTCGGTGCAGCCGCCGCCGATAGCGCTGGCGCGGGCGGATTGGGAAAGCGCGATGCGGGATGTGGCCGTTCAGGAATTCGGCGCGGCGTGGAATGATTTTTCTCCGGACACAACCTTGTGCGCCCGAGCGGATGAACTGGTTCGAAAAAAATATTCACAGGAAACCTGCAATCGCAAACGCTGAATGGATTGGCCGGCGGAAGCGGGCTAAGGACACCAGACCAGTTTCGGATTGTTGGTAATGCATTTATTATTTTTGGAATTCCAATACGCCGTATTTTTGAACCATGCCACATGACCGTCGAGAAAAACAAACTGCGCGCCTTGTTTGTGCAAATCATGGTGAACAAAGGTCCAGCCACCCAGCGCTGGTTGATTTTTACTGTCAAACAGCCAGACCACGGCGTCCGGGTGCGGAATGGAAACCAGTCGGGTCGGATAATTGTTCATGCCGGTGCCGTTGGCATTTTCATTGAGGCAGTAATGAAAAAGCTCCGTACCGTTGCTTCGTCGGGGATTGCTTGGACAAATCCAGATCGAACGTCCCGGATTTGCGTATTTGTTGGATCGCCAAGGCATTTCGTAATACGAGGGTAGCCCGATTGTCCGGGGGAGCAGTACGTACCAACTATTGGTATGCACCGATTGGGTCGGAACCAGTGGCGGGTTGGCCCAACCCTCCGGTGGCAGAAAATCATCGTTATCACCGGCGTAAAGTTGGGTCGCCTTGCCCCACTGTCCGAGATTGTTCCGGCACGCGACGGCTTGCGCCGAAGCTTTGACATGGCTGATGGCGGACAACAACAATGCGGCCAGGATGATGATAATCGCCATTACCACCAGCAGTTCGATGAGTGTGAATGCGCGGGCCCGTAGCATGATTTACCATCCAACGCTTCCAGTCGATTAGGTTTGTAGAGTAAATAATAGCAAAGTGTCTAGCAAAACTTATTAACTGCGATCAACGCTGCGTTGCCTGCCGTCGCCCCAACCGTTAATCTTGCCGCATGGTGCAGCTCGTATTGTTTGATATTGACGGCACGCTCGTCCACACCGGCGGCGCGGGCATCAAGGCGTTTGCCAAAACGTTCGCCACGGAATTCAATGCCTTCGACGGCGTTGAAAAAATCAATTTCGCCGGGCGCACGGATGTGAATCTGGTGCGTGAATTCTTCGGCCTGCACCAGATTGCGGCAACGCCCGAGAATTTCCGCCGCTTCTTTGAACGGTACGTCTTCTGGCTGGACCAGACGGTGGCGCAGAGCAATGGGGGCGCCTGCCGCGGTGTGCTCCAATTTATTGATGGTCTGCTCGCTCTGCCCGACCCGCCGCTGCTCGGCCTGCTCACCGGCAACATCCGCCTGGGCGCGGAAATCAAATTGCGCCGTCATGACCTTTGGGACGTTTTTGAAACCGGCGCATTCGCCGACGACCATGAAGATCGCAATCACATTGCCGTGGCCGCGCTCGCGCGTAGCAGCCGGGTGCTGGGCAAACAACTCCGCGGTGAGCAAGTCGTCGTGGTCGGCGACACGCCGCATGACATCCGCTGCGGGCGGTTTATCGGTGCAAAAATACTGGCCGTCGCCACCGGTGGGGCCAAGCTGGACGAGCTAAAGAGGCATCAACCTGATTGGGCGGTGGAAGATTTGACACAAATCGGTGTGCCGGAGGTTTGTAGCGGCGCTCTGTGAGCGCCGGGAGTCGGCGGTGGTCATAGACCGCCGCTACATTTCAATGTCCACCGTGGCAATGCCCGCCGCAACAGCCACCGCTGCCGCCCCCACCGCTGTCGCATGAGGGTGCCGCGTTGGCGCCAGCCCCGGCCGAGGCAAAGACGGAAAGCTGCTTGTTCAACCGGGTCGAGCCGCAATGCGGGCATGCGGTGCCTTTCCAATCGCTCGAACGGACAAGGATTTCGCTGTCGCGCTCGCATTTTTCGCAATGAAATTCGTATATTGGCATGGGGAAAGAATAACCGGCTTTGAGAAAAGCTCAAGCCGGGCCATACCGGTTTGGTCTTTTCTTTTCGCAGCCAAAGTCTAGCTTAGCGCGCATGACTCACTTGCAACGGGCGATTGAAGATTCGATCGCGACCTTCCGGGGGCTGGCGGATTTGGAAGAGCCGCTGGACCGCGCCGCGCAGATGGTTTTGCGCTGTCTGACCTCCGGTCACAAGGTTTTTACCTGCGGCAATGGCGGCAGCGCGTCCGACGCCACGCATCTGGCCACGGAATTTCTCTGCCGCTTTGTGGAAGACCGGCGTCCATACCCGGCCCTTTCCCTCACCGCCGACGGCGGTTTCATGACCGCCGTTTGCAACGATTACGGCATCGACGAAATGTTTGCCCGGCAGATCCGTGGACTGGCCGAAAAGGGCGATGTCCTCATTGCGTTGACAACCAGCGGCAAATCCAAAAACGTGCTGCGCGCACTCGAAGAGTCCCGGCGCAAGGGTATTGAAAGCATTTGCTTTCTCGGCCGCGACGGCGGCTTCACCAAAGGCGTGGCGACCTTGGACCTGCTGGTGCCGGGTGATAAGACGGCGCGGATTCAGGAAGGGCACAAGCTGCTCATGCACGTGCTCTGCGAAATCGTTGAAGAGAAACTGCCGAAGAAATAAAACTTCAACCACGGATTAACACGGATGGACACGGATAAAAAACGGAGCGAATCTTGTGTTCCCATCTGTGTTTATCCGTGGTTAAAAATAATCCGGATTATTCCCGGCTTTCCACTTGATGTTGCAACCCACGCTGGCCTTTTGGCTGGGTGACACCGGTTTGCCGGCCAGGACGGCGTCGAGTGCGGCGCGCAAATCCTTTCCCGTGACCGGAACGCCGTTGCCCGGCCGGCTGTCATCGAACTGGCCGCGATAGACCAGCTTGCGGTTCTGGCTGAAAAGGTAAAGGTCCGGCGTGCAGGCGGCGCGATAGGCTTTGGCGACGGCCTGCGATTCATCGTAAAGATACGGGAACAAATAACCGGCCGATTTTGCCTCCTCCTTCATTCGCGCCGGGCTGTCTTCAGGATAATTCGTCACGTCATTGGAGTTGATGCCAATGATGGCCACGCCGTGCGGCCGATAATCGCGGGCGAGTTGGGCGAGTCCGGCGCGGAGGTGTTTCACATAGGGACAATGGTTGCAAATGAACAGGACCAGCAGCGCGGTCTTGTCCTTGAAATCCGCCAGCGAGACGGTCTTTCCGTCCGTGTCCGGCAATGTGAAATCAGGCGCGGCCGTGCCGAGCGGCAGCATGGTTGAAGGGGTCAATGACATGAGCGGAATATAAGTCGAAAGCCCGAAGTGCAAAGGTTTTTTGAGGCGAATTTGAAAAATGATGCAGAATTGTTTTTCAATTCTGTGAATTTTGTTAATTCTGTCTAAAATCCGGGCGTCGTGGCAAAGAACATTGTTTATTTCGACTTGGAAACTCAGAAATCCGCCGAGGAGGTGGGCGGCTGGAACCATATTTCGCGCATGGGCATGAGCATCGGCGTGACGTTCAGCACCGGGCGCGGCGATTATAAAATTTACGGCGAAAAGCAGGTGAACGACCTGATGACGGATTTGCAGCGCGCTGACTTGGTGGTGGGGTTCAATGTTTTGCGTTTCGACTACGAGGTGCTGCACGGTTACACGACGTTGGACCTGCGCCAGTTGCCGACGCTGGACATGATGGTGGAATTGCAGAACACGTTGCAGCACCGGCTCTCGCTGGACTCGATTGCAACGGCGACGTTCGGGGTGGAAAAGACGGCGGAGGGCCTGCAGGCCATCCGCTGGTTCAAGGACGGCAAGCTCGCGGAAATCGCGGAGTACTGCTGTTACGACGTGAAGTTGACCAAGCTGGTCCATGAATACGGCCAACGCCACCGGCAGTTGCATTACCACAATCGCTTCGGTAAAAAAATGACCGTGCCGGTAGGCTGGTAGCCTTAAAAATTCCGCGACGAGTTCCCTTTGCTTTCAAGGGGGCGCGGATTAGTCTCGCGGAGTGTTTGAGCCACGGTTTCAAATCTGCTTCGCTTCGGAAATGGCGTGCGGGTTTTATTGGTTAGATAAAGACCTTGCCCCATGAGTCTTTCGTTCCAATCCGGAAACACCCTTGCTGGCCGGCAATGGCCCCGGATCCGTTTTCCGTTTATCAACGAACTGCGGCACTATTCCTGGGATAAATTACGCCATGACGCGATTGCCGGCGCGACGTTGACACTGGTTTCCATTCCCCAGGCGATTGGTTTTGCGCTGATTCTGGGGTTGCCGCCGACACCGGTGATCCTTTCCGTGGTGGTGGGTGGATTTGTCAGCGCGCTGTTTTTTTCTTCACACCATCACGTGTTTGGTCCCACGACCTCGGTTTGTCTCATCACGGCGGCAACGTTGGCGGCCAACACCGGGCTGGGGCTGCACCCGTTGCAACTGGCCGCGTATCTGGCGTTCATGATCGGCACCGTCCAGTTTGTCGCCGGGCTGTTTAATTTCGGCGAGGTCACAAAATTCATCTCGCGTTCGGTGGTGGTGGGCTACACGACCGCAATCGGCCTGCTGCTGATTTTCAGCCAGGTGCACAACGGACTGGGTTTTCAAAGTCCCGCCGGCGAAAGTTTGCTGACGACGCTCGAGGAAACGGGCGCGGCCATTGGAGTCGGTGATTTTTCGTGGTGGGCCATCGGCCTCACCCTGCTGACGCTGGCGATATTTGAAGGCATCAAACGCTGGCGGCCGACCTGGCCGGAAGCGCTGGTGGGGCTGGCTTTTCTCGGCGTGGCCGCGCGGATTTTCGCTTATTTTCATCCCGAAATGCCGTTCCACCTGGTCAAAGATGAAGGCGCCTTGATGGCGGCATTGCCGACCCTCAAACACCTGCCCACCTTGCAGGACCAATTGCCGATTATCCGCCAGCTGGCCGGCAGTGCCATCGCCATCGCCATCATTGGAATGCTCGAAGCCACCGCCATCACCAAGACGATTGCCGCCCGAAGCGGCCAGCATCTGGATCCCAACCAGGAACTCCTGGGCATGGGCGCGGGCAATATCGCGGCGGGCCTGTTCGGCGTGACGCCCGGTTCCTCCTCCTTCACCCGCTCGGCGGTCAATTACCAGAGCGGCGCCGTTTCGCAGCTTTCGTCCATGTTAAGCAGCGGCGCCGTATTGCTTGTCCTGTTGTTCCTGACGCCGGTCTTCAACTACATTCCTGTGCCCACCCTCGCCGCCCTGCTCATGCGGGTCGGCTACCGTTTGATCAACCGCTCACAAATCCGCGTCTCGACCCGGTCCACGCGGTCGGATGCCATTGTATTTTTTGCGACCGTAGGAGCTGCGCTCTTTCTAAAACTCGACACCGCCATTTATGTCGGCATCGGCGTTGCGCTGGCGCTGTTCCTGCAGAAGACCAGCACGCCATCGCTCGTGGAATACACCTTCACCGAAAGCGGACAACTGGCCGAGTTGCGTGACCGGAACCAACGGTCCAATCCCCAGATTTCCATCATTCATGTGGAAGGCGAGCTGTTTTTTGGGGCAGCCGATTTGTTTCAGGACCAGGTCCGTCGCCAGGCCGAGGACGAAAACATCCGGGTCTTCATTCTCCGCATGAAAAATGCGCGGCACCTGGATGCCACGACCGTCATGGCGCTGGCATCGCTTCACGATTACCTGCGCAAGACGGGCCGTTATCTGCTGATCAGCGGCAGCAGCGCCGACGTCACCCGGGTCCTGCGCCACAGTGGGTTGCTGAAGCAAATCGGCGAGGAAAATATTTTCCCGGCGGAAATCAATCCCACGATTGCGACCAAGCGCGCCCTGGTGCGCGCCCGGGAGTTGCTGCCCCAGAAGGCCGAGGTCCGGCTGTTTTACGACCGCCCGCTGGATGGCGATTCCAGCGGCCCGAAAGATATCAGTGATTATGCGATTTAGGGCCATGGCCCATCGCCTTTTCGCAGCGCCTCCAGTGACTGCTTCTCGTCTTCAAAAATGGATTGTTCCCCGTTTCGTTTCGCGGTAAGCTGTGCGCTCCTATGCAGCAGGTGAACCTTGGATTGATTGGCGGCGGCACTGTGGGCAGTGGCGTGTTTCATGCGCTTCAGCTCAACGGCAGCCTGATGGCTTCGCGCATTGACGTGAAGGTGGCCGTGCGCAAAGTCGCGGTCAAGGCATTCGACGAGCCGCGGCCATACCCGATTTCGCGTTCGTTGATGACCACGGATTGGCAAAGCGTCGTCAACGACCCCGACGTCCACATCGTCGCCGAACTTGTCGGCGGCACCGGTATTGCCCGGACGATGATTTTGAGTGCGCTGAGGCTTGGCAAACCGGTCATCACGGCGAACAAGGCGTTGCTTTCCGCACATGGCGAAGAACTTTTTGCCGCGGCGAAAAAGTACGGCACGAATCTTTATTACGAGGCCAGCGTTTGCGGCGGCATTCCCATCATCAAGTCGCTGCGTGAAGGCTTTGTCGGCAATCGTATCAACGCGCTTTATGGCATCGTCAATGGCACCTGCAATTATATTCTCAGCCGGATGCGGCTTGAGGGGGCTGACTTTGATGCGGTGCTCGCGGACGCGCAAAAGCAGGGTTACGCCGAAACCCCGCCGGACCTCGATATTGACGGCTGGGACGCCCAGCACAAAATCGGCATCCTGGCCTCGCTGGCGTACGGCTTCTGGGTGAAGCCAAAACAAATTCACGTGGAAGGCATCCGCCATGTCAGCGCGCTCGACATCAAATTCGCGGGCCAGCTTGGCTACACCATCAAGCTGCTCGGCATCATTAAAAAGCTGGATGGCGGCTGCCGCGTGCAGGTTTCCGTGTATCCGACGTTGATTCCGAACGCACATGTTTTGGCCGGGGTGAACCATGTTTTCAACGCCGTCTTTGTCCGGGGCGACATTGTGGGTGACACGCTCTTTTACGGGCGCGGCGCGGGCAAGGACGCCACCGCGAGCGCGGTCTTGAGCGACCTGGCGGACGCGGCGCTCGACTTGAAATTCGGCACCAAACATCGGGTGCCCCCGTTCGTGGCGCATGAATGCACCGGCGCGGTGGTGCCAATTGAAGACGTCATTTCACGGTACTTTGTCCGGCTGAATGTCGTGGATCGCCCCGGCACGCTGGCGAAAATCGCGGCCATTTTCGGACAGTCCCATATCGGCATTTCCTCGGTCATTCAACCGGAAGGTCATGAGGGCAATAGTGTGCCGCTGATTTTCATGATTCACGACGCCAGGAACGGCGCGGTGATGAAAGCGCTCGCCCGGATCGGCCGGCTGCCCGTGGTCAAGAGCAGGCCCGTGATGATCCGGGTGGAAAATTTTGAATAAATTATTTCGCGCAAAGAACGCGAAGACAGCGAAGGAAAAATCTTTGAATCAGCCTCCCTCCAACTTGAATGAAGAAGAAATCGGCAGGATTATTCTTGATTCGGCATTCAAGGTCCACAACGTGCTTGGTCCAGGCTTGTTGGAATCTGTTTATGAATCAGCTTTGGCGGCCGAATTGAAAAAGCGCTCTCTGACTGTGGAGCGGCAAAAACCCATTCCGGTCGAATACGACGGACAACTTCTTGACGTGGCATTTCGCGCTGACTTGATAGTCAATAAATTGGTTTTAGTTGAATTGAAATCGGTTGAAACAATTACGCCGCTGTTCAAAAAAACTGTCACCAGCTATCTCAAATTAATTCCATTGCGGCTCGGGTTCTTGATTAATTTCAACGAAACCCACTTGAAGAACGGAATTGTGCGTGTGACCAGGGGTCTTGAAGGCAAGGATTTTTTTGCCCACGCGAATAAACCGCTTGAAGTTGACTTTAGAAAACCTTCGCTTTCTTCGCGGTCTTCGCGCGACATCAGAACATGATTCTTTTCCACAGCACCAACGGTCAGGCGCCCCCGGTCAATCTGCGCGGGGCGTTTCATGCCGGACTGGCGCCCGACCGCGGACTTTATCTGCCCGGGAAGTTTCCGCAGATCGCACCGGAGGAAATCGCCGCGTTTGCCCAACTGCCTTATTCCGAAATCGCCTTTCGCGTCCTGTCCAAATATACCGAGGGAATCATTCCCGACCAGGATCTGGCCGCCTTTTGCCGCGATGCTTACAATTTTTCGATCCCGCTGGAAAAAATTCGCGACCGGATTTTCCTGATGCGGCTGGACCAGGGCCCGACGGCGTCGTTCAAGGATTTCGCCGCGCAGATGATGGCCCGGATGTTCGGGCATTTTCTGCGCGATGACGGCCAGGAGGTCACCATTCTTACGGCCACCAGCGGCGATACCGGTTCGGCTGTCGCGCACGCCTTTCATGGGGTGCCGGGGGTCCGCGTCATTGTGTTGTTCCCCATCGCCGAGGTCAGCGTGAGCCAGCGCAAGCTGATGACGACGCTGCGCGACAACATCCGCACCGTCGCGGTGGACGGAAAATTCGACGATTGTCAGGCGATGGTCAAATGCGCCTTCGCTGATCCGGCGTTGAAACATATTTCCCTCTCGTCGGCCAATTCCATCAACATCGGCCGCCTGCTGCCGCAGAGCGTCTATTATTTTTACGCCGCGTCGCGGCTGGCGCAACGTGGCGAGCCAATGGTTTTTTCGATTCCCAGCGGCAATTTTGGCGACGCCATGGGCGCCATCGTCGCGCGGGAGATGGGGTTGCCGATGAAAAAAATCATCGTGCCGGTGAACGCCAATGACGAGTTTCCGCGCTTTCTCGCCAGCGGCCGCTACGAAAAAATTTCGCCCTCGCGCAACTCGGTTTCCAATGCGATGAACGTCGGCCACCCGAGCAACCTCGCGCGGCTGGTGGCGGTTTATGGCGGCCAGATGGATGAGACCGGCAAAATTCACCGCCAGCCCGATCTGGCGGCCATGCGCCGCGATTTGTTTTCCACCTCGGTTTCCGACGAGCGCACCCGCGCGGCCCTGAAAAGTTTCTGGGACCAATTCCAGTCGCTGCTGGAACCGCATGGTGCGGTTGCCTGGCAGGGATTTCTCGACTGGCAGGCGGTAGAACCGCTCGGAGATGCGCCCGCGGTAATCATTGAGACGGCCAATCCGGCCAAATTCCCCGAAGAAATTCACAAAATGATGACGTGGTCGCCGGATGTTCCGCCCGGAATGGCGGCGGCGTTGAAGCTGCCGGAGGACTTTGACCGGATGGAGGCGGATTATGAGAAGTTCCGGGCTTATTTGATTGCGAAACACAAGACTTGAGTTTGTTTTGACGTCCACCCTCAACCGCTTCAATAATGTGAAAAACTTTGACTTCAAGAACGCCGAGACTGTGGGTGCCTGTTGGGGCATTCATCTAATCTTAACTTTTTTGCTGGCGTTATGTCTGGCCGCCTCCGATGGCGTTGAACATACATATCCAATATTGGTCGGTTACATATCATGTGGCTGGGTTATTCCATTGTTCTTTTGGAGAACCGTAAAAAAAATCGTTAGCCTACCCGTTAGTTCTACAAGACAATCCATAAACATATATCTTCCGCCTATCATGGGCATGGTTATAGGAACACTTTTTTTCGTTTTGGGCGTGTTCGAGCCAGCATCTTGGGTGGATTATATTAAAAATAATAATGGAGTTACCATTTGGAATTCCGACCCGCGGTTCGCAAAAGAGATGTTGAAAAACCGAATTGAAACTGGTGGCATGGGATTATCAGGAGTTTTGATAAGTTATTTTATTCTCCGCTTTATACGTCAACGTAACGCAAAAAATCAGGAACAAAAGTCGGAACCGGAGCAATGATTTTTGGTTGCCAGGCATCAGCATAAATCACGTGAAAGGGTCGGTCCTATAATATTTGCCTCCGTCGGCTGCCACACGGCGGATTTCCTCATAACGCTAATATTTTACCCTGCCGAAATCCCTGCCGAAATCAGGACAATGCGTCCGCGTCTTGCAAATTGCGTCGAGGCCATTATACTCCGTTTTCCTGCCAATCAAATACAACGGGCAGGAAAACCAAAACCGGTTTGGCAATTTCAGTCATGGCTTTGATCGTTCAAAAATACGGCGGCACCTCGGTGGGCAACACTGAGCGCATCAAAAACGTCGCCCGACGCGTGGCGGATTACCACTCGCGTGGCGACCAGGTCGTGGTCGTGGTCTCCGCCATGAGCGGCGTGACGGACCATTTGATCAAACTGGCCAAGGACATCATGCCGTTGCCCAGCGAACGTGAGATGGACGTGTTGCTGGCCACCGGCGAGCAGCAGACCATCGCGCTTACGGCCATCGCGCTGCACAATCTCGGTCTCAAGGCCGCGTCCCTGACGGGCGCGCAGGCGGGCATCACCACCGACGTGGTTCACACGAAGGCAAAAATCCACAACATCGCCCCCCAAAAAGTCCACGAGCTTTTGAAACAAGGCAACGTGGTCATCGTCGCCGGTTTTCAGGGCGAAACGCCGGAAGGCCAGATCACCACGCTGGGCCGCGGCGGTTCGGATTTGACGGCCATCGCGCTGGCCGCGGCGCTCAAGGCCGATCTTTGCCAGATTTATACGGACGTGGACGGCGTTTATACCACCGACCCGCGCATCGTGCCGGCGGCGAAAAAGCTTGAGGAAATTTCCTACGACGAAATGCTCGAACTCGCGAGCCTCGGCGCCAAGGTGATGCAGAGCCGCTCGGTTGAATTTGCCAAGAAGTTTGGCGTTGTGTTTGAGGTGCGCAGCAGTTTAAACGAAAACCCCGGAACCATTGTGAAAGAAGAAACGAAAAGCATGGAAGGCGTCGTCGTCCGCGGCATCGCGCTCGACAAAAACCAGGCGAAGGTCACGCTGGTCGGCGTGCCGGACAAACCGGGCGTGGCCGCGAAAATTTTCAAGGCGCTTGGCGACGCGACCGTCAACGTGGACATGATCATCCAGAACATCAGCCATGGCACCGGTACGCCCGCCACCGACATTTCCTTCACCGCCGACAAGCCGGATTTGCTCAAGGCACAGAAGGTGATTGCCGGCTTAAAAAAGGAAATCGGCTACCGCGAAGTCATCACCGCCGAGAAGATTGGCAAGCTGTCCATCGTCGGCGTCGGCATGAAATCGCACACCGGCGTTGCCGGCAAATTGTTTGAGACGCTTGCGAATGAAGGCGTGAACATTGACATGATTTCCACCAGCGAAATCAAGATTTCGGTAGTGATTGACCTGGCCAAGGGCGAACAGGCGGTGAAAGCCGTCCACGCGGCTTTTATCGGAAGCTAAGGCTTATTCGTTTTTGAAATAACCGGTCAACGGCTTGAGAATTTCCTGCCGGACCAGGATCACAATGACGCCGGTGTAAATCAGCGAGACGATCACGTCCACCAACAATTCCCGCCGCAAGTCCGCCGCCGGTTTTTCCGAAAGCATCTTCCGCGCGCCCCGGTGCAGGAGCACCAGGCCGAGCACATTCGTGAGCCAGTAACCAACAATTAAACTGGCGGTAAATGCCGGCCGGTAGAGGTAACTGACGAACCAGGCAAAGCCCAGCGCCAGCGGAATGTTCACAAACGCATCGTTCCACCAGGACAGCGGTGAGAGCATGAAGCCAATCGTCGCCAGAACGCCGCCGGAGAATTTGCCTTTCCAAGCCATGAAACGACAGTCTCCCGGCGATGACGGCCAGGAAGCAAGCGTGAAAATCAATTTGACCCGCCGGGGCTGAATGGTTACCTTATGAACGTGAACCGCAATTTGAATCTGAATCTGCTGCTAAACGCGCTGCGGCTGTGCCGCGCGGCGGTCGGGTTCTGATTCGTTCACGAGATTTGTCGAACCCCACTGCCAAACCGGCGGTGGGGTTTTTGTTTTTAACCACGGATGAACACGAATAAACACAGATTGAATGGGAGCGCCGGGCGCCACCCCGGCGGGTGGAAGCTTGGTTGTGTCGCGCCGGGGCGGAGCCCGGCGCTCCCTTGCCGGCAGCATTTTTTATCCGTGTCCATCCGTGTTCATCCGTGGTTTAATTCCGTCAACGCCTGAGTTTATGCACAGACCACCGTCACAAAAATACCGTCCGTATCCGCCGGTCCATTTGCCCGGGCGGCAATGGCCCAACCGCGTCCTCACCACCGCACCGCGCTGGTGCAGCGTGGATTTGCGCGACGGCAACCAGGCGCTCGCCGTGCCGATGAACGTCAGCCAGAAGCTCGAGCTTTTCCAGACGCTCGTGAAGGTCGGGTTCAAGGAAATCGAGATCGGCTTCCCGTCCGCGTCCAACACCGAGTTCGCTTTCAACCGCCGGCTCATCGAGGAAAATCGTGCGCCGGACGACGTGTGGCTCCAGGTGCTCGTGCAGGCGCGCGAGGATTTGATAGAAAAGACCGTGCAGTCGCTGGTCGGCGCGAAGAAGGCCATCATCCATCTTTACAACTCGACCTCGCCCGCGCAACGCCGCGTCGTCTTTGGCATGTCCAAGGAGCAAATCGTCGAGGTCGCCGTGCGCGGGGCGCAATGGATCAAGGACCGTTTGCCCCGGCTCAAGGGCACGGAGGTCGCACTCCAGTATTCGCCGGAAAGTTTCAGCGCCACGGAGGTGGAATTTGCGAAGGAAATTTCCGAGGCGGTCATGGCGGTCTGGCAGCCGACGCCGGAACGGAAGATGATTTTGAATCTGCCGGACACGGTGGAAGTCGCCATGCCGAATGTTTATGCCGACCAGATCGAATGGATCTGCGGGAACATCAGGAACCGCGAGTCGCTCGTCATCAGTTTGCACACGCACAATGACCGCTGCACGGGCGTGGCGGCCACCGAATTGGGCCTGCTCGCCGGCGCGGACCGCGTGGAGGGCACGCTCTTTGGCAATGGCGAACGCACGGGCAATCTCGACATCGTCACCGTGGCGTTGAATCTTTACCAGCATGGGATTGATCCGAAGCTGGATTTCTCCAATCTCAATTCCATCATCGAGGTTTACGAACGTTGCACGGGCATGACGGTGCCGCCCCGGCAGCCTTACGCGGGCGAACTGGTTTTCACGGCGTTCAGCGGTTCGCACCAGGATGCCATTCGCAAAGGTTTGAACGAATGGAAGGAAACCGGGCGCGCGCATTGGGACGTGCCGTATCTCACGATTGACCCGGCGGACATCGGGCGCGAATACCGCGAGGTCATCCGCGTGAATTCGCAGTCCGGCAAGGGTGGCGTGGCGTATCTGCTCGAAAGCGAATTTGGCATCGAATTACCGAAGGATATGCAGCGCGAGTTCGGCCCGATCGCCAACGACGCCGTGGACAAACTCGGCCGCGAAGTCAGCGGCGCGGAACTCAAGGCGATGTTCTGGAAGGAATACGTCGAGCGCAATACGCCGTGGAGAATCGAAAACTTCACTGCTTATAGCAGGAATGGACAGGTTAATTGTCAGGGAAATCTGTTTTACAACGGAGTTCAAACTGGAATAAATGGCAATGGCAACGGGCCTTTGGCCGCGCTGGTGAATGGCATATGCCAGATTTCATCCGCTCCACGTTTTGAAATCAGCAATTACAGCGAACACGCCTTGAGCTCCGGCGAAACGGCGGCGGCGATTGCCTACATTCAAATCAAGCACGCCGACGGCAAAACCCGCTGGGGCGCCGGCGTGGACACGAACATTGAGCTGGCGTCCGTGCACGCCGTGCTTAGCGCGCTGAACCGGTCATGAAGCGGCTTGATCCAGAAAATTCCCGCTCGTCAAACAGACCCGGGCAGTTTAGCCTGTGGGCATTATTATGAATTTGAGCCGCCTCCTTTTTCTTTGCGGCGTTGCCGGTGTTTTTTTTACCGGCATCGATCTTCTGGCTGCGGACATCCAATCATCCAATACCACCGTGGCCACCCCGACGGTTTATGTTCCTGATTTGTCGCAGGCGGCGGGGCCGTTGCCGGACGGCGTGCTCGTCTGGGACGGGACAACCAAAGAAACCAATGTCACCGCAAACGCGGACACCGCGCGTTTCGTTTTCAACTTTACCAACCTTTCCACCAATCCCATTGTCATTTTGAGTGTGCGACCGTCCTGCGGCTGCACCACCGCGAAATTGCCGCCATTGCCATGGACGCTCGCGTCCGGCAGCAACGGCCAGATGGAAGCGACGGTGAATCTCGCCGGCAAAAGCGGCACGTTGTTCAAGACCCTGGCTTTTAACACCGACAAGGGTTCCAAAACACTGCTGCTCAAAATCATCATCCAGCCATTCGTGATGCCAACCATGTCCGAAGCCGACCGGGCGCGCAATGTGAAGATTGCCACGGCTGACCGGCAGGCGGTTTTCAAGGGGGAATGCGCGAGCTGTCATGTCCAACGCGGTCAAGGTCTCTATGGCAAGTCGCTCTACGATGTCGATTGTGCCATTTGCCACGAAAGCCAGCCTCGCGCCACCATGGTGCCGGATTTGCATGCGCTTAAAACGCCGACCAATTTTGAATTTTGGCGCATCTGGATTGCCCACGGGAAACCCGGCTCATTGATGCCAGCGTTTTCAACTGTTGATGGCGGCCCGTTGTCGGACATGCAAATCGCCTCGATTGCCGGCTACCTTGCCGAATTTATTTCATCCAACCCGTTACCAGCCAACAAGTAACGTCTGGATTCAGGTTTGCCTTTTACCGCCTTTTTTGCTTGCCAAAATGTAGGGAATGGGTAGAATCAGACACGTAGTATGTTGTACCTCGCCTTTCAGAAGTTCTTGGGGGATTTGACTTTTTACCTGAAAATTTGCCGTTTACGAATCTCCTGGTCATGGTTCTTCCGTCATTGTTGCAGTTTTGCAATGATCATCATTTTGTCAGCGCTGAGCTACCTTCTGATCAGCCGGTTTGTCATTCAATCCGTCCAGGTGGTCGGGGTCAGCATGTATCCCACACTGATCGATTCGGGACATTATTGGTTGGACCGCTACAGCTACCTGATGGCTGAGCCGCACCAGGATGACATCGTTGCGGTCAAAGATCCTCAAGATAATATGCTGCTGGTCAAACGCATCATCGCGGTTCCCGGCCAGACGGTTTGTCTCAAAGGCGGCAAGGTTTATGTGGATGGCCGGCTGTTGCAAGAGCCGTATCTTTTACCCGGCACGCCCACCTATGCCGCCGAGGGAAATGGCAACGTATTTATCAGCTACGGCAACAAATATTTTGTCATGGGCGACAATCGCAACAACAGCATGGACAGCCGTTATTTCGGAGCCGTCTCGCGTCAGGACATTCTCGGCAAGGTGGTTGAGTAAGGTGATGGTTTCCCGGGTCGCGCCGCTTTCGTTTAATCCCCGCTTGCTTCCACCGTTCCGCCTGCTACGTTGTCAACCATGATGACGAAATCAGTTGACGCCATAGTCGCTGCGCGAATTGCCGGGTGGGGGCAGCGGGTTTTGGCCGGCGGCGACCTTGCGCGGGACGAGGCGTTGGAACTGTTCCAACTTGAAAAGACCGCCGACATTTTTGATTTGTTGTCATGGGCGAACCGGATTCGTGAACATTTCAAGGGCAACAAAATCCACCTCTGTTCCATCGTCAATGCCAAGGCCGGTGCGTGCTCGGAAAATTGCAGCTTTTGCGCCCAATCTTCATTTTATCAGACCGGCTCACCCAAATATGGCTTTGTTGACCCGGAGCCCGTGGCGGAAGCCGCCGATGAAGCGAACCAGAACCACGTCACCGCCGTCGGCCTGGTCGCCGCCTGGAAAGGTCTCAATGAAGGCCCGATGCTGGATGAGGTTTGCGCCCGCGTCAGCGAATTGAAGGCCGGTGGCAAAACGCGTCCGGATGTCTCGCTGGGCATCATCAAGAGCCAGCGGGTGGCCGACCGTTTGAAGGAAGCGGGGGTCGAGTGCTACGGCCACAATCTGGAAAGCTCGCGCCGGTTTTTTCCCAAAACCTGCACCACGCATACCTACGATGACCGCCTCGAAACCATCAACCATTTGAAAAGGGCCGGCATCAAGATTTGTTCCGGCGGCATCATCGGCATGGGCGAGACGCGCGAGGATCGCTGCGAGCTCGCTTTTGCGCTCAAGGAAATCGGCGCGAACGTTGTGCCCATCAATATTCTCAATCCGATTCCCGGCACGCCCTTTGAAAAAAACGAACCCCTGACGGTCATGGAAATTTTAAAGACCATTGCCTGTTTCCGGTTCATTCTGCCGCGGCGGGAAATCATGATTGCGGGCGGGCGCACGGTGAACCTGCGTGATGCGCAAAGCATGGTTTTCATGGCCGGGGCCAGTGCGCTCATGGTTGGCAATTACCTCACCACGCTGAACCAGCCGGTGGAGAAGGATTTGCAAATGCTCAAAGACCTCGGCCTCGATCCAAGCTGGGACAAACATGGGTTCAGCGACCAGGAGGAGGCCGGTTGCGGGACCGGGAACTGCGAAGCGGAACTGGTGGCCGTTTGATCCCGCACCCGGGCCATCTGGTTGAAATATTTTCGTTGCGTCCTGGCGTCCTGGCGTGAAATTTGAAAGATGGAGCGACTCGGCAAGAATCATGGCGGTTACCACGGCGAAACGATTGACATACGCGCCGTGCTGCGCGACATCGAGATCGCCGCCCAATCGCATGGCTGGGCGGCAGAAGTATTTCACCAAACGCCGGAGTTCAAGTTTCTGACGCTGCATCGCAAATCAGAAGCCAGAAGTCAGAAGTCAACCGACAGAATTTACATCAGTACGGGCATCCATGGTGATGAGCCGGCCGGGCCGCAGGCAGCCTTGCGATTGCTTCATGAAAATCATTGGCCCGCGAACTGCGAAATCTGGTTTTGCCCGTGCCTTAATCCGTCGGGCTTTGTCTTGAATCGCCGTGAAAACCCCGACGGCAGGGATTTGAACCGCGATTATCGCCACCCGCAGACTGCCGAGGTCCGCGCGCATATTGCGTGGCTGGAGCGCCAGCCGCGGTTCGATTTGTATCTCTGCCTGCACGAAGACTGGGAAGCTCACGGTTTTTATCTTTACGAACAAAATCCCGACGGCCGGCCCTCCCTGGCGGAGACCATCGTGAGTGCGGTCCAAAAGGTGTGTCCGATTGACCCGTCGGAAAGCATCGAGGATCGACCGGCCAGGGGCGGCATCATCCGTCCCAACCTTGATCCCAACACCCGGCCGCAGTGGGCGGAGGCGTTTTATCTGATCAGGCACAAGTCGCGGTTGGGTTATACTCTCGAAGCCCCGTCCGATTTTCCGTTGCCGACGCGTATCAACGCGCTGGTCGCCGGCGTGAACGCGGTGATGGAATCTTTAAATCCCGGTGAAATTACTGCACCTGATTTGCCGGTGAAACCGCCCAAACCGTCCAATTAGGACATTACTCCAGAAAATGCCATGGCCGATAAACATCCTTTTCATACGATAACACTGTTCCTTTTGGTGGTGGTTTCATTATTGATAATCTATGGAGTTTTTTATCTCGTCCTGAGGAATAAAAAATAAATTGAATTGTGAATACAAAAGACGCACCATATGCAGATTGAGTATGGTAATTGCTCAAAACTCCCGGCGGGAACAATGGCAAAATGCCTTGTTTTCGATCGGATCAAGCCAATGTAGCTCAGTGGTAGAGCAACGGTTTCGTAAACCGTCGGTCGTCGGTTCAATCCCGACCATTGGCTCCATTTCCAAGTGGAGATTTTCCAACGGGTTGTGATGCGAAGGAGGTCAAGTGTCAGTGAAACTGTCAGTAAAATGGCATGGAGAATCACAATTCGCCACCCTTCGACAGAACTTTACTGGATACCTGCCTGCTACGAGCTAATGCAACGATGTCGGGCGGGTTGGTACCAACATCTTCCTGCGTAGGCTCCAGAACTTCGCCCTGGATATGGCGTGGCTGCCGTGGCCGGTTCTCGCCAAGAAGAGGTGGCTGCGATTCACTTCAAAGACAAGCGCGGCATCACCTTGGATGGCTCAACCTTGGCCTCCGCTTTTGAATTGGTGTCAGGGTCAGGTTGAGCTTTTGCTTCCGGCTTTGACCCGGCTGTGGCCGCTGGTTTGGTTTCAACTTTGGGTGCAGCCTTGGTGTGAGCTGCGCGAATCTCCTGCGAGGCTTGGTCCCAGTTTTGCACCGATTGGCCGTCCTGATGGCCCTGGCGCTCGTAGAGTTCATAGGCCCGGGCCGCGATCTGCGGCGTCAAGTCGGCCGCTGTCGGGGCTTGGATTTCCGGTTTTGGCTCAATAGCCTTCACTTCAGGTTTGGATTTTGATGCAGCTTTGACGGGATCAAAAATCCGGTAGGCGAGCAATTTGATGCGGTCGTTCACCAGGAACCACAGCAACGCATAACCCCACACCAAACCTGCCCACCCCCAGCCCAGCGGCGTCATGAACAATCCATAAACCGCGATCAATGTTGCCACCGCCTGGGTGCCGAACACCGCGATCATCAAAATCCGCGCCGGCCGGATGGACCAGAACGGGCCGCGGGTGCGGGTGAGGAAAATGGTCAGATGTCCCGCCACGGATAGTTTCAAATACATCAGTGTCTGAATATGTGCGCGGTCGAGATGAAAGACCCGCTCGCCGAGATAAAATAGTCCAAAGGCGGACACCACTCCGATGATTCCCAGCGCCGTGGAGACGCCCAGCACCATGCGCATGTTCCACGCCTCCGGTTTGTTCTTGTAATGCACATTGTCATAGGCGATGGACAAAATCGCACCGTCATTGAGCAGCGCGAGCATCACGATCATCACCGCCGTCAGGGGATAAAAATTAAAAACCAGAATCGCCAGCGTCATGAACAGCAGCACGCGCAACGTCTCGGCAATGCGATAAATGGCGTAGCTGTTCATCCGCTGGAAAATCCGCCGGCTCTCCTTGATGGCGTCAATGATCACCGACAGGCCGGGCGTGAGCAGCACGATCGCGGCCGCTGCACGCGCCGCGTCGGTCGCGCTGGATACGGCGATGCCGCAGTCGGCTTTCTTCAGCGCCGGCGCGTCATTCACGCCGTCGCCCGTCATGCCGACGATGTGGTTGCGCTTTTGCAGGACATCCACGATGTGAAATTTATGCTCGGGAAACACCTCGGCAAAACCGTCGGCCTGCTCGATGGACTCAATCACCTCCGCTGACTCTTGTTTTTTTGAGTCGCCCAGCGTTTTGGCATCAAGAATATTCGTGCCCATTCCCAAGGTCTTCGCCGTCTCCCTGGCAATCGCCAGTTGATCGCCCGTCACCATCTTGATCTTCACGCCCATGGTCAGCGCGGTCGCAATCGTCGCTTTCGCATCCTCGCGCGGCGGATCGAACATGGGCAACACGCCGAGAAATTGCCATGGCCCATCGCCCTCGGCCCGCGCCACGCCCAGCGAACGGAACCCGCGCGCGGCAAAATCATTGACCGCTTTTTCCGTCGCCGCTTTGACCTCACCAACATTGGCCGACAAAGCCAGAACCACTTGCGGTGCGCCCTTTGTCACCTTGAACGTCTTTCCGTCCTTGTCCTTGACGGTCGCCTCGGTGCGTTTGTGCACCGGATCAAATGGCATGAAATGAAGCACCTGATAATTCTTTCAGCGCCTCTTTGTTTTTCAGTCCGCCCAAAACAGCCAGATCAATCGTATCGTTGTTTTCCTCGCGCGAAGCCAGCGCCGCCGTCAGGATGATATGCCCGGTGGGAATATTGTTGATGCTGAAGGCATCGCCCAAGGTCAGTTTGTTTTGCGTCAACGTGCCGGTCTTGTCGGCGCACAACACATCCACGCCCGCCAGTTCCTCAATCGCCACCAACCGGCTCACAATTGCCTGTTTCTTGGCGAGCAGCCGTGCGCCGACTGCCATCGTCACCGACAATACCGTCGGCATCGCCACGGGAATCGCCGCAACCGTCAGCACCAGCGCGAACTGCAACGTGGTGAGAATCGCGTCGCCGCGAAAGATAGCGAAACCAATGATGACCGCCACCAGCGCCACCGCGAGGATGATCAAATAATTGCCGATTTTCAAAACCGCCTTTTGAAAATGGCTGACGGTTAATGCCTCCTGCACCAGTTGTGCCGTTTTGCCAAAATAGGTATTCCCGCCCGTCGCATACACCAGCGCGCCAATTTCGCCGCGCCGGATGATCGAACCGGAAAACACGGCGTCACCGGACTTGCGTGTCGCCGGCAACGATTCGCCGGTCAGCGCGGATTGATCCACCGACACCTCGTCGCCCGCCAGCAAGCGCGCGTCCGCCGGCACCACGTCGCCCAGCCGCAAACGGACGACATCGCCCGGCACCAGCTCGCGCGCCGGCGGGTTGATCCATTTGCCGTCGCGGATCACGCGGGCCTTGATCGCCAGTTTGGCTTTCAACGCGGCGATTTCATTGCCCGCCTGACGTTCTTCCCAGAAGGCGACCACCGCATTGGTCACCAGCAACAGGAGAATGATGAAAAAATCCGGCCAGTGCCGGACCACGCCTGACAGAATCACCGCAATCTCGATCATCCACGGAATCGGCCCCCAAAAATACGAGAGGAATTTCAGCAGCAGGTTCGTCTTCTTCTCGACCAGTTCATTCGGCCCGTATTGGATGAGCCGTTTTTGCGCCTCTGCCTGGGTCAAACCGCTTGGCGACGACTCCAATTTCTTCTCCACCTCAGCCAGGGACAGGGTTTTTAAATCATCCGTCGCGTCGGGCCTGGCACCGGGCCTGGATTCGGACGTCTTGGGCTGGCCAGCATTGGGTTTCATAATGGTTGAACACCATCCAGACAAGCGATGATGGCTTCAATCACCCGTTTCGATTCATTGGGATCCCGGACCCGGATGGAAAAAACACCCGCTTCTTTCGCCGGATAATCGTTTCCGCCGGGAAACAACGCATCGCCGATAAAAATCATTTCATCAATGGCAATGCCAAGGATGTCCCGGAGTTTTCGAATCCCGTAGGCTTTATCAATGCCCGGCTTGGTGACATCAACGGAGGTCGTGCCCCCCAGGCGCACGGAAAATTCGGGGATCAGTTTATCCAGGAGTGCCTTGATCTTCTTCCGCTTGGTGAAATCGGGGTCCCATTTTTTCTTTTCCTCGATGGGCGCCTGCTGCCCCAAGGCGGAAAACGTAATCTGGCTTCCCCGGTCTTCAATGGTTTCTCCCCAGACCTTTTCGACCTTGAAGCCCGCTGATTCGAGCGCTTTTTTTAGAGAGCCGATGATTTTACCTTTTTGATCCGCAGTGAAATCCTCGGAATAGATTTTTTTCCAATCTCCGGCGTATTGGTAGAACTTGGTTCCACAGGTGGGAAGCAGGGACAGGTTCTTCAGGTGTTCGTCATGAGGAAGATTTGAAAGCACTTGTTTCTCAAATTGCGGCCAATCGCCGCCGGAAATGACGGCCACCTTCACAATTCCCAGCAGAGCGGTGAGCAGTCTGGCCATCTCGGCATCGAGCGAAGCTTTGCTTTCGGCCAGCGTGCCATCCAGATCGAAAACGATGAGTTTTTTCATGTGGTTATTTTCCTTCCGGCAATGAAATCTCCAACAAGCTGATGGCTCCGCGCGGCCGGCACAAACACGCTCCCACCTCGGCGGGCAGCAGCAGCACGTCTCCCTTGCCAATGGCGTAATGGGCGCCAGCGTGTTCCACCTGACCGTCACCGGCGAGGCACACCAGCACCCGCGGCGTTCTTTCGGCGCCGACTCCAAATGGCGATTCTCCGCCGAATCGCCACAACCCGAAGTGTTCACAATCAAAGAGCTGCTCGCGCAACACCGGCTTTACCTCATCCACCATTGGCACGATCGGACCAATTGCACCTTGAGCAAAATCAATGCAGGCCATCGCCTGATCAACCTGGAGAGGCCGGGGCTGGCCGGTCCTGGAGTCAATGTGGTTCCAGTCGTAAAGCCGAAAGGTCACGTCGCTGTTTTCCTGCACTTCAAAAACCACCACGTCGCCCAACGAATGAACGGTTCCGGCCGGTATCAAAACTCCGTCACCGGTCGTCGGAGTGAAGGATGCGAGCTGGTCCGCCACCGTTCCGTTCGCGAGTGTCTGCCGCAGGGTGTCAGCCGTGGTGGCCGGCTTGAGGCCAGCGTAGATGCGGCTTTTTGCCCCCACCTCCAGCACCACCCAGGCTTCGGTCTTCCCGGTTTCGCCGGCGGGAATATACTGGGTCTGATTATCCGATGGATGCACCTGAACGGAGAGTGTGTCGCGCATGTCGAGGAATTTCAGCAGCAGGGGGAATCGACGGAAGCGCCCGGCCAATTTTCCCAGCAATTGCTCCGGCCACTGATGGAGTAATTGTGCGATGCTCCTTCCTTTAAGCGGACCATCGGCGACGCGGCTCGGATGATCGTCGCGGTCGCTCAACAGCCAGGCTTCGCCGATGGGCCCATCGCCGGGCAACGGCGTGCTGAGCCATTTGGCCAGCCGTCGTCCACCCCACAGCCGATACTGATAGATCGGTTCGAATCGCAGTGGGTAGAGGGATATTTGATTCATGGAATTTCAATTTTTATATTGCTTCACACCGGAAGTGTAACTTTTCGACGCCGAAAGATGTATGGGGTGAACACCGCATTGATAAGACTTGGATATTCATGTAACTATTAGCTTAATCCCTTAAACGGGCGTGGTGTTTTTCTGTTCAGGCTTTTACAAAAGGACATCTGACCCGGCCAAGCCGAATTTTGTCATGAAAGCAATTGATAAAACAGAGCAGGACGCGGGTGTCCTCAATCACGCCACGCGGATTGAGGAGGCGGAGCTGCCGCCGGAACGGGCCAAAGGCAGCGAGCGGGAGATGCGCGCCTCAGAGTTGAGTTACCGGCGGTTGTTCGAAGCAGCGCGGGATGGCATCCTGATTCTGGACGTGGACACGGGAGGCATCACGGATGTGAATCCTTTTCTGGTTGAACTGCTGGGTTTTTCCCGGAGCGAAATGATCGGCAAAACGGTCGGCGAATTGAGTCCGTTCAAGGACATCGAGTCGAACAAGGTCATGCTGGAGCGGTTGCAAACGGACGGGTATGTCCGGTATGAAAACCTGCCACTGGAAACGCGGGACGGCCGCAAGATCGCCGTGGAGTTTGTCAGCAACGTGTATCAGGCCGGCGACAAAAACGTGATCCAATGCAACATCCGTGACATCACGGAACGCCGGCGGCTGGAGAGCGCCTTGATCCACTTGAGGTCCATTGTCGAATCCTCGGGCGACGCCATCATGGGCAAAGACCTGGATGACAACATCACCAGTTGGAATAAAGGCGCAGAAAAGATTTTCGGCTACACCGCCAACGAAATGATGGGGGCTTCCATCCTGCGATTGATTCCCGACGACCGGCGCGATGAGGAGGGCAAAATCCTGGAGACGATTCGTCGCGGCGAAAGCCTGGATAATTTCGAGACGGTGAGACAAACCAAGGACGGGAAGCTGATCAGTGTTTCAATGACCATTTCCCCCATCAAGGACATCAATGGGAAGGTCATTGGGGTGTCAAAAGTGGTGCATGACATCACGGTGCGGAAGGAGCAGGAACGGGAAATTGAGCGTTTGTCCCGGCTCTACGCGGCATTGAGCCATATCAACCAGACGATTGTCACCTTGAACAACCGCGACGAGCTTTTCGCCAGAATCTGCCGCGGGTTGGTTGAGATCGGGAAATTACGAATGGCCTGGGTCGGCTGGCTTGATGCCAGGACACGGCGGGTCATCCCGGTCGCACACTGTGGCGATGGCACGAACTATCTTTCACAAGTGACCATTTATGCGGATGACCGGCCGGAAGGCCAGGGACCCACCGGCACGGCGATTCGCGAGGGGCGGAATTATATCTGCAACGATTTCAGTCACGACCCCCGCACCCTGCTGTGGCGCAAGGCGGCGGCGCAAGGCAGCTTTCAATCCTCGGCGAGTCTCCTCATCCGGCAGGGAGGCGTGATTTGCGGCGCGATCACCGTTTACGCGGGTGAAAAGGATTTTTTTCAGGACAAGGAAATTGCGTTGCTTGAGGAAGCGGCTTCCGACCTCTCGTTCGCCCTGGATAATTTTGTGCGCGAAGAGGCACGACGGCAGGCGGAGGAATCTTTGCGATTGCTCAATTCAGCCGTGCTGCAAGCCAAGGACTCCATCCTCATCACGGATGCGGAACTCGATTTGCCCGGGCCAAGAATTATTTTCGTCAATCCTGCCTTTACGACGATGACCGGCTACACCGCGGAGGAAGTCATCGGGAAAACACCCCGTATCTTGCAGGGGGCGCACACGGACAAAGCCGTGTTGAGCCGGCTCCGGCAAAATCTCGAACGGGGGGAAGTTTTTGAAGGCGAAGGCATCAACTATCGCAAGGACGGAAAGGAATTTAACCTGGAATGGCAAATCACACCCCTTCGCAATGCCGGTGGAACCATCACCCACTTTGTGGCCATCCAGAGAGACATCACCGACCGTAAAAAGCTGGAAACCCAATTCCGCCAGTCGCAAAAGATGGAAGCCATCGGCCAGTTGGCCGGCGGCGTGGCGCACGATTTCAACAACATCCTGACGGTCATTCAAATGCAGGCGGGCTTGCTGCAAAGCGAGGGGAATCTTTCCGCCGAGCAATCGGAGCTGGCCGATGATATCCGGGGCGCCGTTCAACGCGCGGTCGGCCTCACCCGCCAGTTGCTGTTGTTCAGCCGGACGGACGTGCTGCAACCGCGCGACTTGGATCTGAACCAGAACGTCACAGAAATGACCAGGATGCTGAAGCGCATTCTCGGCGAAAACATCGCGGTGCAGCTCAACCTGGCGGCGCAACCCATGTTCCTCCATGCCGACGCGGGCATGATGGACCAGGTCTTGATGAATCTCGCGGTAAACGCCCGCGATGCCATGCTCAACGGCGGCCAGTTGGTCATCGAGACGGCCGGCGTGGAATTTGACGAATCCACCGCCACGCAAACGGCCCAGGCGCGGCCCGGCTCCTTTGTGCGCCTGATCGTGAGCGACAACGGCTGCGGGATTCCACCGGAAAACCTTTCCAAAATATTCGAGCCGTTCTTCACCACCAAAGGTGTCGGCAAAGGCACGGGCTTGGGACTGGCCACCGTCTTCGGCGTCGTGCACCAGCACCATGGCTGGGTCAATGTCCATAGCGAAGTCGGCCACGGAACGACGTTCACAGTTTATCTGCCCCGGCTGCCGGAATCGCACGATACAAAAATCGTTAAAAAGCTGCTGGCCACCGCCCCAACCGGCCATGAAACCATCCTGCTGGTGGAAGACGAGCCGGCGCTGCGCACCATGATCGGAAAAACGCTCACCCGCCTTGGCTACCTTGTGCTGGAAGCATCGACGGGCTTCAAAGCCTTGGAAGTCTGGAAGGAACACCGCGCCGAAATTCATTTGTTGCTCACCGATTTAATGATGCCCGATGGCATGACCGGAAAAGAGCTGGGGCAACGTCTGCTTCAGGAGAATCCAAAGTTAAAGGTGTGTTACATGAGTGGTTATAGCGCCGACATTGTCGCCCAGGGTATTCCATTGCAAGAAGGCGTCAACTTTCTCACCAAGCCGTTCCAGTTGCAACAGCTCGCCCACACCATCCGCCAAAGCCTGGACGAGCCTGCCGTCGGAACTTAAAAGATAAAAACAGTTTACGTTTCCGAAGGCCGCCTTGCGCTTTCCTGAATTTGATTTTACGGCTTTGGTGTCGCCGGCAGTGGAGTCGGCGTTGTTCCGCGTGGCGCGTCGCGTTCGATGTGCCTGGCGTTTAACTTTTCCATCGCCGCAGTGTATTCGCCGCGACGCGCGGCGCGGTTGCATCGGGCGCGTTGAAGCAAGGCTTGTTGCGCCGCTTTCACGTTGGACTCCTTGCCTTGCCAAATCTCCAGGGCCGGTTGTTGAATGGCGCGGGCAAACGAAAATGACAGCGCCCAAGGCAGTCGCGAGTTGAATCGAAGATTCATGGTATTCAAACGGGCTGAAGCCAGTTCACCGGATTGGCCGCCGGACAAAAAGGCAATCCCCGGAACCGCCGCGGGGACGGTTCGCCATAGACTCTTCACCGTGAGGTTGGCCACCTCGTCCACGGACGCTTCTGCGTGGGGCAGGTCAATCCGGGAAGCACCATGTTGGGCTTGAGAATCATGCCTTCCAGCAACACGCGCTGGGAATTCAGCTGGTTGAAAACCGTTCGCAAGACTTCTTCCGTCACCACGCGGCACCGTTCCAGTGAATGTTCGCCGTCCATCAGCACTTCCGGTTCGACGACGGGGACCAGTCCGGCTTCCTGGCACAACGCGGCGTAGCGCGCCAGCGCGTGGGCATTGGCCTCGATACAGCTCCGGCTCGGAAGGCCATTGCCGATGGCAATCACGGCCCGCCATTTGGCGAACCGCGCGCCCATTTGAAAGTATTCCTTGAGACGATCGCGCAAGCCGTCCAGACCTTCGGTGATTTTTTCCCCGGGATGCGCGGCCAGATCCTTGGCTCCGGTATCCACTTTGATGCCGGGAATGATGCCCGTGTCAGCGAGGACTTTAAGAAAGGGCGTGCCATCTTTTTTCGACTGACGAAGGGTCTCGTCATAGAGAATGACGCCGCTGATGCTTTCACCGAGACCGGGCGCGGTTACAATCAGTTCCCGATAGGCACGCCGGGCTTCCACCGTCTGCGGAATGTTGAGCCTGGCGAATCGTTGGTTGCAGGTGGGATTGCTTTCGTCCATCGCCAGCAGCCCCTTGTCGTCGGCGACCAGTTTTTTGGCGGTATCGATCAACAGTTCTGTGTTCATAACCAGGTTTTAGTTCAGGGAGTGGCGGCGGTTGTTTTGAGCGGAGCCTCCCAGCCGCCGCCCAGTGTTTTGATCAACTGGACGCTCGCCGTGAGCTGTTGCATCTGGAGGTTCAGCGCCGTTCGTTGATTGTTCAACAGCGCGGTTTGCGCAATGATCACATTGAGATAAATATCCATGCCGGATTGGTAGCGGACGTCGGCGAGCCTCAGGTAGCGTTGCGACGAGGCGACGGCGGCATCCTCTTGTTGCCGTTCCCGCGACAGGATTCGCAGTGCTGATAAATTGTCTTCGACTTCCTGAAAGGCGGTGAGCACGGTCTGACGGTAATTCGCGACGGTCCCCTGGTAGAGCGCGCGGGACTGTTCGGTGACGGCTTTGCGCAAGCCGCCGTCAAACAGGGTTTGCGCCAGCGTCGCGCCGACGGACCAGACCAGACCCGGCGCGGAAAACAGATTTTGTATGGAGGTGCCCTGGTAGCCCGCCGCAGCGCCCAAGGTAATGGTCGGAAAACAGGCAGCCCGCGCCACGCCAATTTGCGCGTTGGCCTCCGCGACGCGGCGTTCGGCGGCGGCGATGTCCGGCCGGCGTTCGAGCAATTGCGACGGAACGCCGAAGGGAATGGCGATGGGTTGTGCGGTCAGCGAACGAGGTGCGATGGCAAAGGTTGAAGCCGGCTGGCCGAGCAGCGTCGCGATGGCGTGTTCCAGTTGCGCGCGCTGGATGCCGAGATCGGTGGCCTGTGCGAGCGCGGTGTTGAGTTGCGTTTCGGCCTGCGCGACGTCCTGATCGGATGCCAGACCCGTGTCAGACTGATCCTGGGTCAGCTTGAGCGATTCCTGAAAAGCGGTCACCGTCGCAGCCAAAAGCTGTTTCTGCGCGTCCAGCACGCGCAGCTGAAAATAGTCCACCGCCACTTCCGCCTGAATGGTCAGACGCACGTTTTCCAAATCAGCCAGCGTGGCCTGCGCTTCCAGCGAATTAGCCCTCACCGTGTTACGAATGCGGCCCCAGAAATCCGGCTCCCAGGCGGCGTCGAAGGGCAGCGAATATTCGGTGAACGTGGAGGAGGTCGGCGAAGAACTTGATGAATTGATCTGTTGCCGGGACTCCGTGACGGAAGGGCTGGCGGTCACGGTTGGGAAATACTGTGAACGGGCTTGTTTCACCACGGCTCGCGCCGCGAGGAAATTGTCCAGCGCAACGGCAACCGTCTGGTTGGAAACGTTCACCTGGCATTCAAAGGCATTCAGCTCCGGCTCATTAAACATTTTCCACCACTGGCCGCGAAGCCGGTCGTCGTCCGGCTGGGCGGTTTTCCAGCCATCCGTTTCCGATGATTGCGCCGGCGTCATTTCTTTGAAAGCAGCCGGCGTTTGAACCGATGGTTCCGAATATTTTGGCGCGAAGCTGCAGCCGGCAAACAGAACCACGCCTGCCAGCGGACGTTGGCCGGTCCGATTGCGGTTTTGAGCTGGAAGATTAAGGTTCTCATGGAATGGTTCATGGCTACCCCCGAAAGATGTCGAATGGCTCGATCTTGAGAACCTTGCGTACGCCAATATAGCTTGAGATTCCGGCAATGAGCAGGACCATGCCGAAGGCCAGTCCCAGGTTTCCGAAGGTGATCATCGCCGCGTAGTTGGGCAGCCGGTAGCGGGCGATCGAAATCATCAACGTCACCAGACCGATGCCCAGTCCATAGCCGATCATGGCCGTGAAGAACGCCATGAACAGGATCATGTAAATCAGCTCGCGCCCCTTGGCGCCGATGGCTTTCAGCGCGCCAAATTTCTCCAGGTTTTCGAGGATGAAGGTGTAAAAAGTCTGGCCGGAGATGGACAGTCCGACAATAAACGCGATGATGGTCATCAACAGGATGTTGGTGCCAATCCCGGTCTGGTAGGTGTAGTAGTGGGTGATCCGGTTGTTGAATTCATCCTTGGTGAAGGCGACATAGCCGAGTTTGGCGACTTGTTGCTTGATGCCGGGCACCGCCGCGTCATTTTTCGGCTGCACCAGAACATAGGACATGGTGAAGCGCGTCGAAGGCAGGTATTCAATCGCGCGATTGTAAGTGGTGTACAGGGTGGGAACACCATTCAGTCCGTTGGCGGCGACCCGGGCGATGCCTACTATCCGGCCACGGTGATCATTGAGTTCGAAGGTCGTGCCGATCTTCGGGTTCCCCAGCTTGGAGAATTCAGCGTCATCCACCACGAAGAAGGTGTTGTCGGCATAGATGTCCTGAATATTGCCCTGTTCCAGTTCGGGCCGGCCAAACAGACTGCTGTCATCCAGACCGACCACATTGACCCCCTGATAGGTGCCATTGGCCAGCTTGACCAGCGCGCCGCCCATAAACAGCGGCACCGCATAGCTGACGCCGTCCATGCTGCGCGCCGCGTCGAGCACATATCCCGGCAGGGGGATTGGACTGGTGGCCGTATTGACCGCCGGATCCATGATCCACATCGCGGCACCGATATTGGTGACCGGCGAAAAGGCCCGGTTGAGGATGCCGGCGAACATGGCGGTCATTTCCATCATCAGGAACACGGCAAAGGTAATCCCGATCAACAGGGCAAAGAACTTGCCCCGATCGTTGACCAGCAGCTTGAAGCCGATCCGCAGGATGCCGCTGTATTTCATATGCGAGAATGGTTCATGGTGTTTGCTCCGGCTATTTCTGCCCGATAAAGACATCCACCATCTGGCCGGGATAGACCGGGAAGTCCTTTTTTTCGAATCGAAAAATCACCGGCAACACCCGCAGGTCCACTTGCTCTTGTTTCTCGTTCGACAGCTCGATTTTGGGCGAGATATAAGGTTGCACCCGGACAAACTCCAGCGGCACCTTGATATCCGTCCCGGTGATCTGCATCTGCGCCTGGATGTGCCACTTGGACGGCAAGCGTGAGACCAGTATCTCGTCCACATAACAACGCACGTCCATATAATCCTGCGGCCCGCTCATGACGACGAGCGGATCGAACAATTCCGTGTAGGTGTCATAATCACCCTGTGACGACACATAGCCTCCGACCGTCGCGTTGACGGCCAGCACGACTCCAGCTACCGGTGCTCTGACCGAATAATATTGCAGCAGCGCGTTGGCTGCCTTCAGTGCGGCGGTCGCTTGAATGAAGGTGTCTTCCGCCGTATCCAGCACATCCTTGCTGACCGATTTCGGGTCAACGTCGTAGGCGGCGCGGCGCTTGTCGTATTGGTCGCGGGCTGCTTTCAGGTTGGCTTCGGCCAGTTCCATATTTGCTCTCGGCACGGAATCCTCAATGGTGAACAGCGGTGTGCCGGCCGACACCGGCTGGCCCTCGTGCACGAACACCTGGGTGATCGGGCCGAAAACCTCCGGAAAAATATTGATATTTTCACCGCTCGGCAGGTCGCTCTCAATCATGCCATTGGCATAGATGGCTGACTCAAAGGGATTGCTGACCGGTTTAAACACGGGCGGCTGGGCTTTCCGCTCCAGGCCAAAAATGTAAGCGGCAACCAGTCCGGCCAGAATGCCGATGATGGCGATGGTAAAAATGAGCTTGTTTCCGACTGCCATCCTGGGCGTGGCGGATTTGGTTTCCGTCCGGGTCTCGCCGGCTTTGACTTCAGTTTTCGGTTTGGTCCCAACTTTGGCCTCGGGCTTAACTTCAGGTTTGGGTTGAGCTTTGATTTCAGGCGGGGATTCCGCCGCTTTGTTATCGTGGGTAAGTTCGATCGCTTTGGGATCGGGCTTCGGCGCGGCTGTTTCCGGCTTGGGCGCGGTCGCTTTTGCCTCTGGTTTGGGGTCGTCGGTATTCATTCGGTTCCCTTGTCTTCGGCGGTGAGATGTCCATCTTCCATGTGGAGGATCCGATCCGCATATTCGTTGATGCGCGCATCGTGGGTGACAATCATGATGCAGCGCTTTTCATTAAGAATCTTCTCTTTGACGAAAGCGATGATCATCCGGCCCGTGTCGCCATCCAGGGAGGCCGTCGGTTCGTCGAGAATCAGAATCTCCGGCTGACTGATGATGGCCCGCGCAATTGCCACGCGCTGCTGCTCGCCGCCCGAGAGCTTCACCGGCAACATTTCGCCCCGGTCTTTCAGGCCGACGATTTCGAGGTATTGCGTGGCTTGGGAGATGGATTCGTCCCAGTTGCGCTGCTTCAGAATGAGCGGGATCGCGACATTCTCGGCCGTGGTCAATCGTGGAAACAGATGGTAATCCTGAAAGACAAAGCCAATCGTGTTCAGACGGAAGTCCGCCAGTTGGTCATTATTCAGCGTCCAGATATCGGCTCCCTTGACTTTGACATTGCCGGTGTTGGGCCGCAGGATGCCGGAAATCATGCTCAACATGGTGGTCTTGCCG
>CAVXLF010000013.1:0-55586 GCA_963762585.1 uncultured Verrucomicrobiae bacterium
GCGGGCGCGGCGGGCTTGGCTTCAGTTGTGACGGTGGTTGACATGGCAATCAATGGTGCGCGACGGCCGATCTGGTTTCTTCCGCCGGCGCGGCGCTCACTTTTGCGCGGCGTTCCTCGTCGGCCCGGCCTTTGGCGACAAACTCGTCCTTGAACTTCGCGACGAAACTTTGCACCGGCCAGGAGCAGGCTTCGCCAAACGCGCAAATCGTGCGGCCGCCGGGAATGTTGTCGGCAATTTTAACCAGATAATCGGCATCGCTCGCGCGGCCCTCACCATGCGTGAGGCGATGCAGCGCCTTGTTCATCCAGAGCGACCCTTCCCGGCAGGGCGTGCACTGGCCGCAGCTTTCGTGCGCGTAAAATTCGGAAACGTTCGCCAGCGCCTCGACGATATCCACGCTGTCATCCATCACGATGATTGCGCTGGAACCGCTCATTGAGCCGGCGGCAATGAGGGAATCGAAATCGTAAGGCAGGTCCAGCATGTCCACTTCCTGGTCCACCATCTGGCCGTCCGGGCCTTTGCGCTTGAGTTTGAACTTTTCGCCCGCCTTGAAAACCTTGGCCGACGATCCGCCAGGGATGACGGCCTTCAGCTTGCGCCCCTCACGCAGGCCGCCGCCAAAGGCCGGGTGATTGATGAGTTCGCCAATGGTGACCTTGCCGACTTCAATTTCGTAGTAACCCGGCTTTTTGACGTGGCCGCTGAGGCTGACGATGCGCGTGCCGGTGTTGTTGGGCGTGCCAAGCTTGGCGAATTCCGCCGCGCCCATGGCGACGATATGCTTCACGTTGCAGAGCGTCTCGACGTTGTTGACGATGGTCGGGCACAGGTAAAGGCCCAGGATCGCCGGGAAATACGGCGGTTTGATGCGCGGATACGGCCGTTTGCCTTCGAGTGATTCAATCAGCCCGGTTTCCTCGCCGCAAATGTAGGCGCCGGCGCCGCGATGAACGTACATCTCCAGATCGTAGCCGCTGCCCAAGATGTTTTTGCCGAGGAGATTTTTGGCACGCGCCTCGGCCAATGCCTGGTTCAAGAGCTTCGCGCCTTCGGGCATTTCGCCGCGGATGTAGATGTAGGCCAGATGCACGTCGTTCGCAAAACACGCGATGATCATGCCCTCGATCAGCTGGTGGGGGTCCTTGTGCATGATCTGGCGGTCCTTGAACGTGCCCGGCTCGGATTCGTCGGCGTTGCAAATCAGGTAAATCGGTTTGCCGCTCTTGCGGTCCACGAAACTCCATTTCAGTCCGCACGAAAAGCCCGCGCCGCCCCGGCCGCGCAGGCCGGAAATTTTAACGTCCTCGCGGATTTGCTCCTGCGGCGACTGGGTTTTGCCGTCCGGCAGGGTTTTGGGCCGCAGCGCCAGCGCCTTTTTGAGCGGCTCGTAGCCGCCGTGGCGCAGATAGCATTCGAGGTCGGGCGTGTACCCGGGCTCGTCGGCGTATTTCAAAATCAATTTATATTCCTGCGGCATGGCTACTTCCGTGAAACGTGAAACGTGAAACGAAGGTGCGGCTTGACTGGGTGGCAAAACCCTTTAGCCTGTCAAACGCTCCGGCCTGCCCGATGGTGTAACGGTAGCACAGCAGACTCTGAATCTGTTTGTCATGGTTCAAATCCATGTCGGGCAGCCAATCAACCAAGGCTGAAGGCTGAGGGCTGAAGGCTAAAGTGGGCATCTTCATTTGCAATTCTTTACAATTTCGTCCGCCTTCGCGTGGCCGACGCCTTCGTAAAAGGCGTCGTTGCACATCATCACCGGCGCGGTGCCGCAACTGGCCAGGCACTCGACGAATTCGACCGTGAACTTTCCGTCCTTCGTGGTTTGCGGGCCGTGCGCATGCGCATCCAGGCCCAGCTTTCCGCAAAAATGCCGGTGCAGCTCATGCGCGCCGCCCAGGGCGCAACTCAACGTCCGGCAGACCTTGATCTGATATTTGCCCATCGGCCGCTGCCGGAACATCGGATAAAACGTCACGAGCTCATAGACGTTGATGGGCTGCAATTCGAGCCTCTTCGCCGTCCACTCGACGGCTTCCTGCGAAATCCAGCCGAACTGCTCCTGAATCGCGTGCAGCACCATCAGCGACGCGCTGCGTTTTTCGGGATAGTGCGTGACCAGCTCGTTGACCTCCGCCTCCAACGCGGCGGACACGGCAAAACCGCCCTGGTGCTGGAGCGGATTGGGAATGGGTTCGGTGTGCGTGGCGTTCATCGGTCACACTCTCCCATCACGAAATCGAGCGACCCCAGGATGGCCACGGTATCGCTGATCAGGCAGCCGGGGAAAATTTTGGGAATGATGCTCAGGTTGACAAAGCTGGGCGAACGGATCTTCATCCGGTACGGCGTGCCGCCGCCGCGGCTGTTGATATAAAAGCCGAGTTCGCCCTTCGGATTTTCATGGCCGAAATAAACCTCGCCGGGCGGACAGTTCATGCCCTGCGTCACCAGGATGAATTGATGAATCAATTCCTCCATCTTCGACATCACTTTTTCCTTCGGCGGCAGGAAGATTTTTCCGTCGGCGAAATTGACCGGTTCCTTGGTTTTATTGTCCGCGCCGCCGGGGATTTTTTTGATGCACTGCAGCAAAATGCGCACGCTCTGGCGCATTTCCTCCATGCGGACGAGGTAACGGTCGTAGCAATCACCGACCGACCCGGTGGGAATGTCAAATTCCAGGTCCGGGTAGCACAGATACGGCTGATTTTTGCGCAAATCCCATTCAATGCCGCTGCCGCGCAGGTTCGGGCCGCTCAAGCCGTAATTGATGGCGTCTTCCTTCGAGATGACTGCCAGATTCCGGACACGGTCAACCCAGATGCGGTTGCGGGTGAGCAGCGTCTCGAGTTCATTGAGCGCGGGAATGAATTCGTCGCAGAATTGCTGGCATTGGTCCAGCCACGTCGGCGGCAGGTCGCGCATCACGCCGCCGATGCGCGTGTAGCTGGTGGTGAAACGCGCGCCGCTGATGGCCTCGGCCAGATTGTAGATTTTTTCACGCTCGGTGAACGAGAGCAGGAAGACCGTGACCGCGCCCATGTCCATCGCGAAGGCGCCCAGACCGAGCAAATGCGCGGAAATGCGCGCCAGTTCCGCGCACATCACCCGGATGTACTGGCAGCGCGGCGGCAAATCCTTTTCGATGCCGAGCAGTTTTTCCACCGCCAGCGCGTAGGCGACGTTGTTGGCCAGCGGCGCGAGATAATCCAGCCGGTCCGTGTAGGGGATGAACTGGGTGTAGGTCATGTTCTCGGCGATTTTTTCGTCGCCGCGATGCAGATAACCTATGTCCGGGTCGGCCTGGGTGACGATTTCGCCGTCCAGCTCGAGCACGATGCGCAACACGCCGTGCGTGGCCGGATGTGACGGTCCCATGTTCAGGACCATCTTCTCGCCGACGGAATCCTCAAGCTCGTCCGCCGCCTGCGCTGCCCGCGCGGCGGAATCACGAATCTCAATGTCTTGAACCGTGGCCATTTAAATTATCCCTCCGAAGTCCGCACGCGCGGTTCACGCTCGATGGCATCCTTGCCGCCGGGTGCCGTTACAAACGGGCCGCCTTCAAGCGGCGCCGGTTTGGTGAACGCAACTCCGGGCAACTCGCTGGGTTTGCCTGCCAGCGGAAAGTCCTTGCGCAGAGGGAAATACGGGTAGCCTTCCCACATCAAAATCCGGCGCAAATCCGGGTGTCCGCTGAACCGGATGCCCATCATGTCGTAAATTTCGCGTTCATGCCAGTTGGCGGTTTTCCAGACGGTCGTGACGGTTGGCAATTCGGATTTTTCCTCGCTGACATCGGTTTTGAGCCGCAATTCGTTGCCGTGCTTCAGGCTGCGCAGATGATAAACAATCGTCCAGCGCGGGTCGTCGCCGTAATTGTCCACGCTGCTGACATCCACGAGATAATCGAACCCCAGTTCCTTTTTGGCGAATTCACAGATTTCGACGATGCGTCCGGCATCGCCGACTTTCAGGGTGATTTCGCCGCGGAATTCTGCCGGCTCGGAGATGACCGGGCCGAACTTGGTTTTTAGCTTTTGGGCGAATTCTAGGGGAGGCACGGCGATTTGAAATTATGATTTAAGCGCGGCGACCGCCGTGAGTTCGTTCAGTACGGGTTGATTGCCGATTTTATCCTGCAATTTCATCAGCGCGTCGAGTACCGCCTCGGGCCGGGGCGGACAGCCGGAAACGTAAATATCCACCGGAATGATGTTGTCCACGCCTTGCAACACGGCGTAGCTGCGGTACATGCCGCCGGTCGAGGCGCAGGCGCCCATGGCAATGACCCAGCGTGGCTCCGGCATCTGATCGTAAATGCGCTTGACGCACATGGCCATTTTGTAGGTGACCGTGCCGGCAACAATCATGCAATCGGCCTGGCGTGGCGAAAAGCGCATGACCTCGGAGCCGAACCGCGAAATATCGAACCGGCTGGCGCCCACGGCCATCAATTCGATGGCGCAGCAGGCCAGCCCCATCGGCATGGGCCAGACGGAATTTTTACGAAACCAGTTGAGCGCGGCGTCCACCCGGGTGACAATGACGTCGCCCTCGATTTTGGAATCGTAGCCGATTTCGGTGCTGGTGCGCATAATCCTTATTTGCCAGAAAACTCGCAAAATCAACCTAATCGGTGCCCGCAACGCGGGCAAGCAAATTTGTGATTTTTTTCACAAAGATTCACCGGAATTTAACAACGTGAGTGGTGGCAATTGTGTTACAACTTGCGCTTGTGACCAGTGGCGGCTTGCATAGAATTAAGAGACGCAATATACAAATGGCCAGTAAATGATGAAAACTTTTGCCGAATTGAATTTTCCCGGGCGGCTCATCGCGGTGGAAGGCCTCGACGGGTCGGGCAAGTCCACGCAGATTTACCTGCTGAAACGGTGGCTGGAAGCCGAGGGCATCAAGGTCTATTTCAGCGAATGGAATTCCTCCGAGCTGGTCAAATCCGCCACCAGCAAGGGCAAAAAACGCGAACTGCTCACGCCCACGACCTTCAGTCTCATTCATGCGACGGATTTTGCCGACCGCTATGAACGCCATTTGCTGCCGTTGCTGCGCGCCGGGTACGTCGTGCTGTGCGACCGTTACATTTTCACCGCGTTTGCGCGGGACGTCGTGCGCGGGTGTCCGCCGGAATGGGTGCGGGGCAATTATAATTTTGCCGCGCTGCCCGACATGGTGTTCTTTTTCAAGGCGGATCTGGAAGTATCGCTCAACCGCATTTTGGAAGGCCGCCCGAAGCTGAAATTTTTTGAGGCCGGCATGGATTTGCGGCTGTCGAATGATCCGTACGAGAGTTTCCGCATTTTCCAGGGGCGCATCCTGGAGCAGTACATGGCCATGGCCGATGAGTTTAAATTCATTGTGATGGACGCCAACCAGCACGTGGAGAAGCAGCAGGTGATCGTGCGCAAGCTCGTGGGCGAGCGCATCAACCTGCCGCGGTTCCGCCGCCGCCGGCCGCTGCCGTTGCCGCCGCCGATGGAACCGGACAACAAGGCCCGGGAAGCCGAGGAGGACATGGCCGCGTGAAAAAAACCGCAACCCATCCCGAAGGTGAAAAAAAGTGCCGCCGTTATTACGGGCACGGCATCCCCCGCGTCCAGTTGGAAGACCTGGCCGGCCGGTTGATTGTGGTTGAGGGCGCGGATGGGTCGGGCCGATCCAGCCAGATCGCGCGGCTGGTGGACTGGCTGGAAACCAGCGGCCACGCGACGGTGCAGGTGGGGTTGAAACATTCCACGCTGGTCAGCTCCGAACTGGCCAAGGCGCAGGAAGGGAACATTTTGAGCCGGACCACGCTGAGCTTGTTTTACGCGACCGACTTCGCCGACCAGCTGGAAAACATGATTTTACCCGCGCTGAAGGCCGGTTTTATCGTGCTGGCGGACCGTTACATTTACACCCTCATGGCGCGCGACATGGTGCGCGGCATGGACGAGGCGTGGCTGAAAAATTTATACGGCATCGCGCTCGAACCCGACGCGGTGTTTTATCTCTCCGTCGAACCCCAGGAACTGGTGCAGCGCAATCTGGCCAAGAATGCCGCGCTGGATTTCTGGGAAAGCGGCATGGACCTCGGTTTTTCGCGCGACATGTTTGACAGCTTCGTGAAATACCAGACGGCCATGCAGGCGGCGTTCCGCCAGTTGCGTAAAAATTACGGCTTCACCATCGTGGACGGCAATCGTCCCGTCAGTTCCATCACCAAGGAACTGCGGAAAAAGATCCGCGCCCTGCTCGTGGCCAAATAAGCGGGTCAGGGACCGGGCGCCCCGTCGGGCGGCGGGGGTGGAACATTGTTGGTGGGGGGCGGGAAAGCCGGCGGCTCCCGATCATGCGGTGGCCGGCGCGGCGCGAATCGCTTCGTCATCGCTTCAAACTGTTTTTGCTGGTCCGGCGTCAGTTCTGCCCGGATGCGTTGGTGGACCTGATCCATTTCCTCGCGCATTTTGGGGGCGACATTGGTCCAGATTTCGCGATTCTGTTCCTGGCCCTCGGCAATGATTTTGGAAATCGCCGCATGTTGTTCCGGTGTCAGTTGGAGCGCCTCGTCGAGATGTCCGATGAAATCCTTTCTCCACATTTCCGGCGAGCGGGGTCCGGGTAAATCGCCGGTTGGCGATCCGTGTTCTTCCGATGGTGAGTGCGGATGGGATCCCCAAAATGACAGGCGGCCGCCTCCCCGATGTTCGTGTTCCGTGTAATTCACCAGCAGGCCGCCGGTCACGACCCCGGCGCCAAAAATCACCAGAACGGCCGGAATGACTTTCCACGAATTCATTGGGTTTGGGTGCTTTGATCCACCGCGGCCAGCAGGGTGCTTTCGAAATTCTGCGAGAGGTCTTCCGCGCTGGCGCTGGACGTGGCCGGGTTGAAGCAGGACCACACGCCGAGCAGCAACGCGACGGCCACGCACGAAACCGCCGCCCGCCAGAGTCCGGCCGCCCACAGGACCAGATGGTCGGTGGTGGCGCGCGACGCCAGCAACGCCATCACGCGCTTTTCAAACGCGTACGGCACCTGGTCGCCCGGCGGATTCGCGCGGGCGGCGGCGATCAATTTCCTTTGCAATTCAGCAGTATTCATACACCCACCTGATTTATCAGACGCCATCCTGCGGCCTGGGGTTACAGATACTTGTCCCTGGGCAATTTGGCCAGAACCTTTCGCATTTCGGCGCGCGCCCGGAACGCCCGGACCTTTACCAGCGGCACCGACCAGCCGGTCAGCGCGGCGACTTCCTTGACCGACCGGTCCTCGATTTCCAGCAACGTGATGACCAGCCGCGCGGGCGGCGAAAGCCGTTCCAGGATGCGGGCGACCAGCAGGCGCGCCGCGTCGGCGTTTTCCGAAACGGCCTCCGGCTGCGTCACAAAACGTTCCAGCCAGTCGCTCTCGGGCTCGGACAAATCGGTGAACGACGCCTCGCGATTGCGCTGGTGGCCGCGCAAAAAATCATAACACGTCCGCACCGTCAATCGCATCAGCCAATGCTCGAACGGCGCTTCGCCGCGGAAACTTTTGAGTTTTTCAAACGCCTTGAGCCAGACTTCCTGGGCGATGTCATCGACCTCGCTTTCGCGGCGGGCATAGCGGCGCGCGGTGGCAAAAACGCGCGGGGAATGTTTTTGCACCAGCGGTTCAAAACTCGCGGCGTCTCCGGCCAGCACGGCGGCGATCAGCTCCGCTTCGGTTGGTTCCATCGCGCGCAGTCTGCCAGAGGGATTTCCGCGGCCAAAGCCAAAAGCCGGCGGGTGCGATTCAAGGCCGGGTGATGCGGAGCGCCGCTTCCAGTTCGCCGGAGAACAGCTTGACCGCGGTGATGATCTTGGGCGGCTGTTCCAGCAGGCTCGCCATCATCCGCTCGGCGGATTCCGGCCGGCGGCGCATCAATTCGGCGCTCGCCAGCGTCAGCGAGACGTAATTGTTGACGTCATGGCGCAGGTCGGAGAGTTTTCGGTTCAACTCGCCAATCTGCTCCACGCTTAACGTGACCGGTTCGGTGGGCAGTGACATTCATGAAATAATCGCGCAAGGTCGGGTGAAAGCAAGCGGCTTTCTCGTCCGCGAAAAAATCACAACTGCTTCAACCGCAAGACCACTCCACCGGCAAACTGCCGGCGCTTGCCCTCAGATGTTCATCGTTAATGCACTGGTTGAGGATTGATTTTGGCATCGGCAATGCTTTAAGTCGGAATAGTTGCGGTTGTAACGGGCTGGGGAATGGCTTAAACCGTGACGGATCCCACTCCCGACCGATCACCGATGAATGCCTTTGATTTTTCAATACTTTCATTTCTGAATCGATTTGAAGGTCAATACCCTTCATTCGACAAGGCATTGCTTTCCTTGTGTGCCGCCAGCGCCTTTTTAAAGGCGGGCTTGATTGTCGCTTTATATTGGTGGGCGTGGTTTAGGCATGGGGAAGACGTGAATAAAAACCGGGCGGCGCGCGAAATCATCATATCCGCGATGGCGGCTTGCGTGGCTTCCCTGATCATCACCCGGCTGATCGTCCTGGCCCTTCCCTTCAGAATCAGGCCGCTCTGCGACCCGGCCAATGGATTGCATTTCCCCCAGGATGCGTCCGTCAACTGGCAGAACTGGAGTTCCTTTCCCAGCGATCATGCGATGATGTACTTCACGCTGACGACCTGCCTCTTTTTTATTTGCCGCCGATTGGGCTGGATTGCCTTGCTGGACTCGGTGTTTCTGGTCTGCCTGCCGAGGATTTATCTGGGACTGCATTATCCGACGGATGTATTGGCCGGAGCCGCCATGGGCACCGGCATCGGTTTTGTGGCCAACCAAAAAGCGGTTAAAAGTTTTATTGCCGAACGACCTTTGCAGTGGATGCAGAAATATCCCGGCCCGTTCTACGCGGCTTGTTTCCTGTTGATGTATCAAGTGACCACCATGTTCTCGGATGTGGTTTATGTGGCCCTGGCCGTCATGAGACACTGCAAAAGCCTCTTTCATTAAACCGGCTGGCAGCCGCTCCCACGAGGTAACAAAGGGATGATAACCAACCGAAGCATTGAAATTGGAGCGAGCGAAGGGATTCGAACCCTCGACACTCACGTTGGCAACGTGATGCTCTACCAGGCTGAGCTACGCTCGCGTCCCGAACACGGACGGGCAGTCTAGAAGAATATCCCGAAAGGGCAAGCCCGATTTCAAGCCGGTTTGGGCTTGTGGTCGCCCAGGGTCGTGCGCACCACCTTGAGCAAATCATCGTGGTTGATCGGCTTGTGGAAGAAGGCCACCGCCCCGCTCGCCATGGCGCGCTCCTTGTTTTTCACGTCCTCGCCGCCGGTAAAAATGATGATGGGAATTTTTCGGGATTCATCCACGCGATGCAGCCATTCCATGATCCGGAATCCGTCCCACGGCACGCCGGCGACGTCCGGCGGAAAAGTGATGTCGAGCAGGATCAAATCCGGTTTTTCCATGCGCACGACCGACATGGCTTCCGCGCCGTCCTGCGCCGTCGCCACCTCGTAACCCGCCGCCTTCAACTTGAGGCAGATGGTCTTCACAATCACCTCGTTGTCATCCACCACCAGAATCTTCGCCAACGGTTCCGCCGGCGGCACAGGAGCACTCGCATTCATAGGCAGCTTTTCAGGCGATTTTTTGGGCAAAAACGGAATTTTAAATTTCACACCGGTGTTGTTAGCAGGGTCTGTACCAAAAATAGCCATAATCGCAAAGCACTATTTATGCGCTTTGACTTCGACTCGGGCCGGTCTGCTAGACTGTGGCCGTGAGCAACGTCTTTTATGCCCCGGGCGAACAGCGCGCCGCCAAGGTCAACGACCTTTTCGCCGCCATCGCCCGGCGTTACGATTTGCTCAACGACCTGCAAAGCTTCGGCCTCCACCGGCGCTGGAAACAGCGCGTTGCCGGACTGGCCGCCGTTCGACCCGGCCGGCGCGCTCTCGACGTGTGCTGCGGCACCGGTGACATCGCCCGCGCTTTGGCCCGCTGCGGCGCGGAAGTGACCGGCCTCGATTTCAGTCCGGCCATGCTCGAAATGGCACGGACCAGAAGCCAGAAGTCAGAAGCCGGAGGTCAGAAGTCTGCACCCCGTCCTCCGGTCTTTCTTCAGGGTGATGCGCAGCAACTGCCCTTTCCGGACAATTCCTTTGATGCCGTCACCGTCGGCTACGGGTTGCGCAACATGGCCAGTTGGGAGGCGGGCCTGCGCGAAATGCTCCGGGTGGCCCGGCCCGGCGCGCGGCTGGTGGTGCTGGATTTCGGCAAGCCGCCGAACGCCCTGTGGCGCGCGATTTATTTCACGCACCTGAAAATCTCCGTGCCGCTCATCGGCCGGCTGTTCTGCGGCAACGCGGACGCCTACGCCTACATCCTCGAATCGTTGAAACATTACCCGGCGCAGGAAGGTGTCGCGGCGAAGATGCGGGAACTGAAACTGTCGAACGTGCGCGTCATCAATCTGCTGGGCGGCGCCATGGCCATCAATTACGGAGAAAAGCCAAAATGATTGATGTCGCGCGAAGGCCGCGAAGCGGGAGAAGACGGGAGTGAAGGCGGAAAGGCCGCCAAGAAAAGTTGCAGCCTATCCCGTGTTAGCCTGCATTTGTCCTTTGCACCACTTCTTCGCGAATAATGTCGAGAAAAAGTGACATCCGCTCCATCACCGTTTGTAGATTTTGAAGATCGACGGACTCCAGACTCGCTGGCAATGCCGACGTGCCTGTTTTCGTAACCGGGTATCGAAATGACAGGGACTGCGGATCAAGTCCATCCAACTGAGTGATGCAAGCCTCAAACGGCTCTGCTTCCGGAATATCAATCGATACGCCAATGCGCTCCAAAACCGTCCGACAATCATTCCATAGGTCATGAAGTGGGTGGGTTGCTCTGAACTTGATAGGCTCATCCAGCAACTCATTTCCCTTGAGAATGATTTCTTTGAGACTCAATTCCAACTGATGTCTGTAGAGAAAAACAATCGGGTAAATTACCAAATCCCCGCCACCGAAAGTCGCGAGCACATGCGCGGCTAGGATGTCCGCGGCTCTCTTGAATCCCCATGCTCGTGCATTCCAGTCCGAAGGCGCGTATAGACAAAAGCCCGGCTCCTTCACAGGCATATCGCCTGGCATCGGGAGGGGATGCTCGTCCAAATCGAACTCTACATTTTCATCGCTCATAAACAGCCATCGTTCCGGTGCAGGCTAACAAATAATGGGCGGCTTGTTTTGCAGCCTATCCTGATTCATAAATTGCACCATATTTTCCAAAAAAGTTTGTCCACAGAAAATTGCGTTGCAAAGGAACGGAAGTGATCGTCCAGCAAAGGCTGCAAACTGTCTTCATTAACTTCGCGTTCTTCGCGCGACAATATCCGTCAACCTTTCCCGCCGAGCTGAATCGTCATTCCTTCGCGCGCGGCGTCCACTTTTAATTTCGCCCGTTGCCGGGTCACCTGCTGGCGCGCGTGTTTGAGCAATCCTTCCACCTGTTTGTCGCTGCGTTCGGGGTCGTGATGAAACAGGCACAGCCGTTTCACGTTGGCCGCCAGCGCCAGCGCAACCGAATCATCCACGCAGCCGTGGCCCCAGCCCGCGTGCCGTTGGTATTCCACGGCGTCGTATTGCGAGTCGAGAATCAACACGTCCACCCCGTTGAGAAACCGGACCATTTCCCGGTCTTCGCCGCCCGGGCGCGGTTCGCTGTCGGGAAAATAAGCCACGGACCCGTCCGGCGTGAACAGCCGGTAGCCGACGCATACGCCGGGATGGTTCGCGCGTTGCGCCCGCACGCGCACGGCGCCGATCTTGAAATCAAACTTTTTAAGTTCCTCGACTTCGATGTTGCTGGGCAGTTTGTCGAACGGCACGGGGAAGTAGGTGCTTTCCATCTGGCCGGTCAGCACGCTGACCAGTCCCTTGCGGGCGCCTTCACAGCCCAAAATCCGCAGCCGGCAGCCGGAATGATAGATCGGCCCGAAAAACGGCAGCCCTTGAATGTGGTCCCAGTGTGTGTGCGAAAGCAGCAAGGTGAGGTTGAGCGGCTGATCCTTGAATTCGGCCAGCAAGGAACGGCCGAGCGCCCGCAATCCCGTGCCGGCATCGAGGATGATGATTTGGTTGCCGCACCGGACTTCCACGCAGGACGTGTTGCCGCCAACGCGCACCGTCTTCGGTCCCGGTGTCGGAATCGAGCCGCGCACGCCCCAAAATTTCACGCAAGTGGCGGTTTTGATAGCCCTATTTTAACCCAAATGCCGGAAAAAACAAATTGCAAATGGCTCCGGTCGTGGCCGGAACCGGGCCAAATGGGCCTGAAATCGGATAATTTGACCCGAAATGCCTTGCGTGTTTTGGCGGCTTTCCTAGGATGATTCTCTTTGAGGGGTTGGTAGCTCAGTTGGTAGAGCAGTGCCCTTTTAAGGCATTGGTCCAGGGTTCGAGTCCCTGCCAACCCACCAGTCTTCGCTCGGAGCGCATGCGGAGAGCGAAGACTGCCGCGCCGAAGCTCGAAGAGCGTAGGCGGGCGAACGCCAATTTGGTTGAGGCGCTCCGAGCTACGGCTCGGCAAGCCAGCAAAGATGAAATTCTTCTACGTTTACATTCTTCAGAGCGGACTTGATGAAAGGCGTTTTTATACCGGGTTCACGGAATATTTGCAGGCGCGTCTAAAAAAGCATAATGCCGGTGATTTTGGATTACGCTCCGAGCTGCGGGTTGGCAAATGACTTATGGGCCGCACGTATCTCTTCGAATGTTCCAAATGCGGTTATCGCGCCCGCGTATCCGGCGGTGCGGATCGCGGCCGGCACGCCGCCGTCCAGACCATATTGTGCGTGGACTGCAAGGAGCTTTACGACGCGGTGCTTGAGTTCAAACCGTCGTCCCGAAAGGAAGTTCATCCCCAAACCGCGCCGAAGTTTTCCGCCTTGCTGAACCGCCTGCCGCCGCGGGGCGTGCGACGGTGGGTCAAATTGAAGCCGGCCTGTCCCCGGTCGCCCCGGCATCGGTTTCGTTTGTGGAAACAACCGGACAAATGCCCAAAGTGCGGAGTGTTTCTGGATCCGGGGGTGATGCCCTTTCGTCTCTGGGATTAACCGGTTCAAGGAACGGCCACGCGCAATGGTTCGCGGGCAACCGAAAAGGTCGCGGGCAAATTCCCCACCCACTCGCCATCCAGTTCAAACGACGCGGGCACATCGCTGGTGAGTTCAAAGGCGGATGTGCGAAAACGTCGCGCGACGCCGTCGGGCAGCTTTCGTCGCAGCAGCAGGCCGGGGGCGCAACGCAGCAAGGTCAGCCAGTTCGTCCGCGGTAAAATGCAAAGATCCAACAGTCCGTCGCGCAAATCCGCTTCCGGAAAGATTTTGAACGGCCCGCCGTAAAGACGGCCGTTGCCAATCAGGATCAATTCGCCGGTGACGATTTGTCCGTCAACATGCGCGGTGATCTTTGGCAGCGGGTCGCGCAATGCCTTCACGCCCGCGATGAGGTAGGCCAGCGGCCCGAATTTTTTCTTGAGCGGCCAGGTCACGAGCTCGATGGCGCGTGCATCGAGACCCGCGCCGGCGAGCTGGACGAAATACTGCCGCCGGCGAACGCCGTCTGCCGAAAATTCCGCGCAAGGCAAATCCACACGCGTTTCCCGGCCGCGCTGCAACGTTTCCCACGCGCGTTCGATCCCCAGGGGCAGCCCGATTTCGCGCGCAAAAACGTTGACCGTGCCGAGCGGCAGGACGCCCAGCCGCGCCCGGGCGAAACCCTCGGGCGCGTCGCCGATGCCATTAAGGACTTCATTCACCGTGCCATCGCCCCCGGCGGCCACGATGAATTCAAAGCCATCGGCCACCGCCTCCGTCGCCAGCCGCCGCGCTTCGCCGGGGGCCGCGGTGGCCTTCAAGGCGCACTGCGAGGCGATGTCATCCAGATGCCGGCGAAAATGTCTGGCCTGGTCGCCGCGGGCCGCCGGGTTGAAAATGACGCAAGTGCGCACGCGATAAATGATTTGGGTTGCGCCCGCCATTAGTCGAGGAGAAAGCGAGGCGTTTGCTTGCGCTGAAGGCGCGATTTCACGAGACTGGCAAACATGAACGATGTGACCGATTGGAAGGTTCCCAAGTGGCCGTTTCTGCTGGGCGACGGGTTGCTGCTCGTGTTCGCATATGGGATCGTCTGGAAATCGCCGCATCCGATTTCCCAATGGGAAATCATCGCGTGCTTTGGCGCCGCCACGCTCGGTTCGGTGCTTGGCATCATCCCGTTTCTGCTGGATTACCGGGCAATGGGCAAGGCCATCCAGGTCAATGCGCTCGGCGCGGTGGCCGGAAAAATCGGGGACCTGGAAAAGCTCGCCGCGCAAATCGGCGCCGCCACGAGTCAATGGCACGTGGTCCAGAGCCAGGCCGACAAAACCGCCGCCGGCGCCAAACAAATCGCCGATAAAATGGGCGCCGAAGTCCGCGAATTTTCCGAGTTCATGCAGAAGATGAACGACAGCGAGAAGTCTGCGCTCCGGCTGGAGGCGGAAAAATTGCATCGCGGAGAAGCCGAATGGCTGCAGACGCTGGTGCATGTTTTCGACCATATTTTTGCGCTGCACACCGCCGCCGTGCGTTCCGGCCAGCCCAAGTTGGCCGATCAAATCACGCAGTTTCAAAATGCCTGCCGCGGCACGGTCCGCCGCCTCGGCCTGACGCCATTTGCGGCCGAGCCGGATGAAGCTTTCGATGCGGCGCGGCATCAGCTGGTCGACGCCAGGGAAAAACCGCCCGCCGGCGCGGTCGTCGCCGAAACCCTCGGCTCAGGCTACACCTTTCAAGGGAAACTGTTGCGCCCGGCCATCGTGCGCCTGCGCGAAGCCGCCGCGCCCGCCACACCGCCGGCTTCGATTGAATTGCCGCCGAAAGCAGATGAAGGGGACGAACTCCCGCTCAGCCCGCCGGGCTAAACCTTGAGGTTCGCCGTTTCTCGTGCGGTGAGAAAATGCAGCCAGCAGTTTGTGACCGGCCGCGAATAAATCCGCGACAACGCGCCCGCGTAAAGTTTCAACTGGGGTTCATAGTGGCGGCTTCGTTCCGCCAGTTCCGCGGATTTGCTTTCGTCCGTTTTGAAATCCACGAGCCAGATTTCCCGGGGCAGCAGCACCACCAGATCCGCCACGCCCTGCACAACCACAAATTCATTCTCCAGTCCGGGCGGCGTGTTTTTTTTGCCGAGGATGATGTCCACTTCCGCCGGACTGAATTTTGCCGTGAAGGCCAGTTCGCGTCGGACGCAATCCGGCGGCTGGGCGCGAATTTTCCGGCCCGGCCCCGACTTCCAGAACGCCGCCACCGCTCCCAAATCCAATGTCGCGCGTTCATCGGCGGTCAGAACGCCGGCGGCTTCGAGCCGTTTGGCTTCCGCGCCGAGTACATCGAGGGCATCGGCCTTTTCCAGTGTGATGTGCTGGAGGAATTTGTGGTGGGCCGTGCCGGTTGCCGCCGCATTCAACTTCCGGCCGGATCCCGGTCGGGCAGTCCCGTCCGTTGAAAACTTGAAGCTGAAAACGGGTTCTGCTTCCTCGTCCAACTCCTCCGCCTGCCGCCGCAACGCGGTGACGGAAGATTTCGCGGCGCGTTCGGTTGCCGGTTTGAATTTATAATTCCAGTTCAACACCCCGCGCAGCCTTTGCGCCACGGCCGGTTCGAGCGCTGGAATTTCACTTTTCGCCTTCCGGTTTCCGTCTTCCGTTGCGTCCGCCAATTCCTCGTCATCCACCAGCCGCCAGCGCAAATGGGGCAGTTCGCCGCTTCTCTCGCTGGGAGCGCCGGCATCCTGCCAGCGTGTTGCCGTTCCAGTCGAAACACCCGCCGGCAGGATGCCGGCGCTCCCGGTCATATTTGAGACCCCAAACCATAGTCCCAGCCAGTCCGCGTAACTGGTTGCGCCGACAATGGCCTGGTCGGTGATGGCCCGCGGTTTCAGCCAAAGTGATTCCCATTTCTTCTCCGTCAGGGTGGCGGTGAGAATCAACGTGTCGCGGGCGCGGGTCATTGCCACGTAAAGCAACCGCAATTCCTCGCCGCGCTGTTCACGGCGCTGGTGCCGTTGCGCCAGCCAGTGTGGCAGACTCGGATAACGCCGGCCCGTGTGCGGCGGCTTGACGCGCGGACACAGGCCGAAGGATTCGTCCAGGATGATTTCGCCGCGCAGGTCCTGGTCATTGAATGGTTTTGCCAGATCAGCCACCACCACCACCGGAAACTCCAGGCCCTTGCTCTGGTGGATGCTCATCAGCCGGACGGCGTTTTCCGCCGCGGCCGCCGCGACGTCCGGTTCGGCCCCGGCGGCCTGTTGCGCCTCGATAAATTTCAAAAAGCGAAACAGGCCCTGCCGCTGGAACTGGTCGAACTGCTGCGCCAGGCCGAGAAAACGTTCGACGTTCGCCTGCCGTTGCGCGCCGCGCGGACGCGAACGCAGCCATTGGGCGTAATGCGTCTCGGCCAGCACGCTTTCCAGGCATTGCGACAACGCCGACTGCCGCGCCAGTTGCCGCCAGCGCTGGAAGCGTTCCAGAAATATCCCGACTTTCTGCGTCGTGACATTCTGGATTCCGGATTCTGGATTCTGCATGCGGTTTAGCGCCGTCCAGAAATGCGCGTCCCGGGCGGCCAGCCGGACCGCGGCCAGTTCATCCAGCGACAATCCTGCCAACGGTGAGCGCAACACGGCAATGGCCGGCACATCCTGCAACGGATTGTCGAGCAGCCGGAGCAGGCTCAATAAATCGGCGATTTCCACGCTGTCATAAAATCCACCGCGTTCGACCACCAACGGCACGCCGGCGCGCTCGAATTCCTTCGCGTAAACCTCGGATTTTCCCGAGGGCGCCCGCAGCAATACGGCCAGATCGCGCCATTCGACCGCGCGTTCAGCGGCGTCCGCCTCGTCCCAGATTTTGTGGCCTTCCGCAACCAGTTCGCGCAACCGGTGGGCGACGAGCCGCGCCTCTTTCCCGCTTTCTTCCAGGGCGGCCAGATCATCGTCGCCGGAGTCATCGTCCGGCGCGTCCGCCGCGTGATTATTTTTGAGGCGCAGCCACAGCTCCGTTCGCGGCGACGGATTCCGGGCGAGGCCGAGAGCCGCGCGCTGTTCCGGCTTGCCAAATTGCAATCGCGCCTCCGCGTCGTAATCCACCCCACCGACTTGTTCGCGCATGAGCAGCTCAAACACGGAATTTACAAAACCGGTCAGGCTCTCACGGCTGCGGAAATTTTCGGCCAGGGGAATGGTCCGGCCGTCGCCGCCGCGCCAGGTTTTGGCGTAAGCGCGGAAGATTTTCGGGTCGGCCAGCCGGAAACGGTAAATGCTCTGCTTCACGTCTCCGACGAGGAAACGGTTGGCCGCCACGTCGTCGCGGCTCAACGCCTGGATGATTTTGTCCTGCGCGGCGTTGATGTCCTGGTATTCGTCCACAAAGACAAACCGGATTTTTTCCCGCCAACGCCTGGCGGCGGCCGTGGGTTTGCCGGCGGCGGAATCCCAAAGCAGCTTCAACGCAAATTGTTCCAAATCATGAAAATCCAGCACGCCGTCGGCGCGTTTGCGATCGGCAAATTTTTGACCGAATTCCTGCGCCAGTTGCAGGAGCGCGGTCATGTGGCCCCGAACCCAGCCCCAATCCTCGGCCAGTGGATCACGGCTGTTTTCCGTCGACATGAGCGAATGCAGAAACGCGGCGCCGGCAAAGAATTCCTTGAGTGGCTTGCGCAGCTCGGTCTTTTTGCGCGCCGGGTAATTTTCGTCTGTCGCCAAAATTTCCTGCAAAATCGCTCCGGCCTGTTCGCTTGAAGCATTTGCCGGCAGTTTCTCGAGAATTTCCCGGCACTCGGCGGCCTTTTCATTTTCCGGCTTGAGATTATCGAGCGGAGTCAGCCATTCCTCGCGCCAGCCGGCGATGGCGTCGCGCAGCCACTCGCGCCATTCCACCGGCTCCGGCGACGCGAACCGCGCGATTTGTTCCGCGAGCCAGCGGTCGGCATCGGGCCGGGTCTGGGCGTAATGATGCAACCGCAGCAGCATCCCGCGGATCGGGCGTTCGTCGCCGTTGCCGTAGATTTGAATGAGGTTCTGCGCGGCAACGGAAAGTCCGGTGTCTCCGGCGTAATGCGATTTGAGCTGCTCATCCAACGTTTCTTCCGCCAGCAGACGCGCTTCGCCGGTGTCGAGCACGGCCAGCTGCGGGTCAAGGCCGAGTTCGTAAAAATGTTCGCGCACGAGCTTGAGGCAAAAACTGTGCAGCGTGCCGATGGGCGCGGTGTCGAAGAGTGCGAGTTGTTTGGCCCAATGTTCTTCACCGGGCCGGGTGGAAATTTCCTTCTCCAATTCCCGCCGGATGCGCTGGCGGACTTCCACCGCCGCCGCGTCGGTGAAGGTGACGATGAGCAGCTCATCGAGTGATGGGGGCGGCGATTCGTGACGGAGACACTCCAGGCAGCGCTCGACGAGCGTGCGGGTTTTGCCTGTGCCCGCGCCGGCCATGACCAGCACGTTGCCGCGCGCGGCAGCCGCCTGCCGTTGCGCGGGTGTCAGCGGATCGCTTTGGGGGCGCATGGCTTCCATCCGGCATAAATTTTAGCCACAGATGGGCACAGATGAAACACAGATTTGTCGCGCGAAGGACGCGAAGGAAATTAAAAAGAAGCTAAAATTTCATGCTGTGCTCAAAACGGCTGTTTTCAATGCTTCGTAATCACTTTCAGATAAAGGCTGTTTGTAAAGTTCGTTGACAAGCCAAAGTCCACTCGCTCGGATTGCCAACAAATCGCCCAACAGACTGCGGACAAGAAGCGGCACAACCAATCTCATTTCATGGTTTTTGACTTTGCGCGTGGCAAAATGATTTGTCCAGAAAAGTTGTTTGATGATTTTTCCGCGTGATTTTCCAGGCTCGCAAGATAATCTTTCCTCATGTCAAGCGGCCTTCGCCTCAAGGACCAGCCCGCCAGCGAGCGCCCGCGCGAACGGCTGGTTGAGCACGGCGCGGATGCCTTGAGCCACGCGGAATTGATTGCGATTCTGCTGCGCACCGGCTTGAAGGGTGTCAATGCGGTTGAAATCGGCAAACAGTTGATTCAAAAATTCGGCGCGCTTCAGGCGCTGGCGCGGGCGTCGGTGGATGACTTGCGGAGCGTCAAAGGCATTGGTCGCGACAAGGCGGTGACGCTCGTGGCCGCATTCGCGCTGGCGCGGAAAATGGCAATGGATTTGCAGCGCGAATCACCAGTGCTCGACCATCCGGAGGCCATCGCACAACTGCTGCGCGAACAAAACCTGGTGAAGAATGTGGAAACCCTGCAGGTGTTGCTGCTGAACACGCGCCGCCGGCTGATCCGGGTCGAGCCGGTCAGCGATGGGACAATTGACACGTTGCTCGTGCATCCGCGCGAGGTGTTCAAGGCCGCCATTGCCGCGAACGCCGCCGCCGTGGTGCTGGCGCACAATCATCCGAGCGGCGACCCGACGCCGAGCGAGGCGGACATCAAGGTGACGCGCGATTTGATCCGGGCCGGGCAGCTTTTGAAGATTGAAGTGCTCGACCACGTCATCATCGGCCGCGCGACGCCGGAACGGCCCAAGGATTACACGTCGTTGCGCGAACTGGGATATTTTTACTCCTGAAACGTGAGGTGTGAAAGGCCTGTCACGTTTTACGCTTCCCGTCCAATCTGTCCGCGCGTGACGCCGAGCTGGTTGAATAATTTCAATTCACGCCAGAGTTGGGTGCCGGTGATTTCACCGCGCAACAACCGGCGGTATTGGCCAATCGTCCGGGTCACCTGCTCCGGCGTTTCATTCAGGAATTCGATGCGGAAATGGCGTACGCCCAGTTCGATCAATCGGGTGACATATTCCGCGCCGGTCTGTGCCCGCGCATTGAAGACGGTGTTGCGGCAGCCGACGTCCGCTTTGACCGGATGCTCCGCGCCCACGCGGTCGCGCAGTTTCAGGTCGTGCCGGTCGCACGGGCGGCCGCAGTTCCGGAAATCCGTGCCGTTGGACAGAAACGCGCAAAACACGCAATGCTCCATGTGAAACATCGGCATGTGCTGGTGGATGGTGATTTCAAACCATTCCGGCGGCGCCGCCGACAGCAAGGCTTCGAGCTGCTGAAAGTTTAGATCGTAGCTCGCCGTCACGCGTTCCAACCCAAACCGGTTCTTGAAATAATCGGCGGCCAGCCGGTTGGCCACGTTCAAAGAAAAATCGCCGATGCGCCGGGCGTTGGCAAAAAACCTCAGATGATCGTAATTCCGGACCAGGTAACCGTCCGCATTGCAGGAACGCACCTGTTCCAGTGTCCATTCCTCGCCGGTCTTGAAGATGCGCGGGGGAGCCACAAAAATTTCCGATTTCCGATTTCCGATTTCCGATTGGCAACCGTGCGCGGTATGAAACAAGGCCACCGCCTGGCGATATTTTTTGGGATCTTCAAATTCGCAATACACCGTCGTCACGCCGCAGGGCAACGCGGCTTCGAGTTGCGGCAGGTTGCGAACCAAAACGACGAGCGTCGGGTCCGGGACCTGGGATTTTGCGTCCGGGGCGGGCGCAGGAATCCCCTTCCCTAAATCCAGGAACCCGGAACCAGGACCCGAATCCAGCTGCCATCGCTTTGGATGTCCGCGCAGTTTCTCCAATTCCATCACGGCCTCGCGGCGCAGCCGGTTCAGCTCGCTTACGGGCAACAAAGCGTCGCCGGCCAGATGATTTTTGAGGTCGCCCAGTTTGAAGGGGGTGCCGCCCAGTCGTGCGAGTTGTTCGCGCAATTTTGCTTCGGTCAACGGCTGCTTTTCCGCTTTCGCCAGCGGCATGGCGGATTCGACCCGGGCCACGTTTCCCAGCTCATCGCGGGCAATCAGCGTGAGCGGTTTGCCAGTCAAACCGTGGACTTCGATCTCCATCGGGCGCTGAAATTTCGGTGTGTCACCGGCGAAACTTTGGCGCAGGCGCCGGTCCAGTTCCGGGTCGCTGGTCTTCCACAACTTGTCGCCGACGTGGACCCGTGAGAAATCAATGTCGCCGTGGCCGAAACGCAGCTCAACCGATTGCGAATTTCGGACTTTGGACTTTGGACTTTGGATTTCGTAAACCCGCCCGCCTTCCTCGGTTTCGTCCGGCCGGCCGGCGTCGAACACCACACCATCGCCGGGTTTCAACGGAGCTTCGAGTCCGACCACCACGGCGTCGCGCAAAACCTGCATCACTTCACCGAGGAACACGCCGCGTTTTTTGCCGAAACGCGCGTGGACGAGTTGCTGGTTGTTGGTGCCGCCGAACCAGCCGGTATGGAGGCCGCGCGAAAAGGCCATCTCCATTTCATATTGATCGTGACGGGTGACAAGTGACGAGTGACCAGAGGTGGCATCAAGTGCCGGCGGTTTCCCGTCACTTGTCACCTGCCACTTGTCACTTATCGCATTGAGCGCACGGCGATAGATGCGTGTGATATTGGCGACGTATTCGGGCGATTTGAGGCGGCCTTCAATTTTCAGCGACGCCACACCCGCGCGGACCAGGTCCGGCAGAACCTCCAGTCCGGCCAGATCCTGCGGGCTCAGCAGATATTTCCGATCGCCGAGCGGGACGGGTTGGTTGTCGGAAACCAGTTCGTAAGGCATGCGGCAGGCCTGGGCGCATTCGCCGCGGTTGGCCGAGCGTCCACCCAGCGACTCGCTGGTCAGGCACTGGCCGGAATAGGCGACACACAGTGCGCCATGAACAAAGACTTCCAAGGGTAACGCGGTAGGGCGCGTCACTCCGTGCGCGCCGTCGTTGGCTTGCAGTCCGCCGGCGGGCAGAGGACTGCCCGCCCAACCCGCTGGCGCGGTTTGAATCTTCCCAATCTCCGCCACGGAACATTCACGGGCGAGCACGACGAGGTTGCAGCCCAGTTCACGGGCAAAATCCACGCCGGCGGCGCTGGTGATGGTCATCTGCGTCGAGGCATGAATGGGGAAATCCGGGGAGAGTTGCCGGATGAGCCGGCAGATGCCGACATCCTGCACAATCACCGCGTCCACGCCGGCGGAAATCATCGCGCGCAGATATTTTTCGGCGTCGACGAGTTCGTTTTCGAAGACGAGCGTGTTGAGCGTTACATAACCGCGCACCCCGCGGTGGTGCAGAAATTCCATCAATTTCGGCAACTCAGTCTCGGTGAAATTGTTTGCCCGCATCCGGGCATTGAACTTTTCCAGCCCGAAATAGACCGCATCGGCGCCGTTCTCGACCGCGGCGCGGACGCAATCCCAATCACCGGCCGGCGCGAGCAGTTCGGGCAAATGGGCGGTTGCCGATTGCCCGGGGCCGGTTGGTTGGCTTGCGATTGCGCCGGTCATGACCCTTTCAATCTAGCAGCGAAAGGCGGTGACACAAAGTCTCTTCGTGCGGCGGCGGCATTTTTGAACTTGGCAATCAGGCTGAATCCGCCACCTTGAATTTGTGATTCATCCAACCGCCATCATTCATCCCCGGGCAAAACTGGATCCCACGGTCCGGGTCGGGCCGTATGCCGTGATTGACGAGGGCGTCGAATTGGGCGCGGATTGCGTCGTCGGGCCGTACGTTTATCTCACCGGACTGACCACGGCTGGCGCGGGCAATTGTTTTCACGCGGGCTGCGTCATCGGCGGCGCGCCGCAGGATTTGAAGTACCAGGGCGAGCCGACGCGGTTGCGCATTGGCGACCACAATGTATTCCATGAACATTTTACCGCCCACCGTTCGGCCCGGCCGGACGCCGAAACCCTGATCGGCTCGCATAATTTTTTCATGGCCAGCGCCCACGTGGCGCACAATTGCATCGTGGGCGATCATGTCATCATGGCCAATGGCGCGCTGCTGGGCGGTTACGCGATCGTGCAGGACCGCGCGTTTATTTCCGGCAACTGTTGTGTGCATCAGTTCTGCCGGGTCGGCACCCTGGCCTTGATGCAGGGCAACTCGGCCATCAGCAAGGATTTGCCGCCATTCACCCTGGCGCTGCGCGTGAATGAAATGTGCGGGCTGAACAGCGTCGGCCTGCGCCGAGCGGGATTCACCACGGAGCAGCGCCTGGAATTAAAACGGCTGTATCACCGGTTGTTTCGCAGCGGAGAAAATTTGCGGTCGGCGCTGGCCGGGGCGCAGAAGGAATTCACCGGTCCACCGGCGAAGGTCCTGCTGGACTTTGTGGCGGGCGCCAAACGGGGCGTCTGCGCGGATTCAGGAACCGGCGGCAGCGTTTTGTGAGTCCAGATTAAAGCCGGATTTTTAACCAAGACACGCCATGTATCGAATCATCGGAGCGGACGGCAAGTCCTACGGTCCCATCACGGCCGGGCAGCTCAGACAGTGGATCAACGAAGGCCGCGCGAATGCGCAGACGCAAACCTTTGTGGAGGGCGCGACGGAATGGAAGCCGCTGGGCACGCTGGCGGAGTTTGCGAATCATTTTCCACCGCCGGTCCTGCCGGTGATGGGGGCGCCCAAACCCGGCCTGGCTGGCGGCCCGTTGCGGAAGACCAGTTCGTTTGCCACGACCGGATTGATCTTTGGGATTTTGTCGCTGACCTGTTGCTGCGGATTTCCCTTCAATGTCCTCGGTCTGGTCTTTTCGCTCATCGGGCTGTCGCAAATCAACCGGCATCCGGAAATTTATGAGGGGCGGGGCATTGCCATTGCGGGGCTCATCCTTTCCGTCGCGGGTCTGGTTTTGGGTCTTGGGTTGCTGATGATCAACCTGGCGCTTCACCCGCCGCACGTCGCGTGGCACTTTGGAACGTTCTAAAGGATCCCATGCGCGCCGAGCCACAACCGATACCGCCCAAGATCGCAACGCCGCCCTCGTTGACGTTGTTCGCGGTGGTCGTGATGGGCGTGACGATGGCGGGCGCGGGCGCGGTCTTGTATTTCTTCAATCCCAGCACACACGGGTTTTATCCGGTGTGCGAGTTTCACGCGGTGACCGGGCTGAATTGCCCCGGCTGTGGCGGGACCCGTGCCGTCCATCAGCTGTTGCACGGCCATGTTTTGCGGGCACTGCAGGATAACGCGCTGGTGGTTTTGTCACTGGTGCTGCTGGCCGTCCGCGGCGTCTGGTTCGCGGCGCGCGCCCGGCCCGGCGTGCTGTTTTTGCCGCCGAAGGCGTTGTGGCTGTTTCTCGTCATCGCCATCGGGTTCACCATCCTGCGGAATCTGCCGGCATTTTCCTGGCTTTCGCCGTAGGGCGCGGGAACTTTTCGCTTTTGTGGACGCGCGCGTTCGTGTTCAATTCGAGCATGAGTCTGACACATCCATTAACCACCACCACCTTTGACCTGCCCGGCTACCGGGTGTCCAAATCCTTCGGGGTGGTGCGTGGCATCATTGTCCGGTCACGCTCGGTCATCGGCAACATCGGCGCGAGCATCCAGAGCATTTTTGGCGGGAACATTTCACTTTACACCAATCTTTGCGAGCGGACCCGCGAGGATGCCTTCAACCTGATGCTGACGCACGCCGGCCAGCTGGGCGCCAACGCGGTCATCGGCGTGCGTTACGACGCGACGGAAATCGCGCCGGGCATCACCGAAGTGTTGTGCTACGGCACGGCGGTTTATGTGGAATCGTCGCATTAGTTGATATGGCTGGACACAGCAAATGGGCGAAGGTCAAGCATTTCAAGGGCGCCATCGACGCCAAGCGCGGGAAGATTTTTGCCAAATTGAGCCGTGAAATCACCATCGCCGCCAAACTGGGCGGCGGCGACCCGGACATGAACCCGCGGCTGCGCATGGTGCTGCTCAAATGCCGCACCGCGAACATGCCGCGCGACAACATCGAGCGCGCCATCAAAAAAGGCACCGGCGGCGGTGAAGCGGCGAACTTTGAGGAATTGACCTACGAAATATACGGGCCGCATGGCGTCGCGCTGCTGGTCGAAGTGAGCACGGACAATCGCAACCGGACGGCGTCGGACATCCGCAGCATCGCCACGAAAAGCGGCGGCAGCATCGCCACGCCGGGTTCGGTCAGCCGCCTGTTTCAACGCAAGGGACAAATCATCGTCTCCCGGGAGGCGGCGGGCGAGGATCAACTGATGGAACTGGCGCTGGAAGCCGGTGCGGAAGATTTCAAGGCGGACGAGAACGGTTACGAAATTCTGACCGAGCCGGCGGATTTTGAGGCCGTGCACAAACAAATCGAAAGCCAGGGCGTCAAATACGAAGCGGCCGAAATCACCTCGTTGCCCATCCTGCTGGCGCCGCTCACCGATGCCACCGGGGTTGCGGCGGTTAACAAATTGATCGAGGCGCTGGAGGAGCACGACGACGTGAAGGAAGTCTTTTCCAACGCCGACTTTCCCGACGAAACGGTGAAAACGTGAACCCGTGCGGGCCTGAAACATGAAGGCGTTGAGCTCCGATTCCATCCTTGCGCGCCTGCTGGGCAAACTGGCGGCGGCGGTGATTCGTTATCCCCGCTGGTTCATTTATCCGCAGGTGGGGCTGTTCGCGGTCTGTGTCCTATACACCATCGGCTACCTCAAAGCGGACATGAACCGGGACAACCTGGTGGGTCCCAACCACAAAAATCAGGAGAATTATCTTCGCCTGCAAAAGGAATTTCCCCAGCAGGGCAACGATCTGGTGGTGGTCGTGGAAAGCGGGAATCTCGAGAAAAACCGGCAATTCGTCGAGCGCATCGCTGCGAAGATGCAGGCGGAAACCAACCTGTTTGCCGATGTTTTTTACCAGCAGAGCCTGTCGGTCATGGGGGCCAAGGCGTTGATGTTTGCGTCCCGGGACGATTTGATTGGACTGAAAGGGGAACTCGACGATGCCCTGCCGTTTATTGGCCAGTTTACGCCGACAACCAATTTGATTTCGTTTTTCGAGCAAATCAACACGGACTTCCGCACCGCGCCGCGCGAAACCAATGCCCGGACCGAATCGCTGGTCCAGGCGATACCGGCGCTGGCGCGCATTGTGAGGCAGGCCACCGACAGTTTGCAGATGACCGGCACGCCGCCGTCGCCCAGTGTGGCGTCGCTCTTCGATGCCGGCAGCGAAACGAACATCTACCTCACCTACGACCAGGGCCGGATTTTTCTGGTAAGGGCCCGGGCGCCAAACGACACGCTCAACAGCGACGCGATCGAAGAATTGCGCCGGCTCATCAGGCAAACCCAGGCTGAAGTGCCCGGCCTCAATGTCGGATTGATCGGCGAGCCGGTGCTGGACTACGACGAGATGAAACAATCCCAATCCGACGTCACGGTTGCCAGCATCGTATCGCTGTGCCTGTGTGCGCTGATTTTCATTTACGGTTACAACGAAACCGGCCGGCCCATCAAGGCGAACATCTGCCTGGTGATCGGGCTGGCTTACACGCTGGCGTTCGCCACGCTGGTCATCGGGCATTTGAACGTTCTCACCATCACGTTCGTGCCGATGCTCATCGGCCTGGCCATCGACTTTGGCGTGCACTTGATCACGCGTTATGAGGAGGAATTGCGGCACGGCCGGACGCAGGAGGCCGCGATGACCAAGGCGATGGTTTTTACCGGACAGGGAATTTTTACCGGCGCGCTGACCACGGCCGGCGCGTTCCTGGCCATGGCGTTCACCCATTTCCGGGGCATTCAGGAAATGGGCATCATTTGCGGCGGCGGCTTGCTGCTGTGTTTCGTGCCCATGATGACCATGCTGCCGGCGCTGCTGTTGCGCGGGCGGCAAAATGTCATCGACCACCAGACCAGCGAGGACGAGACCCGGGCGCGCATCGAAAACATCTGGCTGCAACGCCCGGTGATTGTGATCGGGGCTACAGTGGCTCTGTGCGCGCTGGCGCTGTGGCTGTCCCGCCAGGTCTATTTTGATTATAATTTGCAGAAACTGCAGAGCATTGGAATTCCCTCGGTGGTATTTGAGGAGAAGCTCTTTGCCGCCGCCGACCAATCCCTGCTCTGCGGCGCCGTGGTGGCCGATTCGCTGACCAAGGCCATTGATTTGGAGAATCGGCTCAGCCGGTTGCCGACCGTGGCCGAGGTTGAGCCGCCGGTCAGCCTGCTCCAGGACTTTCTCAACTCCAGCAACGCGGAAAAGCTGAAATTGATCGGTGAGATCAAGCAGCAACTGGCGCCGCTGCAATTTGGCGAACCGGATTCCGGGCCGGTGGACATCCAGGGTTTCAGCCGGACCCTGTATTCGCTCTACGGCTATATGGGCATGGCGTTGGACGAAGTGGGCGACAGTGACCCGGAATTGACGAAACAATTTGTCTCCCTGCGCTCGGCGATTGAAGATTTGCGCAAGGCGATGCTGCAGGGCAATCCCCAGGCACTGGCGGAACACGCGGATAAACTCGCGCAATTCCAGCGGGCGCTCTTCACCGACATGCGCACGACCTTTCAGTTGCTGCAAAATCAGGATGACCAGGCGCCATTGCACGTGGATGATCTGCCCCCGGCCTTCCGCGATCAATTTGTGGGCGTGACGGGAAAATATCTGCTGCAGATATTTCCCAAAAGCGACGTGTGGCAGCGCGACAACCAGGAAAAATTCATAACGGATTTGCGGTCAGTGGATCCGGATGTCACCGGGACACCGGTGCAGCTTTACGAATTTGAGGAACTGCTCAAGAACAGTTACCTGCAGGCGGCCTGGTATTCCCTGGCGGCCATTGCGCTCCTGGTGTGGTTCCACTTCCGCAGCCTCGGCTCGGTGGTCCTGGCGTTGTTGCCGGTCGGCATCGGCACGCTTTGGCTGATCGGGCTGATGGGCTGGTTCAAAATCCCGTTCAATCCCGCCAACATCATGACCCTGCCATTGGTCATCGGCATCGGGGTCACCAACGGCATTCATGTTTTGAACCGCTTTGCCGAGGAACGCACGCCAGGCATCCTTGCCCGCAGCACGGGCAAGGCGGTGTTGGTGTCCGGGTTGACAGCGATTGCCGGATTCGGCAGTTTGATTCTTGCCAAAGACCGTGGAATCCACAGCCTCGGTTGCATCATGTCCATCGGCATCGCGACGTGCATGATTGCGGGACTCACATTTTTGCCGGCGCTGCTCAATTTGCTGGGTCGCTGGCGTCCGTTGATAGAAACAAATCAACCCAGTGCCGACAATCTAACGCCGACACTGGGTCAGGAGGAACCGAGGTCAAAAACCTCAAGTGGAAGGCAAAGTTAAAGCAATTCACTCAAATGTCAACCTCAATGTTAAAAATCGCTCCGAAACGGTCGAAATTACGTGAATAAAACTTCCAATAACGATAAAGTATAAATAATTCAATGTTAACGCGCAAAAGAAAATTCAAAATTCACCTCCAAGGTTGGTGGTGGATATTGATGTTTAGTTTTTCCTTTGCGACTTTTGGCGCGGACAATTTTGTCGCCGGGCCCTTTTTCAGTCAGTTTAAGCTGACACTGGATTTGGGAAGCCGCACCGAAGCGGCTGGCCCGTTCTTTTATGACCAACAATCAGATGCGGAAAAAACCTGGGCCATGCCGCCGGTTTTTTCATTCGATTGCGATCCGGCCGTTGAGTCAAAGGAATATGACTTGTTTTATCCCGTGCTCACCTACGAGCAATTCGGAACGGAATATCGGTGGCAACTGGCACAATTGTTCAGTTTTGCGGGCGGTGAAGAACCGGGAGACTTTCACGAAAAACGATTCACACTCTTTCCGGTTTATTTCCAGCAGCGCTCGTCGGATCCGAATGAGAATTACACCGCGCTGGTGCCGTTTTACGGCCATCTCAAGAACCGGCTGTTCCGCGACGAAATATTTTTTGTAATGTTTCCGATTTACAGCCAGACCCGCAAGCGGGACGTGATCACCGACAACTATTTTTATCCCTTTTACGACGTGCGCCACGGTGACGGGATGCATGGCTGGCAATTCTGGCCGCTGGTCGGCACCGAACACAAGGACGTCACCACCCAGACCAATGGCTTTGGCGAGATGGAAACCATTGCCGGTTATGACAAATCGTTTGTGCTCTGGCCGGTCCATTTTTATCAAGACACCGGACTCGGCACCGATGACCCGGCAAAATTCCGCGCGAATCTCCCGTTTTACAGCACGTTGCGTTCACCCCAACGCGACGCCACCTCGGTGCTTTGGCCGTTCTTCGCCTGGATTGATGATCGCGCGGGAAAATATCATGAGTGGGAGGGGCCCTATCCCTTTGTGGTCGTGGCGCGTGGCGCGGGCAAGACCAGCACCCGAGTCTGGCCCTTGTTCAGCCGGGCGCACGATGACACCATGGAAAGCGACTACTACCTCTGGCCGCTTTACCGGTACGATCATCTCCACTCCGGCGCGCTGGATTACCGGCGCACCCATGTCCTCTTTTATCTGTTCGCGAATGTGACGGAACAAAACCTGGAAACCGGCGCGCGGCAGCATCAGGTGGATTTGTGGCCGCTGTTTACCTGGCATCGCGATTTGAACGGAAACCGATGGCTGCAAATTCTCGCGCCCATCGAGCCGGTGGTGCCCAACAACCGGGGCGTGGAACGCAACTGGTCGCCTTTGTGGTCGGTGTGGCGGTCGGAATGCAATCCCCAATCCGGCGCCACCAGCCGGTCGCTGTTGTGGAACTTTTACCGTTACGACACGGCGCCCGCCGCCAAAAATTGCTCCCTCATTTTCGGCCTTTTCCAGTATCACTCCAATCGGGAAGGAAAATGTGTCCGATTGTTTTACGTTCCGGTGGTCAAAACCAGATCCACGGTCAATCCATGAAGCGGGCAGCACGCAGAACCGGGAAACCTGGCCGCCATCCGTGGCTGGCTATTCTTTCCGTTGCATTCTACATTCTGTCCCTGTGAACCGTTATGTTTGAAAACATCGGCGAGATTATTTTGCTGTTCTGGCGCACGATGCTGGCCCTGCCGCTGGCCTGGCGGCAGCGCCAGAAGGTGTTCGAGCAGTTTTTTGAGATCGGCAACGCGAGTTTGTTGATGGTCTGCGTGCTGTCGTTTTTCATCGGTGCGGTCATCGCGCTGCAAACCGGGCCGGTGCTGGTCCAGCGGGGGCTGGCCAGCGCGGTCGGCGGCATCGTCGGCATTTCCATGGCCAAGGAACTGGCGCCGGTGATGATGGCCATTCTCATTGCCGGACGCATCGGTTCGGCGATGGCCGCGGAAATCGGCTCGATGCGCGTTTATCAGGAGATTGATGCGCTCCGCACGATGAACATCAACCCCATTCATTATCTGGTCCTGCCGCGGCTGGTGGCGATCGCGTTTGCCCTGCCGATGCTGGTGACCTTCGCCATTCTGGTCGGCTGGCTCGGCGGCGCGCTGGTGGCGCAGGCCAACAGTCACATTGCCATTCCCTTTCAGGCGTTCTTCGCCAATCTGCGCGACGTGGTTGAATTGAAGGACGTGGCCAACGGCTTGTTCAAGAGTTTCTGTTTCGCGCTGATTATTGGCGTCGTTTCGTGTCATCAGGGGCTGGTGACCATCGGCGGCCCGCGCGGCATCGGGCGGTCGGTGACGAAGGCGGTCGTCAATTCCATCGTGCTCATCGTGATTTTTGACTACGTGCTCACGCGCATACTTTTGAAATGATCGAACGACCCGACAGCCAATCATTCCGGGGTGAGCCTCCAGGTGAGTCGCCTGCGAAAAAGTTTCAACGGCGAGGAAGTGCTCCGCGGCATCGATTTCGAGGTCCAGCCCGGTGAGATTTTTGTCATCATGGGGCCGAGCGGCAGCGGCAAAAGCGTCCTGCTCAAACATCTCATCGGCCTGGAATCACCCGATGAAGGGGAGATTCTCATCAACGGCGAATCCGTGCAATCGCCCGAAATTGCCGGCAAATACCGGATGGCGCTGGTCTTTCAGTCCGGCGCGCTGCTCAACTCGCTGACCGTGGCCGAAAATGTCGGCCTTTACCTGACCGAACACCGCCTCAAGCCGCCCGGGGAAATCGCGCGCATTGTCGCGGAAAAACTGGAAGCCGTTGGCCTCAAGGATGCCGCGGATAAAATGCCCGGCGAACTTTCCGGCGGCATGAAAAAGCGCGTGGCCATCGCCCGCGCGCTGGTCATTGAGCCGCAATTGATCCTGTACGACGAGCCGACGAGTGAACTCGACCCGCTCTCCGCCGCGGTCATCGGCCGGGAAATTTTGAACCTCAAACAGCGCATCCACGTCACCTCGCTGGTGGTCTCGCATGACCGCGACCTGGCCTTTGGCATTGCCGACCGCATCGCGGTCATCCATGAAGGCCGCATCCTCACCATCGGCACGCCGGATGAGGTGAAACGGTTCAACGACCCGGTCCTGCAGAAATTTTTGCACGCCGACTTTCAACACGCATCCCCTTAAAGCCTATGAAAAACTCACTCGAAACCCGTCTGGGCGTTTTTGCCGCCCTGGTCGTCATTGCCGTTTTGATCATCATGGAAACGCTCGGCGGCGCCGATTTTTTTCACCGCGGCTATCATCTCAGCGCCCTGTTTGACACGGTGCAGGAGCTGAAAGTGGGCGACAGCGTCAAGATGGCCGGGGTCGAAGTCGGCCGCGTCGAAAAAATCGCCCTCGAAAACAACAAGGTCCGGGTCACCATGAAACTGAAGAACGGTACCGTGGTGAAAACGGACAGCCAGGCCGTCATCAAGTTCACCGGATTGATGGGGCAAAATTTTGTCTCCGTCGATTTTGGTTCACCGGACTCGCCGGCGGCGGTGGACGGCGCCGTGCTCGCCGTCGTCGAGCAGCCGGACCTCAACGCCATCATGGCCAAGCTCAATGATGCCGCCACCGGCATTCAAAACCTCACCAAGAGTTTTACCGGCGACACCATTAACAATTTGCTCGGCCCCTTGACCGATTTCATCCGGCAGAACAGCGGCCACCTCGGCGGCACCATCTCCAACATTGACGCCATCTCCAGCCAGATTGCCGCCGGACAGGGAACCGTTGGCAAACTGATTTATACCGATGCGCTTTACAATTCCGCTCTGGCCACCGTGACCAATCTGCAGGACACGGTGACCGCCGCGCGGCAGATCGTCAACGGCGTCAGCGAGGGCCGGGGCACCATCGGCAAACTCGTTACCGACGAGACGCTGTACAGCGCCACCACCGCCTCGATGACGAACCTCGATCAAATCCTGCTGAAGGTCAACCAGGGTCAGGGCACCGTCGGCAAGCTCGTCAACGACCAGGAATTTTATAAGAACGCGAAACTGACCCTGCAAAAGGTGGACAAGGCCGCCGATAGTTTGGAGGACCAGGGACCGTTGAGCGTGCTCGGGATCGTGGCGAACAACCTCGGATTGTAACCGGCCGGGTTCATCATTGTGGCAGCCGCCGTGAGGAGGCTCGTTACTTTCGATTTCAGCAGCGCGCGATTTTTTGCGGCTGCATGAATACGGGAAATGAGTGGATCGTGTGCCGCAGATCAGCCCGGCGCCCCGTCAACCGGCTGCTACCAAAGCGGGGTTACGCCAGCCCAGATTCTTTACGACCTGCACGGTGGAGTGGGATTTGTTCAGGGTGTAAAAGTGCAGGCCCGGCACGCCGGCCTTGAGCAGTTCCTCGCACTGGCGCGTCGCGTATTCAATCCCAAATTCCACCGCGGCCGTGTCGTCGTTGCCCAGCCGGTCCAATTGCGACCGCAACGGCGGCGGAATTTTCGCGCCGCAAAGCCGGGTGAACCGGGTGATTTGGGTGGCGCTCAAAATGGGAATGATTCCGGGCACCAGCGGGACGCGCACCCCAAGTTTGCCCGCCACATAATCCCGGAATTCAAAGTAATCGGCGTTGTCAAAAAACAACTGGGTAAGGACAAAATCCGCGCCGGCGTCCACCTTCTCCTTCAAATGCCGCCAGTCGGCGTGTTTGCCCTCCTTGCACGCGGTGTGGCCTTCGGGAAAACCCGCCACGCCAATGGAGAAATCGCCCGATTCCCGGATGAATTTCGACCAGTTGCGATGAAAACTCAAAGCCGCCGGGCGTGGACTGGAACTCGCCGCCACCCGGGGGATCGCCCCGCAGTGCCAGGATGTTTTTGCAGCCAAGCCCGCGGATGCGGTCGAGCAGTTCCCGCACCTGGTCGCGCGTGTGGTTCACGCAGGTCAGATGGGCCAGCGCCGTCAGGCCGTGCTGCCGCTGGATGCGGTCCACAATCATCAACGTCTTGTCGCGCGTGCTCCCGCCCGCGCCATAGGTCACGGAGCAGAAATCCGGCCGGGCCTGAAGCAGCGCGGGAATGTGCTTTTCGAGGAGGGCCAGATCGCCTTCGTCCGTCCTGGGTGGGAAAAATTCAAAGGAAACAACCGGCCGTTGGGCCGCCTGTTTCGTCGCATAAATATCGCGGATGAATTGCATTCTGGACGGCGGATTCTAGGGGGGCATGGAGCAAATGTCAGGGATGAATTGCCCGCAAAAAAGCGGGGTCACGGCCACCGCAGTCCAAAGCGCAAGCGGCTTTCGCGCGCCCGCGGAAATAAAAAGCCCCTTCCGCTTTCACGGAAGGGGCCTTGAAGTTCTTAATTAAATTAGAACTGATAGATTAAGTTCAGAGCAACCAGGAAGTCGCTGGATCGGTCGGCAGTACCTTGGACCGCGGAGGATCCATCGGCAACTGCGCCAAACGCGTGGTTGTTCGCTTCGATATGGTCCCAACGGACTTCCAAGCGGCTGATCACATTCGCCCACAGGTTATACTGAATCGTGGCCGTGAATTCTTCCGCGGCGTGTCCAGTGTAAGCAGCCGCGATCGGCTGGATTGAAGTGGCGCCCGTGTTGAGGTCATCCAGATACTCGCCACGGAGGTTGAAGGACAGCTTGTCCGTTGCCTGGATGGTCGCGTAAACCGCGATGTTCCAGATACTGTCGTTGTTCCCGTTGCCGGCCACATGACCGTTATGTTCGTCAAGGTAGTCAAAGCACGAACCAAACTTCAACGCTGAAATCGGCGTTGGAATGGAAATGCCCGCGTACAAGCTCGTGGAGCCAGGATTAGCAGCACTGTTACCGGCTGCATCAATCAAGGCCACGGTCAGGGTCGCGCCTTTTACCCAACCCGCACTGTCCGGCGCAGTTAATTGGACGTCGCCCATGTAGGCTTTCTGAGACTCGCTTACCGAAGTCCCATTTATGCCTCCTGGACCGCCTGCCACGTTCGAACCATCCGCCACGCCAGCCTGAAGGGTGACCATGTCGTTGATTTTGTAGGTGGCCAAAACGCCCGTATGGGTCGTCGGCTCCATCGTGTAACCGTAAGAACGGGTATAGTTGGGATTCAACGGATCACTGTTGGATTCATAGCCAACAATGGTATCCCAAACGCCGATTTTCCAATCCAGACCGTTGCCGACCGGTGTGCGCAAAGTCACATAGGCCTGACGGATGCCCGGGCCAGGAACCGCATCCGGTCCCAGCATGAGTTCAATATGATAACCGGCCGCCCAGGGACTTTCATCCTCCGGATGGTCCAGCGCGAGATCAACGGCGTTCAGGGAGAAGCCGTCATTTTTCGCGAAGCTATAGCCGGGAGTATTAGCTCCGCCGCTATGATCAGTTAGATCCGTACCCGGCCGCCAGGTTGCCGCCGTATCCACATAACCACTTAAGGTGGTATTCGAGAGCGACGTTTGCACGGCGCTCAACTTTTCGTCTGCGCGAGCGGCTGAAGCGAGGCTGACTACCCCAATCGCCGCCAGACCTACTGTCCATTTATTAAACTTCATCTGGTTCCTCCGATGTTGTTTGTTAATGTTTTCTTTGTTTTGTGCCTTGTCCGACAGGGCAAAAATCGTTTGCCCCGGCACCACTTGGTGCGATTGGTGGTGAAAATAGGGAAATCCCCGGCATTTGACAACATTTTTTTTTACGAATCGCTTATGCATAACATTATGCAAATAAACATGTTGTAACAAAAGTCGGTTTTTCATTCCCATTCATGGGGACAGATTGAACCAAATTGAGGCACTGGATGCAGGCAACTGAAGTCGTTGGCGGGCGCAAGTTTGGAATAAAGGATGCTTTGGAATGGCCTCGACAGAGGTTTGGAAAGCGAACAAAACAAATAATACGATTTGGTAAGTAAAACAAATTATCATTAAACGATATGCCATCATATTCCTATACAGCCCGGGAGACGGCCAGCGGCCGCGAAATCCACAGCACGGTGGAAGCCGCCACCGAACAGGCCGCCGTGGCGGCGCTGCTAAACCGAAGCCTGCTGGTGGTGTCCATTGAGGAAAAGATCTCCAAAAAGGGCAAAACCAAGGGCGGCCGGGTTTCACTGGCGGATTTGGTCGTTTTTACCCGCCAATTGGCAACCATGGTCGACGCCGGTATTGCCATTGTCCAATCTCTTCAAGGCCTGGCCGACCAGACCCCCAACAAGGCCATGCGCGATGTCATCCGCGACATTTGCACGCGGGTCGAAAGCGGCGAGAGCTTTTCGGAAGCGTTGCAGAAACATCCCAAGGCCTTCTCCAAACTTTACGTCTCCATGGTGGCGGCCGGTGAAAAAGGCGGTCTGCTGGCGGAAATTCTGGCCCGGCTGGCAACCTACCTCGAAAGCAGCGCCAAGCTGCGCCGGAAGGTCAAAACCACCATGATGTATCCCATCGTCGTGAGCACGGTGGCCATTGGCATCACCATATTTTTGCTCGTGAAAGTCGTTCCCGTTTTCAAGGACGTCTACGAGAGTTTCGGTGCGAAACTGCCGGCGCCCACCCAGTTCCTCATGAACATCAGCGATTTTATGGGCAGCTATTGGTTGCTGGTCGTCATTCTCCTGGGCGCCATCACCTATGGCTGGATGGCCTTCATCAAAACCAAGGGCGGCCGCGATTTCTGGGATTCGCGCCGCATCAAACTGCCGATTTTCGGCCCCATCGCGCACAAAATCTGCCTCGTCCGCTTTACCCGCACCCTGTCGTCGCTCATCCGCAGCGGTGTGCCAATTCTCGAAGTCCTGCAAATTGTTTCCCAGACCGTTGACAATACCGTCATGGAAAGGGCCATCAAGTCCGCTTCCGCCGATATCGAACGCGGCGAAGGCATTGCCTCCGCGCTCGGCAAGTATCCGGTGTTTCCCAGCATGATCGTCCGCATGATCAGCGCCGGCGAACAAACCGGTAACATTGATAACATGCTCGAACGCGTCTCCAACTTTCTGGATGAGGAAGTCGAAACCATGCTTTCCGGCCTGATGTCGCTCCTCGAACCGCTCCTCATCGTCTTTCTGGGACTCCTGATCGGGAGCATGGTCGTCTGCATGTACCTGCCGATCTTCAACCTCGGCAACATCGTCAGCGGCAACGGTAATTAATTTCGGTCAACCCACACCCGCCGGTGAATCCAATTCACCGGCGGTTTTGTTTACACCGTCACCGGCGCACCCGGCTGCGGCTGGATGATTTTGATTTTGGGGTGGCGCGACCGGATCTGCTCCTCAAACCAGGCGCGCGATTCGTTGCTCCCATGGCTCAGCAACACCGCCCGCGGCGAAACCTGCCCGACAAAATCCAGCAAACCCTCCCGGTTCGCGTGCGCCGTCAAATCGAAATCCTGCAGGTCGCATTGGCGCGTCACCCGGCCCGCGCTCGGGCTCAGGACAAACGTCCCGTCCGGTTTGGCCGCCTTCAACCGCCCGCCCGGCGTGTCCGGGTCCGCGTAGCCCACAAAGAAGATGGATTGCCGTTCGTCCCCGATCATGCGCGCCGCCAGATCATGCGCCGCCGTGTTCTCGCTCATCATGCCCGCCGTAATCACAAAAATCCGCCCGCCGCTCAGCTTCATTTTGTCCGCCTGCCCCTTTTCCAGCACAACCAGCTCCAGCGCCTCGTGCAATTGCAGGTTCGTGTGCTGGCGATGCGTCCGGTGCGCCTCCAGATCGTAGATTTCCGTGAACACCCGGCCCAGCCCGCCGATGTAAACCGGCTGCGACTTCAATTTTCCCGCGCGCATCAGCAAGGCCAGCAACGCCAGCAACTCCTGCGTGCGCCCCAGCGCAAACGCCGGAATCAACACGCAACCCTTCCGCTTCAGCGCCTGCTGGATCGCCGCCACCAGCCGCTCGATTTCGCTTTCGCGCGAAAATCCCGGCGGCGTCACCCGGTCCCCGCGCGTCGTTTCCATGATCAACACGTCCGCCTTCACGTCCTCAAACCGCGCCGCCCGCAAAATCGTCTGGTCATGGAAACAAACGTCACCCGTGTAAAACAGGGTCTCCCGCCGGCCGCGAATCAAAATGCCCGCCGAACCCAGCGTGTGGCCGGCGTCAAAAAATTCCAGCGTCGGCGACGGCAACCCCGCCCGCGCCTTGTGAAACGACGCCCATTCCACCTCGCGATTGTATTTGAAACCCTGAAATTGCGGCGCCAGGTCGTCCACCTCGTCGTGGCTGTACAGCGGATACTCGCGGATGCCCAGCTCGTCCCGCTGCCGCGTCATCACATTCACCGAATTGTGCAGCACCCGTTCCACGATGAAATAACTCAGCTCCGTCATCAGCACGTGCGCCTTGGGAAAATGCCGCGCCGCCACCGGCAGCGAGCCCACGTGATCATGATGACAATGCGAAATCGCGATGGCGTCGAGGTCCCCGTTCCCCGCCTTGTTATACATTGGCAACCCCGCGCGCCCTTCGCGTTTCGGATGCATCCCGGCATCCAGCAGGATGCGGTGCTCCTCCAGCTCCACCAGCCAGCTGCTGGCGCCGATGTCCGTGTCGGGATTAAGATTCGTGATTTTCACGCGGCGTGGAAACAAACCAGCTTGGGCCCCTGGCCGCAATGATAAATACGGTCGCGGCGCGATGAAAAACGGCGGGAGGTGTGGTTTAAATGGAGCGCGGAGCATTGCTCCGCGAGAACCGGGAGCGCCGGGCATTGCTCCGCGCAAACCGGAATTGACGCTGCGGTGGCAAGGTTTCACGCCTGGAAAACTGCAAATGACGCCACAGCCTGAAAATCGGGTTGTCAACGTGATGGGTGATGCGCAGACGGGTTTAAAATCGCAGTTTTGTTCCGGCACCGTTTTGAGTCAGGACCCCAACCCATTTGTTACGCAGTATGCGCGGCCGGCTGCAGTTATTTGGAATTGTGGCGGAGAACCCATGATGCCAACGGTCGTCTGGCTGATTAACCTTTTTCTAAGCAGGATGCCGGTATGATGCCCCGCGATGCCCTCGCCAATTCGAAAATGTCTTGCCACTTGCGGATCGGAAAAATCCTGCGGATGCTCAAAAAACAATCTCAAAACGGCCGCCGTTTGCTCGCTCAACTGATCCGGCTTTGGCAGTGCCTCTTGCAGCCGGGTTTTAAGATTTTCATTCTCCGATTTCAGGCTGCGATTCTCGCGCAATAGCGAAATCTTCTCCCGTTCCAACAGCGCAACCTGCTCTGCGATCAAGGAAGTCTTTTTATCGAGCAGATCAATCACGTCTTTGGACAGGCCGGCCGTGGCCGCGATGCGAACTAATTCCTTAATCGTTTCCGTTGCGCCCATGATGGATTCCTACCATGAATGTATCATCACACAAAGTCGAAAAAAGGCCGTTACGCCGGGCGCGGGAGCGGAACCGCTGGAAACGCGGGTGAGCTCGCTGTCAATGGTTCTCCACCGGAGAAAAAGGTGCTTGCTCAAAAAGTGTCTGGCTCGAACCTTGTCCTCGACTGCAAAAAAGCCCGTGGTTTTCGCGTAAAACCGTGGTCTGCACCCGTCCAAACCCCGTCGGCTGGTGGATTGGTGGGCCTGCTCGGACTCGAACCGAGAACCAAAGCATTATGAGTGCTCTGCTCTAACCAATTGAGCTACAGGCCCACCCGGATATGGTTGCAGAAGCCGCCGCAACATTCAATACCAGAGCCGGAAAGTCGATAGGCCGTGCCTGATAGAAAAAATCTGGAGCTCGCGTGTGTCGTGGCGTGCGCGAGTATTCTGGAAACATTTCGTCTTTATTTGATGGATGTATTTGACTGTGTGTCTGCTTGGAGGCGGTGAATGAACGGGCTTGGATGAATCTATTACTGGTTTGAATTATTTTAGTATTAAATTAGTAACGTAGAGAAATACCCCACCGGCTGTATTCTAAAACAGTGAACCACAATCTGTGGGTATTAATCTAATAAGAACTTTCCAGCAACAACCTGCGTCAGAATGAAAAGTAATGCTTACTAATCGATTGACAATATTATTATAAACTTATAATAATTTGAAGCGCCCGGCTTCCGGCGAATTCAGAACGTTGCAACCGAAGGGACATACGGGGTCGTTGCTAAGTCGAAGTAGAGACAAAATTTTTCCGCCTCAGCTTCCTTTAGTGGGAAGGTTTGTGTTTCGATCCGGCTGCTACTTGGTGAAGAACGCCCGCCGGATCCCCGCTCCAAACATCAATCGAGTCCGCCGGCGTGTCATGGTTGCCGGTGGTTTGGTGGTTGGGATCACTCGCAACGCGGCACGAATGACTCCCTCACACAATCTGAGCACGTTCCAGAGATTGTACATCCTTACTTTGAGACCCGCGGGAATCCGCGCAGCGTATGAAAAGTCAGGCAGGCGGATTCCCTATTATCGCGAATTTAGGCAAAGGATTTAGCGCGGATTTAATTTTAAACCACCATCAACCCCCCGGGAGCAACGTTATGAAAGGTTCAACGAAACTCATGAAGGTTCGTTTGGTTTCTTTTGCACTGGCACTGTTATGCGCGGTCGCCTTGGTCCAACTTTCATTGCCGGGTTTGGCATCGGGTGACAATAGCAACGGCCCAAACTTCTGGCTGCAGATTTCGTCTGTTACCAATAGCAAGGTCTCTTTGGTTCTGCACCATCCGGTTTATACGCAGACCGGAGAGGTCTACGAGTTGTGGAGCAAGACCAATGTGACTGCGCCTCGCTGGACCATTGAAACCGACATATGGGCGGTGATGAACCAGAATTGGACGCCGTTCACGGTGCCGATGTTGGAACGGAAGAGTCTGTTTCTTTGGGCGAGAGACTGGACGGGTATGGATGAAAATTCCAATGGGGTACCGGACTGGTGGGAGTATGAACATCCCGGCGTCTTGCCTCCAGTGATCACCGGGCAACCGGCCGGTCAAACAGTGGTTCAAGGGAGCGATGTGACGTTCACTGTGGGTGTGAGCAGCAGCAGCACGATTCCGTTGAGTTACCAGTGGTATTTCAATGGGATGAACCTCTCGGCAGGGGCCATAAACGCTTCGCTCACATTAACGAATGTTCAGTTGACAAACGCAGGTAATTATTCGGCTGTGGTCACCAATGCAATAGGCAGTGTGGCCAGCTCCAATGCCTTGCTAACGGTGCTGGTTCCACCGTCGGTCAGCCTGATTGGTCCGGCCGACGGTTCAAGATTTGTGGCCCCGACCAACATCACCTTCCTGGCCAGCGCAGCCGCAATTGGGACCAGCATAACCAAGGTACGATTCATTTTCGGTAACGGGGTGGAATTGGGTGAAACAGCCAGTGCATCCAATGGCTGCTATAGCTTTGTCTGGACGAACGCACCTGCGGGCGCCTATTCCCTGAGTGCGATCGCCATGGATGGCCACGGCATGGCAAGCACTTCGAGCGTCGTTAACATCACCAATGACAACGTCGTCTTTTTAGAAGGGGTTAATTTGGGCGGCCCGGCTGTTACCATCGAAGGTCATTCGTGGTGGAGTTATACGTGTGCCTTGACCAACGGCCTTTCGGTGACAAATGCGGTTGCGAGTTCCGTGTCTGTTTCCAATCTGATTCCACCAACGGATATCGGCACCAGTAACATGTTGCAATCCCTGCTCACGCGCTATCGGCTGCCTCCGGCAAACCAGCAAACAAATTGCCAGTTTAGTGTCAGCAAAGATTTCACCAATTGTTATGTGCGGGTTTCGCTGACGAACTTCCCCAACGGTTACCTGGTGACCAATGAAGTCCGGGCCTATTATGGATGGTGCTTTAATCGTGACATTGATATCAGCGCAAATCAGAACTACCGGCTCACGCTGTATTACAGCTATGGCATGCCCGATCCTCGCTTCTCGAGCCCGAACTTGAACAGGGTAAACTACCTGTTGAATCACAGACTAGGCACCAACATAAACGACATTCAAAACGCGCTTTGGACTTTGCTGGGGCAGGGCAACACAAACATCAATGGCGGCGGTCGTTATGTCCCAACTGCCAATTATATCACCATGACGAACATGGCCTGCCTGTATGGGACCCATTTCGTCCCCGGCTGTGACCAGACAGCAGTGGTCACGTTTGATCCTACCAACAATCAACCCATCGGTGTGGAGGTGGGCGGCACCAATTGTGACAACGATACCAAGGCGATCGGTTTTGCGCTGTTACAAACCAACCTCGCCAATGGCTATTACTATGTTTATGGCTGGCTGCTGGAGGACCAAACAAACAACGCGCGGAATCTGAACATCAACGTTCAGGGTGTAACCGTTGCGACGGGGATCGGAACAAATCTGGCATTGGGGGATTGGGTCAAACTCGGTCCTTACGGCGGCAATGTGACGAATGGGGCATTGAAGATTGAGGTGATCAGTCCCGCCGTGGGCGACCCCCAGCTTATGGGGTTGGCCATTTACTCATGTGGGAATTCGAATCCACCCGTTTCGGTGACCATCACACCAACGAACCCGAACCTTTGCCCGGGATCGAGTGTGACGCTTGGCTCGACGGTTTCAGGCACCGGACCGTTTGGTTATGAATGGAGTCAGAATGGCAGCGTATTGACAGGCCAAAACGCCAGTACGCTCGTCCTCACGAATGTCTCTGCGACCAACGCCGGCACTTACGCTGTGGTGGTGACGGCGGCAAATAATACGAGTGCGACCGACACGACCAGTCTGACGGTGAACAGTGCGGTGGGAGCAACGCCATTAACCAGCCTGAACACCCTGTCCGGAACTACGGCGACGTTTAACACAACCGCTTCCGGAACAGGCCCTTTTGGTTACACGTGGTATCAGAATGGCGCGGTGCTCTCCGGGCCGGTGGCCAACAATCTGACGTTGAATAATGTAGGGCCGGAGGATGCGGGAATCTACAGCGTGGTGGTGAGCGGCGCGTGTGGCACTCCAGTTACCAACAGCGCAACCCTGACCGTCACCGTTGAGGGATCGGCCCGCGCGCCCACAGTCTTTATTATGACCCCATCGGATGGAGATTCCTTTGCCGCGCCAGCCACCATCCGATTGATGTCCGTTGCTCAAAACCAGGAGGGTATGCTGACCAACGTCAGCTATTTCCTAAACACCAACGGTGTGTTGTTGGGCAGCTCCACCTTGAGTCCCTACCGGCTTTCGTTGACGAATCTGTTGAATGGAAATTATCAGTTTGTCGCCGTGGCTTCCAACGACCGCGGCTTGGCCACCACATCGGCTGCCGTCAACATCGCCGTTTTTCCGCAGCCGCCGGCCGTCTGCATTGTGACGCCGCAACCCAATACCGAGTTTGCTTTTGGTGAACCTATTGTCATCGAGGCGACTGCCAGCGATGTGGATGGCATGGTCACCAACGTCCAGTTTCGGGCAGGCGCTTTTGGTCTCGGCAACGATACCAGTTCGCCTTACTCAAGCATCTGGAGCAACGCGCCTCAGACTGCGCTGACGAATCTTTTTGCCATTGCCACGGACAACGACGGCTTGAGCACAACGTCAGCGCCAGTGCCGATTACCGTTAACAGCGGATGCGTCAACGTGCCGGGCGTCAGCAATCTGGTGCTTGGTTCAGGTGAAATGTTTGGAGGTGGACAGTTGTCTGGTACGGTTGTTTTGAGCAATTGCGCCACCGCGGGCGGGCAGGCGGTCAATCTTTACAGTTCTTCTGCGAATGTGACTGTCCCGGTTTCAGTTTTTGTGCCGGAAGGCCAATGGAGTAATTCATTCACGCTAAACGCTCTTCCAGTCAGCGCAACCAACATAGTCACGATCAGCGCAACCTACCATGGCCAGCCAGCCCGGACCGCCAATTTGATTATTGATTCGCTGGTAGGTGGAAGCACAAACGCAGTTCAGTACTGTGGACCAATGGATGTGGTCTTTGTCATCGATACCACCGAGAGCATGCAGTGGGAATTGGAAAGCATAAAGAGCGCGATGACGAACATGCTCAACGATATCATCATTGCTTCGGGGGGCGATTATCGACTGGGGTTGGTGACGTTCGATGGTTTCACTCCCGGGGATGATTCCGAGCCTAATTGTGACTGTACGGACAACGGTTCACTCTCCGGAGATTTCGTATGTGTGCGCCAAACGCTGTCATTTACCAACCGGGACCAAATTGCCGATGCGCTCATGAACCTAACCACCGGAGATGGTGCGTGTTCGGCAGAGTGTTCCGATGAAGCGCTCAACACGGTCATCAACGCGTTGCCGGCTCGCAACCGGAATCAATGTGGCGATTTCAACACCCGTTTCCGGCCTGAAGCCCGCAAGATGGTCATCCTGGTTACCGATGCGCCTCCGGGTGGATTTGATGACCCTTCCAGTGAAACTTATCCATCGCTGGTTCAAAAGTATATGTTGGCCGCTCACACGCGTGCTTTGCAGGCGGCTACAAACGGGATTCAAATCTCCGCCATATATACCGGAGGCCAACGGGATTGGTCTGATGTCTATCCTGTCCCAGACATCTATTATGCGAATATCATGGGTGTCAGTGTGCGTTCGATTATGCAGGATTATGCAGACACAACCGGTGGTGTGTATGTCGAAGACCCGTATGGGACCAACACCGGCTTTGTGATCAATGGGATTCTTGCCGAATGCGGCAATTCGGAGGGCTGGGCGGTATATGTTCGTGACGACCAAAATCGACTGTATTCTTCGTTTGCTGCCGCAGGTTCACAACCGGGCGCCGCAGCCGCTGTTCCTGCCATGTTTGATACCCAAGGCGTATGGGGCAAGGTGGTGGGCGCGCGGGTGCAGCGTGCCGGGACCCTTCAGTCCAGCCCAGGCAGCCGGTTCGATGTCGAAATCGGTGTTGGTTCATTGGCTGCCGACTCCAGCAGCTTCGGTCTGCTGTTTACCAATGCGCACAAGCTTGTTGGAGCCAATCATTATTCAGCCGAGTGGGAACTGCCGGCCAACTTTTACCCGGATGCCGAAGCGCATTTGGACGGAACGTGCTCCTTCCTGCTCTTCAACCGCATGAGCAGCCTGTGCGGACGGGATGGCAGTGTCACCGATAACCCGCAGGCAGCATGGCCGTGGGATAAAAATACGCTTACGTTGGCGATGGTCATGGACCTGCAGATTCCACAAGGCCACTGCCGTGATTTCATCCTGCCCAGTGGTGATTCGCCCTTGAACGGAACCTGGGACATTGTGTTCCGGAACAAGATAATTGCCTCCTCGGGTAACCCGAATGGTTGGGATGTGGAAGACGATTACACTGCGTTCGGCGGCTTCATTATCACCGCGCCAGTGAATGCGGTGGCGGATAAGGCTTATGATATCCGCACGCGACAGGCTGGATGGGATGCGGGTCGTTCGGCACGATTTGATGTGCTCCCTGCGGATGCGATCCAGACCGCTCCGATATTGCTGCCACTGGCGCTTTCTACAAATCTGATCACCCTTCCGGCAACTGTTACACTGATGGTTTCTTTGGATTCACCCGCGCCATTCGGCGGCGCTTATGTGCCGCTCTATACAAACGGAACGGCTTGCATGGTCGCGGTCGTCCCTGCGGGAGAGACATCCACCATCGCCACCATCCAGGCCGCCGGAGCCGAAGGAAGCACTTTTGAAATCCTGGCTTCGTACAATGGCTGTCGCAAGGCGAAGGTGCGTATCGACAACGGCTGCGTAGTGCCTGGTCGACCACTGAACTTGGTTGCCCAAAACGACCCGACTTTTGGTGCCGTTGTGCTTACCTGGACCACCGTGACCAATGCCACCAGTTACACCGTCAGCCGGGGACCATCAATCACATCGAGTCTTACGCTCATTTTTAGTGGCCTTGACACCAATCGGTTTATTGACAGCGACGTTACATCAGGCAGCAACTATGTTTACATGGTCAGAGCGTTCAACCATTGGTGCTTTAACACGTCAGAACTGGCCACCGAGGTGGCATATTACAACGGTACCGCACCTGCTCCCTGGATCATTCCTTTTGGCGGCATCTTCAATGACCGGGTCGATGTGCTCATTACCAACTTGATTTCCAACTCGCTTATTTATTACGTAACAAACAGCCCCATACTCTCGGATCTGCACTACGATGGCTCATTCACAAACGGAGGAATAATTCATCTGACCTCGAGCGCGACCATCCAGGCGTTTACACATTATTATTACTATTCCCAGGATAGCCGGATCGTTTCAGCCGACCTTACCATCATCAGGCCGTCACCCATTAGTTGCGGTGACGGCGTGCTTGGTGCTCTCACTCGCACCAATTCCTGGTCGACGGTCTTTGGCGCTGGCCGGTATTGCAGTCGTTACGCCTTCACGGCGGACACAAACGACATCGGCAAGCTCCTCACCATCACTGCGGCATCAACCAGCTTTGACACTTTTCTGCTTCTCAAGGACGCTTCCACGAATGTGTTGTCCTGGAATGATGATTCCGCTGCCGACACCACCGATTCACAAATCATATTCCGCGTGCCCTCCGCTGGCGTCTATGTCATCGAATTAACGTCTTATCAGCCACAATCAGTGGGGGACTTCATGTTGACCCTGGATTGTGCGGATACGGCCACACTCAACGTCTTCACCAATGCGTATCCGGCATTCACAACCCGTTCCGCGCCTCTTCCCGTGGACGGATTGATTGATTTCGGAACCATCAATGTCAGAACACGAGTTACCAATTACATCACATTGACCAATAACGGTAATGAGCCGCTGGTTATTTCAAACATCGCCGTTTATCCCGCAGCTTCAACCAATTCAGGCAACGGATTTTCCATCTCGCCCGCAAACGACATCACGCTCCCCCATAACGCCATTACCAACATTGGAATCACCCTGTTCTCAACTCAGTTGGCGGATTTTAACGGCTATCTTAGCTTCGATAGCAACGACGGCAACCAGCAGCAAAATCCGTTCTGGGCGCGGGTTGTGGGCAGTGCGCGGGCTGCTTCCGGACCGCCCCAGGTCTCCATCTACTACCCGACCAACGGCACTACCGTCCCGGTGACGAACAACGTCATTACCAACGTGGCGCTGGAAATTGACGCCCTCGCCAGGGATGAAGACGGCATCCAAAAAGTTGACTTCCTGACCAATGGTTTCCTGTTCCGGACAATCTCGAATGCTCCCTACTCCGTTGTGTGGACAAATCCTCCAGCGGGCCAGCACGTTCTCGTGGCCAGGGCCTGCGACAATGCCTCAAATTTGAGTGTTTCAACCGGCGTCGTGATCACAGTCGGTTCACCAGTGTTGACCCTGTCGCCCGCCCATCCCTGCGTGGGAATATCCAATACCTCGTTTTCCATGACGGCAACCCTCCAAAACGCCGGCGGTAGTCCTGTCAGCAATACCAGCGTCTCCTTCAATGTAATCGGCGCGCATGGCATGACCAACATCGTCCGGCTTACGGATGCATCCGGACAGGCCACCCTGACTTACACCGGCACCAACTTTGGAGCCGACTGGATTTTTGCCTCGGCGAGTGTCAGCAATGTGCCGGTACAGGCTGGCCCCATGAACAAAAAGTGGGCCCGCAACATTACCTGCGGAAATACCTGTTCAGACCGTCTCGCCCCAACCGACGGCTTCGCCATTGGGAACACAATTGGAGTGCCCTCGCACTATTCCGATCTCTACCGGCTCACCGGCTCGGCCGGGGACATCGTCACATTCACGATGAAGTCAACCAACTTCTCCTGTTTCATGTTCCTCATGGACACGAATGGGGCGGTGCTTACTGCAACCAATGAAGTGTTGAATCTTACCGACGCCCGGCTGCGCTACATCTTGCCCACCAGCAACGCCTACCTCCTCGAAGCCAGTTCCGCCGACATCTTTCAGACTGGCGATTACACGCTGCAATTCAGCTGCGGGGCAACGCCGACGCCGGACATCGCGGCACTGGTTTCAGGTACAAATCTGCCCAGCTTCGGAACCTTGGATTTCGGAGCCACAACCAATAATGCCCCTGTTACCCGCGTCCTTACCATCACCAACAAGGGGGGCGCCTTGCTGACTATCAGTGGTTATAGTATCACGATGCCGGACGTTTTCTCCATCACCCCTTCACCCGTGACCAATCTTGCGGCGGGCGGCAGTGCTGATTTCACCATGCAATTCCTGTCCACCAACAGCGCCAAGTGTGAGGCAGGTCTGATCCTCACGAATAATGACCCGGACGATAATCCGTTCGCGGTCAACTTGAGCGCGATTTCAAATCCAGACGGTGCGCCGCCGACTTTGTGGATCGCAGCCCCGTCGAATGGAATGACTTTCGTTGCACCTGCGCGCATCACCATCACCGCCATGGCGCAACCCTCCGGCGGCGGCGTAATCATCACCAACGTGGCGTTCGGCTACGAAAATTCCTTCGGCTCATGGTTGATCGGCACCGCCACCACCGCCCCTTACGCGGTTGATTGGAACATCACCGAGCCGGGCGACTATACGCTGATGGCCGCGGCTTGGGACAGCAACGGCCGGGTCGGTGTGGCCACCAACATCAACGTCACGGTGAATGCCTCAAGCCAGAACCGATCGCCTGTTGCCAATGACGATCATCCTGTCGTCCTCGTCAACAGTGCCAATAACACCCTGGATGTCCTGGCCAATGACACCGATCCCGATGGCGATCCGCTTACGATTGTCTCCCTTACGCCGCCGGCCAACGGAACCGCGGTCATCATCGACAACGGCAAGAGCATCCGTTACACACCGCCACACGGTGTCCAGGGTTATCCGGCCGACGGGTTCCATTATCAGATTTCGGATGGGAAGGGCGGCACCGCTTGGGGCAACATTCTCGTGGATGTTTACGCCAGCGCCCTGCCAGCGGTGAGTCTTGCTGCCACCGCTTACACCACCAATGCCGGAACCATTGATCCCCTTATGGCAACAGTCTCTCCCTCCCAATACATCACCAAAGTGGAGTTTTACCTCGGTCAGACCCTGATTGGCACGGTCACAAACGGCGTGGACGGTGTTTACACCCTGAATTGGAAGGCTCTCACTGACAACTGTGACTGCGCCTTCACCGCCACCGCTTATGATCGGTTTGGCCAGATGAACACCTCGCCGGGAATTCAGATCAACGTTAAAGCGCCCACGGGCATCGATCCCGTGGCCCAAATTGATAATTTGGCCGACGCCGTGTCCCAGGTAGGCGACCAAATCTATACCAGCCCCGCCACGATTGGCGACGGATTGTTCAATTTGATCGGCCGGGCCTATGACGTGGATTCCCCTGATATCGCCTGGCAATTGCAACTCTACACCACCACTGGCGTACTGCTGCGTGATTTCACGCCCGGACCAGTGGATGGCTCCGGTTTCCACCCCGGCTCGGTCGGCTCCGCCACCGCGTCCGGCCTCCTGGCTACCTGCGATTTCACCACCATCCAAAATGGCGTTTACGACCTCGTGTTGCGAGCCAAGGGCGGTTATGTGGTGACGGAGAAAAGTGTCCGCATCCTTCTCAATACGCAGCTCAAAGTCGGCCAATTCGGCTTCAGCGAACAGGACCTCGCCATTCCCGCCGGCGGCCTGTCACTCGCCGTCATTCGCACCTATAACTCGCTCAATCCCGATCAGGGCGACTTCGGCTATTCCTGGACGTACGCCTTGAACGACCTGGATGTGGCCTTGGACGAAACACGACAGGGCACCAGTGACCTGGACGGTAAATCCTTCAGCCTGCGCACCGGCGGCGGACGCGATGTCACCCTCACCCTGCCTGATGGACGCCGGGTGACGTTTGCCTTTACTTTGGCTGTCGGCGGGAGTGGTTACACGGCGGTCTGGAAAGCGCCTGCGGGCGTTCACGCGACACTAACTCCGACGGTCAACAACCAGCTCACCGTCCTGCCCTGCCTGTTTCAGCCCTGTTTCCCGCCATACTGGGAGGCGGCCGGGCCCATGACATCCTGGGAAAACTACGATTTCCCGGGTTTTATCCTCACCACACAAGACGGCACGCAATACGTCATCAACCGCGAAAACCTCGGCCGGCACTTCTTTGACAGCGGTTACGATAATCATTTCAGCGTTGATGCCTGGGGCAAACCTGTCCTCTCAAAAATTATCCTGCCATCGGGCGACACCGTCGAAATCAGTTCCGATACGCTCGACGCCACCGGTCACAGGAGTTTCAGCATCCAGCACAAGGATCCGCAGGGCGATGTGACGCGGTCAATCATCTGCCAGCGCGACGACCAGGGCCGCATCATCTCCATCAGCGACCCCATCTCTCAACAATCAACCATCAACTCTCAACCCGCCGTGCGTTATGAATACGACTCCGCCGACAACCTCTCCAAGGTACTGAAACTGGTCGACCGCTCAACCGGCGCCTGTGTTACCAACCAATACTTCTACGAAAACAGCGCCTTTCCGCACTACCTTACCCGAATCCTCGATGCCCGGGGCGTGTCCATCGCGCGGCAGTTGTATGACGAAAACGGCAAACTCATCGGCATCATTGATGCCAACGGACACACCAATCGATTCGTCCATGACCTCGCCAATCACACCGAGACCGTGTTTGACCGCTTGGGCAATCCCACCACCTACGGCTTCGACACCCGCGGCAACGTGACCCTCACCGTTGATGCCTTGGGCCACCAAACTGCCAGGACCTTCGACGATGACAACAATGTCACTTCAGTAACAGATCCGCTGGGCGATATCACCGAGTATGGTTATGACGCCAACGGATACCAAAACGCGATTACAAATGCCTTGGGCGAAGTGACGCGATCTGGTTTGGACAATGCCCACCGGTTGCTTTCAAAAACCGACGCAGCGGGAAACACGACGAGCTTTGACTACGATTCAGCTGGCCATCGGACAAAAGTGACGGACCCTCTTGGACACAGCACCACATTTGGTCACGATGTTTATGGCCATCCCACTGCCGCCACGAACGCGCTGAATCAACTCCGGGCAACAGCCGGTTCTGACAGCTCGGGCAACCTGCAATTTGTGGCCCAAGCGGGCGGCCTTCGCATGGATTTCGGCCACGATGCGAATGGCAACACCACCAACACCAGCTTTAACTGGGTCAATCCCAACGACACCAACCAAACCCAAACCCTTGCCACCATCACGGAACTGGACGCCGCCAACCGCGTTACGCGCGTGACCGACCCGGACGGCCGGTCGCGAATGACTCTCTACGATTCAGATGGTCAGGTGACTCAAAGTATAGACCGGATGGGTAACACTAATTCCTACATCTACGATGCTCTGGGCAATGTCATCCAGACCACCTACGCCGACGGTTCCATCACGCGAAGTGTTTATGATGATGATTCAAAGGTGATATACGCCGATGACCGGCATTTGCCTGGTTCTGCCGTTAATGGCACGCACACTGTCTATGACCCTTTGGGCCGCGTCATCCGCACCGAACATTTGGCAAATGTTCAGATTGATATTATGCAAAATGCCGGAGTACCGCAGAGCATCCTGACCTCGGCAGGCGCTGTGTTGGCGGTTTCATCCACTGCTTATGATGCTGCCAGCCGCGTGCTGGTCGTCACAAATGCCCTCGGATACGTGACCAGCTACGAATACGATGCCGCTGGACGGCAGACTGCCGTGATTGATGCGTTGGGCAATCGCACGGACAGCGTCTATGATGACGGCGGCCGGTTGATTGCATCTGCAAACGCCCTTTTGCAAATCACACGCTACCAATACGACGCCAAAGGACGGCGCATCAAAACCATCTTCCCGGACAGCAGCTACACCACCAACAGTTACAATGAAATCGGCCAGCTCATGTTTGTTACGGATCAAGCCGGGTTGGAAACCGATTATCAATACGATAACCTCGGTCGCGTAACCGCCGTCATAAAACCGCAGGTGTTTAATCCTGAAGGCGGCACCAATGCCAATCCGCGTTACGAGTATGACCACGATTTGTACGGAAACATCGTCGCCATCCGCGATCCCAAGGGACACCAGACAAAATTCACCTATGACGCGCTCGGCGAACCCATCAGCCGCACGCTGCCGCTCCTGCAAACCAACTGGCAGTCTTACAACGCGTTTGGGCAGCTCGACACTTCGGTGGACTTCAAGGGCCAGAGCAATCGCTTCGTTTATGATTCGTTTGGGCGCGTCGCAACCAATCTGTTGTATGCCGCCGGCTCCAGCGTGCCGGGCCAGACCAACGTCTTCATCTACGATGCCAACGGTCGTTTGTATCAAACCCTCCGACCGGAAGGCGTCTCAACGTTCCAATATAACCTCGATGGTGCGGTCACGAACATCACCTCGCCGGAAGGCAGAATTAGTTACGAATACGACCCCGCCATGGGCTGGCTGACCCGCGTTAACACGATCAATTCGGACATCCGTTACGGCTACGACGAATTAGGCCGGTTGAAAACCGTGACTGTGATGATGCGCGACCGCGTGACATTGACACCGCCGGAAGTGACGATGAACACCTACACACGCCTGGGCAGTCTGGAAAATGTGTTCTTCCCCAACGGCACGCGGACGGTATATCAATACGACGTGATGAATCACCTGACGAATGAGGTGAATTACAACGGCGCGAGCCAGCTTCTGGCACAATATCAATACACCGCGGCATCCGATGGCACACGGCTGGCATCAACTGAAACACGGCGGGAAAGCGACGGCACCTATTCCACGACCGCCATCACCTGGAGCAACGACGCGCTGCATCGGCTGGTGCGGGAGGCAAGCAGTTCCACGCTGCCGGCGCTGAATTTTACGAACTGCTACGTCTATGATCTGGCAGGGAACCGGTTGTGGAAGACGAATTCCTCCGGCGCGGGAACGCAGGTAACCGCTTACACGTACAACGCCAACGATCAATTGCTGATCGAAAGCACCAGCTCAGTGTCATTCACAAATTCGTATGATGCGAATGGCAGCGTGACAAATCGCAGTTCAGCTTCTGAACAAAATATTTATTCCTACAATCTGGAAGGGCGGTTGGCGGGCGCCCTGGTCAAACGAACGGAGTCAGGCCAGGCGATTCAACAGACGAACCGGTATTATTACAACCAATCCGGAATTCGCGTGCGCGCGGAAATGACCGGCTCGGTGAACGCGACGAACCTCTTCCTGAATGACCCGCAGAATCTGAGTGGATTCAGCCAGGCGCTGGAAGAGCTGCCGGCAATGGGTGCGATTCCAACAACGACCTATACCATCGGCAATCAGGTGATGGCACAGGAGAAGAGCGGGACGGTTTCATTTCTGATGCCGGATGGGCATGGGTCAACGCGTTTGTTGACGGATGCGAGCGGCACAATCAGCGACCGCTACAGCTACGATGCCTATGGGAATGGGTTGGATTTCACGGCCACAACGTTGAATCCACCGACGACGAGACTGCTTTACTCCGGTGAGCAATTCGACCCGGACTTGCAGCAGTATTATTTGCGTGCCCGATATTACAATCCGACAGCAGGCCGGTTTGGAACACAAGATCAAATGAATGGCACACCGGAAGACCCATTGAGTCTGCACAAGTATGCTTACTGTCAGAACAACCCGGTCAACGGCAGGGATCCAAGCGGAAATGATGATTTGGAAAGTCTCTCGTTCACCATGAGCATTGGAGCGAGTTTGGAAAACGAGTATTATAGAGCGCTCGCAAAAGAGGGATATATTGCAGCCACGAAGGTGAATGAGATAGGACAATCATATAACTCAACTGTTGACGCGGCTTCACGGGATGCGTCGCCGGGCGTGGATACGGCCACAATTATTGTGCATGGCGTTGAGGGCGTTGACACGCACGGCGGGCATTCGTCGGGGTGGTCAAAGAATTTTCAACAAAACTTGGGACCACAACCCATTCTAAATGTTGGAGGCAAGCCATTAAATCACGACTTCGACGAATTCGACTGGGGCGGCTTTGGAATCCTTCCGGGATATGGTTTTTATCCGATTAAAGAGCGTGCATGAGATGGCGCTGGTGCAGTTGCAAATGGAGGAGATGCTTGTCTCGATGAACGGCTACGCGAACATTGACATAATTAGCCACAGTTGGGGCACATGCCTTAGTTACGATTTACTGAACAACAGCAGCATAGAAGTGCATGATTGGGTCACAATGGGTTCACCTTTGAAACGTGACACGCGAAAGCCCGTGGAAAACACTGGAAATTGGTTCAATTATTACTCCAAGAAAGACCCGGTTACGCAGTATGAGATTATATCCACCGTTCCCCAGTTTTGGGGAAATGTTAGATGCTGTGAGAAAAAACATACACGGTGGGCCCGGGTTGTCAGCAGACCCAAACATACAGCCAAGCAACGAACGTGAACATTACATGGGAAGCTTCTCGGTTTTTGAACACACCGCATATTGGGATAATCCATGGGTACTAACTCATTTACGCGGTGACCTCCAATAGCTTTATGAAAATGCGCGCTGTAGGGTTTTGTTTGATGTCAACAATCTGGTTTCTAGTTGGCTGCTATAAAGTGCCTAATCAACCTGATCATGGTTGGATACGACCCATACAAGTAACTAGCAGCATAGACAGTTTGGCTGGTTGGATAACTCCATATCAATGTTTTAATAGTATAATCGCATTTCAGCCTACGAAAGATATGTCAGCCAGATGTTTTCTAATGAAACATGACACGGATAACAGCAATATTTGGGTCGAAGTCCCATTTCCCCGCCTTCCTCAGGCATATCGCGTTGTTCCAGTGGTCGGACTTGATGGCACAATGTTTTTTCCACGAAGTCATACAACAAATAACGAATTGATAGTAAACGCCTTCTTCGTGAGTTTGGCAAGAGATGGCGAAGTTAAAATTGAAGCCGACAGAAGTTGGGTAATGGACAAACAAGCGTTATTTGGAGAGACCAGAACAAATACCAGTCTCGACAATCCGACTTTTGGAGGTGGCAGCATATACGGCAAGGACGTCTATCTGCCATATTGTTTGATGGGTGATACCCTGACGGATGCCGTGCGTGCAGGTCCATTTAATAATGGGGTGTTTCATTCAATTGATTCCGGTAAAACTTGGCAAATGGAGCAAATATCGGATAAGGAGGCTTGGGATCCAGCGATTTGCAGGACAAGGGATTGTTGCTATTACTTTTCGATAAAATATCCGTCATGTGAATTGTGGTTCAGCCAAAAAACAGTTGCAGGCGATTCGTGGAACATGCCAGCACCAGTGGTGAAGACGTTTGCCAAAGACAATGGCAACTATGCTGCTGTGGCTGAAGGTGACACGGTTCATGTGTGCTGGATGGACCGCCGTCACAATAAATGGAGATTCGATCTTTCCGGCCCCGCGATAGAAAATGACGACATATATTATTGCCATCGAAAGGACTCTGACTCCGGTTGGAGCGAGGACGTTCTTCTGTCCAGAGGAGTAGAGTATTGCTACGCGCCGACCATATCGGCGGAGGGGAACAAGGTGGTCGTCGCGTGGGCTGGAATTCAAAGTGCCGGGAAATACCACACAGACTACGATCCGAACGATATTTATTACGTTATCAGCAAAGACTGCGGAAACACTTGGTCGAGGCCTTTAAAAGTGACCGATGGTGCGAAAGATGGGATGACTGCTGGCCATCCACAAGTGATGCTGCTCAACGGAGTTATTCATTTATTCTACATTCAAGGCAAAATGGATTTGCACGAGCTTTCACCGGGTTTAACCAAGCTCAACCAACCCCCGTGGCCGATTTATTACACGCAACGACCATTTCCAGATTGAACCGGAGTTCAGTTACGGAGGTGAATGCTTATTCGTACAATCTGGAAGGGCGGTTGGCGGGCGCCCTGGTCAAACGAACGGAGTCAGGCCAGGCGATTCAACAGACGAACCGGTATTATTACAACCAATCCGGAATTCGCGTGCGCGCGGAAATGACCGGCTCGGTGAACGCGACGAACCTCTTCCTGAATGACCCGCAGAATCTGAGTGGATTCAGCCAGGCGCTGGAAGAGCTGCCGGCAATGGGTGCGATTCCAACAACGACCTATACCATCGGCAATCAGGTGATGGCACAGGAGAAGAGCGGGACGGTTTCATTTCTGATGCCGGATGGACATGGCTCAACGCGTTTGTTGACTGATTCCACTGGCACAATCAGCGACCGATATAGCTACGATGCGTATGGGAATGCGTTGGATTTCACAATCACAACATTGAATCCACCGACGACAAGACTGCTTTACTCCGGTGAGCAATTCGACCCGGACTTACAGCAGTATTATTTGCGTGCCCGATATTACAATCCATCAGTTGGCCGGTTTGGAATGCAGGATCAAATGGACGGGACACCGCAAGATCCATTGAGTCTGCACAAATACGCTTACTGTCAGAACAACCCGGTCAATGGCAGGGATCCAAGCGGAAATGATGATTTGGGGCG